>DATIXQ010000108.1:0-2877 GCA_035518375.1 Allostellaceae bacterium | reverse complement strand
CCCGTGCCGCGCACGGCCGACGCAACGGGGTTGCAGTGCAGATCGAGCGCGAGGAACGCATCGGTCAGATCCGCCGGCTTCACGTGGTCCGCGCAGATGACAGCGAGCAGCGTGCAATCATCGCCGCTCTGCTCCGGCTCGAACGACGCGACGACGAACGCGTCGGCGCACATCGGATCGGCGTTGCCAAGCGCGCCAAACGGCAGGCGCAGGATCACGCGCGCGGCGGCCTCGGGCGCTTCGGCGAGCTTGAGCCACCACGGGTCGGGCATGTCGTCGCCTGGCAGCGGCAACACGCCGAGCTGGGCACGGCCCTCGGTGACCGCGAGCACGACATCTTCGGACGTGGTCGTCAGCAGCGGGGCGAGCGTGCCGAAATAGTCGCGCGCCAGATCCCAGCCGCCCTCGGCCACCGCGATCGTAAGCTCTGCCTGCATCGCCACGGTGCCGCCCAGCAGTTCACACCAAAGACGCACCAGGGCCGGCCGCGGAAACACGCCATGGTGGCTCCCGACGATGCGGCGCAGGATCTGTGCGGCGCGGCCCGGCCGATAGGCGCCGATGTTCTGCGCCTCCTTCACGTGCGCGACTTTGCTCACCACTTCCGCCCGACGCATGATGAGCTCGTGCAGATGGTCGTCGATCTCATCGATCTGACGGCGCAGGTGAGCGAGCGTTGGCGAGCCGGTCGTTGCCATGTCAAAAGTCCGCGCGGGAAGCCGTTTAGACATAGTGTGCGGCGCGCGCGAAAGCAAAGAAAACGTTGACAGGGCATGGGCTTGCTTCCTAGGTATGCCGCTCCTTTTCGCGGGCAATCATGAGCGTTTCCGTTCCTTCGCCGACGCGCCCCGTACCTCCGGCGGATCGGCCCGGCCACCGGCTCGAGGTGAAGGAGCCGATTGCGCTCGACTGCGGCGTGGCACTCGGCCCGACCGTGATCGCCTACCGCACTTATGGGCGCCTCAACGAAGACCGCTCGAACGCGATCCTCATCTGTCACGCCCTCTCCGGCGACCAGTATGTGTGCGAGCCGCATCCGATCACCGGCAAGCCCGGCTGGTGGGACACGCTCGCAGGCCCCGGCAAAGTGCTCGACACCGAGCGCTATTTCCTCATCTGCGCGAACGTGCTCGGCGGATGCATGGGCTCGACGGGTCCGGCCGAGGTCAATCCCGCGACCGGGCTTCCATGGGGCCTGTCGTTCCCGGTCATCACCATCGCCGACATGGTGCGCGCGCAAAAGCATCTCATCGACCATCTCGGCATCGACCGGCTCTTTTGCGTGATCGGCGGCTCGATGGGTGGCATGCAGGTGCTGGAATGGGCAGCCTCTTATCCCGAGCGCGTGTTCGCCGCGGTGCCGATCGCGAGCGCGGCCCGCCACTCGGCGCAGAACATCGCGTTCCACGAAGTGGGCCGCCAGGCGATCATGGCCGATCCTGACTGGCGCGGCGGCAACTACCAGGAGTTCGGGCTTCGGCCGGAACGCGGCCTTGCGGTGGCGCGCATGGCCGCGCATATCACCTATCTTTCCGAGCAGGCGCTGCACCGCAAGTTTGGCCGCAACTTGCAGGACCGGCGGGTCGTGACCTACGGCTTCGAAGCCGATTTCCAGGTCGAAAACTATCTCCGCCATCAGGGCGTCACGTTCGTCGAGCGGTTCGACGCCAACTCGTACCTCTACATCACGCGCGCGTGCGACTATTTCGATCTCGCGGCCGAGCATGGCGGCGTGCTCGCTGACGCCTTCCGCGGCGCGAAGACGCGCTTCTGCGTCATCTCCTTCACGAGCGACTGGCTCTATCCCACGCCCGAAAGCCGTTCCATCGTCCACGCGCTCAACGCCGCCGCCGCCAACGTCAGCTTCGTCGAAATCGCAACCGACAAGGGACATGACGCCTTCCTGCTCGAGGAGCCGGAATTCTTCGCGACGCTGACGGGCTTCCTCGAAGGCTGCGCCGAGCATCTGGGGCTCGAGCGCGCGTGAGCCCCGACCGGCACGACGCGGCCGCTCCGCCGGCGGCTGCGACTTCGATTCGCGAGGATCTGCGCCTCGTCGCGAGCATGATCGAGACCGGCGCGCGCGTGCTCGACATCGGCTGCGGCGACGGCGAGCTCCTCTATTTTCTCGCGCACGAGCGCGGCGTCGATGGCCGCGGCATGGAACTGTCGCAGAGCGGCGTCCATGCCTGCGTGCGGCACGGGCTTTCGGTCATTCAGGGCGACGCCGACAATGATCTCGACGATTATCCCTCCGGCGCCTTCGACTATGTCGTGCTGAGCCAGACGTTGCCGGCGACGCGCAGCCCGCGCAAGGTGATGCAAAACCTCGTGCGCATCGCGCACCACGCGATCGTATCGTTCCCGAACTTCGGCCATTGGCGCATCCGTCTTGACCTTATGCTGCGCGGGCGCATGCCCATGACGGCGCTCCTCTCGGCGCCGTGGTACGACACGCCCAATATCCATTTCTGCACGATCCGTGATTTTCTTGCGCTCTGCGCCGAGGACGGCATCAAGGTCGAGCGCTCGGTCACGCTCGACCGGTTCGGCCGGCCGTTCTCGCTCGACCCTGCCGGAACGCTCGCGAACCTGCTTGCGGCGCAGGCGATCTTTCAGCTCGCTCGGCCCGGCGCCTAACGCCCGATCGGGCTCGGCGCGCCCGGTAGCGGAAGGTAGACCTGGCGCGCGCGAATGCGGCGCGCCTGAGCGGGCGCCGGCTTCGCATAGATCTGTTTCGAGGCCTCGACCATCGAAACCCCCGAGAATGCGGTGAACCAGCGCTCGCCGAGCGTCTCCCATGCGCCGGCGGAGCGCAGCATCATGCGCGAATGCGTGGGCGGCATGAAGAGCGCCGAGGCCGTGCGCTCCGGGGTG
>DATIXQ010000107.1:0-114820 GCA_035518375.1 Allostellaceae bacterium | reverse complement strand
GGGCGTGCGCCTTCTCGTCACGCCGGGCTCGCAGGCGATCTACCGCGCGGCCTTGAAGGCGGGCTATGTCGAGACGCTGTTGGACGCGGGCGCCGTCGTCACCTCGGCCACGTGCGGCGCGTGCTTCGGCGGCCACATGGGGGTGCTCGGCCCCGGCGAGGTGTGCATCACCGCGAGCACGCGCAACTTCAAGGGCCGCATGGGCGACCCCTCGGCGCGCATCTTCATGGCTTCGCCGGCGACGGTCGCGGCCTCGGCCTTGGCCGGCGAGATCCAATCGGCCGCGAATTATTTCGCGGGAGATCTCTCATGATCGAAGCGAAGCTGTGGAAATTCGGCGACGACATCAACACCGACCTGATGCTGCCAGCGAGCGTGCAGGCGAAGAGCGAGGCCGAGCAGGCGAAGGCCGTGTTTCTCGCCAACCGTCCCGGCTGGGTCAGCGAGATGAAGCCGGGCGATGCCATCGTCGCCGGCCGCAATTTCGGCATGGGCTCGAACCGGCCGGCGTCGCGCTCGCTCAGGAATTGCGGCGTCGCGTTCCTGATGGCGGAATCGATCAACGGGCTTTTCTTCCGCAACAGCGTCAATTACGGGCTCCTCGCGCTCGAATGTCCGGGCTGCGCCGCCGCCTTCGAGGAGGGCGACCGCGCGCGCTTCGATCCCGAGGCATGGCGCGTCACCAATCTGCGCACCGGTGCTGCGCTTTCGCCGCTCCCCATTCCGGAGCGGCTCTTGGGCCTGATGCGGGGCGGGGGCATCTTCCCGCTTTTGGAGAAGGAGGGATTGATCGCGCCCAAGTTGCGTTAATTCCTTCAACACGCTCGAAAAGGCGACCGGTCCTCTCCTTCGGGGCAGATGCGTTGCGAGACACTTTTGCGTAGGGTGCCGGTCAGCGCTCGCGTGCGTTTGCTCAAGCGGGCCGGGACGGAAATGCCGGACAACGAAGAACATCTTCAGTCGAATAGAGCGGTGGTCGGGGCCGACCAGCAGTTGTCGGCGCTTGTCCGCAGCGTCGTCGATTACGCCATCTTCATGCTCGATCCCGCGGGCATGGTGCTGACCTGGAACCGCGGCGCCGAGCGCATCAAGGGCTATCGCGCCGACGAGATCGTGGGCAAGCATTTCTCGCGCTTTTACACCGAGGCCGATCTCGCGGCGGGCTTGCCGCAGCGCGCGCTCAGGCAAGCCGAGACGACCGGCCGCTTCGAGGCCGAGGGCTGGCGCGTCAGGAAGGACGGCACGCGCTTTTTCGCGAGCGTCGTGATCGATGCAATCCGCGACGATGCCGGCGCACTCATCGGCTTCGCCAAGATCACGCGCGACATCACCGAGCGCATGAAGGCGCAGGAAGCGCTCGTCGAGAGCGAGCGCATGGTGCGCGACATCATCGACATGGCGTTGGATGGCTTCGTCCAGATCGATGGCGAGGGCCGCATCCGCGAATGGAATGCCCAGGCGCAGGCGATCCTCGGCTGGCCGCGCAGCGAGGTGCTGGGGCGCAAGTTCACCGATGTCATCGCTCCGCCCGATCAGCGCAGCGAGCACCGGGTCTTGCTCGAGCGCTTTCTCGGCGCGGTCCAGTCGGGCGGTTGGGGACGCCGGCTCGAGATGGACGCGCAGCGCCACGACGGCGCCAGGATCCGCATCGAGGTGGCGGCGACGACGCTGAAACGCCGCGAGGGCATGCTCGTCAACGGCTTCATCCGCGACCTCACCGAGAAGGCGGCGATGGAGGCGCAGCTCCGCCAGGCACAAAAGCTCGAAGCGCTGGGCCAGCTCACGGGCGGCGTCGCGCACGACTTCAACAACCTGCTGACGGTCGTCGTCGGCAATATCGAGATCTTGCTGCGACGACTTCACACGCTCGCGGCGGCCGAAGGCGATCTCGATGCGCCGGCCAACGCCGCGCTCCGCGCCGCCAACCGCGCCGCGCTGCTGACGCGGCAGCTTCTCGCCTTCTCGCGCCAGCAGACGCTCCAGCCGCGCACGATCGACATCGGCACGCTCGTGCGAAACACCGTGACGCTGTTGCGGCGCACGCTGGGCGAGGCGGTCGCAGTCGAGCTGTTGGTGGGCACGGGCGCGCTCACCGCGCTCGTCGATGCGAACCAGCTCGAGAATGCGCTCCTCAATCTTGCCTTGAACGCGCGCGACGCCATGCCCGAGGGCGGGCGGCTCACGATCGACGTGGCGAACTTGGTCCTCGCCCGCACGCTCCATTGCTGGCCCGAGGACGTGCCGGCGGGCGAGTATGTCGCCCTTGCCGTCACCGACACCGGCGTCGGCATGACGGAATCGGTCCTGACGCGCGCCTTCGAGCCGTTCTTCACGACGAAGGAGATCGGCAAGGGCTCGGGCCTCGGCCTGTCGCAGGTCTATGGCTTCATGCAGCAGTCGGGCGGCCACATCGCGATCGCGAGCACGCCTGACCGCGGCACGACCGTGACGCTCTACCTGCCGTGTGCTCGCGCCGGCGCGGCGGAGAAAGAGGCGCCGGACCGGGCCGAGCCTGCATCCGCGCCGCACCACGAGCCCGCGGCCGCGGGGCACGAGAAGATCCTCGTCGTCGAGGACGACGAGGATGTACGCCGCTTCACCACCGGCACGTTGCGCGAGCTCGGCTACAACGTCGTCGAGGCCTCGCGCGGGATCGAGGCGCTGCGCCTCCTCGAGCGCCACCCCGACATTCGCCTCCTCTTCAGCGATATCGGGCTGCCGGGCCGCATGAACGGGCGCCAGCTCGCGGAAGAGGCGGTCCGCCGGGCCGACGGCTTACGCGTGCTCTTCACCTCGGGCTATGCGGAGGCCGTGCTCGTCGAAAAAGGCCGCCTCGCGCCTGGCGTCGAGCTCATCCACAAGCCCTTCACCTACGCCGATCTCGGCGCCAAGGTGCGCGCGGTCCTCGACGCCTGACGCCGTCGCCGGTCATCGTCATGGCGAGGAGGCGAAGCCGACGAAACAATCTCCCAAGGGATTGCTTCGCTCCGCTCGCAATGACAGGAAATTAAGCGAAATAGTGTCGCGCGCGGGCGAGCACTTCGTCGGCGCGCTCGGGCAGATTGCGCCTGAGCCAGAGCACACTCGCCTCGCCCTCGGGCAGCGCGGCCCAGGCGTCGTGGAACGTCCCGGATCGCATGAGCTGGCGGAGGCCGTCGGCGCTCGTGCCGAGCACGTCGTCGAGCGCGCGCGTCACGGCGTTGCCGAGCTTGCCCGGCGTGCCGGTGTCGACGACGTCGGAGTGCGCCGCGAGCACACCGTCGAGCGCGTCGTGCCGGAACTCCGTGTCGAGCACGTCGACCGGATAGGCACAATAGAGCGAGAAATCGTGCCGCCCCAGAAGCCCGTTCCACAGGTGCTCGAGCTTGACCGCGCCGGCGCGGTTGCCGCCCTGCCACAAGAGCCCGACCATCTCGCCGAAGGCCGAGACGCCGTCCTCGCCGTGCTCGCGCGCGAGCGCGCGCACGGCCATGCCCACCGTGGCGTCGAAGCGGCCTTGGTGCGGCTCGCCCGCCACCATGAAGCGGTCGAGCATGTCGGCCGCGTCGAGGAGCTCGAGCCGCCCGGCCGAAACGGCGTCCGTCGCGATCCCGCCGAGAGTGTCGGCGAACGCGTGGCGATGGTCCGGTCCGGCAATGACGATGGCGCCGCCGCCCGCGGCAAGGCCGCGCGCGAGATACGCGCCCACGTTGCGTACGAGCGGGCCGCCGTTCGCGCCATAGAATTGCACGACGTGGTGGTGGGGGACGGCGATTTCGGTTTCGCTCGGCATCACATTCACAAAAGGGCGGATTTGGCTAACTAACGCCCTTTGTAGCTAGATCGTGCCGTCGCCCCGGTCCAAGGAAATTGCGGGCGAGGCGGGGTCAGTCGCCGAGGCCCGCCAACGCCCGATCGAGCCAGGCGGGATCGCCGGAGAGCGTCTCGATCTCGCGCTGCGCCACGGCGCGCGTCTGCTGCTGTCCCGAGACGATGCTTGGCTCGCCCGGACCGTCGCCGGGCTGTGTGCTGAATTCGAGGCGAATGCCATTGGGGTCGAAGCAGTAGATCGAGAACACCCCCGGCAGCACCTCGATCGGCCCCTGGTAGGGTACGCCCGCTTGCTCGAGCCGCGCGCGGATCGAGGCCTGGCTCTTGGGCGCCACCGCGAACGAGACATGCTGCATCATGGCGATGGCGTCACGGTCGCCCACGGGCTTCGCGCCTTTCGGGATCTCGAAGAAGGCCAACAGCGCGTCGCGCCCCATGTCGAAGAAATAGTGGCGGATCTCCTCGAACGGCGGGTTGCCGCGGTTGCCGGGTCCGGTGCCGACGCCGGGCGGCACGCGCATCGCATGGACGAGGCGCATGCCAAGGACGCCGACATAGAAGTCGACCGTCATCTTCATGTCGTCGGTATTGAGGGCGAGATGATGGATGCCGTAATAGGCGACCCGCTCCGCCGCGCTTTGGGTTCTGGTTGCGACTTCGTCCATGGCGCCACTCTAGTCCTTCGCGGCCGCCCCGGCCATGCCTCGCCGCGGCCTCGTTAACGTGGCGGAAACCCCTGTTGCGTCAGGACTCTGACGCCCATATATTGAACGACTCAAAGATTGCTGGAGCCGGAGTCCTCAGGATGGCGCGTGTCACCGTCGAAGATTGTGTCGTCAAGATCCCGAACCGATTCGAGCTGGTGCTGCTCGCGGCGCAGCGGGCGCGCGAGATGGCGCAGGGCCAGCAGCCGACACTCGACCGCGACAATGACAAGAACCCGGTCGTGGCGCTGCGCGAGATCGCCGCGGAATCGGTTCCGATCGACGGGCTCCAGACCAACCTCATCAAGGGCATGCAGAAGCATGTCGAGATCGACGAGCCCGAGGAGGATCAGGAGATCGAGATCGGCGCCCAGGGCGCCTGGCCGGTCGATATCGGTGCCGCGGGCGACATCGACGATGCCGATGTCGAGGGCGAGGAGGAAGCCGAGGGCGACGCCGAGGCGGGCGAGGACGAGATCCCCGACGACGTGCTGCTCTCCGAGGAGAACGCCGAGGAAGGTGTGGACGCGGCGGTGCCCGAGCTTGGCGAGGGCGAGGCTGAAGGCGAGGGCGGAGACGAGATCGACGAAGGCGATCTCGAGGCCCCCGAGCGGTAAGCGATGACGGCGGTCGAGGCGCCCATCGCCCAGGCCGCACCCGTCCCTGCCACCGCTGCCGGGACGCCGCCCAGGATCATGCGCCAGTTCGAGCTGGTCGAGCGGGTCAAATCGTACGACCCCTCGGCCGACGAGGACGCTATCAACCGGGCCTATGTCTTCTCGATGAAGGCGCACGGCAGCCAGATGCGCTTGTCGGGCGATCCCTATTTCTCGCATCCGGTCGAGGTGGCCGGCATCCTCGCCGGGATGAAGCTCGACGGCTCCTCGATCATCACCGGGCTTCTCCACGACACGGTCGAGGACACGGTCGCGACGCTCGATGACATCGAGCGTCTCTTCGGCGCCGACATCGCGCGCCTCGTCGACGGCGTGACCAAGCTCTCGCGCCTGGAGCTCCAATCCGACCACACGCGCCAGGCCGAGAATTTCCGCAAGCTCGTGCTCGCCATGTCGGAGGACATCCGCGTCCTCCTGGTGAAGCTCGCCGACCGGCTCCACAACATGCGCACGCTGCGCTTCATCGCCGACGCCGAGAAGCGCCGTCGCATCGCGCGCGAGACGATGGAGATCTATGCGCCCTTGGCCGAGCGCATGGGCATGCACGAATTGCAGGACGAGCTCGAGGATCTGTCGTTCGCCGAGCTTTATCCCGAGGCGCGCGAGAGCATCATCGCGCGGCTTTCGTTCCTGCGTCAGAAGGGCGAGGATCTGCCGCGCCGCATCATGGCCGAGCTTTCCGCCACTTTGCGCGAGGCCGGCATCCCGGCCGAGCTTTCCGGGCGCGAGAAATCGCCCAACTCGATCTGGCGCAAGATGCAGCGCAAGAACGTCGCGTTCGAGCAGCTCGCCGACATCATGGCGTTTCGCGTCGTCGTCGAGGATGTCGAGCAGTGCTATCACGCGCTGGGCGTGCTGCACGGTCGCTATCCCGTCGTGCCCGGCCGCTTCAAGGACTACATCTCGACGCCCAAGCCCAACAACTACCGCTCGCTCCACACCGGCGTCATCGGCCCCGAGCGCCAGCGCATCGAGGTGCAGATCAGGACGCGCGAGATGCACGAGGTGGCGGAGCTGGGCGTTGCCGCGCACTGGGTCTACAAGCAATCCGCGCCCTCGACCGAGGGCCGCCAGTACCGCTGGCTGCGCGAGCTCTTGGACATTCTCGAGCATGCGCCCGACCCGCAGGAATTTCTCGAGCACACCAAGCTCGAGATGTATCGCGACCGCGTCTTCTGCTTCACGCCCAAGGGCGATCTGATCGAGCTGCCGCGCGGCGCCACCCCCGTCGATTTCGCTTACGCCGTGCACTCGCAGATCGGCGACACCTGCGTCGGCGCCAAGATCAATGGCCGCCTCGCGCCGTTGCGGACCCAGCTTACGAACGGCGACCAGGTCGAGATCGTGACCTCGAAGGCGCAGACCCCGTCGCCGACCTGGGAGCGCTTCGTCGTCTCGGGCAAGGCGCGCGCCCGCATCCGCCGCTTCATCCGGACGCAGCAGCGCCAGCAATATCTCGATCTCGGCAAGGCCATTCTGCAAAAGGCCTTCCGCCAGGAAGGCCACGAATACACGGACAAGGCCGTCGACGATGTGCTGCGCCAGTTCGACTGCGACACGGCCGAGGATTTGTGCGCCGCGGTCGGCGCCGGCAACCACACCGGGCGCGAGGTCGTGCACGCGGTCTTCCCGCCCAAGGCCGATGCGCGCGGCAAGGTCGTGCCGCTCGTGCCGCCGTCGCGCCAGCGCAAGGCGTCGGACAATGCGGTCCCGATCCGCGGCCTCATTCCCGGCATGGCGGTGCATTACGCCGGCTGCTGCCATCCGTTGCCGGGCGACCGCATCGTCGGCATCGTGACGACGGGCAAGGGCGTCACCATCCACACGATTGACTGCGACACGCTCGAGAGCTTCGCCGAGATGCCCGAGCGCTGGCTCGATGTTGCCTGGAACGCGCCTGATGGCGAGGCCGCGGGCGGCCATGTCGGGCGCATCCATGTCACGATCGGCAACGAGCCGGGATCGCTCGGCAGCCTCACGACGGTGATCGGCAAGAACGCCGGCAACATCACCAATCTCAAGATCACCAACCGCAGCCAGGATTTCTTCGAGATCCTGGTCGATATCGAGGTGCAGGACGTGCGCCACCTCACGACCATCATCGCCGCACTTCGCGCCACCCCGCTCATCAATTCCGTCGAGCGCGCGCGCGGCTGATGAGGCAGCGCTGTCATTGCGAGGAGCCGAAGGCGACGAAGCAATCTCGGGGATTGCTTCGCTCCGCTCGCAATGACATGAAAGCCCCATGACCCGTCCGCTTCGCCTCGGCGTCAACATCGACCACGTCGCCACCATCAGGAACGCGCGCGGCGGGCGCCATCCCGATCCCGTGCGCGCGGCGCATGCGGCGGCCGCGGCCGGGGCCGACGGCATCACCGCCCATCTGCGCGAGGATCGCCGCCACATCTCCGATAGCGACATCGCGCGGCTGCGCGCCGAGATCGCTCTGCCGCTCAATCTCGAGATGGCGGCGACCGACGAGATGCTCGCGATTGCGCTGAAGCATCGCCCGCATGCCGCCTGCCTCGTGCCGGAAAAGCGCACGGAGGTGACGACCGAAGGCGGGCTCGACGCCGCCGGCGGCGCCGCGCATCTCGCGCGCTTCGTCTCCGCGCTTGGCGCGGCCGGCATCCGCGTCTCGCTCTTCATCGATCCCGAGACGCGCCAGCTCGAAGCGGCGAAAGCGTTGGGCGCGCCCGTCGTCGAGCTCCACACCGGCGCCTATTGCGATGCTGCCGCGGGCGCGGCGCGCGAGGCCGAGCTCGCACGCCTCGTCGCGGCTGCGGCGCGCGCGGAAAGCCTGGGCCTCGAATGCCACGCGGGGCATGGCCTCGGCTACGACACGGTCGGGCCGGTCGCCGCGATCGCCACGATCGTCGAGCTCAATATCGGCCATTTCCTCATCGGCGAGGCGATCTTCGGCGGGCTCGAGGCCGCGATCCGCCGCATGCGCGCGCTGATGGACGAGGCGCGGCGGCGATGATCCTCGGCATCGGCAGCGACCTGATCGACATCCGCCGCATCGAGAAGACGCTCGAGCGCCACGGCGAACGCTTCCTCGACCGCGTGTTCACCGATGTCGAGCGCCGGCGCTCCGAGCGCCGCGCCGGCCGCGTGGCGAGCTATGCCAAGCGCTTCGCCGCCAAGGAGGCGTGCGCCAAGGCGCTCGGCACCGGCTTCCGCGACGGCGTGTTCTTCCGCGACCTCGGCGTCGTCAATCTGCCGGGCGGCAAGCCGAGCATGATCCTGACCGGCGGCGCGCTGGCGCGGCTCCAGCGTCTGACGCCGCCCGGCATGCGCGCCTCGATCGACTTGACCTTGACGGACGAGCCGCCCTTGGCGCACGCCTTCGTCATCATCTCGGCGGAAAAGGCGGAGTAGCGCGCCGACTGTCATTGCGAGCGAAGCGAAGCAATCTCCGCCGTCTTCATTTATCGCCCCGGTCCAACATCCAGCCGAAGACCAGAACCGCGGCGGCACCACCGATCAGCTCGGCGGCGATGAAGGCCGGCACATGGCGCAGCGCGATGCCGGCGAAGGTGTTGGTGAGCGCGCGCGCGATCGTGACGGCGGGATTGGCGAACGAGGTCGACGACGTGAACCAATAGGCTCCGGTGATGTAGGCCGCGACCCCATAGGGCACCGCGGCCGGCGCGTGCCGCGCCGCGCTCAGGATCAAGCCGAGGAGCCCGAATGTCGCGACGAATTCGCCGATCCATTCGCCCGCCGTGCCGCGCGCATGCGACGACAGCTGCAGGATCGGCAGGCCGAACATCGCGTGCGCGATCCAGACGCCGGCGATGGCGCCAACGACCTGCGCCGCGATGTAGCCGCCGGCGGCGCCGCCTCGCATCTCGCCGCGGGTCGCCAGCGCCAGCGTCACCACGGGATTGAAGTGCGCGCCGGAGATCGGTCCGAACGTCAGGATCAGGGCGACGAGCGCGCCGCCGGTCGCAACGGCGTTGGCGAGGAGCGCAAGCGCCACGTTCCCGCCCGACAGGCGCTCGGCCATGATGCCGGAGCCCACGACCGCCGTCAGAAGCAAGGCCGTGCCGATGGCCTCGGCGGCCACGCGCCGGCTGAGCGAGACTTCCACGATCGATCAGGACGCGGCGTCTTTTGTCGCGTCCGGCCCGATCCGGCCGATCCTCTGCACTTCCTGGCTCAATTTGAGCTTGTCGAGCTTGTCGAAGGGCAGGGACACAAAAATTTTGAGGCGCGCGTCGAGGCGGCGGAACGTGTCGCGGAATGCGGCCATGCGCACGGCTTCGCTGCCTTCGACCGCCGCCGGATCGGGGATGCCCCAATGCGCGACGATGGGTTGGCCGGGCCACACCGGGCAGGGCTCGTTCGCGGCCTGATCGCAGACGGTAAAGACGAAATCCATGACCGGCGCGCCGGGCCGCGCAAACTCATTCCAGCTTTTCGAGCGCAGCTCGTCCGTCGGAAAGTGCAGCGAGCGCAGAAGCGCGAGCGCCATCGGGTGAACCGCGCCTTTCGGGAAGCTCCCGGCGCTAAAGCCGCGGAAGCGGCCGCGACCCCAGTGGTTGATGAGGACCTCGGCGATGATGCTGCGCGCGGAGTTGCCCGTGCAAAGAAAGAGGACGTTGTACGTCTCCGGCATGGTCACACCCCCTCACGTTTTGGATCCGCATCCGCATGTAGACACAGGCTTCGCTGCCTCGGTGATTTGCGCGGTGCTAGGGCCGCAGCAGGGCGCTTCGGCGACTTCAGCGAGGCTTTCGATCGCGGCGCTGCGGCCATAAACCGTTGCCTCGCCCCGCGTGAGGAACGTCTCCCACGCGACACCTTGCGGATCGGCGATCCATTGCTTGTCCGACTGCGCGTAGCAGCACGTCGTCGCTTTCTCCTCCAGCACCGGCCGCTCGGCGCGCTCGAGCCGCCCGTAGATTTCGGACAACTCGGTCTCGTCCTCCACCTGGACGCCGAGATGCTGGATGCCCGACTTGCCGCCACGTTGCGAAATGGCGAAGTTGACGCGCGGATCGTCGAGCATCCACTTGGCGTAATCGGGCTTCAGCACGGTCGGCTCGCTCGCAAACAATGTCGAGTAGAAGCGAACCGACTGCGCGAGATCGTCAACGGCGACGTGAACGTGAAACCGCTTCATGGCGCTCTCGTCCTTTCGCGATGGCAGGGGGAACGCAAACGGGCGCGCATTGCGCGCTTCCGCCGCAGCAATTTTCGGTGAGGTAGGCGACGAGCGTGTTCATGGCTGGAAAGTTGGCCGAGTAGATGAGCGAGCGGCTGTCCCGGCGCTGAAGGATGAGGCCGGCATGAGCAAGCTGCGCGAGATGGAACGACAAGGTCGGCGCCGGCACGCCGAGCGCGTCGGCGATGGCACCCGCAGGCATTCCCTCGGGGCCGGCTTCGACGAGGAGCCGGAATGCCTTGAGGCGCGTGTCCTGGGCCAGGGCGCCGAGCGCCGCGATTGCCGTCTTCTCGTTCACGGCCTGTCTTTCGATATTTCGATAAATGTGAAAATAAGGCCGCGACCTGCCGCGGTCAAGTGGCAAGCAGCAAATGCTTCAGTGCGAGCGGAGCGAAGCAATCTCCCACCGCTGGGGATTGCTTCGTCGCTGCGCTCCTCGCAATGACATGACGGGTGGAACACGACCGGTGGAACGGCGGTGCGTCCTTCGACGGCGCCCGCACCGCTCGCTCCGCTTTGGATGAGGACCTTTCCATGAGCTTCACCCAAGATTGCTCATCCTGAGCGTAGGCCTTGAGCCTCGCGAAGGGCCGAAGTCGAAGGACGCACGACCAACGCCGCGACTCGGGCTCTTGAGGCGGCAACCTGCCGCGCTTGACGAGAGGCCCGGCGCTTCGCTTTGATCGCTCGCGACGCGCTAGCCCACTCTTTCCCGAAAACGCGGCGAATCAATAGGTTATTGGACATTCTTGATGGCTCGGACAGCTAGCAGGACATCGGGCGGCGTGGCCGAGACGGTGAAGACGCTCGTCTATGCGATCGTGATCGCGCTCGTCATCCGCACCTTCCTGTTCGAGCCGTTCTCGATCCCGTCGGCCTCGATGGTGCCGACCTTGCTCATCGGCGACTATCTCTTCGTCGAGAAATTCTCCTATGGCTACAGCCGCTGGTCGTTCCCATTCGGCATCCCGGTCATTCCGGGGCCGGGCCGCATCTTCTTCCGCGCGCCCACGCGCGGCGATGTCGTCGTCTTCAAGCTGCCGTGCGACTTCTCGCGCCTGCCGCCCGAGGAGGCGGATTTCAGGAAGCGCAGCTGCGATCCCTCGACCGACTTCATCAAGCGCATCATCGGTCTTCCCGGCGATCGCGTGCAGATGAAGGACGGGCTCCTCTACATCAACGACACCGAGGTGCCGCGCCGGCGCACTGACGACTTCTACTACGACGAACCGTTCCGGCCGGGCGAGGCCGGTTGCGGGTCCGGCAACTACGCGCAGTATCTCGAGACGCTCCCGGGTGTGGCGCCGCACATCATGATCAAGAACTGCAACGTGCCGCAGTTCGACAACACGCCGGTCTTCACCGTGCCGCCCGACCATTACTTCATGATGGGCGACAACCGCGACGATTCCGCCGACAGCCGCGACCCAAGATCCGGCGTCGGCTTCGTGCCGTCGGAGAATCTCGTCGGCCGCGCCGAGTTCATCTTCTTCTCGACCGACGGCTACGCCGCCTTGTGGGAGCCGTGGAAATGGCCCTTCACGGTGCGCTACGGCCGGCTCTTCTCGATGATCCGTTGAGATGGACGACACCGCGAAGCTTTCCCTCGCCCAGCTCCTGGACCACGAGTTTGCGCATCCCGACCTCCTGGCGGAATCCGTCACGTTGCGCGAGGTGCGGCGCCGCGGGGGCCCGCGCCGCGCTTACGAGCGGCTCGAATTCCTCGGCGACCGCGTCTTGGGCCTCATCGTCGCCGAGCTTTTGTGGCGCCGCTTTCCCGACGAGAGCGAGGGCGAGCTGACACGCCGCCATGCGCATCTCGTGCGGCGCGAGGCGCTGACCGAGGTGGCCCACGCGGTCGGGTTGGGCGAGCGGCTCATCGTCTCGGCCGGTCAGGATGCGGCGGGCTTGCGCGAGAATCCGAGCGTGCTTGCCGACGTGTGCGAGGCGGTGATCGCCGCGCTCTATCTCGACGGCGGGCTTCCGGCGGCGCAGCGCTTCGTCGAGCGCTGGTGGGGCGCACGGCTTTCCGCCTTGGGCGCGCCGCCGCGCGATCCCAAGACCGCGCTCCAGGAATGGGCGCAAGGGCGCGGCCTGCCGATCCCCGCCTATAAGACGGTCGCGACGGAAGGACCGGCGCATCGCCGCCGCTTCACCGTGACAGTCAGCGTCGAGGGGCTGCCGCCCGCGACAGCGAACGGCACCTCGAAGCGCAGCGCCGAGACGGCGGCGGCGGCAGCGGCGCTGGCGGCGCTCGACGCCGCGCAATGAGCGACGCGGCGCGGCGCTGCTGCGGCACGATCGCGATCCTTGGCGCGCCCAACGCCGGCAAATCGACGCTCATCAATCGTCTCGTCGGCAGCAAGGTCTCGATCGTCAGCCCCAAGGTGCAAACGACGCGCGCGCGGGTGTTGGGGATCGTCCTGCGGGGCTCCTCGCAGCTGATCTTCGTCGATACGCCCGGCATCTTCGCGGCGCCGAAGCGCCGCCTCGAGCGCGCGATGGTGAAGGCGGCGTGGGCGGGCGCGGCCGATGCCGATCTCGTGCTCGTTCTCGTCGACGCGGCGCGCGGGCTCGATCCCGACAGCGAGCGCCTCATCGCGGGACTGGGCGCGGCGGGTGCCGCGGGCCGCAACCCCATCCTCGCCCTCAACAAGATCGACCGCGTGCCGCGCGAGAAGCTGCTGCCGCTTGCGGAGACGCTCAACGCGCGGGAAAAATTCGCGCGCACCTTCATGATCTCGAGCCTGACCGGCGACGGCGTCGAGGATCTGGCGCAGCACCTCGCCGCGCTCGTGCCCGAGGGGCCGTGGCTTTTCCCCGAGGATCAGCTCTCCGACGTGCCGCTGCGGCTCCTCGCGGCCGAGCTCGTGCGCGAGCAGGTGTTCCTGCAGCTGCACGAGGAGCTGCCCTACGCCATCACGGTCGAGACCGAGCAATGGGAGGAGCGCGAGGATGGCAGCGTCCGCATCGACGTCACCATCCACGTCGCGCGCGAGAGCCACAAGCCGATCGTGCTCGGCAAGGGCGGCGCGCAGGTGAAGCGCATCGGCGCCGCGGCGCGGCACGAGCTCGAGGTGCTTTTGGAGCGCCGCGTCCATCTTTTCCTCCATGTCCGCGTCACCGCCGACTGGAGCGACGACCGCGCGCGCTACGACGCGATCCGCCTCGAGTGGGAGAAGTGACGGGGCGGATGGGTGACGACGAGAAGGGGCCGAGGTGGCATTCCCGCGCCGCCCTTGGGGGCGGAGAGGGTAGGGTGAGGTGGGGGTGAAACCGCTCAGACCGCGGACGAGATTGGCGCGGCGCCTTCGCCAAAACACGACCGATGTCGAGCGCATTCTCTGGCGCGCGCTGCGCGAGCGCCTGTCGCCGTGGAAATTCCGCCGCCAACATCCAGTCGGCCGACGCATCGCCGATTTTGCGTGTCCCGCTTGCAAGCTCGTCATCGAGCTTGATGGCGGTCAGCACGCGCTCGGCGCGTCCCTCGACGCCGCGCGTAGCGAGGAGCTTGCTGGCCATGGCTATCGCGTGATCCGTTTTTGGAACAACGAGGTACTCGAAAATCTCGACGGCGTGCTCGAAACCGTGCGTGCCGAGATTGCGCGATGCCCCACCTCTCCCGGCCTCTCCGCCCCAAAGGGGCGGAGAGGGGAAGGGTTTGTCGGACGTAGGAAGCCGGTGCGCGAGTGATCGGCGCGCAGCGCATCTCGTCGCAACTTTCCCTCTCCGCCCCTTTGGGGCGGAGAGGGCAGGGTGAGGTGGGGGTGAGACCATTAATGCCGTGGGCATGACTCTCTCGTCCGAAACGATCCCACGTCCGCGCTGGCGGAGCGGCGCGTTCCTCTTGTCGCTGATCTTTCCCGGCGTCGGGCAGTCCTACGCCGGCGCGCAGCGGCGCGCGCTCGCCTTTGCCTCCGTGGCGCTCGCCTGGAGCCTCGCTTATCACCTCTCGCCGTGGCTCTGGGCGGTGAGGCGGAGCGCGATCCTGCCGCCGGCGATCCTGGCACTCGTGCTGCTCGGCGTCGTGCTGCCGCTTTCGGCCGCGATCGATGCGGCGCGGCTCGCGCGCCGCGGCCTGCCGCGCCTCTCGCGCTGGCGGCGCTGGGCGGCTTACGTCGCGTTCGCGGCGGTGCCGGCATTGCCGGGGCTCGCCGCCATGCTGGCGTGGCAGTCCTTCGTGGTGCCGTCGGAATCGATGGTGCCGACGATGCTGCTCGGCGACCGGCTCTTCGCCGCCGTCGGCTATTACCGCGTCTTCGCGCCGCGTCAGGGCGAGCTTGCCGTCTTCGCCTTGCCGCAGGATCCTGCGACCTTCATCGTGAAGCGCATCATCGGATTGCCGGGCGAGCGCGTGCAGGTGACGAACGGCGTTGTCGCGATCGACGGCGCGGCCTCATTGCGCACGCCCTTGGGCGGCGGCAGTTTCATGGAGACGCTGCCGGGCGGCGCGCCGCATCCGATCATCGTCGCGCACGACGACGCGCCCTTGGAGAACACGGGCGTCTTCACCGTGCCGCCCGATCGTTATTTCATGATGGGCGACAATCGCGATGATTCGCTCGACAGCCGCGATCCCGGCATGGGCTTCGTCCCGGCCGAGAGCCTCTATGCGGCGGCGTCGTTCGTGGTTTATTCGACCGAGGGCGCAGCGCCGTGGTGGCGCTTCTCCGCCTGGCGCTGGCGGCGCTTTGCGATGGTCCTGCGCTAGCGATGCGCTGGAGCGACGAGGGCATCGTCTTGTCGGCGCGCCGCCACGGCGAGAGCGCGCTCCTCGTTCATGTGCTGACACTCGAGCGTGGTCGCCACGCGGGGCTCGTGCGCGGCGGGCAGCGGCCGAAGGCGCGTGCCGTGTGGCAGATCGGCAACCGCGTGCTCGCGTCGTGGTCGGCGCGGCTCGCGGAGCATCTCGGCACGATGACCGGAGAACTCGCGCGCGGCTATGCGGCGATGCTGATCGCGGCGCCGGCGCGGCTTGCGGCGCTGGCCGCCGCGGCCGCCCTTGCCGATGCCGCGCTGCCCGAGCGCGAGCTGCACCGCAAGGCCTATGACGGGCTCGTCGCGCTGCTCGACGCGCTTGCCGCGGACGATGGCTGGATGCCGGCCTATGTGCGCTGGGAACTCGAGCTTCTGGCCGAGCTTGGCTTCGGGCTCGATCTCGCCGCCTGCGCCGCGACGGGCGCGCGCGAGAACCTCGTCTATGTCTCGCCCAATTCCGGCCGCGCGGTATCGGAAGCGGCGGGCGAGCCCTATCGCGCGCGCTTGCTGCCGCTGCCGGCGTTCCTGCGCGAGGGCGCCGGCTTCGCGCCGCCGACGGCGGCGTCCGTGCGCGATGGGCTCGCGCTCACGGGGTTCTTTCTCGAGGCACGGCTCTTCGCGCCCGAGGGCAAGCGCCTGCCGCCCGCGCGCGCGCGGTTTGTCGCCGCCGTGGAGAAGCTGGGCGATTGATAATTTGCGTCCTTCGACTACGCGCTCCGCGCTCCGCTCAGGATGAGGATCTTTCTTTAGGCATCACCCAAAGTCCCTCATCCTGAGCGTAGGCCCGCAGGGCCGAAGTCGAAGGACGCGGTGAAGTTCTGCTGTCATTGCGAGGAGCCGAAGGCGACGAAGCAATCCCCGGAGATTGCTTCGCTTCGCTCGCAATGACAGAGAAGATCAAATCTTCAAGATGCGTTTGGCGTTGTCGCAGAAGACCTTCTGCTCGTCGGCGGGCGACAGGCCAAGCTTCTTGATGACCGCCACGCCCTCGGGCTTGAGCGATTTGAGCGGCGGCGCGTCGGTGCCGAAGAGGAAATGGTCGGGCCCCACCGTCTCGACCGCGCAGCGCGCCGCCGGCGGGTGATAGCAGGTCGATTCGAGATACATCATTTTAAGATATTCGCTCGGCTTCTTCTTGATGAGCATGGGCTCGTAGGAACCGAGGAAGAACGCCTCGTCGCCGAGACTATAGGCATAGTCCATGCGCCCGATCATCTCGCAGATGCCGCCGCCCAGATGCGAGCCGACGAGCTTCAGCTTGGGGAAGCGTTCGAAGATGCCTTTGACGATGAGACGCGAGAGGGCGAGCGCCAGATCCATCGGCCGGCCCACGCTCGAAGCGAGGCGATAGATGTTGAGCCGCTCCTCGCCGAAGCCGACGGACGGCGGATGGATCACGACCGGCACGTCGAGCTCGCTCGCGAGCTGAAAGAACGGGAGCGCTTCGTCGTCGTCGGGATATTGCCCCTTGAGGCTCGAGATGATCCACGCGCCCTTCAATCCGTCCTCTTTCACCGCGCGCTCGAACTCGCGCATGAACTTGTCGCCGCCATAGGGCACGGTGGTGGCGAAGCCGTAGATCGAGTCGTACTTGTCCTGCAGCTCGGCGACGTAGCGGTTCTGCGCCTCGCACGCGGCGAGTTGCTCGGCCGCGTCCATGTGCTTCAGATCGTGCAGCGGGTTGCTGACGACGGTCGCGTCGATCCCGGCGCGCTTCTGCGCGTCGAGCACGTTCTCGATCGTCATGGGGCAGCGCCCGCGCCAGAACGGCCGCGCCGCATCCTCGGGCGTGTGGACGTGCGTATGGATGTCGATGATCATTTTGGGTCGCCTCCCTCTTTCGCAAGATTGCGGCGCGCGGGCGGCGATGACAAGAACCTGTCGCGTTCAGTGCCTCCGCTCACGGACCGGACACGGCCGCTCGCGAAAATGTCACCACATGGCTCCCATGCGGGTCGCGGGGGGAGAGGTGGGGTGCGCCGACCCTATCTAAAGGCATGGCGCGGGCCGAGAAGAACGATACGCCGCGCCGGAAACGGATCCCCGAAGGGCAAGGGGCGTCCGAAAGGTGGAGATGGATCATGCCCGACGGACAAATTCGCATCGAGGATGGTTATGACCGCGCGGTCGATGCCGCGGCCGACGTGCTCGCGCGTTCGGTGGCGGGTGGCCTGTCGCGGCCTCCGTTCGCGCTTGCTATTTGCGCCTTGACCTGGCTCATATCGTTGCCATTGCAAGCGTTCACGCATTTGTGTGGCAACTAAGGCGGGCGGGCGTGGTGTTATCTCGCGCCATGGCCACGCCCGCGCAGCCCTCGCCCGAACCCCGGCTTCTCGTTCCCGCGCTCGCGCCCTTCTACGATTGGGTGCGCGACCTCTCGTGGCTCGTCATCCGCCTCACGGTGGGCGGCGTGCTTTTGGAGCACGGGATCATGAAGGTGCTTCATGTCGGCGTCGGGAATTTCGCGCATGGGCTCGCCAATCGCGGGTTCGAGCCGGCGCTGCTCTTCGCTTACATCGTGTTCTTCAACGAGACGGTGGGAGCGGTCTTCCTGGCGATCGGGTTCCTGACACGCATCGTCGGGCCGATGATTGCGATCGAGTTCCTCGTCATCACCTTCGTCGCGCATTTCCCCAACGGCTTCGCCTGGAACGCGCCGAAGGGCGGCTGGGAATATCCGCTGCTCTGGGGCCTCGTCATCTTCGCCGTGTCGTTGCGCGGCGGTGGCCCCTATTCCGTCGACCGCGCGATCGGCAAGGAGCTCTAGCAGCCTGTCCTCGGCATTCACTCCCGTCCGTCATGCCCGGCCTTGTGCCGGGCATCCACGTGTTGGTCCTGTTGAAGGGAACTCGTGGATGGCCGGGACAAGCCCGGCCATGACGACGACCTATGAGCCTCACCTCTCTCATTGCACTTACGGCTTAGGTGAGGCAAAGAGTGTCTCCAACTAACCGTTGGAGAAACTCATGCTGCGCATCTTTTGGGGCCTCGCGCTCGCACTCGTGCTCGCGCCCGTCGCGCGGGCCGAGGAGACCGTGACCGTCCAGCTCGTGAAAAGCACGGCCCAGGCGCCTTACTACATCGCGGTCGGCAAGGGCTATTTCGAGAAGGAAGGCCTCAAGATCGACGCCGGCGAGACGCGGAGCGCGCTTGATACGATCGCGCCGCTGGCGCAGGGCCGGCTCGATGCGAGCCTTGGCGCCGCCACCGCGGGGTTCTTCAACGCCGCCCATCGCGGCTTCGACCTGCGCATCGTTGCGGCCTTGGGCATCCAGGGGCCGGTGATGGCGACGCAGCCGCTCGTGCGCAAGGCGCTGTGGGACGACGGCACGATCAAAAGCGCCAAGGATCTGCGCGGACGCAAGGTCGCAATCAACGCGCCGGGCGACATCACGGAATATTTTCTGACGCTGATGCTCGAGAAATACGGCATGACGACGAAGGACGTCGATCTGACGCCTCTGGGCTTCGGCGAGCAGATCGCCGCCTTCAAGAACGGCGCGATCGACGCAGGCTTCCTGCCGGAGCCGGTGGCGACCGCAACGAAGCTCACCGGTTCGGTGGTGCTTCTCGAGCCCGAGGCCGGCGTCGGCGAGGGCACCATCACCACCTATGTCTTCGCCGGCCTGCATTTCCTCAACGATCGGCCGAAGGTGGCGCAGGCGTTCCTGCGCGCGCTCGTGCGCGGCGCGCGCGATGCGCAAGGCGCCTACAGCAAGAACCCTGAGATCGCGGCGATGATCGCGCGCGAGGCGGGCATCGCGCCGGCGGCGGTCGAGCAAGCGACGCCCTATGTCATCGACCCCAATCTCGACATCACCAAGTACGAGGCCGGGCTTCACCGCGAGGAGGCGGTGCTGCGCAAGAACGGCCGCCTCACCTACGACGAGCCGCTCGATTTCACCAAGGTGATCGACGCGCGTCCGATCCACGAGGCCGCCGCTTCGATCAAATAGCGCGTACGCAATTTCTATCTTCTGGCCCTTCGGTCCGCCGTGCGAAGCACGGAAACGGCTGTGATTTCGCACTTGTTACGTGTACGTAAATATGGTATAATACACGTACATAACAGTAAGAGGTCGAACATGGCAACCGAAGCGCAAATGGCGGCCAACCGGGCGAACGCAAAGAAGAGCACGGGACCGAGGACGGAGACGGGGAAGGCCAAGGCGCGGCTCAACGCATTGCGCCACGGGCTCGCGGCGGAGCAGGTCCTGACCTTCGACGAGGACGCGGCGGAGTTCGCACGCTTCGCGGGCGAGATGGAGGAAGCGCTCGCGCCCGAGGGCGCGGCCGAGCTGGCGCTTTGCGAGCGCATCACCATGGGCAACTGGCGCTTGAAGCGGGTGTGGCGGCAGGAGGCGGCGGCCATCAACGCGGAGGCGCTGCACCTGGCGCACGAGCGGGCGCGCGAGGAGGTGTGCGAGCACCTGACGGTGGAGCTCGAGGCCAACCCGCCGCCGGAGGAGCAGCGCAAGAAGATGTGGCCGCCCTTCGATGCGGGCGTCGAGGCGCGGCGCATCGTGTGGGGGCTGTCGGAGGCCGCGCTCGAGGAAGCGGCGCTCGGCGCCCGCGCCGCCGCCCGCGCGGAAGGCGAGGCGGCAGGCGAGGGGAGGGAGCCCGAGGCCGAACCCGCGGGCGACGATGCGCTGGCGGAGGCGGCGCAGAAGCCGGATGAGCCGCTGTGGCCGGAGCACGAGATGACGGCGCTGTCGCGCTACGAGGCTTCGATCGAGCGCGCGCTCGCGCGCGCGAGCGCCACGCTCGACAAGCTGCAGCAGCGCCGGAAGTCGGAGGCGGAGCCTGCGGGCAAGGCCGAGCCATCGCCGCCGCTCTCGCGCCAGCAGCGCCGCGCCGCGGCGCGCGGCGCGGCCGACAAAGGCAAATCTGCGGAACGAACCCAATTTGCCGGGCCGCCGGCCGCTCCGCGGCAGCCGCAAAATGGCGGACACGGCGCCGCGCCCCCTGCCTAGCTCGTCATGCGCGGGCTCGTCCCGCGCTTCCACGGGTTCTTTCGCCGCGACAACACGTGGATGGCCGGGACAAGCCCGGCCATGACGGGAGAGGAATGTGCGAGGCGGAACTGCGTCCTTCGACTGCGCGCGCGTTCCGCGTGCTTCGCTCAGGATGAGGAAGTTTCTTTGAGCTTCGCCAAAGCCTATTTCAGCTTTTGCAAAAGTCCTCATCCTGAGCGGAGGCCCGAAGGGCCGAAGTCGAAGGACGCAACGTTTCGCGCGCTGTCATCGCGAGCGAAGCGAAGCAATCTCGGGGATTGCTTCGTAGCCTTCGGCTCCTCGCAATGACGGAACGGCTACTCCGCGGCGATGGCCGCCGGCGGGTCCTTCAGGTTGAGGATGCGGCGCGCGTTGCCGTACATGATCTTCTGCGTGTCCGCGTCGCTCAATCCGATGTCCGCGAAATATTTGAGCGCCGCCGCCGAATCCCAGCACGGATAGTCGGTGCCGTACATGACGTGGTCGGTGCCGTAATACTCGATCGCGAACTTCATGCCGGCCGTGTGCGGCGACACCGTGTCGGTGTACATGCGCTTGATGTAGTCGGACGGCGGCCGCGGCAGCTTCGCCGCCTTGCCGTTCTTGTCCATGCGCCCCGCCTGGTAGGGCAGTGCGCCGCCCGTGTGCGACATCACGATCTTGAGGTTCGGGTGCCGCTCCATCATGCCGGAATAGACGAGCCGCATCGCCGCGACGCTCACCTCGATGACGCGGCCGAGCGAGAGATAGAGCGCGCCGCCATACTCGCCGCTCAGCATGTCGGAGAACACGGCATCGGTCGGATGGAGGAAGAGCGGCACGCCGAGCTTCTCGACGCAGTCGTAGAACGGCTCGAGCCGCTCGGCATCAATGCGCGGATCGGGGCCGATGCTGCCCGGCAGGTTGACGCCCATGAGGCCGAGCTTCTTGACCGCGTGCTCCGTCACCTCGATCGCGGTCGCCGTGTCGACGAGCGGGACCGCGGCCGAGGCCCAGAACCGCCCCGGATATTTGCGCTGGCCGCCCGCCATCTCCTCGTTCCACATCTGCGCGTACTCGCGCCCCATCTCCTTCGGCATCTCCGAGAAGATGATCGAGAGCGGGCCGATCGAGCCCACCACGTCGATCTGGTGGCCGAGCGAATCCATGTATTCGAGTTGCTTGTCGAGGTAGTACCACTCGGTCCAGCCGCCCATGAACGGGACCGCGCCCTTGTCGTCGCGGTGCCAGTCGAAGCCGCCGCGCGCGTTGGGCCGCATGAACGGATACTGTGTGCGCCGGGCCAGATGCTCGAACACCGCGCGCGGCCACCAGTGGAAGTGCGAATCGATGATATGCATGAGCCCGGTCTCCTTGGGCGCAAAGTCTATGGGTGCGGCCCGCCCCGGTCAACGCCGGCGATCCTTCCGATTATCCCGCCCGGGCGATATAGAAATGGCTAATGCCATTCCCATCGGGCCGCGTCACGAGATTGCTTCGTCGCTCGCGCTCCTCGCAATGACACCAAGCGGGCTGTCATTGCGAGCGAAGCGAAGCAATCCCCGGCCGCCGCCTCGGCCTGTGCAAGACCCGCGCTGATGGCCGCACCCGCGCCCTTCCGCTTCGGCGAGAATTGGCAGTCCTTCGTCGCGACCGTGGGCGAAGACCAAATCCGCGTGGCGGAGGACGGGCTGTTGCGCCTCCTGCCGCGCGACAGGGTCGCGGGCGCGCGCTTTCTCGACATCGGCTGCGGCTCCGGCCTCTCGTCGCTGGCGGCGCTGCGCCTGGGCGCGCGCTCGGTCGAGGGGATCGACGCCGATGCGCAATCGGTTGAGGCAGCGACGGCGCTCTTAGAGAAATTCGCGGCCGGCGGCCCGTGGCGCGTCGCTGCGGCGAGCGTGTTCGAGCTTGCGCCGGAGCGGCACGGCACGTTCGACGTCGTCTATAGCTGGGGCGTGCTGCATCACACCGGCGATCTGTGGCGCGCGCTCGCGCACGCCGCGGCGATGACGGCGCCGGACGGCACGCTCGTCGTGGCGCTTTATCGCAAGACGCCGCTCTGCGGTTTTTGGCGCTGGGAGAAGCGCCTTTATGCCGGGGCGGGTCCGCGGGCGCAGCGCGCGATGCGCGCGCTCTATAAGACCGTGTTCGCTGCGGGCCTTTTGGCTTCGGGCCGCTCGCCCGCGCGCTACATCGCCGCCTACCGCTCCGATCGCGGCATGGATTGGCACCACGACGTGCACGATTGGCTGGGCGGTTACCCCTACGAGTCGACCGGGCCGGCCGAGGTCGAAGCCTTCCTCGAAGGCGCGGGCTTCACGCTCGAGCGGGCCCTCGCTCACCCGGCACGCGCATTGGGGGTTTTCGGCTCGCATTGCGATGAATACGTGGCGCGGCGCCGGACATGAACGCTTTGTTCACGGCCGGAACATAACATGTTCAAGGGCCGAACGCTTGACGTTCACGGCCCGAACATGGTAGGAGGGGCATGCGAAAATGGAGCAGGCGGCGCCCTTGTCCCTCGGCCGGCGCGAGGAATCGAAGAACGGCGAGATCGGCATCATGCTCGGCATGCTCGCCGCGGTCGAGCGTGACAGCCATGTGACGCAGCGCCATTTGGCGCGCGAGCTCAACATCGCTCTTGGCCTCGCCAACGCGTACCTCAAGCGCTGCGCCAAGAAGGGCTACATCAAGATCCGCCAGGTGCCGCTCAATCGCTACGCCTACTATCTCACGCCGCGCGGCTTCGCCGAAAAGAGCCGCCTCACCGCCGAATATCTCACCGTCTCGTTCGACTTCTTCCGCCGTGCCCGGCTCGACGCCGTCACGCTTTTGAGCGCGTGCCAGGCGCGCGGCTGGAACCGCATCGTGCTGTGGGGCGCGGGCGAGCTGGCCGAGGTGATGGTGCTGAGCGCGGCCGAGGCCGATGTCTCGATCCTCGCCGTCGTCGATGGCGCGGCCGCGCAGGCGCATTGCGGCGGCAAGCCCGTCGTCGCTGATCTCGCCGCTGCCGCGCGGCTCGCCGGCGACATCGACGCCCTCGTCATCACCGACGCGAAGAGCCCGCGCGCGAGCCTCGATGCCGCCCTGGCGGCGGCCGTGCATCACGGCATCGCCGCGGAGCGCGTCGTGGCGCCGCCGATGCTGCAGCTCACGCGCGCCGCCGGGACGGCCGCGCCATGATGCGCTGGTACGCCGTCCACACCCGCCCCGCCTCGGAGGCGAAGGCCGCCGAGCATCTGCGGCGTCAGGGCTATGAGGCCTATCTGCCGCGCCACCGCCGCTTCGTGTGCCACGCGCGCCGGCGCATCGCCGCGCTGCGCCCGCTCTTCCCGCGTTATCTCTTCGTCGGCATCGACCGCGAGCGCATGGCGTGGCGCCCGGTGCTATCGACGGTCGGCGTCGCGGGAATGGTGTTGGGCGGCGGCGAGCCGATGGCGGTGCCGGACGGCATCGTCGCGCTCTTGCAGGAGCGCGAGCGAATGGGCGCCTTCGACGAGCTTCAGCCCGCGCTTCGGCTCCGGCCGGGCGACGCGGTGCGCCTGACGGAAGGGCCGTTCGCCGAGCTTGTCGGGCGGCTTGCCGCGGCGTCGGATGACGAGCGCGTGGTGGTGCTGCTCGAGTTCCTGGGCCGTACGGTCGAGGCGGAGTTCGCGGCGGCCGCGGTCGAAGCGGCCTGAGTTCCGGCGTTCGCGCGCCGGATTGTCGAGCATTCCCGTCCGGTGAGACGTCGTTTCACCCGGACTGCGGTAGCATGGATGAAGGCGTGAGCGAACAGAGGACCATTCGCATAGCCGTTGTCGGCGCGGGCTATTGGGGCAAGAACCTCGTCCGCAATTTCGCCGAGCTCGGTGCGCTCGCGGCGATCGCCGATCCCGATCGCGCCGCGGCGGGCTCGCTCGCCGAGCGTCATCGCGCGCCGCTTCTCCCTTATGCCGAGGTGCTGCGCAGCCCCGACATTGCCGGCGTCGCCATCGCTGCGCCCGCCTCGCTCCATGCCGAGCTTGCGCGCGCGGCGCTCGAGGCCGGCAAGCACGTCTTCGTCGAGAAGCCCCTGGCGCTCGACATCGGCGAAGCCGAAGGGCTCTGTACGCTGGCGCACTCGCGCGGGCGGACGCTCATGGTCGGGCACCTGCTGCAATATCACCCGGCCTTCCGCAAGCTGCGCGAACTGGTGCGCGCGGGCGCGCTAGGGCGCCTCCAATACATCTATTCGAACCGCCTCAATCTCGGCAAAGTGCGGCGCGAGGAAGACATCCTCTGGAGCTTCGCGCCGCACGACATCTCGATGGTGCTGACGCTCGCAGGGGCCGAGCCAACGCGCGTCACCGCCGAAGGGGCCTATCACCTTCATCGCCAGATCGCCGACGTGACGACGACGCATCTCTCCTTCGCCGGCGGCGAGCAGGCGCACATCTTCGTATCGTGGCTGCACCCGTTCAAGGAACAGAAGCTCGTCGTCATCGGCGACCAGGCGATGGCCGTGTTCGACGACGGCGAGCCGTGGGACCGCAAGCTTCAGCTTTATCGCCACCGCATCGAGTGGCGCGACCAGGTCCCGGTGCCGCAGCGTGCCGACGCCGAGCCCGTGCCCGTTGCCGAGGCCGAGCCGCTGCGCCTCGAATGCCAACACTTCCTCGATTGCGTCGCGACCGGCGCCCAACCCGTGACTGACGGAGCGGAGGGCGTGCGCGTCTTGCGCGTGCTCGCGGCGGCGAGCGCCGCCCTGAAGGGACCCGCGCCCGCGTCTCCGCCAGCGCCCGCGCCGCAGCGCGCGTCGCATCCGGGCGTGCAGATCCACGAGAGCGCCTATGTCGACGAGCCAGCGCAAATCGGCGCCGGCACGCGCATCTGGCATTTCGCGCATGTGCTGCGCAACACCACGATCGGCCGCGACTGCACCCTCGGGCAGAACGTCGTCGCCGGCCCCAACGTCGCCATCGGCGACAATTGCAAGATCCAGAACAACGTCTCGCTCTACGACGGCGTGACACTTGAAGATGGCGTGTTCTGCGGCCCCTCCTGCGTCTTCACCAACGTGCTGAACCCCCGCGCCGAGGTTTCGCGCAAGGACGAGTTCAAGCCGACGCTGGTGAAGCGCGGCGCCACCATCGGCGCCAACGCCACGATCGTGTGCGGCCACACGGTGGGTGCCTACGCTTTCATCGCGGCGGGCGCGGTCGTCGCGTCCGACGTGCCCGACTTCGCGCTGATGGCGGGCGTGCCCGCGCGCCGCATCGGCTGGATGAGCCGCGCCGGCGGGCGGCTCGGCCGCGATCTCGTCTGCCCCATCTCGGGCACGCGCTACCGCGAGGCCGCGGGCCGGCTCGAACCGATCGAGGACTAAGCATGCCCGACACCGCGGCAAAGCCCATCCCGTTTATCGATCTTCAGGCACAGCGCGCGCGCATTTCCGGCGCGATCGACACGGCGATCGCACGCGTCATGGCGCACGGCCAGTTCATCCTCGGCCCGGAGGTAGCGGAACTCGAGCGGCGCCTCGCGGCCTTCTGTGGCGCGCGCCATTGCGTCAGCTGCGCCAACGGCACGGACGCACTTGGGCTTGTGCTGATGGCGATGGGCGTCACCGCGGGCGATGCCGTCTTCGTGCCCGACTTCACCTTCGTCGCAACCGCCGAGGTCGTGGCGTGGACGGGCGCCACGCCCGTCTTCGTCGACGTTTCTCCCGACACCTTCAACATGGACGCCGCGAGCCTCGCGCGCGGGATCGCGTGGGCGAAGGGCGCGGGGCTGCGCCCGCGCGCGGTCATCCCGGTCGATCT
Organism: Allostellaceae bacterium; assembly: GCA_035518375.1. Lineage (GTDB taxonomy): Bacteria > Pseudomonadota > Alphaproteobacteria > ATCC43930 > CGMCC-115725 > DATJLY01. The sequence goes on along the minus strand of DATIXQ010000107.1, from coordinate 88,942 downwards.
CTTCGGCCAGCCGGCCGACTATCGCGCGCTGCTCCCGATCGTCGAAGAGGCGCGGCTCTTCGTCCTCTCCGACGCGGCGCAGAGCTTCGGCGCAAGCCTTGGCGGCGCGCGCGTCGGCCGCTTCGGGCTCGCTACCGCGACGAGCTTTTTCCCGGCGAAGCCCTTGGGCTGCTACGGCGATGGCGGCGCGATTTTCACCGACGACGACGAGCTGGCTTCGATCCTGCGCTCGCTCCGCGTCCACGGCCAGGGCAGCGACAAGTACGATAATGTCCGCGTCGGCGTGAACGGGCGCCTCGATACGATGCAGGCCGCGATCCTCATCGAGAAGCTCGAAATCTTCGCCGACGAGATCGAGCGGCGCCAAGCCGTCGCTGCGCGCTATCGCTCGGCGCTCGGCAACAACGTGGCGACGCCGTACGTGATGCCGGGTGCGCAATCGGTCTGGGCGCAATATACGATCAAGACGCCGCGGCGCGATGCTGTCGTGGCCGCGTGCAGGGCCGCGGGCGTTCCGACCGCGATCTATTATCCGCTGCCGCTCTCGCGCCAGTCCGGCTATCGCCATCATCCGAGCGCGCCTGGCGGCACGCCCGTCTCCGCGCGGCTTTCCGAGGAGGTGCTGAGCCTGCCGATGCATCCCTATCTCGACGAGGCGACGCAGGAGCGCGTCGTCGCGGCGGTGCGCGTGGGCGCCGGCTGACATGGACATTCGCGGCAAAAGGCTCGTCGTCATCGGCGGCGCCGGATTGATCGGCTCGCATACGGTCGATCTGTTGACGCGCGAGGATGTGGGCGAGATCGTCGTCTACGACAATTTCGTGCGCGGCCGGCACGAGAACCTGGCGGCGGCTCTGAAAGATCCGCGGGTCAAAATCTTCGAGGCGGGCGGCGACATCTGCCAGAGCGACATATTGGAGGCGGCGCTCAGTGGCGCTGACGGCGTGTTCCATTTCGCGGCGCTCTGGCTTCTGCAGTGCCACGAATATCCGCGCGCCGCCTTCGACGTGAACATACGCGGCACCTTCAACGTGCTCGAGGCGTGCGTCCGTGCCAAGGTGAAGCGGCTCGTTTATTCGTCCTCGGCGTCGGTCTACGGCGACGCCGTCGAAGAGCCGATGACCGAGGACCATCCCTTCAACAACAAGAATTTCTATGGCGCCACCAAGATCGCGGGCGAGGCGATGGCGCGCGCATTCCACCATCGCTATGGCCTGAACCTCGTGGGCCTGCGCTACATGAACGTCTATGGGCCGCGCCAGGATTATCACGGCGCCTATATCGCCGTGATCATGAAGATGCTCGATGCGATCGACGAAGGCCGCGGCCCCACCATCCTCGGCGATGGCAGCGAGGCGTTCGACTTCGTCGCGGTCGAGGATTGCGGACGCGCCAATCTCTGCGCCGCGAAGGCCGAGGCCGTCGATCGCTTCTACAATGTCGGCACGGGCAAGCGCACGTCGTTGAAGGAGCTCGCCGAGCTGCTGCTCCAGCTCACCGGCTCGAACCAGCCGATAACCTATGCGCCGCGCAGCCAGGCGACGCTCGTCCGGAACCGCATCGGCTCGCCCGTGCGCGCGAAGTCGGAGATCGGCTTCGCCGCCGAGATCGGCTTGCGCGACGGGCTCGAGCGGCTCATCTCCTGGCGCAAGTCGCACAAGGCCGAGGTTGCGGCACGGCGCGCGGCGGCATCATGAGGCAAGTGCCGTGAGCGAGAAGCGCGTCGTCCCGATCGCCCGGCCCGCCGTCGGCGAGGAGGAATGGCAGGCGCTGCGTGCGCCCTTGGAAAGCGGCTGGCTCACGCAAGGGCCGAAGGTGCAGGAATTCGAGCGCGCGTTTGCCTCGGCACATAATGTGAAGCACGCGGTCGCCACGACCTCGGCCACGACCGGCCTCCATCTCGCGCTCGCGGCGCTCGGCATCGGCCCGGGCGACGAGGTGATCGTGCCGTCCTTCACCTGGATCGCGACCGCGAACGTTGCACTCTATTGCGGCGCGACGCCCATCCTCGCCGACGTCGACCGGGTGAGCTTCAACATCCGCGCCGACGAGGTCGCGCGCTGTCTTTCCCCGCGCACCAAGGCCGTAATTCCGGTGCATCTCTTCGGCTTTTGCGCCGACATGGACGCGCTCGCGAAGGCCGTTCCGCCGCATGTGGCAATCGTCGAGGATGCCGCCTGCGCTGCCGGCGCGCTCTATCGCAACCGCTCGGCCGGCGCGCTCGGCACGTGCGGCGTCTTCTCGTTTCATCCGCGCAAATCGATCACGACGGGCGAGGGCGGCATGCTCACGACCGACGACGACGCCTTGGCCGAGCGCGCGCGCATGCTGCGCAATCACGGCGCCTCGGTCTCGGAGGAGGAGCGCCACGCCGGCCCGCAGCCGCACATCCTGCCCGACTTCAACCTCTTGGGCTTCAACTACCGCATGACTGATCTGCAGGGCGCGCTCGGGCTTGTGCAGCTGAAAAAACTCGACCGCTTCGTCAACGAGCGTGCGCGCTGGGCTGGGTGGTATCGCCACGCGCTCGCCGATCTGCCGTGGCTGCGGCTGCCGCGGGAGCCAGAGGGCGGCCGTCATGCGTGGCAATCCTTTGTCACGTACGTCGATCCGGCGACGGCGCCGCGCTCGCGCAACGAGATCATGGCGGCCCTTGCCGCGCGTGGCATCGGCGCGCGGCCCGGCACGCACGCCGTCCATACGCTGGGCTACTACCGCGAGCGCTTCGGTTATGCGCCCGATGATCTACCAGCCGCGCGCGATTGCGATCGTCAGTCGATGGCGCTGCCGCTCCACAATCGCATGGATGAAGACGATTACCGCCATGTCGCCGCCTGTCTCCACGAAATCTGAAGCGCTGCCGCGCTTCATGCTGGAGCTTCTGGGCCTCGCGCGGGCGCCGCGCGAGGGCGAGGAGATTGTGGCGCATGGGCAAAAGCTCGTGCTCCGCGATGGCATCCTGCGCGGCGCGCATGCGGCATCCGCGGAGCAGGCGCACACGAGCGGCGTCTTCGGTTTCAAGTGGCAGCAGCGCGAGAGCTTCGAGTCCCCGGCCTCGCTCGCGCGCATGCGGCAATGGCTTATCGAGCGCTATGGCAATCCGCGCGAATCATCCTGGCTCGATGGTGGAGCGCGTCCCCTCGTCGTCGATGCCGGGTGCGGCGCCGGCATGTCGGCGCTCGAGCTTTTCGACGGCGTCTTCGACCGCATGCACTATATCGGCACCGACATCTCCGCGGCGGTCGATGTTGCGCGCGACCGCTTCGGCGAGCGCGGGATATCCGCGGGGTTCATCCAGGCCGATCTGCACGCGCTTCCCTTCGCGCGCGGCTCGCTCGACGTGATCTTCTCCGAAGGCGTGCTGCACCACACCGATTCGACGGAGCGGGCACTCGCGCATCTTGCGACGCTGTTGAAACCCGGCGGCAGGCTTCTCTTCTATGTTTATCGCAAGAAGGGCCCGATCCGCGAATTCGCCGACGATTATGTGCGCGCGAAACTCCGCGCATTGCCGCCCGAGGCGGCGTGGCAGGCGCTCCGCCCGTTGACCGAGCTTGGCATCGCGCTGGGCAAGCTCGGCGCCACGATCGAGCTGAAGGAGCCGATCGACATCCTCGAAATTCCTGCGGGGCCGATCGACGTGCAGCGGCTTTTCTATTGGCATGTCTTGAAGGCGTTCTATCGCGCGGACCTCACGTTCGACGAAATGCACCACATCAATTTCGACTGGTACGCGCCGGAGAACGCGCATCGCCAATCGCCGGAGGAGGTGCGGCGCTGGTGCGCGGACGCCGGCCTCGCGATCGAACGTGAGCGCATCGAGGAGTCCGGCATCACCATCGTCGCGCAGAAAAAGGGTGATGGAATCGCTCGTCGATAGGCTCCGCCGAAAGCTCGACGAGGCCTTCGCCGAGCCGTGGATGCCGGGCCGCCGCCTTGAGGCCGCGCTTGCTCCCGATGGCGGCGTCGACCCGGCGACCGGCGCGCTACGCGGCGAGGTCGAGTTTCGCATGGTCGAGGCGGATGGGCGCGCGCGCATCCTCCATCGCGCCCGGCTCGATGGCGTCGGCACGCCAGCGGCGCTCGACGACTGGCTTGCCGAGGCGCTGAGCACACTTCTCATGAACCATCCAGTCTGGTCCAACTGAGCAATGTGCGGCATCACCGGCATCGTTGACCGCAGGGGCGCGCCGGTCTCGCGCGATCTTCTTCGGCGTATGACCGCGGAGCTGCTCCATCGTGGACCCGACAGCGAGGGCTATTACACTGACGGCGCGGTCGGGCTTGGCCACCGGCGGCTCTCGATCATCGATCTCTCGCCCGCCGGCAATCAGCCGATGGCGACGCCCGATGGCCGCTACGTGCTGAGCTATAACGGCGAGATCTACAATTATCTCGAGCTGAAGCGCGAACTCGAGGCGGCGGGCCACGTGTTCCGCTCGCGTACCGACAGCGAGGTGCTGCTTCATGCGCTCGCCGCCTGGGGCGAGGAGGCGATCCTTCGCCTCAACGGCATCTTCGCTTTCGCGCTTTATGACCGCGCGGCCGGAGAGATTCTGCTCGCGCGCGACCGTTTCGGCGTCAAGCCGCTCTATTGGTGCGAGCGCGGCGATAGCTTCCTCTTTGCATCGGAGGTGAAGGCGCTTCTCGCGCATCCCGGTCTTGCCGCGGCGCTCGATCCGGCCGGGCTTGTCGAGTACCTGACGTTCCAGAATTTCCTGGGCGAGCGCACGCTCTTCAAGGATGTGCGTCTGCTCCCGCCGGGGTGTTTCCTGCGCCTCGGCATCCGGGGCGATGCGCGCCCACGCATCGAGCGCTACTGGGACTTCCGCTTCGCCGACGAACTCACGGGCCGCCCCGAGGAACTGGTGGAAGAGCTCGATCGCCTCGTGCAGCAGGCCGTGCGGCGCCAGCTCATGAGCGACGTGCCCGTGGGGGCTTATCTCTCGGGCGGCATAGACTCGGGCTCGATCACGGCGATTGCCGCGCGCATTCATCCGGAGCTGCGCACGTTCACCGTGGGGTTTGATCTCAGCTCCGCCTCGGGCCTCGAACTCGGCTTCGACGAGCGCGCGGCGGCCGAACATATGTCCTATCTCTGCGGCACCGAGCATTATGAGATGGTGCTGAAGGCCGGCGACATGGAGCGCTCTATGCGCCGCGTCGTCTGGCACATGGAGGAGCCGCGCGTCGGGCAAAGCTATCCCAATTTCTACGCGGCGAAGCTCGCGAGCCGCTTCTGCACGGTCGCGCTCTCCGGCGCTGGGGGCGACGAGCTCTTCGGCGGCTATCCCTGGCGCTACTACCGCGCGGCGTCGAACAGCGATTTCGACGATTACGCGACCAAATATTATGGCTTCTGGCAGCGGCTGCTTCCGGCCGAGGCGGCGGCGGGGATCTTCGCGCCGCTCGGCATCGATGCCCGCGCCGTCGATCCGCAGAACCTTTTCCGCGCCGTCTTTGGCGAGCACAAGAATGCGCTCGCGGCGCCCGAGGACTACATCAACCATTCGCTCTATTTCGAGGCGAAGACGTTTCTGCACGGGCTCCTCGTGGTCGAGGACAAGCTCAGCATGGCGCATTCGCTCGAGACGCGGGTGCCGTTCCTCGATCACGACCTCGTCGATTTCGCGATGCGCCTGCCGGTGCGCATGAAGCTCAAGAATCTGAGCGAGACGATCCGCATCAACGAGAACGAGCCGAGCGACAAGCGCACGCGCTATTTCGAGCGCACGCGCGACGGCAAGCTTCTGCTGCGCGCGGCGATGAGCCGTTACGTCCCGGCGCAGATCGCGGACGCCGTCAAGAAAGGCTTCTCCGCGCCCGATGCGAGCTGGTTCCGCGGAGAGAGCATGGATTACGTGCGCCGCACGCTGCTCACGAACAATGCGCGCATCTACGACTGGCTCGATCGCGCGACGGTACATCGTCTTGTCGAGGATCACCGCGCGGGGCGCGAGAATCGCCGCCTTCTGATCTGGTCTCTGCTCTATCTGGAAACCTGGGCGCGAACGTTCCTCGATGGGGACCATCCGCCGCCGGCGCTCGTTCGCGAGACGGCGGCGCGGATGCTATGATGCAAGACAGCGAAGGGATCTGATTTGTCGCTTGCCGCTCACATTGGCATCGTGAAGAGCCTCGCGCTGCGCCGGCCGCGCGGCTGGAAGTCGGTGCTCTTCAACACCGCGTCGCTCAAGGCGCGCCGCGCGGGGCCGCTCATGGCGCCGGCGCACGTGACGATCGAGCCGACAAATGCCTGCAACGCGCGCTGCCCCGTGTGCGAGACCGGCAAGGGCGACATGCGGCGCGCGGCGGGTTTCGTCGATTTCGACCTCTACCGCCGCTTCATCGACGAGATCGCGCCGACCACGAACACGCTCATGTTCTATTTCATGGGCGAGCCGTTCCTCGGCGAGCACGCCTACGAGATGATTCGCTATGCGCGGAGCAAGGATCTTTTCGTCGAGACCTGCACCAACGGCGATCTCGTCGATGCCGAAGGCGTCATCTATTCCGACGTGAACAAGATCAGCTTTCAGATCGGCGGGCTCGACGAGGCAACGCATCAGCGCTACCGCGTGCGCTCGAGCCTCGCCAAGGTCGAGCGCAACTTGCGCGCGCTCGTGGCTTTGAGGAGGCTTCATCCGGCCTCGAACGTGCGTATCGAGGTCGGCTTCATCGTCATGCGCCACAACGAGCACCAGGTCGAGGATTTCATCGCCTGGGCGCGCGCGCTTGGCGCGGACGCTGTCAACGTGATCGATCCGTGCGTGCGCAACATGCTTGAGGCGCATGCCTATCTGACGCGCGACCGGAAATACTGGTTCTACGACGAGGCGGCGTTCGAACAGGGCATCTTGAAGCCCAAAGTCGTTCCAGACCACGAGTGCAGCTGGATCTGGAACTCGATCGTCGTCAACTGGAACGGCGAAGCGGTGCCGTGCTGCCGCGATCCGAACGGCGAGAACATCCTGGGCAACGTGTTCGAGGACGGCCTGATGGGCGTCTTCAACGGTCCGCGCGCCACGGCCTTCCGTCGCCGCATTCTTGCCGCGCAGCGCGAGATCGGTATCTGCCGGCTTTGCTCGGGTTACGGCGTGCCGCAGCTTCAGCACAAGGTGCCGCAGCATTTTTCGATCGCCCGCCACAACCGTGCCGGACCCGACGGCGGTGAAGTGCGGGAACTGGACGCCACTGGCTGAGCCCGCGTCAAGCGAATGACAGAGCACGAAAGAACGGCCGAGATCCGCGCGCACTGGACCGAAGCCGCGCGGCACGAGCTCGATGCCGATGGCGCGCGCCCCACCGCGCGTGATCCTAATCTCCAGGAGGCGGTCGAGGGCGCGATCGAGCGCTTCCTTTCCCGCGGGCAGAGCCTTCTTGATATCGGCTGCGGCGACGGGCTTTCGACCTTGCGCTTCGCCCGCAGTGTCGAGAGCGCGCTCGGGCTCGACTATGTCGATGCGTTCGTCTCTCGTGCCCGCACGCGGGCCGCTGCCGACGGGATCGCCAATGCCGCCTTCGAGACGGGCGACGTGCTTTCGCTCGGGTCTGTGCGCGCGCGGCACGGTACCTTCGATGTCGTGACGACGATCCGCTGCCTCATCAATCTCGCGTCATCCTCGGACCAGGCGCGCGCGGTGGGCGAGATCGCGGCGCTCGTCAAGCCGGGCGGGCTTTACCTCGCGAGCGAGGGATGGAGCGAGGGGATGGAAGGTTTGAACCTTGCGCGCCGGCGCGCCGGGCTCGCCTCGATCGAGGTCGCGAAATACAATCTGCTGCTGTCCCGCGCCGACTTCGAGGTCGAAGCCGCAAAACACTTCGACCTCGTCGATTACGTCGGCCTCGGCTTCTTCCTTTTCGTCTCGCGCGTACTTCAGCCGCTGCTTGTCGCGCCCGAAAGGCCGTCGCATTTCCACCCGCTCAACAAGGTCGGGCTCGAGGTTGAGCAGCGCTGCCTCGTCGGGCGGCAATTCGATTTCTGCGACTATGCCGGCCTTTACGTGTTCCGCCGGCGCGCGTCCTGATCGGCCTCACGGATAAGCAGCGCCGCGATCTTCTCCGCCGCATGACCATCGCCATAGTCCGCGATCTCGCGCCGCGGCGCGTAAGGGCCGCCGCGCCACAGCCGGTTCCAGCCGCATTGGATCGTCTCGACCCACTCGGTCTCCTCGCGCAAGGTGACGCACGGCTTGCGCTGGAAATAGGCCTCCTTTTGCAAGCCTCCGGAATCCGTGAATACGGAGACCGCGCCCGCGAGAAGCCGCGTCAGATCGAGATAGGAGAGGGGCGAGCAGAGCATGAGGCCGCGGGCCTCGATGCCGTGGCGTTTAAGCACGGCAGCCGTGCGCGGGTGAAGCGGCATCACCACGGGCCGAGTGCGCGACTGCTCCTCAAGCCAAGCCATGAGCGCGGCAAGCCGCTCGGGGTCGTCGGTGTTCTCGGCGCGGTGAAGCGTCGCGAGATCGTAGCTCCCGTCGGTGAGGAGGAGCCGGTCGAGCACTGTCGAACTCCGGGCGGCTTCGGCAGCGAAGAGCGCCGCGTCGTACATGACATCGCCGACATGGTGGACGCCCGCGACAATCCCCTCTTTCGTAAGATTGGCGACCGCCGTTTCCGTCGCACACAGCAGCAGGCGGCTCACGTGGTCGGCGAGCACGCGATTTGTCTCTTCCGGCATGCGCCTGTCGTAGGAGCGCATGCCGGCCTCGACATGAGCCACGGGAACATCGAGCTTCGCTGCCGCGAGCGCGCCAGCGAGCGTCGAGTTGGTGTCGCCATAGACGACGACCCAGTCGGGATGCTGCTCGAGCATCGCCGCCTCGAGGCCTTCGAGCATGCGCCCGACCATCGCGCCGTGCCGCTCGCCGTGAATGCCGAGATTGATGGCGGGGGCGGGGATACCAAGCTCGGTGAAGAACACGTCCGACATCTCGGGATCGAAATGCTGACCCGTGTGGACCAGTATCTCCGCGATCCCGGCCGCGGCGAGCGCGCGCGAGACGGGCGCGGCCTTGATGAATTGCGGGCGCGCGCCGACAACGGTCAAAACCTTCATTGTGCACGCGCCTCGGCGTGGGCGTCGCCCTGATGCGCAAGCTCCTGATAGAGCGCGATCTCGAGCGCCCTGGCCCGCTCTGGCCGGTACTCCTCGCGATAGCGCGCGCCGAGTGCCCGGGCCATTTCGGCCGCACGCTCGGGCTCGGCGAGCATGCGCAGAATCGCATCGGCCCATTGCCGCGGCGCCTCGGGATCGACAAGAAGCCCCGTCTTACCGTCGGCGACCAGCTCGGAATGCCATTCGACCCGGCTCGTTACCACGGGCTTCCCCGCGCTCGCCGCCTCGAGCAATACGAAGCCCGACATCGGCACGAGGACGAACGCGGCCGCGCGCAAGAGCGACGCCACCACCGCACGCTCCTGCCAGCCGATGAAGCGCACATCGGCGCGGCCCGCAAAGCGCCGCTCGCCGTCGGCGCGCAGCGGCCCGTCGCCGCAGAAGACGAAGACGGGACGAGGGCCGCGCGGCAACTCGATCATGTCGAGCGCGTCGTAGAGCCGGTCGGTGAATTTGTAGCGGTTGAGAAAGCCGATGATCGGCACGAGTTGTGCGTCCTCCGCAATGCCGAAGCGGGCGCGCAGCCCGGCGTCATCGGCGCCCGCCGGACCAACCTCCTCGATCATCCACGGGATGACGACGCATTTGTCGCGCGCGCGTTGGCCGATGATCCGCGCGACATAGGACGCGGTGAAGCGGTTCGGCACGATGATGCGGCTGCACAGGCGCAAGACCAACGCCTCCATGCCATAGGACAGCATGCGGCTTCCGAAGTAGAAGCGGCCGCTCAGCTCCTGCGCGACGCGGTTGTCGCCGCCGAGCGACACGACCGATGGAATGCCGAGGATGCCGCCGGCGACGCAGCCGATGAGGCTGCCGGCATACGGAAGGCGCCCGCGGATGATGTTGATGTGCTCGCGGCGGAGGATGCGCACGATGCGCACGACATCGCGGAGCGCGCGGAGCGGATGGCGCGGCCGCGGATCGTAGCACTGAAGCTCGATCCCGCGCTTGCGCAGCTCGTCGGTAAGCGCGGCATCCGATGCGTAGGGCGAGAAATGCACGACCTTCGCATAGGCGCGACCCGGGTTGTAGATGTCAGGCGCGATTGCGAGCACGCCCTTGCGCTTCAGATCCTCGAGCCGCGAATCCATGAAATTCGCAACCCGCATCGCGAGCGCCTGGTCCATCAGAGGTCGCGGTCCATCAAGGCGGCTGAGCTTATAGGCGGCGTGCCCGCGCCTGTCCACACGAGGGAGCGCGCGCGGCGATGATCCGCGTGCTCTTCCGCGCGCCGCCGGCCGTTCGCGACTCCTATCGCTTCCGCGGCGCGGCGGGGCCGGTCGCGTGGCCGCGCGAGGATGGCGTTGGCCTCGGCCCTCCGGGCGCATGGAATTTCTTCTGGCGTCTTGGCGCGCGGCCGCGCCGGGTCAGCGCCGAGGCGGCGGAAGACGTGCCTGCGGACGGTATCCTCGTCGCGATCGCCGAGCGCGAAAACGACCGCGCGCTCGCGACCCTTGTCGAGCGCTGGCACGCGCGCGGCAACTGGATCATAGCCGCAGGCACGCCGTCGGCCTTTCCGCTTCTGCCCGCTGGCGCCGAGGTGCGGCGTTCGCCTTATCCTTATGCGGCGCTTGCCTATCGCCTCGCCGGACGCACGGAAATCATGGCGCCGCCCGCGGGGGAATTTGCGCGTTGGCAGGGTCCGGCGGGCGAAGGCGAGCTCGTAGCATTGGGGGGTGAGCGGCAGAGCCCCGAGCGCGCGTTGGCGCTTCCGCTTGCCGCGCCCGCGATCGTAGCGTCCGAGCGTTTCCTCTATCTCAACGCGAACCCCTTCGCTGCCTTCCAGTCATGGCTTCAGGGTCAGAGCGACCTCGGCCCCTGGCTCGGCTGGCGCCCGCGCCTCCATTGGCTCGACGAGCATGTGGCGGCGCTCTGGCGCATGCTGCTCCGGCACGTGCCGCCGCTTGCGAACTTGCAACGGCCCGGCGTTCCCGGGCTCGGCGCGACGACCGTGGTGCTGCGGCACGATCTCGATTACTCGCGCGATACGACCTACCTCGATCTCGCGCTCGCGCGCCGTATGCCGGCAAGCTATGCCGTGTTGCGCGACCGCAACCGTCGCTTCTGGACACGCCGCCTCGCGCGCGCCGAAGGAATCGAGTGCTGCTTCCATTACAACACGATGGATCGCACGGCCGAACTTGCGAGCGAACTGGGCCGCCGCGCGCGGCGCTTCATCGGGCATCAGGCGCCGCCGCCTGCGCTGAAGCCGGGGCTCGGCGATATCGTCGGCGCCGGCTTGCGCCGCCAGGTGACGAAAGCACGCGCCGCCGGGATCGGCATCGCGACGCTTCATCGCCACGGCGCATTCCTGGTCTATCCCGAATGGATCGACGCGCTCGACGCGACGCTCGCGGAGTTTCCCGATATCCTCGGCAGCAGCAGCCTTTTCCGCGGCATCGTGCTGCGCTGGGGCGCGCGCCGCGTCGATGGCGGCGGCGGCACGCTCTTCGACTTTCCGGAGGCGGGATTCCCGCTGTGGTTCCCGTTCAAGCTTGCGCGCGCCGATAGCGGCCTCGCGCTGCGCGGGTGGGAATCGACGCATATTGCGGAGTCGGAGCCGGGCCTCGTCGCGCAGCTCCTCTACCATCGCATTCCCGAGCTGCCGCAGCGGGTCGTGACATTGAGCTATCACCCTTATCATGCGGCGCGGCCCACATTCTGCGCCCTCGGTTCGCGCGCGTGGTTTGCCGAGATCCTCGATCTCATTGCCGAGCGCAAGATCGAGGCGCTCGCTCTTGCCGAGGTCTATGCACGCGTGGAACGCGCGGCGGCGGCCGATGCGGACTGAGCTTGCGCATATCGCCGGCGACGGCGCGCAGCAAGCGCAGTGTCCGCGTTGCGGCGGAACGCCCGAGGCCAAAGGTGCATCGCTCGTGTGCGCCTGTGGGGCGGCGGGGCGCGTCGTTGGTAATGTCATCGACTGGCGCGAAGTTGGGGCCGCCCAGCAGACGCCGGACGCGCTGTGGCGGATGGACATGTCCGCCGGTGACAATGCGCGCCGCCTTTTACGCGCTGCGCGCTACTGCCTTCATCCGGTGGCATCGCCGCTCTCGCCGCTTGCTTGGCTCACGCGCGCGCGGCTCGACCGCTATTACGAGAGGACGCGCAGCGATCCGGCACTCGCGCGTGACTGGGCGGTGCATTATCTCGCCGCGCTGCCGCACCCTGCGCATATGTCCGTGCTCGATCACGGCACCGGCCGTGGCCGAAATCTCGGCCTTCTCGCGCAGTTGGGCTGTAAGCTCGCGGCGCAAGACATCGCCCCGCACGCGGATTGGGCGCGCTTTCCGGCTTGCGAGTTTCAGATCGTGCCGCCGGAGTGCGATCGATTGCCGTGGCGAACGGGCGGATTCGATCTCGTCCTCGACTGGATGGTGCTCGAGCATTTCGCGCCGGAGCGTCTCGCGCGCCTGACCGGCGAGGTCGCGCGCGTGCTCAAGAGCGGCGGCTTCTGGCTCGTCCTCACCGCCAACGACGGCAGCCTGGCCGCGCGCTCGCTGCGGCGGACGCTCGGAAGGCTCCATCCACCGGCAGAAGTCGAGCATGTCGCTGAGGCCGCGGGCTTGCACCTCGTACGCCACTCCTATGAGGGATTCTACGCGCCGGTCTTCCCTGTCGTCTTCGATGCGATCCGCAAGACTTGCGCGCCATGGCCGCTCGACCTCGCCGACTATCGATCTGTGCTGGCGCGGATGACCCCGCCGCGGCGGCGCGCCGTGTGGGTCGCCGCGTACAGGAAGGCATGATGGCGGCGCCTGCATCATTCGTATCCGATCTTCTCCGCGACATCCGGCGGCGACTCGGATGGCGCGCGCCGCTTCTCGTCCTTGCCATGTCGCTGAACGGAATCACCGAGGGGCTGGGCCTCGCTTTGCTCCTGCCGCTGCTGTCGGGCATCGCTACCGGCGGCGGCGCGGGCGCGGCCGGCACGGGGGCCGGTACCGGCATCCTCGCGCGCTTTGCCGGCGGCGTCCTCGATCTCTTCGGCTTCGCGCACGATTTCTCCCATCTTCTCGCCGTGGCGCTCGGGGCGTTCCTGCTGCAGAACGCGGCCTCGGTGAGCGAGGGCTGGCTCTCCGCGCAATATCGCGGCCGCTACATCGCGTTGTGGCGCGAGGACATCTTCGCCAGCATGATGGGTGCGCGCTGGCGCTTCTTCCTGGACCACAAGACCGGGCAACTCACGAACGCGCTCCTCGAGGAGACGATGCGCTTGGGCGGCGCGTTCTATTGCCTGGCGCAGATCGCGGCGGGCGGCGTCTTCGTCTTCGTCTATGTCGTGCTGTCGCTGCTTGCGTCGTGGGAAGTGGCACTCGGCACGGCGCTGTTCGGCGCGGTGATGTGGCTCTGTGTCCAGCCGCTGACGCGGTTCAATCGCGGCCTCGGCGCGCAGCTCATGCGCGAGAATGAGACGCTTCATGTCATCGCCAACGAATTCATCGGCGGGGCGCGTCTCATCAAGGCCGCCGCCGCCGAGGACCGGGCCACAGGTCTATTCACTGCCGCCGTGCGCCGGATCTACCGCGTCGAGCGCCTGACGCAGTTTCATCCGTTTCTCGTGCGCTCGATCTACGAGGGCTGCGCGATGGTAGCGCTGTGCGGAAGCCTTTGGATCGGCGTGGTCGAGATCGGCATCAACCCGGCGACCGTGCTTGTCACCGTCTATCTCTTCATCCGGCTCTACCTGCGCTTGTCGCAGGTGCAGCAATACGTGCAGATCCTGCATGCGACCTACGCGCCCTCGATTGCGCCGGCGCTCGAGACGCTTGCGGACGCGCGCCGCGACGGCGAGGCGGCGTCTGAAGGCGCTGCGCCCGTCTTTCATGCCGCAGCCGGCGTCGGCGTGCGCGCACGCGATCTTGAGGTGCGACACGGCGGCCTCGCCGCGCTCGATCGAATCTCGCTCGAGCTTCCGGCCGGCGCGATGATCGGTCTCGCCGGGCCTTCGGGCGCCGGCAAGTCGACCTTCGCCGACTGCCTCCTTGGCCTCGTCGCTCCCGACGCGGGTGCGATCGAGATCGACAGCCAGCCGCTCGCCACGCTCGCTCTCGCGCAATGGCGCCGCAATGTCGGCTACGTGGCGCAGGACACATTCCTGTTTAATGCCTCGATCGCCGAGAACATCCGCTGGGGTAATCCCGACGCAACCGATGCCGAGATCGCGGCGGCAGCGCGTCGCGCTCATGCCGATGAGTTCATCCGCGCGCTGCCGCACGGCTATGCGACCGAGGTCGGCGAGCGCGGCATGCGGCTTTCAGGCGGCGAGCGGCAGAGGATCGGCCTCGCCCGTGCGCTCGTGGGCCATGCCCGGCTTCTTGTCATCGACGAGGCGACGAGCGCGCTCGACTCGGAGTCGGAACAGGCGGTTATGCGCGCGATCTTCGAGATGCGCGGCCAGATTACGATCCTCATCATCGCGCACCGCCTCTCGACGCTGCGCGAGGCGGATCTGCTCTATCTGATCGAGCGCGGGCGCATCGTCGAGCGCGGCACATGGCAGGAGCTGTCGCGCCCCGGCACCCGCTTCTTCGATTTCTGGAAAATTCAGAGCGAAGAACACCAAGGCATGTCCGCGCGGTGAGCATGGTGCCGGCGCTGCTGTTGCCGCCTGTCGTGGCTCTTCTGATCGCTGCGGCGCATCTCGTGCTTCGCTTCGCGCCGGTATGGCCTCACCGGCGGCAGGGGTGCGATGCTTACTACTATCTGCTCTGTGCCGAAGCCTTTCGGGCGCGCCGGCGCCTGCCGATCGTACTGCCGCCCCTCTATCTGCTCGAGCCGCAAGAGCAAGCCTATCCGCCGCTGATGAGCATGATGCTGGGCGTCCTGCCGGCGGCGTGGATCGCGCGCTTCTATTGGGCTATCGCGCCCCTTATCGATGCGCTGTCGCTGGCGCTCCTTGCGCTCTGGGTCGGCACGCGTTTCGGACCCGGAGAAGCACTTGCCGTAGGCATCGCTTACGCGGCCAACGCCTCGCTCATCCTCGAATTCAGCTCGCTCACCAGCCGGCCGTTGGCACTCCTCGAAACGAACGGCTTTCTCCTCGCAAGCTTCGCCTGGATCGTCGGCAGCCCGTTGATGCTGCCGCTCGCGGTAGCGATTGGCGTCACCGTCCTCTACACGCACAAGCTCTCGGCGCAGCTCCTGTGGTTCCTGATGCCATTCCTCGCACTCGCGGAGGCGGACTGGGGCTGGCTCGTGCCCCTGCCGGCAGCTTACGCCGCGGGCTTTGCCATCGCGCCGCGCCTCTTCCTTCGCGTCCTTGACGGGCATCGCGACATTGTCGCCTATTGGGCGCGCAACTGGCCATTGCTCAACGCCCACATTGTCCGGCGCTCGCCGCTCTATGGGGGCGCGAAGGCCGGCGGTGCCTATTATCATCCGCATGATCTGCGCTGGCTCGGGCGCCAAGCCGGCAAGGTGCTCGACTACAACTGCTTCATCGTGTTCGCCCCGGCGTCGGCGGTTGCCTGGCACGGACTCGGCGCCGCGGAGCGGTTCGCCGCACTCTGGGTCGTCGGTACTTACGCCTGGGGCTGCGCCACCTATTTCGTGCGCCCGCTGCGCTGCCTCGGCGAGGGCAACAAGTATTTCAAGTACGCGTTCGTGCCGTCGCTTTTTCTTGCCGCGGCCCTCATTGCCGAGGCCCCGGGAGTCCTGAGCTATGCCGCGGCCGCGTTCTGCGCCCTATGGACCGGCCTGTCCTATGGCCGCACCGCGCGCCGCATGCGCGCTCCGGCGGCGACGATGGGCCGGCTTTCGCCCGAGCTTGCTCCGCTCCTCGCGCGCATCGCCGCCGACGAAGGAGCGCGGCTCATGTGCCTGCCCGCGCATCTTTGCGATCTCGTCGCCTATCACACGCGCCGGCCGGTGCTGTGGGGAACACACGGACTGGGTTTCACCGAGGCCGAGCCGTTCTTTCCCGTGCTGCGGAAGCCCATCGAATATTTCGTCTCAGCCTATCGCCTCACTCATCTGCTGCTCGACCGCCGCTATGTCGGGCTCGGCGAACTGCGTCTCAGCGGGGCGCGCACGGTCGCCCATTCCGGCGACTATCTCCTCATCGCCTTTGCCGCCGCGCCGCCGGCTTGAGCCGTGACGGACGCGCGCCCGAAAATCCTTCACCTCATCACCGGCCTCGCGCGCGGCGGCGCGCAGACGATGCTGACTGAGCTCGTGACCCACCTCGACCGGAGCCGCTTCGAGTCCGTTGTCGTCTCGCTCATTGACGGCGGCATCCAGGCCGAGGCGATCGCCGCCGCCGGGGTGCGCGTGATGGGGCTCGGCATGCGTCCGGGCCTGCCGTCGCTCGGTGCCATACGGCGGCTTCGCGCGATCGTCGCGGCCGAGACGCCCGCGCTCATCCAGAGCTGGCTCTATCATGCCGACCTCATGGCGCTCGTTGCCGCGCGCGGCGTGCCGGTCGCGTGGAACATCCGGCTGAGCTCGATCGAGGGCGCGCCGCATCAGGCACGGTTGCGCATCCTCCAGCGCATCCTCGCCGTGCTCTCGCGCCGGCCGGCCTGCGTCATGGTCAACAGCGCAGCGGGCCGGCGCTTCCACGAGGCGTTGGGCTATCGCCCCCGCCGCTGGGAAGTCGTTGCGAACGGCTTCGATGTGACGCGGTTCCGGCCCGATCCGCAACGCCGCACGGAGGCGCGGCGACGGCTCGGCATCGATGAAATGCAGCGCGCGATCGGCAT
Organism: Allostellaceae bacterium; assembly: GCA_035518375.1. Taxonomy (GTDB): domain Bacteria; phylum Pseudomonadota; class Alphaproteobacteria; order ATCC43930; family CGMCC-115725; genus DATJLY01. The sequence continues at coordinate 72,118 of DATIXQ010000107.1, read as the reverse complement.
GGTCGCACGCGTCGACGGCATGAAGGATCACGCGACGTTTCTCGCGGCGGCGGAGCGGGTGGCGTCGCGCCGCGACGACGCGCGGTTCGTGCTCATCGGCGCGGGCACCGAAGAGCTTCCCGTCCCGCCAGGCCTTGTGAAGATCATCGCCGCCCTCGGCGAGCGCAGCGATGTCGCCGAGATTCTGCCAGCGCTCGATCTCATGGTGCTCTCGTCCTTCAGCGAGGGTTTTCCGAACGCGATCGGCGAGGCGATGGCATGTGGGATCCCTTGCGTCGCGAGCGATGTGGGCGACGTCGGTGCGCTCGTTGGCGAGACAGGCCTGCTCGTGCCGCCGCGCGATCCGGGCGCGCTCGCGGACGCGATCCTGGGTCTCTTGGCGCGGGAGCCCGATCATCTGGCGGCGCTCGGCCGAGCGGCGCGGGCGCGCATCCTTGCGAGCTATTCGATCGAGGCCGCGGCCCGGCGCTACGAAGCGATCTGGACCGAACTCATCGCTGACGGCAACTAGCCCAGGGCCGCAGCCAGAAACTGCTCGGCGATGGCATCGAGATTGTCACCCTCGCGCACGAGCACGCCGGCGATCCCGGCGGCGGCGGCGGCTTCCATATCGATCGCCTTGTCGCCGATCATCACGCTGCCCGCGCGCTCGACCGGCCATTCGCGCGTTGCCTGGAGCAGCATGCCAGGCGCAGGCTTGCGGCATTGGCACACCTGGCGATATTCGCCGCGGCCCTCGGTCGGATGGTGCGGGCAATAGTAGAACTGGTCGATATGCGCGCCGATGCGGCCAAGCTCGCGATTGATCCAGCGATGGAGGCGCTCGACGTCCGCCGGGCCATAGAATCCACGTGCGATGCCCGCCTGGTTCGAAACGACGAAGACGAAGTAGCCGCGGTCGTTGAGCCGCCTGATTCCTTCGCGCGCGCCATCGCACCAAGCGAAATCCTCCTTGCGGTGAACGTATCCGGTATCGTGATTGATGACGCCGTCGCGGTCGAGGAAGACAGCGGGGCGCCGCTGCCATTGCGGCAGGAGCCGACCCGCTGCCACCAAATCCTCGGGCACTCCGATATCGATGAAACGCCCGTCATAGACCGCGCCGCTGAGAAGCCCGCGCTCGGCGAGGCGCGGCAGAAGCGCGCGCTCGAGCGAAACGGGCGGCCGCCCGATCTCGTCGAGGATCGCGCGCTTTATCCAGTATAGACCGCCGTTGATGAGGCCGGGCCCGGTTGAGTCTTTTTCGCCAAAGCGCGTGACGCGGGGGCCGTCGAGTACTACCGCACCATAGCGGCTGACATCGGGAACGCGGCGGAGCGCAAGACGCGCAAGCCACGGCTCCTCATCGCGCCGCGCCATCAGGTCGAGCCAGTTGAAGTCGAAGTACGAATCGCCGTTGAGCAGGAGGAAGTGCGGGCGGAGATGTGGCGCCGCGAGGACGAGCGCGCCTGCCGTGTCGGCCGGCGGATCCTCGGCAACGATCGTGAGCCTCTGGCCGTGTGCGGCGAGCCCTCCTAGGCTTTCGCGGTAGATGTCGGCAAATGGTCCGGCGAGAATGACGATCTCGCCAAATCCGAAGCGCCGTAAATTCTCGATGAGATAAAGTATGAACGGCTTGCCGCCCGCTTCGACGAGCGGTTTGGGCCGCCCGCCCGCAGCCGTGCCGAGCCGCGTGCCCTTGCCCCCTGCGAGAATGACCGCCTGCATCTCGCGCCTCAGCGCCGCAGGAAGCGGTCGCCTTCGCGGCTCACGCGCCCGCGCCAATAGTCGAGCAGATCGCGGATCGTGCGCTCGTAGGGAATCTCGGGCGTCCAGCCGGTATGGCGCCGAAACTTCGTCGTGTCGGGTACCTGGAGATCAGCGTCGATTGGGCGAAGTCGCGCGGGGTCGACCTCGACGCGGATACCGCCCTTTTTCGGCGAGAGCGCAAGCAGCGAGGCAAGGATTTCGCGTACCGTCGCCGTGTGCGTTCCGCCGATATTGTAGTAAGCGCCGGCCACCGGCTTCACCGTGAGCAGCATATGGTAGGCGCGCACGGCGTCGCGCACATCGGCGATTGTGCGCAGCGAATCAAGATTGCCAACCTGGACGACCGGCGGCAGGTGGCCGGCCTCGATGAGTGCGATCTGCTTGGCGAAGGTCGATTCGGCGAAGACATCGCCGCGCCGCGGCCCCGTGTGGGTGAACATGCGCGTCGTCATCACCATCATGCCGTACGCCTCGGCGTAGAAGCGGCCGATGAGATCGGTTCCGACCTTCGAGATGGCATAGGGCGAGGCGGGATGGAACGTGCACTCCTCGTCGATGGGCAGCTTGTCGCGGGGCACGCGTCCGAACACTTCCGACGAGGCGCAGACATGCACGATCGCGTCGCGCTTCCACTGGCGGAGCGCGTCGAGCACGCGCGCCGTGCCCTGGATGTTGGTGTCAAACGTGTCGAGCGGTGCTTCGAAGCTCGTGCGCGGAAAGCTCTGCGCGGCGAGATGGAACACATAGTCGGGCGCGGATTTCCGAACCGCGTCCTGGATCGAGAGCGTGTCGCGCAAATCGCCGTAGACCAGGAAGCACCGCTCGCCGCGGTTGATGCGCGGCACGAGCGCTTCGAGATTGTCGAGCGGGCTCCGCCAGCGGCAAAGGCCCCAAATGTCCCAATCGGTGTTGGCGATGAGATATTCGGCGAGATGCGAGCCCACCATGCCGGTGATGCCGGTGATGAGCGCACGCGTCATGATGCGCCGCCTTCCGTCATATGGCGCCGCGGTCTTTAAGGAAGCGGCGGATGTGGTCGGCCACATATTGGCGCGCGGCATCGTCGACGGATTGGTGGATCCCGAACGAGAAGCTCCGGTCCATGACGCGGCTTGCGTGTTTCAGATCGCCCTGGACGCGATGCGAATAGAGCTTCAGCCCCGGCTGCCGCGCGATGTTGCCGCAGATGATGGGGCGCGTCTCAACCTGCGCGGCCTCGAGCGCCCCCATCAAGTCCGTGACCGGGAAGGGCGCCTTTTCGCGCACAGTGATGGGGAAGCCGAACCAGGAATGCTCGCCCTTCGGCGTCTCCTCCTGAAGATCGAATACCTCGCCGAATTGCGCCAGCGTGCGGCGATACCAGCGCGCATTCTCGCGGCGGAGCCGGATGAACTCGTCGAGCTTCGGCAGCTGCACCGATCCCATTGCGCCCTGAAGCTCGGTCGCGCGCAGATTGTAACCGACATTGACGAAGAGAAAGCGCGGATGGATCTCGGGATAGCGCTGGGTCCAGCGCGCTTTGTCCTCGACCTCGCGGATCCAGCCGTGCGCGCGCAGGATGCGCATGGTTTCGGCGAACTCGAAGTCGTTCGTCACGCAAATGCCGCCTTCGAGCGTCGTGATGTGGTGCGAGTAATAGAAGCTGAAGGTGGCGACGCGGCCGAAGGAGCCGACGGGCTTGCCGTCATAGCGCGCGCCCAGCGCCTCGCAGCAATCCTCGATGAGCGTCAGCCCGTGCTTGCGGCAGAGCGCCGTGATCGCATCCATGTCGCACGGATTGCCGTAGACCGGCACGATCATGATGCCGCGCGTCTTTGGGCCGATCGCGCGCTCGGCCTCGTTCGGATCAATGTTGAGCGTCGCGGGATCGATGTCGACGATGACGGGCACGAGACCGCATTGAATGAGCGGCCACACGGTCGTTGACCACGACAGGGCGGGCACGATCACTTCGTCACCGGGCCGCAATCCCCCTTCTGTCTCGGGATTGGCGACGGCCGCCACCGCGAGAAGATTGGCGGACGAGCCCGAATTCACCATCACTCCGTTCGACCAGCCGTACTTCGTGCCGAATTCGTGCTCGAACTTGCGGACTTTGGCGCCCATCGTCACATGTGTGGTCAGCAGGCATTCGAGCGCAGCGTTGATCTCTTCGGCGCCGAAAGTCGGCTCGTGCAAGCGGACGATCGGCGCGCTCTTGTCGAAGGCGAAATCGTGCTGGGCGCGGCAGTAGGCCTCGACGCTGTCGCGGACTCTCTGCAAGAGCTCGTCCCGTGTCATCCGCACATCCTTGGCGAGAGCCGCATTCAGAATGGTCCTTTGAATTCGGCGATTTCCTTGGCTTCCGCCGCGACCGGCCGCCAGTCCTCGCGTCCTTTGACGAGCGCATAAGCACGCTCGGCAATGGTCGTGGCGGTCGGATAGAACAGGTTCTCGAGCGGCTTCGTCGTGGGGCAGGGAGTAGGCTCGTAGCCCATGCGCGCCGCGCGGAATGGCCTGCCATCATCGAGGCGCTCGACAAGCTGTGCGATGATCTCGCCGCTCGCGCCGCACATGGTCCAGCCATTGTCAACGACGAGGACGCGCCCCGTCCGCGCAACCGACTGCGCGATCGTTGCCATATCGAGCGGAGCCAGCGAAACGGGATCGATCACTTCGGCAGCGATCCCGACCTCTTCGAGAAGATGCTTCGCGCGCAGCGCCTCGACCACCATATGACTCACAGCGACGATCGTCAGGTCGTCGCCCTCGGTCAGCACGCGCGCACGGCCGAACGGCACGACGAAAGGCTCCTCGGGCACGATGCCCGTATTGTGATAGAGCATCCGGTGTTCCATGAAGATCACCGGATTGTCGTCGCGAATCGCAGCGGCGAGGCAGCCCTTGGCATCATGCGGTGTCGACGGTGCCACGACTTTGAGCCCCGGCACGTGCATGAAGTAGGAGTGGAGCGCTTGGCTGTGCTGTGCGCCCTGGCCCCAGCTTCGGCCGATGATCGCGCGCACCACGATCGGCACCGACACGGCGCCCGCGAACATGTAGCAGCTCTTGGCCGCGATGTTGACGAGCTGGTTCATGCAGAGCAGGAGGAAATCCATGCGCTGATGCACGTGAATGGGCCGCATGCCGGCAAGCGCCGCGCCGACCGCGACGCCCGTCATCGCGTCTTCCGACAGGGGCGTGTCGAAATTCCGGTCGGCGCCGAACTCGTTGTGCAGGTCGAGCGTCGTGCCGTACATGCCCTTGGGATCATCGACGCCGAGCCCAAAGACGAAGACGGAAGGGTCAAGCGCCATCTCCTGCCGCGTCGCCTCGTAGAGCGCAGCCGCATAGGAGATGCTTCGCGTGGGCTTATTGCCGGAAGACATCGGCATATAGCTCGGCGGGCGGCGGAAAGGCGCTCCCCTCGGCAAATGAGATCGCGTCGGCGATCTCGGCGTCGACGCTTTCCTCAATCTTCCGTTTTGCAGCGGCCGGCAGCTCCTTGCCGATGCGCGCCATCTCGTCGCGTGCGATCCAGGCGTCGAGCTCGGCGTCGGGGCGATATTTCCAGCGCCGGTCCTCTTCGGGTCCGACATGGTCGCGCCAGCGATAGGTGAGGCACTCGAGAAAGCGCGGACCGCCACCTTCGCGAATGGCGGCGACCGCCGCGGCGCTTGCATCGAAAATGTGCCGTACGTTGCCATCGGCAATCCGCTCGGTCGGGATGCCGAACACGGTCGCACGCGCACAAGGGTCAGGCTCCGGCATGCGGTCGCGGATGTGCGAATAGATCGCGTAGAAGTTGTTCTCGCATACGAAAAGGATCGGCAGCCGTCGTAATGCCGCGAAATTCATGCTCTCGTAAGCGACACCTTCATCCAGCGCGCCGTCGCCGAAGAACACCGCGACGACGGCGCGGCTCTTTCGTGACTTGAGCGCGAAGGCATAGCCGACTGCCTGCGGAATCGTCGTGGCGACGATGGCGGAGGTGCCCATCATGCCGGCGCCAACGTCGATCAGGTGCATCGAGCCTGCTTTGCCGCGCGCGGCGCCGTCTAACTTGCCGTAAAGCTCGGCGATCATGCGCCGCATGTCGCCGCCCTTGGCGAGGTAGAGCGCGTGTCCGCGATACGTGCCGAAGGCAATGTCGCCCTCGGCGAGCGTGCTGCTCACACCGACGGAGACCGCCTCCTGTCCGATCGAGAGATGGACCGGACTTTTGATCTTGTCGCTCGGATAGAGCTCGATGATCTTTTCCTCGACGCGCCTGATGCGGTAGATCGCGCGATAGAATTCTTCGGCGGACGGCGTCTTGGCGCCGGCCGCGCCCGCGTGTGGTGTCGGCTCGTTCGCCTGCCACCACGCGAGCGTCTTGGCGATGCCGTCCTTGAGCGTGGTCTTGGGCTGCCAACCAAGCTCGCGTGCGGCCTTGCCGCAATCGAGCGCCAGCGAGGTGGGGATCGAAGGCTTCGTCAAGTCGTGCTCGATATCAAGTGCGCGGCCCGAGGCGGCGATGATGCTTCGCGCCAGTTCATCGACGCTGATCGCGCGGCCGCATCCAACGTTGTAGAGCGCGTAAGGAGCCGTTTGCTGTTCGATCGCGCACTCGACGAAATCGACGAGATCGTCGACATAGAGAAGATCGCGCGCTTCCTCGCCGCTGCCCCAGACCGTGATCGCGCGACCCGGCGCGGTCATGACCTTCGTCACCGTCGCACCGAAAACGTGACTGCGCTCGAGGTCGAACTTGTCGTGCGGCCCGTAGACGTTCGAATGGCGAATGATGGTGTGCCGGGTCACGCCGAGACCGGCATAGAACTCGCACATCTTCTCGATATAGACCTTGGTCCAGCCACTTGCCTGATAGCGCGGCTCGAGCGGCCGGCTCGCATCCCAATCGTCCTCTTTGAGCGGCACAGGGTTCGAGGGATACATCACCGAGCAGCTGAAGAAGAGGAAGTGCTTGACCTTTGCGTCGTACGCCGCGCGCAGCAGCAGCGAGTTCATAACCGCATTGTCGGTCGTGTGGATATAGGGGCGCTCGACGATGTCGCGCGCACCCGAGGTCGTGGCCGCGGCTTGGATGACGATGTCGAATCCGGGCACGAGCCGTCCGACATGGTCCTCGCGGCGCAGATCCGCCTCGTGCCAGCGCACCCCCGCGATGTCGGCAGGCCGCTTCGTGAAGCACGTCCCGTGGACCTCGAGATCGGCGCGTTGGGCCAGCCGCTCAACAAGGTTCCGGCCGATGAAGCCGGTCGCGCCGCACACCAGAACCTTCTGCATTCACCATCCCTTGGCCCGCAATTCGAGGGTCTAACACGCCAGCAGGTCAGCCGCCAGCGAAGAAGGATTGCGCGCGATTCAATGCCAGGATTCGCTCGCGCACCGATTCGGAAAGGGGGCCGAGGTCGCTCGCCTGCGCATTCTCATCCGCTTCTTCGGCGCCGAGGATGCCGGGAATGACGCTTGAGACGGCGGCGAATGAGAGGCAGAAGCGCAGCGCGGCTTGGCTCAGTTTCTCGCCCGGTTCGGCTGCAATCGCCGCGGCCGCGCGCGCGCCGGCGCGCCAACGCTCGAGCTGGGCCACAGGCCAGCTCCGGCGATGATCGCCGGGCGGAAATTCGTGCGTCTCGGGCGCGCCCGACAGAAACCCGAACGACAAGGGCGTACGCGCGATGATGCCGATCCCCCTGGCGCGCGCGATCTCGAGCAGGCCCCCTTCGGCCGCGCGCACATCGAGCATGTTGAGATTGACCTGGACCGCCGCGAGCGCGTGTCCCTCGATGAGCTTCAGCGCATCCGCTGGCGATTTCGCCGAGACGCCAAACGCGCGCACCATGTCTTCGCGGCGAAAATCCTCGAGCGCGGCGAAGACTTCGGGCGCGGTACGGAAGAGATCGGAAGGCGGATCGTGAAGCTGCAAGAGATCCACGTAATCGGACTTGAGGCGGGCGAGGCTGCCTTCGAGCGAGCGGCGCAGCCGCTCGGGCGTAAACTGTGCCGGCGTCCCGAATTTCTCGAGCCCCGCCTTTGTCGCTATCACCACTTGCGCGCGCGCGCCGGCGAAAACCTCGCCGATGAGGCGCTCGCTGTGCCCGTCGCCATAGACGTTGGCCGTATCGAAGAAGGTGATGCCGAGCGCCAACGCACGCTCCAGGGCGGCTCGCGAGCGCCGGTCGTCGGTGTCGCCATAGGAGGTTTCGCCTGCCGTCCGCCCGCCAATGCCCCAGGCGCCAAAACCGATCTCGGAAACGGTGAGCCCGGACGTGCCGAGCGCGCGGTATCTCATCGTGAAGTCAGAAATGCCCTGCGAGCTGCGCTTCGACGGTGCGATTGTGATAGAGGTAGGCGCCTTTCTTGTTGCCCCACCACACGACTTCGCGGCACCAGGTCTGAAAATCGTTCCAGGTCTGACTCGACCGGTCGATCAGCACCTTCGTCGTCTCGGTGCGCAACGCCGCCTTCTCGCCCTGCCGGATGGCGTTGTAGAAGCTCATGAGGTCGGAACTCGTCTCGACCACGGTATTGTCGCCGACGAAGGGTTGCTTCACGAGCGCACGATTGAGGCGCAGAGCATCGTCGAGCATCCGGTCGAGCGCGCCGCCGCAGCGCTCGGTGACGATGCTTTTCAGAAGCCGCCCGGCCTGACGATAGAACTCCTCGAACTGCCGCTCATCGGTGAGCTTGATGAACATGTATTCGTCTGCTGGCCAATAGATGCCGAGATAGGCTTCGGAGAAAACGTATTCCGGCGCGCCCTCCTGGATGGCGCGCGCCTCAGCCAGGAAGAAGTCGCGGATCTTGCCGAGGAGCGGATATTCCGCCCCGTCGACATCGAGAAATGCCTCCAGCATCTCGCGATAGGGCGCGCCCGAAAGCTCGTGGGCGACGATGAGGGGGATCTGGAAGAGCTTGTCGAAATGCAAGAGCGCCGTGATCCAACAGAAGGCGCGCGTCCGGCGCCAATCCGCAGCCGGCATTGCATGCGTGGCGACGACGAGATCCTGGAGCTCAGGCACGTCGTCCTCGAGCTCGACCCGCTCGCCGTGGATGTTAATGATCTTCGATTCGACCGTAACCATGCCGTACTTTTTCTGATAAGCGGGATCGCCCATCTCGGCATTCGGCAGGATCGACAGGTTGTTGAACTGGATGCGGTTGTGCTGCCCCGTCTCGATCAGGAGCTGCACGCCATTGGAGAAGCTGTCGTAGGTCTCGCCCGGTAGGCCGAGGATCAGGTCGCTGTACGTTTCGACGCCGTCGCGCGTGAAGCGGCGCTGCAATTCCATATAGGTCTCGAGCGAGATGTTGTCGCGCTTGATCGAGGCGAGCGCCGTCGCGTCGACGCTCTGCATCGAAAGCGCCACGCCCTTGTTGAGCCCGGCATCCGACAGGATCTTCTGCGTGAGATAGGCACGCTCCGTCGCGTTCTTGGTGTTCTGCACCGAAAGGGCCTTGGGATAACCCGATACGGCCTTGCGCTTCGCGGCGTATTCTGCGATCTCGACGTCGCGCTTCTGGATGCCGAAATTCGCGTCGCAGCAAAAGATGTATTCGATCTTGTTCTGCGCGAACCAGTCGAGCTCGGCGAAAAGCCGATCGATCCCGAACTTCGTGACTTTCGCTGCGGTCGCCGAACCCCAATCGCAGAAGGTGCACTGGAAGGGGCACCCGCGATTCGTCTCCCAGAGGCCGATCCAAGTCTCATCAGGATTGGCGCGCATGATCGGGTCGAGCGCGCCCGACAGGAAGGGCGACGGCACCTCGTCGAGGTCGCGGAAGCGCGGCCCGCCCGTGTTGCGCGTGAAACTGCCATCGGGCGCGAGGAAGCTCACGCCCGGAATGTCGGCCCAGTGCCGCTCGGGGAAACGTTCGAGAAGGCGCAGAAAGGTCTGCTCGCCCTCGTTGTGGACCGCGATATCGATGAACGGGTTGGCGCGCAGGAACGCCTCCGGCTGATCCGGCACGTGCGGGCCGCCGAAGACGATGAGAACGTCCGGCTGCTGCCGCTTCAGGCGCCGCGCGATCTCGAGTGAGATCTGCCCGTTCCAGACATAGGTGCTGAAGCCGACGATATCGCAGCCCTGAAGCTGCTCGACCGCGCTGCCGATGCGGATGCGCTTGTAGATGGGCAGACGGAAGCGATAGCGCGCGGGATCAGCCGCCTTGTGCCGCGCATAGGCTTCGAGCAGGGCGACCGAATAGGGTAGGTAGTTCTGCCCCGAGAAGCTGTTGTTGATCTGGACAAGGCCGATCTCGAACGGCACGTGCGGGCCGTTCGCCCTGCCTTCGCCGCCACCGGTACGCTCTACACCGACCACTCGCGCGGTCCCCTCCGTTCGGAAACCCATTGTTTCGATTGTATTTCGTGGGTCTTGGCTCGGCAAGTTCGATCCCGTTCGCTTCGCCGGGCGAGCGGCTTTACGGAATGCGCGACGCCAGCCCGGGCGTACCGGGCTCGCCCGCCCCAGGAGCCGCGACGCGCGCAGGGAACATGGCGAGTCCCCTCAGCGCCAGGGCCGCCAGGACCAGCACCGTCACGAGCTGCAAGGCATGGCTGATGATGGCGAAGGCGAGCGCGGGCTCAACCGGTATTCCGAAGGCGGTAAGGGCGAAAACCGCCGCTGCCTGGAATACTCCGATTCCGCCCGGCGCAAGCGGCACGACGAAGCTCAGCGCCACTACCGCCGACGCGAATGCGGCCGCTGCCACGGAGCCACCATGCCAGACGGCGTGCAGCCCGAACCAATAGGCAGCAACCGTTGCGCCCCAGAGCGCGACCGACAACAGAAAGACAATGAGCGCCAGCCTCAAATCCTGCAGCGTGCCGAGTCCCGACAGGAGATCACGCGCCATTGTGTGGAGGCGCACGCCGAAGCGGTAGCGCGCGAGCCGATCGCCGAGGAACGCGAGGAGTGGTTCGCGCACCTTGACCATGACGGCGACGGCTGCGATGCCGAGGACAAGCCCGGCGAGCAGTACGAGCGCGGCGTGCGAGGACCATGCCGTTGCACTGGGCAGGAAGACGAGCGCGCCAAGGAAAATCGCGACCACCGTTGCCGTGTCGCAGGCGCGATCGACGATGATAACCGAAAGCGCCTGCGGCACGCTGACGGGCAGGCGACGGTTCATGATGAGCGCCATGACAACGTCGCCGCCCCGCATCGGCGTCACGCTGTTCGTGCCCATGCCGACAATGTGCGCAGCCCATACAGGACCATACTCGGACGAAATCTCGCGCGACGTTGCGCGCAGCAGGAACAGCATGCGCAGCGGCCGGAGGCATAGAACCGCGATCCATCCGACCAGCATTACGGCGATGTCGAATGGCGAAGCGGCCGCAAGCTCCTTTAGAAGTTGCGACCAATCGACCGTTTGAGCCGCCCAGTAAGTGAGCGCGGCGAACGCTGCCAAAAGCAACAGCAGCTTCCATATAGCCGGCCGCCTCATGAGTTCCCCGTTCGCCTCGTGGCGTCTTCTCCCTGCGCGAACTGCTCGGCCGCCGGCTCGGTGCGCGCGGCGGCGCGTGATCGCGCGCTCGGGCGGAGATGGATCCTGCCAGCCGCAAGTTCAAGCCGCGCGCCGCACATCTCGACGCTGGGCGTATTCTCGCTTAGCTGGCTCGCGCCCCACTCGAGCCCATGCCAGGGGCATTTGGCGACGCGCCCGAGGATATGCTCGGGCGCGAGCGCAGCGCCTTCATGGAGGCAGATGCCCGGCCACACGTCCACGCCACCGTCAGGCCGCCGGCGGAGAATGAAGGCCCGCCCGCCGAGCTCGACGCGAACCGGCGCCTCGGGCGCGAGCTCCGCCAGCAGGATCGGCTGGGCAGGCCCTAGCGGCGGGAAGATCACGTCGTTCGCCACGATATTGGCGTTCAGGAAATCCGGCCGATCGGTGACGAAACTGTAGCCCTGTGCGCGGAGCGCAGTGCGTCGGTCGCGTATCTCGTCATCTGCCCGGTTCTGTTCGTCGTTCAACCGCGTGAGGCGTCGATTGAGCGGCTTGTGCAGGAAACGCAGTCCGCGATGGGACGCGATGAACCAGCGGATGTCCATCTGCGTTGCGCCGTGTACCTCGTTGCACTCGATGATGGTGATAATCACGAAGAGGCCGAACAACAGGATGATCTGGTAGAAGCCGTTCTCCTTGTGGCGGCCGTCGAAGACCGGGATCACGAATGGCCAGCGGCCGAAGCGGGTGAGGGAGAACGCGGAATGCTCTCCGATGTGGACGCGCGCCGCATCGCCGTATGTTTCATGAATGGTCGGGCGATGGTTTTGGTCCATGTGGTTCCAGGCGAGATCGCGCGTCTCGGCGCGGCTCGGATAGCTGTAGCGCCCTGCTGTGATCGCAGCATTCGGTATAAGCCGCCGCAATGCCTCTTCGATCTTGTCTTCGCGCAGGAAGGCGCCGCCCCACTGCTCGACGACAAGCGGATCGAAATACGAGGGCATGAGCGTTCCGTTCGGTGCTGCCTTGGACTGCGCCCGGCCGCGCGCGTGCCTCAGACTCGTAGGCGGAGGAATTTCCGTATATAGAGCCGCACGATCATCAGCAGGACGAGCGACCCATTATAGATAATGGACCGCTTGGTGACACCGCCGATCCGCTTCGGCTCCTCGCCCGGAATCTCAATGACATTGAGGTTTTTGAGGGCGCAGATACCGGTTACGAGCGGCTCCAGCACGGGTCCATTGAGATAGAAGGCGAAATCCTCGTCGAATAGGATGTCGAGGTTATAGCCCCGGTATATCGTCAGTGCGTCGGTTATCGGGAACTTCGCCAGCGGCCGCATCAGCCGCGAGAATAGCCAATTCCCAAACGCCGAGATTGGATGATCGTCGTGCGACACGGCATCGTCGAGATAGCGTGAGGCCACGACCATGTCGTACCCCTCGCGAAGCTTGGCGACGATCAGGGAAAGAAGCTCCGGCGGACAATTGCCGTCTGGACTGAATTCAATCACGTAGTCGCATTGGCACGCGCGGCCGATGTCATAGATCGCGAAATGGAGCCCGCGCCGTATCTGGCTCACGACCGTGAGCCCGTTGGCAAGGGCGTATTCGATCGTGCCATCGGTCGAACCGCCGTCGACGACGATCACTTCGCTGACGACGGAGCGGTCGATTTTGGGTAGAACGGCCCGCAGCCCCAGATTCTCGTTCAGCGTCGGCAGTAGCAACGCGATTCGCTTCGAGAAGTACTCCGCACGCACCGACGCCTGCGGTTCGATGTCCAGCTCTTCGGTTTCTCTGCGCAAAGCCTGTGACGGTGCAGTCAACGGAGCCCCCTTTCACGCTTCCTTGCACGTTACAGCGACGTGAACAAGCGAAAAATTTCCACTGCAACATCGGAATGGATATAGAACCCGCGCTAAAAGGGAGACAAATAAACCAGCAGATGCGGTTGCGGCATTGAAATCAATCGGTACTCGCGCCCGGCGCAGGAGGCGAGAGGGGCGGTGATTGTCTCAAGCGTAATGAGAAGGTCGCGCGAAGCGCTTCGCGGGACCCTCGGCATTCGACTGCAAATCGTTCTGGCGATTGCTCTTCCGCTGCTTGCAGGCGTCGGATTCTCGGTTTGGTTCTCGATTGAGCAGGCGCGCGCGGTTGCGCCCGATTTTGCCTCACACGTGCCCGTTGGCGCTTACGTCCCCACCGTCGTGGAAGCCTTCGCGTCGTGTGTGTGCGTTTTCATGATATCGCTGCTCGCCATTCCGCGGCATCGGCCTCTCTTGGGCGCGGCTCTCGCCCGCGCCGCGGCGTTCTTTATCGCCGTCCTCGCCTGCGCCGTCTCATTGGCTGGCGCGGCGATTCTCTTCGTGCTCGCCGTCGCGGGACTCCGCTTCTGGGAGGCGGGCGCGGCGGCTGAACCTGCGCAATGGCTGGCCAGAACCGGCAAGCGGCTTTTCCCGCTTACCGCGATCGCCGTTGTGTATTCTTTTCTGCTTCCGTCCGTGTCGCCTTGGGACCTCGATGTCGCCGCCGTCCGCAGCAAAGAGACGCTGATGGCAGCTTACAGCCTCGCGATGCGAAGCCACGTGAATGGCTACCATTTCTCTTTCAGCCCGTTCATCGCGAGCTATTGGGGAGCGATGCAGGACGAGCCGACGGGCCTCGTTTCCTTGCCGATGAGCCTTATCAGCTTCCTGAAAATATTTCCATTGTGGGAGGCGAGCGCCTTCTTCAAGTCGCTCTCGCTCATCATCTTTTGCGCCTACGTCCTGGGCGCGTATTTCCTTTATCTCGTGCTGCGCGATTGTGGCATCCGGCCGCTGATAAGCCTCGTCGCCGCGCTTTGCTTCATCGCCGGCAACAAGCCGTTCCTTTACGTTCTCCAGGTCGACGGCGCCTGGTTCCTGATGCAGTACCTCGCTTTGCCGCCGGCGATCTATGCTTTGCGCGTCGCGCTGCGGGATGGCAGCATCGGTGCCGCCTGCTGTGCCGGTCTCGCGATGGCGAGCCCCTTCTACATCCTCGAGCCTCATCCCGAAGCCACGATCTATGCCGCCGCCGTTGCTGGAGTGATCGGGGCCGCGCATATCGCGCTTCCCGAAGCGGGCAGAGGCCGTGCTTCCGCCATTCTCATGTGCGCGGTCGCGGCGGGATTCTTTCTCCTCGCAAGCGCTGCATACATGGGGCCAATGCTCGCAAACGTTCTCAATGGCAGCTTTGCGGTTGTCGGCGAGATCAGCGACGTCGGAGCTCGCTACCGGCTTCCTCTCTCGCTTGCCGAAACGGCCTTGCTTCTGGTCGGCGCATTCCTCGAACTCGGCCGCTTGCGCGCCGAGGGACGCGCAAATCCATTCTTCCTTGGCTGTCTCGCCGTCGGCTGCGCCGTGGTACCGTTCGGATTTCCGGGGGTCTCAGCGAGCGTCTACAATCTGGTCCGTGACACGACCGGGTGGAAAATGCATTTGTGGCCGCCCGATCGGATCCTGACGTGGTTGAGCTTCAGTGCCATGGTAGTGGGGGCCTTCGGTGTCGAGGCGGCCGCGAAGCTCGCCGCCCGGCTGCGCTGGCCGACACGGTCAACCGCCTTGCGTAGTGCTGCCGCCGTGGCGCTGGGCTTGATCGGGTTCGTCGCCGTCGTGACGTGGAATTCGGGTCCGGTGCTCCATGCGATGGTGCTCGAACGGCACAGAAGGCCGGTCTATGAGAGCTTGGACGCCGCGCTCGCAAATTCCCTTACGCCCGAGGACCAGATCGCGAGCGTTCCTTATTTTCGGCGTCGCCTCGTGGAATCCGAGCGGCTGATGTCGAACCATCCTCTCGATCCCGCCTGGCAAGCCTATCGCGCGCTCCTCCCGCCGGGCTATTCGTCTGCGAGAGATCTTCCGAACGCATCCGTTAGGCCCCTCGCGGCTGCTGCGGCGCCGATCATCGACGACGCTTATGCGCGGCTGACGCAGCCCGATGCTCCCGGCGCCTTCAACATCGACGCCTATCTCGCCTCGCTCGACGATCCCTACCAGCGCGTGATGGCGTTTTTCCGTCCCGACCGGCCGTTCTGGTTCTGGGGCGCGGCGCGAAACGTGCCGAACGCGCACAACAACAGCATCATGTATCACACCTGGGGTTATGTCGGCTTTCCCATGGTGCATGCGCTCTATGTATTTCCAGCGGATAAACCCGCCCGATTCGGGCATTGGATTGAGGTCGCTCCGGGCTACCGCTCAAAGACCGCCGACCGGCCAGTCCAATGGCTTCATCCGCCGGAAGAGCTTGTCGACAACCCGGATTTTCGGCGACTCCTCAATATTGCCGGAGTCGGCACCTATCTCGTGCAGGAGAATGAGCGATTTTCCCGGGCGCTCGGTCGGGCGGACAGCGGGCTGAGGCTCTTGCCTAGCCATGCGATGAGCTCCACCGCGGGGTTCGAGCTTGTGCGCGATGAGCGCGCCTATAGTACAGCTTATCTTGCCCGCGTCGTTGGCAGCGCCGATCCAGCCGCGATTGCCAAGGTCGAGCGCGATACCCGAGCGCTTTACGTCAAGCCTGACATCGATGCGGACGAGGCCGATGCCTATGCTCGGGAGATCGCTCCGATTCGCCAGAGCTTGCTCGACATGAAGGATCGCCATGACGCGATCCTTGCGCCGCCTTTCAATTCTCTGGTGCCGGTCGATGTGGCTGGGCTCGAATCCGCAGAAAATCCCGCCCGTCGCGGCGGGTCGGTCCGGATCGACGGAACTGCCGGTCCCCGCATAGGTCTGTGGGTGTCTTGTCCCGACCCGACTTGCGTCCTTGTGTACAATCTGGCGGCGTTGCCGGGCTGGTCATCCTACGTCGACCAAAACGCCGCTCCCGTATTTCGGGCGAACTACGCGTTTCTGGCTGTCGAGGTGCCGAGAGGGTTGCACTATGTTGCGTTCGTCTATCGCGACCTCGGCGAGGTCGCCTGGACACAGTGCACGCTTCTCTCCGTGCTCGTCTGGCTGGGCTGGACCGTCTTAGTAAGGGCACGTCGCACCTAACTAATGGCGTTGGAAGGTGTGCAAAGGCGTGCCCATCCTGTACTATGCGAACGTGATGGCTGAAACCTGCGGGTAGCTCGTGACGTCCCTGGCGCTCGGCGGTCTCGCCGCACTCTCCGAATTCTCTCGCCCCCCCTCGCGGGATATCGCGTGACAATCCTCATCGATTTGACGTGGTATGTCGTCATTATCGTCGCAGCCGGCGCCATTTTCGCCACGGCGCACATCGTTGGCGCGCAACTGCGCCTAGTGTCGGGTGCGACGAGCAAGGTGGTCGCGCTCGCTGTCGCGGCAGCCATCGTCGCAGGACTACTTTCATGGTTGCTGCTCGGGGGCCGCTTTTCCTCATCCGAAGTCCACGCCCTTGCCAGCCTCACGGCGCCGCTCTGCTTTCTTGGCTTCTGCGCGGCCTACCTGCTCGTCGGTCCGGTGACAATCGACCGGTCGATCACACTTACGATTCTCGAAACCTTGCTTCGCGTCGGAGACGGGGGCCTCACCGAGTCCCGCCTGATGAGCGCAGTCCCCTTCGATCGAATTTTCGACAAGCGACTGTTCGAGCTGCAGCGCGGCCGGTTCATCGAACGCACGGGTGAAAACTTCAGACTTACGTCCGGTGGGGGGCGCATCCTGCGCGCCTACCTTCGCGTTGGGCGGCTCCTCAACGTGGAGACGCAAAGCAATTTCGCACGTGCGAGCGCCGTGGACGCGCCGCCAGCGCGCGCGTCTTTGGAGAACACGCTCATTTCTTGGTGCAATGATCATCTTCCAATCGCGGTCCTGAAGCACCTGCCGACGTTGTACTACCGCATCAACGGCATTCGTTTCCGCTGGCTCGCGCGGCCCGTCATGGTCAAGGAGACAAGCAAGGCGAAGTTGAGGCGTGTGCGCCAGGGTTTCTTCGACTCCTATTGCACCGGCAAGGGGCTCGACGTGGGATATGGTGGCGATCTCGTTGCGCCGAACTGTCGAGGCTGGGACGTCGAGGATGGCGATGCGCATATGCTCGCCACACTGGAGGATAACTCATTCGACTTCGTTTATTCCTCGCACCTCCTCGAACATCTCGAAGACCCGTCGCTGGCGCTGAAAAACTGGTGGCGCGTCCTGAAGCCGGGCGGCTATCTCGTACTCTACATACCGGACCGCGATCTCCTCGAGCGCAAGACGACATTGCCTTCGGAGGTGAGCCTCGATCACAAACATTACTTTCTGCTGGATCGCGACGACCCCCCCGACACGATCGGGCTCGAGCCGCTTATCGTGCGCATATTGCCGGGCGCGGAGATCGTCTACCGGCGCCGCTGCGACGATGGATATCGCGTTGACGATGTCCGCAAAATGCTTTCCGAGGCCGAGTACTCTATCGAGATCGTCGCCCAGAAGCCGGAAGAGACGGAAGCGCCGAAAGTTATAAAAGACGCCGCAACGACAGTGCCGTACTTGGGGAACGCATGATCATCACATCGACCCCCTACCGCATCTCGTTTTTCGGCGGCGGGACGGACTATCCGGATTGGTTCCGTCAGCATGGCGGCGCGGTGCTCGCGGCCTCGATCAACCGGTACTGCCATTTGAGCTGCCGCTTCTATCCGCCGTTTTTCGAGCACAAGCACCGAATCGTCTGGTCGCGCATTGAGCTCGTGAAGGAGACAGGCGAGATCGCGCATCCTGCGGTGCGCGAAGCCGTTCGCTATCTCGGCGTCGAAGAGGGGCTCGAGATCCACCATGATGGCGATCTGCCCGCGCGTGCAGGGCTCGGCTCGAGCTCGGCCTTCGCAGTCGGCATTCTCCATTCGCTCTATGCCTTGAAGGGTATGCTCGTCTCTAAGCAGCAGCTCGCCAGGGAAGCGATTCATCTGGAGCAGAAACTGCTGCACGAGGATGTGGGAGTGCAGGACCAGATCACCACGGCGTTCGGTGGACTGAACCTGATCGAGATCGACCGGAACGGCGGCTTCGAGGTTCGGCCGATGCCGATTTCACTCCTGAGGAAGCGCGAGCTTGAGGACAATCTGATGCTTGTTTATACCGGCATCGCACGCACCGCGTCCGACGTCGCGAAGCAGCAGATCGCCGCGATTCCGGCCCAGACCGAAGCACTTCATCGCATGCGCGAGCTTGTGTCGAGGGCCAGCGACATCCTTGTCAGCGGCCGCGACCTTGCGGGCTTCGGGGAGCTATTGCACGAGGGTTGGCTGTTGAAGCGTGGTCTCACGCCGGCCATCTCGACGCCGCTCATCGACGAACTCTATGACGACGCGCGGCGCGCCGGCGCGGTTGGCGGAAAGTTGCTGGGCGCCGGCGGCGGCGGCTTCGTGCTGCTGTTCGTACGTCCTCGAGACCGCCAAAAAGTGCTCGATGCGCTCAAGAGGTATCTCATGGTGCCGTTCGAATTCGAGTCGAGCGGCACGCATATCGTGCTCTACGAGCCTGAGCGCTATTCCCGCTTCGCCCGGTCCCATCGCGACTTCGTACGCTAGTGACGAGATGGGTTCGGAGCCTGGGGATGCGCGCGGCGTAGCATTATTGGACGCCCGGCGTCCGGCAGGTCTTGCCGCGCTTTGCCTTCGCGAGGGCGTTGCATTTGCGGCGTCGCTCGGGTTTTCCGTGTGGTTTGGGATTCGTCAATTGGACGCGGTGTCGCCGGATTTCCGTGCGCACGCACCTGTTGTCGCAATGCTTCCAACGATTGTCACGTCATGCCTTGTGATGACGTGCATCTTTGCGGCGCTTCGTTTGACCGGCCGCCGCGCGACTAGGGCGTTCCGCTCGGACTGGCCGGACATCGTCCGAATCTTCGTATTTTTGCTTTCAGTGATCATGGCGATCGGATTCGAGCCGCTTGCCGGCGCAGTGATGCTTCTCACCGCCGGCACGGTCGTGACGGCGGGCGAATTCGCATTGACGGCGCGCGTCAATGATTACCGCCGGGTTGCAAAGGAATATGTCGTCCCGTTCGCAATCGTCTTCGCAGCCCAATGGCTCTTCGTGACCAGCGTTTCGCCGAGCCATCTCGACCGCGCCCCGACCCGCAGCGGCATCACTTATCTGGTCGATGCGTCGCTTGCGATGAGCGGATTCGTCAATGCCTTCTACTCTTCCTTTAGCACCTTTTACCACGGTTATTGGGGTGCCGCGCAGGACGTGCCAACCGGACTTGCCTCGATTCTTCTGAGCGTGATTTCCTTTCTCGACGTCTTGCCGCTGTGGCAAGCGAGCTCCTTTTTCGAGATCGTCTATCTGATGGTGTTCGGCTTCTTCGTCGCAGCGAGCTGGTTCTTCTATCTGTTTCTGCGTGAGGTCAGGGTGTCGCGGTGGGCCGCCACTGCGGTAGCTTCCGTTTTCGTCGCCGGGAACGGCTTCTTTCTGCGAGCAGCGGCGTCGGACAACGCTTGGTATGTCACCGAGTATGCAGTGCTTCCCGTGGCGCTCTACGCGTTCGCGAAGGCGGTCCGCAGCGGGAGCCTCACCGCTGCAGCGTGGGCCGGGGTCGCTGTTGCGTCGCAGTTCTATCTGATGGCGCCACATCCCGAGGCCACCATCTATTCGGTCGCGGTTTTCGCGGTTCTCGCGCTGAGCTGCTTTGCCGTGCCGGAGCGCCGTGCATCATCGCGCGGCCGCGTGATTGTGCTTGCGCTGGCCAGCGGCATGGCGTTTGTGCTTGCCAGCGCCGCATATCTTGTTCCTATTGCCGCGGCCGAATTCGGAGGAACGATGGATGTCGTCGGTCGCAAGATCGCGCTCCAGTCGGGATATACCCTGCCAGTTCCGCTTTTCGACTTCGTTGTTGTCGGGCTTGGCGCCGCGGCCGAGCTCTACAGGGAGTTTCGTTTTCGCCATGCGAACTGGGTCGTCACCGGCTTCCTCGTGATTGCCGGCGCCAGCATGTTCCTGGCCATTCCCGGTACGGCGTCGAGCCTGATGATATTCACCGAGCACCGCTTCGCGTGGGCACCGCATCTGCTCCCGCCTGATCGTTTTCTAACGTGGCTCGGCCTCGCGGTGATCGTAATTGCCGCTTTCGGCAGCGACGCGACGTTCGTCTTTCTGCGCCGCACGCGCTGGTGGGCGGAAACGGTATCGCGCGGCGGCCATTGGCGCGTGCTTGGCTGCAATGGCGCTGCGCAACTGGCGGCATTCGCGGGTGTCGTCCTGTTGATGACGATCACGACTGAAAATTCGCGGCACGGGTTGATATTCGACGCGCGAACAAGCCGGTTCTACGAGTCGATCTCTGCCTCGCTTGCGAATTCGCTCGCGCCTGCGGATCGGATCGCGAGCATCCCCTACCTGCGCCGGCGGCTTATGGCGTTCGAGGCCGATGTGCCGTTGAGTGAGCCGGTACGGGCGCACTACATGGCCGAGCTTCGCGCGGAGGGCGCCGGCTCGGCGCAGGATCTGCGCGAAGCTCGCGTGCGGCCGTTTGCCGAACGTGTCGCGAATCTTGTCGATGCGACTTTCCTTCGCATCCCCGGACATGACGATCTGCCGCAGAACAAGGACGGAATTCTCGCCGCGCTCGGCGATCCCTATGCAAGGGTCATGGCGGTGCTCGGCTCGGAGCACCAGGTCGATTTTCTCGGCGCCGGCCGCAACGTCAAGAACATGCATAATTCGTCGGAAATGTATGACACCGGTGTGACGATCGGATTTCCGATGATCCATGCGCTCTATATGTACCCGCTGAGCTCGGTGGGCGAATTCGAAACGATGAAGGAGGTGCTGCCCAATTATTCCATTTCGTGGCGGCGCTATCCTTGGCTCTATTACGACGAGGACGTCTTCGGCTCACATGGATTCCGCAAGGTACTGAACATAGCCGGGGTCAGCGACTACGTGACGCTGCCGTCGGATACGGTCCGGAGGGAGGTCGCAAGGGACGGGTCGGGCCTCGTGGTGACGCACGAAGGCGGTCCGCAGCCATCTCAGCACTATTTCGTCATCGCCGATACGCGTGCCTACGACCAGGTTTATCTCGCGCGCGCCGTTGCTCCGAAAGAGCCGGCCGACGTCCCCCGAGCAGAGGCGGCGGTCCACGCATATTACCGCGGTCGCATTGATGGTGCGACCTATCGCGCCGCAATCACGCCATTGCTCGACAACCTCCTGGGTCTTGAGCGTCGGCACGACGCCCTCATCGAAGGTGCGGCCCCTGCGCCGCCCGGGAGCGCCAATCCCTCCGTGCGTGGCGGGAGCGCCATGATCGATGGAATTGCGGGTCCGAGGACCGGGGTCGAAGTTGCCTGCCCCGACCCAAGCTGCTGGCTCGTCTACAATCTCGCGGCGCTTCCCGGCTGGCGCGCTTACGTCGACGGAAGGCCGGAGCCCATCGCGCGCGCGAACTACGCCTTCCTTGCCGTCGCCGTGCCGCAAGGCCGGCATTATGTCGGCTTCTTCTATCTCCCTCTGGTCAGCACCTGTGCCGATTGCGCAAGCCTCGTGACACTCCTTGGCATGCTGCTGTGGAGCGGTCCTTGGCGCCTTGCGCCTCTTAGTCGCTTTCGATCGTGAGCCATCGGGAAGAGGAAATCATGGCGGACAAGATCATGCCCGACACGAACTACAAGGTCGTGATTGTCGAGAAAGGCGGCCGCTATTGCCTCAGGATCGACGAGCTCTGCCTCTTCGCGTGGGGAGAGTCGATCCCGGCGGCCTACGAGGAATTGATGCGCCGGAAGGAGCGCGTCATCGAGGACGCTCACGCGAGCGACGTGCTCGAGCGACTGCCTCCGCCTTATGACCGGCGACTCGGCGGCGCCGCGCCCGGACGTTCCTCCGCTTCGGTGGTCACGCTCCTTGCCGCGCTTGTGGCGCTCGTCCTCGCGGTCGCTGTCCCGATCGGCTGGGGCCTCGGCAAGGTGAGCGAGGCCGTGCGCCAGCTGTCGCAACAGATCCCGCACGGGCGCCAATTCTGGACGCGCATCGAGCACGACATCGAGGCTGCGGCCGATCCAAAGAACGACATCGATCCAGAAAAGAAGGCGCGGCTATTGGCAAGCCTGCACGTTCTGGTGGATCGCGCGAAGCCCTTTGCCGACGAGCTGAGCCGTCTCAAAGACTCCAACTCCACGACGCAGATGCCGAACCCGGCGGGGGTGAAATCGCCATAGCTCGATGATCGCCGTGCGCGTCCGTCGGACGACAGGGTGACGATTCCAGGATGACAAGACTTTAGGTATTGCATAGCCTCACCCGCTTCGTCGATCACAGGACCGATCCATGGCTCTCGACCGGAAATCCGAATTCCCGCGCGCGACCGTGGTTCATGATGGCAGCGAATATGTCGTCGGCATGCCCGGGCTGGGTCTGGCGTTTCGCGGCCCCGATCTCGTGGAGACCTATGCGCGCGCGGCACGTGCCCATGCAGACGCACGCACCGCCGGGCTCCTACCACGCGATGCGCGGGGCCCCGGCGCTCGCAGTGCCGTCTTTGCACTGCGGGTGGCCATAGTAACTGTAATCGTCGTGTTCGCGGTCGAGGGAATGCTGTCTTGGACGATGCGGTCTCTGTTGGCTCCCGATCCGCTTGCGCTTCGGAGCGCACTCTTCCACATCGCCGATGAGCTCGAGGCGATGCGTCCGGAAACGAAAGAACAGCTTCGTAGCGCGATTGAGCGCATCGCGGTTCAGATCAGACCCTATCTGGCGGAGGTCGAGAAAGCGGCTCCAACGACCGCGGCGCCATCGGGCGGGCGATGATCGCTCGCTTTTCGCGCTGGAGGGAACCGGCAAGCCTTCTTCTGCTCTTCGCGCTCGTTTCCTGGCCCGCGCTCATCGGCCGCTATGGTTTTTTTGCGGATTACCAGATGCTTTGGATCGACCGGCGGCCATGGCCTGATTGGATGCCCGACCATGTGCAGGATGTCGCAGTTGGGCGATGGCTCGCCGCCGATCTAATGAGCACCTATCTGATTTGGGTTCGCTCCTTTGTCGACCTCGATATTGGCCGTGCCGGCACGGTCGTGATGATGGCGCTGGGCGCTTATTGGCTTTCACGTCAGCTCCGCCGCGGGGGGATTATCGACCCGCCTCTCGCCATGGCGGTGGGCGCAGCGGTATTCCTGAGTCCGACGATGTTTCGCGCCCTGTTCTGGATCACTGCGGTCCCGCAAACGGTGATGGGGGCGCTCGTCGCGCTTTATGCCTGGGAATTCGCCGGCCGAAGCGATGGCGCGCTCTTGCTGCGGGGCGCGGCAGCTGAGCTTCGTCCGCGGCTGATGCAATCCGCATTCCTTACGGACTGCGCCAAGGCGAGCGTGATCGTCCTTGCAGGCTGCTACGTCTACGCGCCGGCCGCCATGTGCTTCACTATCGTGCCGGTCGTGCGCCTTCTCGCGGCGACGCCACGTCATTATCGTTTCGCACGCGACGCGGCGCTGCGCGACCTCACGATCGCGGGCGTTGCTGCGGCGCTCTACTTCGTGACGCTCAAATATTTGTATCAGCCATATTTCTCGCTCACCGATCCCGATGTGGCATTTCAGCTCCATCAGCTTGCGGCGGCGGGGCACTATCTTTCCGACCTCGCGCTTTCGCCAGGGCCGCTTGTCGCGCGATGCCTATGGGCGCTCGAGATAGCGCTGTCGGCGTGGCTTCCGCCTTCGCTTCCAGCGGCTCTTGCGATCGGGCTTGTCATCGTGGCCGGCGTTGCGATCTCGTGGCAGGGTGCAGCCGCGGCTTCGCACCTCGCGCTGCGCGGCGCTCTCATCGTGGGCTTCGCCGCGCTCGCCGCCGCGCCGGCGGTCGTCGCGGCGCCCGAAGCCAATCCCGCAGTCGGCTATGTCGCGTATCGGACCACCCATGCCTGCATCGCCATCGCCGCCGCGGCGGCAGTATGGGCGATCGCCCGGATTGCCGCGCGCCTTTCGACCAGGTTGTCGGTTGCCCACCGATCTGCGTTCGCGGCGGTCCTGTTTGCGGCCGTGCTCGGATTTGCGAGCGTACGTACGACGGCAGCATTGGCACGGGCGGAATGGAGGGACGTTTCGGCGCTCGTGGCAAATGTGCCGCGCGCTTCGAACGAAGCGCTGATCGTCCTCACGGACTTCCATCATGCCGGTTCGCCCGAGGCGAACTTCGATCAGCCGTGGCAAGGGGCACTCACGTGGCCGCTGGAGCTCTCATGCTTCAGTAGTGTG
The DNA here is from genome assembly GCA_035518375.1 of Allostellaceae bacterium. GTDB lineage: Bacteria > Pseudomonadota > Alphaproteobacteria > ATCC43930 > CGMCC-115725 > DATJLY01. Next base: position 47,764 of record DATIXQ010000107.1, on the reverse strand, counting down.
TGCACCGCGGACACGGAGATATTTCGTTATGCGCTCCGCGTCGTTGGGTTGCCCGATTGGGCATCCGTGGACATTCGAGTGGCAGAGCGTGCGCCTGGCGACGATGATTGCGCCGCCGCGGCGCGCCGGCTCGGTCTGGACCTCGTGCGCTGGCATCCGGTCTGTGTCCGCTATGCCGCCTCTTGGCTGCCGCGGCGGTCGTAAGGATGCGCCTGTCGATTGCTCAGCCGCGTGAGGCGGCACAGCCTGTCGACCAGAGCGCCGCGCGCCTCGTCGCATGGACGACAGCGCTTGGCGGCGCGCTCTACGGTTTCCTTGGTGCCGGGTGGCAATCCATCGTCGAGTCGGCGCAAGTGCTCGCGCGCACTGTCCAGTACAACGTGCAGGACATCGAGTATCATTATCTCATCAAGATCCCGGTCTTGCAGAACCACATCGCAGCGTTGCTGCTGTGGCTCGGCGGCAACGAAGTGCTGGTCTGCCGTGTCGCCAGCGGCGTCACGACCGCGCTGATGTTCGAGGCGTGGGGATTGTTCGCGTTCGGCCTGTCGCGCTCGGCGATGCTGGGCATGGGCGCGCCGTTCCTGGTGATGGCGAGCCTCGCGGGCTTGCGCGGTCTCGACTACGCGATCAATTTCCCGCCGATCGATTACGGCTACGGCCCGCTGACGCTCATTCTCATCGGCCTCGTCGCGGCCTACCTTGCGGTTGGCTGGGAGCGCGCTGCGGGCTTCACCGCAGGCCTCCTGCCCGCGACCCACCCGATCGTTGGCGTGTGGGGCGTAGGCGTTGTCTTCGCGCTGCTCGTGCTCGAGGTCTGGCAAACGCGCCGCGTCCCGTGGCGCTTCACGATCTGGCTCGCGTTCGGCCTCGTGCTCTCGGCAATCGACCTCGGCGGCTACATCCTCATCTACTATCGCGACATCCCCATTTTCGACAATTCGAGCCGCAACTTCGTGTTCGCATTTTCGCATCTGCACGACGATCATCGTGCGCGGTTCGGGCCTTCGCTGACACTTGTCTCGATTGCCGTGTCAGCAGTCACCGCAGCCGCTTATGGATGGGCCGAAAGACAGCGGCTCGAGCCCGGACAGCAGCGGGCACTCGTCCTTCTCGCTCTCAACGCCTTCTTCGGTACGATGGCGACGAGCGTTTATTGGTGGCCGCAGAACTTGATCCCGCTGGCGCTGTTCTCGGCCATGCCGAACCGCTTTCTCAACGTTAATGCCCTGATGTTCGCCCCACTTGTTCTTGGGGCGTTGGGTGCGCTCGGGACCCGCCGGCACGCTCCGTGGCTTGGCGCAGGCTTCGTCGCGTTGTTGGCTCTCGACGCGGTCTTCGTCGGCGGCGGGCTCCTCGTGCGCGGAACGATTGCGACGCTCGCCCTTGACGCTGCGGCCCTGGCGCTCCTCGCTATCCTCGTTTCGAGGCGCATCGTGGCTTCGCTCGACAGGCTTCCGGGGGAAAGGCTCGTAACTCCGGTCGTTGCACTTGGTCTCGCGGCTGGCCTCGCGGTGGTGGCGGCCGATGCGGTTGAGCTGTGGCGGTCGAGCGATGAGCGCTTCGTCAATTACGCCAACGACGCGGCGCTCGCGGCGGCACATCGCGGCCAGGGCGATCTGCTTTTCTACAAGGACCCGATGCACAATGTCGGCGCGCAGGCCTGGACCCGTCGCCCGCTCGTCATCGATCCCAATATCATCAGCGCCATTCCCTACATGGGCGAAGAGGGCGCGGTGATGATGCCGGTCCTGCACGATCTTTACGGCATCAATCTCTTGAGTCCCGACCCTTCGTGCAACGAGTACTCCTCGCCCTGCGTCGCGGCGCTTTGGCAGAGACGCACGCCGCAGGATTGGGCAAAGCTCGCGGCGCAATACCGCTTCGACGAGATTCTGGTGCCGGCACGGATTACTCTCGAGCTGCCACTCGTCGCCGAGAGCGCGCGCTTTCGACTCTATCGTGTCGCCGGCGCGTCGTGAGGATCAGTATCCGCCTGTGACCGGAAGGACCGCGCCTGTCACGTAGGACGCGGCGTCTGAAAGGAGCCAAAGCGCGGCCTCGGCGACCTCCTCCGGGGTGCCAATGCGCCGTGCGGGAATGCGCGCCTCGGTCGCAGCCTTCCACGCGGCATTCCCCATGTCGAGCTGGTCGGTTGCGATGAAGCCCGGACTCACCGCGTTGACGCGGATGCCGTCGGCCGCGAGCTCGCGCGCGAGTGAGTGCGTCATCGCCTCGATCGCGGCCTTTGTCGCGGCATAGGGGGAGAGAAGGTGGCCGCCGGTGCGCGTCACGACCGACGAGAGCGATACGATCGCGCCCCCGGCGCCGCCACGCGATTGCGCCATCCGCAGGACGGCGGCGCGCGTGCATAAGAACGCGCCGATAAGATTCACGTCGATCACGCGGCGCAATGTCTCGCTCTCGAGATCGGCAAGAGCGGCGCGCGTTCCGGCCGTGCCGGCATTGTTGACGAGCGCGGTGACGGGCCCGAGCGCGTCGTCTGTCGCCTTAAACAGCGCCGCCACCTCGTCTTCTCGGCTTACATCAGCCTGGACGGCAATGGCACGCGCGCCGCCCTGCTCGATTGCGGCCGCAACCTCGTGCGCGGCGGCCGCGTTGCTCAGATAGTTGACGCACACGGCATAGCCGCGCCGGCCGGCGAGCCGCGCGATGGCCGCGCCGATGCCGCGCCCGCCGCCGGTGACGATGCAGACCCCGCTCATCGCGCCATAGATAGCCCAAGGGCGACGGGCGCGATAGAATCCCGGCAAAGGCGGAGGACAGCATGATCGAGGAACGGACCGAGATTCGCGACGGCATGCGCATCACCTTCGACATGCCGATCCCGATGGATGACGGCGTCGTGCTGCGCTGCGACGTGTTCCGGCCGACCGCGGAGGGGCGCTATCCGGTCATTATGAACCATGGCGCCTACGGCAAGGGGCTCGCCTTCCAGGAAAAGCACGCCTACGCCTGGGAGCGCATGGCTAAGGAGCATCCCGATACCGTCGCGGGCTCGAGCAACAAGTACCAGAACTGGGAAGTGGTTGACCCTGAGAAATGGGTCCCCGAGGGCTATGCCATCGTGCGCGTCGATTGCCGCGGCTCGGGCCGGTCTCCGGGCGTCCTCAATCCGTGGTCGCCGCGGGAGATTCGCGACTACTACAACTGCATCGAATATATCGCGCGCCAGCCGTGGTGCAGCGGCAAGGTTGGCTTGAACGGGATCTCCTATTACGCGCGCACGCAGTGGTATGTGGCGGCGCTGCAGCCGCCGCATCTTTCGGCGATCTGCGTGTGGGAAGGCGCGCAGGATTGCTACCGCGATATCACGCATCACGGCGGCATGGTCAGCGACTTCATGCTGAGCGTCTTCCCGCGACAGATACTCAACGTCCAGCACGGCGTGGGCGAGCGCGGCTCACGTTGCCCGTGGGATGGCGGCGGGCTCGTCGCGGGACCGGAGACGCTCAGCGAGGACGAGCTCAAGAAGAACCGCGTCGACATGGCGCAGTGGATCATCGACCACCCGCTCGACGATCAAGTCCACCGCGAGCGCACGCCCGATCTCTCGAAGGTCACGGTGCCGGTTCTCTCGTGCGGCAACTGGGGCGGCCACGGGCTCCATCTACGCGGCAATCTCGATGGCTATACGCGCGCGGCCTCGAAAGAGAAATGGCTCGAGGTGCATGGCGATACGCATTGGGCGCACTTCTACACGGATTACGGCGTCAGCATGCAGAAGCGCTTCTTCGCGCATTTCCTCAAGGGCGAGGGGAGCTGGGCAAATGAGCCGCCGGTACGTCTACAGATCCGTCATCTCGACCGCTTCGTCGAGCGGAAGGAGAAGGAATGGCCGCTCGCGCGGACGCGCTGGACCAAATTCTGGCTCGATCCGGGCCAGCGCCTTCTCACGCGCGAGGCGCCGCGCGCTGCGGCGCGGCTCGAATTCGAGGCGATGGGGAACGGGCTCCTGTTCGTGACCGAGCCGTTCGCTGCCGACACCGAGATCACGGGCCCGCTCGCAGCGAAGCTTTTCGCCTCGTCGAGCACGAACGACTCCGATCTTTTCCTCATGCTGCGGCTCTATGCGCCGGACGGCAACGAGGTGGTGTTCCAGGGCGCGAGCGATCCGCACGCGGCGCTGGCCTATGGATGGCTTCGCGCTTCGCACCGTAAGCTCGATCCCGCCCTGAGTCGGCCCGAGAAGCCGCACCACACGCATGACGAAAAGCAACCGTTGACGCCCGGCACGCCGGTCGAGCTCGACGTCGAGTTGTGGCCCACCTGCATTGTCGTGCCGAAGGGATATCGTCTGGGCTTGTCGGTGCAGGGCCGCGATTGCGAGCCTAACGATCCGCCGACCCAAATCGGCGGCATCAACTTCACGCCGCACGCGACGGTGGGCCCGTTCCGCCACAACCATCCGCAGGACCGCCCGCCCGCCACCTTCGGCGGCCGCACGACGCTCCATTTCGGGCCCGGCAGTGAACCCTACCTGCTGTTGCCGGTCATTTCGTAGCGGCGCGGCGCTCAGCCGCCCCAGACCTCGCGCGCGATTTCGACGACGTGAGCGAGCTTACGCCATTGCTCGTCCTCGGTGAGCTGGTTTCCCTCCTGCGTCGAAGCGAACCCGCATTGCGGCGAGAGCCGCAGACGGTCGCCATCGACGTAGTGCGTCGCTTCCTCGATGCGGCGCTTGATCGCGTCCTTGGGCTCAAGCGGCGCGAGCTTGCTGCTGATGAGGCCGAGCACGATCACGCGGTCCTTGGGCAGGAAACGCAGCGGCTCGAGCCCGCCGGCGCGCGCGCTCTCATATTCGAGGAAAAAGCCGTCCACAGGCACCGTGTTGAAGAACGTGTCGGCGACCGCCTCCCAGCTTCCCTCGGTGAGCCAGGTCGAGCGGAAATTGCCGCGGCAGCTGTGCATCATCACGGTCATGCCCTTGGGCCGGTCGCGCAGGGAATCGGCGCAGAGCCGTGCGAATGCCCGCAGCATCGCCTGCGGGTCGTCACCCCGCGACCGCAGCGTCTCCTGCATCTTCGGGTCGCACAGGAAGGCAAAATTGCAGTCGTCGATCTGGAGATAGGTGCAGCCCGCATCTGCGAAAGCACGGAGCGCCGCGCGGTAAGCCGCCGCGAGATCGGCGAAGAGCGGCTCAAGCCCATCATAGGCGGCGCGCTCCACCACCGTGCGCCAGTCACGCGTGACGCCGGCGAGGTGCGTGGGCGAGGGGATGCACATTTTCGGTGTTACGCGCGTATGGCCCTTCACGTACGCGAAATGTTCAAGCATCGGATGCTTACCGAAGCCGAGCTTGCCGACGGTCCTGAGAAGGGTCGGCGGGGTCGTAGCGCCTTGAAAACCGACGCCCGTTTGCGCCAACTCGGAGCGCACGCCTTCGAGACCGCCGAGGAAGTCCCAATGCCACGAAGTGCGCCGGAACTCGCCGTCGGTCACCGCCTTGAGGCCGATCTCCTCCTGCTTCGTGATAATGCGAGCGATCTCTTTGTCCTCGACGGCGGCGAGCGCCGCGGCATCGATCTTGCCCTCGGCGCGGCGCTGGCGCGCCTCTTTCAGGACCGCGGGGCGCAACAGGCTCCCGACATGTTCGGCGCGGAACGGCGGCTCTTTGACTGGCATGCGAACGTCCTCCCGTGCGATAGGACACCAAGCGCACGCAAGCCTTGTCAAGGCCGCGAGCGCCGTGCTCAATCGGGAGCATGAAGGCGCTCGTCATCGGCGGCGGTATCGGCGGGCTCGCAGCGGCTTTAAGCCTCGATGCGGCGGGCATTGGAGTCTGCGTCTGCGAAAGCGCCGCGCAATTCGAGGCGCTGGGCCTCGGCATCAATCTCCAGCCCAATGCGGTGCGCGAGCTGATCGAGCTGGGGCTTGGGCCGGCGCTCGCCCGGACCGGGATCGAGACTTCGAGGCTCGCCTATTACAACAAGCACGGGCAGCCGATTTGGGCGGAGCCGCGCGGCCTCGGCGCAGGGTATCGCTGGCCACAATACTCGATCCATCGCGGCGAGCTGCTTGCGCTCCTACTCGAAGCGACGCGGGCGCGCATTGGCGCGGAGAACGTTCGCGCCGGCCATCATCTCGTTTCTTTCGAGGAAGGCACAGGCGGAGTCACGGGACATTTCATTGACCGAGCGAGCGGAGCGGCGCGCGGATCGGTCCGTGCCGACGTGCTGATCGGCGCCGACGGCATCCACTCGACCGTCCGCCGCTTTCTGCATCCGAATGAGGCGAAGCCGGTGGCGAGCGGCGCGCTGCAATGGCGTGGCGCGATCGAGGCAGACGCATTCCTCGACGGGCGCACTCAGACGATGATCGGCCATTACCAGCAACGCGCCGTGCTTTATCCGATGAGCCAGGGAGCGGCGGCACGAGGACGCTCGCTCATCAACTGGCTCGTTCATCTCGGCGACGCGGGTGGGTTGCCGGAACGCGAGAGCTGGGATCGCAAGGTGCCGAAGGAGCGCTTCTTCGCGCAGTTTCGCCAGTGGAATTTCCCGTGGCTCCGCCTTGCCGACCTCATCGCGGCGACGGAGGACATCTACGAATATCCCGAGACCGATCACGACCCGCTCGACCGCTGGAGCTTCGGCCGCGTGACCCTCATGGGCGATGCCGCGCACGCGATGCGGCCCGTGGGCTCGCAGGCCGGCAGCCAAGCTATCGTCGATGCCCGCGTCCTCGCCCACGCGCTCGCGAGCGAGCGCGATCCCGTTGCAGCGCTTGCCGCCTACGATGCCGTGCGGCGGCTGCCGATGAACGAGGTTATCCTGAGGAACCGCCGCTACGGGCCCGAAATCGTCATGCAGATGGCTGAGGAGCGCGCGCCCAACGGCTTCACCAACATTGAGGACGTGATCCCGCGCGCCGAACTCGAAGCGATTGCGCTCTCCTTCAAACGCGCCGCGGGCTTCGATCCCGAAATCCTCAATGCGCGCCCGTCGTTCTCGCTTAGGCGGGGCTGAGCTCGCCCACGGCGCCAGCGTCGAACTCGGTGAAGTAGAGGCGCCCGTCGGAATGGAGCTTGATTGCGCGCAGGCCCGCGTCCCTCGTCGGCACCGGATATTCGTCGAGAAGCTTGCCAGCAAAGCTCATGCGGCCGATTGAATTGGCGCCGGCATCCGTGAACCAGATCGCGCCGTCCAATTCGCAAAGACTCCGCGGGCTCGAATGAGGATGGAGCGGAAATTCCGCGACGGCGCCGCTCCCGCGGTCGATGCGCGCCATGGCATGGCTTTCGGCGAGCACGAACCAGATGTTGCCGTCCGAGAGGAGCGCCATCGCGCGCGGGCCGCCGCCCGGACGCATCTGTGTCACGCCGAGGATGCGGCCGCCGGGATCCATGCGGAAGATGCGGCTGCCGGGTGGATCGCTCCACCAGATCTCCTGGCCGACGACGACCGGCGCAAGCGGATGCGCGCCCTCGGGAAACCCGCCGAATTCGGTGACGCGGCCTTCGGGCGTGATGCGCGCGACCTGTCCGGCGTCGCGCTCGGCACACCAGACATTGCCGTCGGGACCGAGGCCGATCCCGTCCGGGCCGGCCTTGGGTGTCGGCAGATCGAATTCGGTGATAGCGCCGTCCCGCGCGATGCGGCCGATTTTGCCACCGCCATTCTCGGTGAACCATAGGTTCCCGTCGCTGCCCTCGGTGATGCCGATGGGGCGCGCCTCGCGGGTCGGGACGGCGAACTCCGTGAAGCGCCCTTCGGCGAGGCTGAGCCGTCCGATCTTGTGCGCGCCGCTTTCACACACCCAAAGATGTGTCGCGGGCGCGAAGGTGAAGATATAGGGCCGGCTCGTGGGGCTCGGGATCTTGTGCTCGCGGAAGGTCGCCATGGCAACTGAGCATGTCATTGCGGCCGACGCGCGGCAAGATACACTCGAACGCCGCGGCTCGAGGGAGGATCACATGACCGACGGCGCCAAGCCCACGCGCGAGGTGAAGGTCCGCGTCCATGACGGGGTCGAGATCGCACTTGCGCTTTATTTGCCCGAAGGCGAGGGAAAGTTCCCGGTTCTGTTTGCGCCGTCGCCCTATCGCTACGACAACAACATCCTGCCCGCGAGCCCGCAATTCCTGTGGCGCGAGACGGGGCCGATCGACTTCTACACGCAACGTGGCTACGCCTACGCCAACATGGACGTGCGCGGCTGCGGCAGGTCCGGCGGCACGTTCCGGTTGCTCGACAGGAGCGAGCAGAAGGATCTCTACGACGTCATCGAATGGCTCGGCCGCCAGCCGTGGTCGAATGGCAAGGTCGGTGGCATCGGCCAGTCCTATTTCTGCATGTCGCAATGGTGGATGGCGATCCAGAAGCCGCCGTCGCTTGCCTGCATCGCGGCCTTCGACGGCATGAACGATCCCTACCGCGCCTCGGTCTATCAGGGCGGCATCCTCGGCGACTTCTTCGGTTCCTACTGGTGGAACCAGAACCGGATCATCAATCGCCATCCTGCAAACGGCGCCGAGCCGCGCGAGCAGGAGTGCGATCTCAATCTTCTGGTGCAGCAGCACCCGACTTACGACGATTTCTGGCGCGAGCGGGCGGCCGCCGAACGGCTCCACGAGATCGAGGTGCCGCTCTACTCCGTTGCGATCTGGGGGAAGGTCGATCTCCACACGCGCGGCAACATCGACGGCTATCGCCGAGCGCGCGGGCCCAAAAAGCTCCGCGTCAACGGCCCGGTCAATGCGTTTGCCGCCAATCGCGAGTTCAACAGCGCCGAGATGCACGAGCGCTTGCTGCTTCCGTTCTACGAGCGCTACCTCAAGGGCGTCGCGAGCGACTGGGAGGCGCGGCCAAATGTGGAATGGTACGTGCGCGGAGCCGATCGTTTCCGCAGCGCGCCGTCCTGGCCCCCGCCCGGTGTGCGCTACGTCACCTGGCATCTCTCGGGCGCCAAAAGCGGGAGTATCACGTCATTGAACGACGGCATGCTGACGCGCGAGCCGCCGGCGGGCGTGGCCTCGACCTCTTATTCCTATCCCAATCCCGGCTGGATGATGGGCGTGATAGGAATGGGGCCCAACAGCCAGCCCGATCCAGCCCGCCGCGTCCTAACCTTCACCACGGCGCCCCTCAGCGAGGATCTGGAGATCGCCGGGCCCATCAAGCTCACGCTCTACGCATCTTCGACGCGCACCGACACGGATTTCTTCGTCAAACTGTCGGAACAGCTGCCGCAGGCGCCGGAAGACCGCGCCAAGGATCTCAATCCCGCATCGTTCTGGATCACCAAGGGGTGGCTCCGCGCCTCGCATCGCGCCCTCGACGCCGCGAAGAGCACGGAGATGGAGCCTTATCACACGCATGCCAGCTCCGAGCCGATCGAGCCGGGCAAGGTCTATCGCTTCGAGATCAGCATCGAGCCGATGGCACACCGCTTCAAACGCGGCAGCCGCGTCCGGCTCGAGCTGGTGAACGGCGATTCCGTCGTCACCGACGTGTTGTGGACGCACTACTACAACCCGAACAAGATCGGCGCCGACACGATCCTGCATTCGGCCGAGCATCCCTCGGCGCTGATCCTGCCGGTGCTCGAAGGAGCTTAGCTATTTTTCTGTGAGGACAAGCTCGGCGCCTTCCTCGCCGCGCATGAGCCGCTCGATGTGAAGCGCGACGGTCTTGTCCTCGGGCTCCTCGCGCTGCAGCTCTTCGAGGAGCGAGAGCGCTTCCGGTGCCTTCTCCTCGAGCTTGTGGAACGCCGTCGACCAATGTTCGAGGAAGGGGCCGCGCGGATCGTCCTCGTGCAGCGGCTCGAGAACGCCGATCCCCTTGGTCTTGCCTTTCACGACGACCGCGCCGAGCGAGCGGTAATTGATGCCAGGCGTCAAGGCGGCGGTCGCCTCGCTGACGCAGATGCGCGTGCCGAACTGCTTGTTCACGCCTTCGAGCCGCGCGCCGATATTCACGGAATCGCCCAACGCGGTGTAGTCGAAGCGTGCCCATGAGCCGAAATTGCCGACCACGGCCGGCCCGCTGTGGATGCCGATGCGCGTTCGCCCGAAGGGTACGCTTGCGGTGCCATGCTCGAGGCGGAAGCTCTCGGCGAAGCGATCCATCTCGAGCGCGCAGCGCACCGCCCGCTCGGCATGGTCGGGCTGGTCCATGGGCGCGTTGAAGATGACGAAGACGGCATCGCCCTCGAACTTGCAGATGGTGCCGTCGTACTTCAGCACGATGTCGGTCATGCCGTTGAAATACTGGTTCAAGAGGCTCGCGAGATCGTGCGGCTCGAGCGATTCCGAGAGCGACGTGAAATTGGCGAGGTCGGTGAACAGGAAGCTCATCATCCGCCGCTCGCCTTCGAGCGACATCTTGCTCGGGTCGCGGATCAGCGTCTGCACCACCTTGGGCGAGACATAGCGTGAGAACGCCCCGGTGATGAATTCGCGCTGCTTGCGCGCCTCGTGGCCGGAGAGTCCTTCCATCGTCCAGTGCGCGCCGGCGAGCGAGATCGTGGGTGCGATGAGGCCGATCATCATGCCCTGGTAGCGGAACAGCACGCCGGCGGCGATCCAATAGCCGACGAGGAAGAGCGCACCCGTGCCGAAGCGGAACGCGATCGCACCACCGAAGGCCGGCAGTGCGGCGCCCACGAGCGCGCAGGCAACCGCGAGCGCGAAATTCTCCCACTCGCCCACGGCCGGCGGACGGCGTCCTTCTATGAGCTGAGACAGCGCGTGCGCCTGCACGACGATGCCGGGGAGCACGCCCTGGCCGCCCTCATAGACGGTCGCGAAGGGCGTGCGGTGGCGGTCGGCGAGCGTGATGTCCGTGCCGATCAGGACGATCTTGCCCTTGAACCATTCCGCCGGCAGCGCGGGAACCATCTCGGCGGCGTATTCGCGGAAGGCCGGTACGTCGCGCGACGGCCGGCCGTGCCAGGCGATGAGCGGCTGCGTTGCCGGCGTTGCAATGCCGACGAACGCCGCGAGCGCGCGCGGAAAGCTCATGAGATACGCGCCGTTGCTCTGTGCATGGCCGGGATAGATCCAGCGCACGGTGTCGAACTGATCGGTGGCGAGGGTAGCCAATCCGCGGTCGTGCGCCGGCACGAAGCGGTCGAGAAATTCGCGCTGCTCGTCGTCGACAAGGCGCGCATCATCGGTATAGCTGACGACGACCGGCACTTTGAGCGCGTTGAGCGTCGCTTCAAGTGCCGCGTCCTTGGCAGGCTCGGTCGGCTGGTCGAACAGGATGTCGAGGCCGATGGCGCGAGGTCCGCGCGCCGCCAGTGTGGTGACAAGGTCGCTCAGGAATTGCCGGTCGATTGGCGAGCGGTAGGGAAAGGCCTTGAGCGTGTCCTCGGTGATGGCGACGACAACGATGTCGGAGCTTTGCGGCTCGGGCGCGGTCAAGGCCGCGATCTCCCAGTCGCCAAGGAAACGGTCGGCATAGGTGAGAAAGGCGACGTAGCGTACGACGAGCACGGCGACGGTGGCGGCCGCGAGCGCCACGATGAGCGGCGCAAGCCCCCGCGCGAGCGATGCCGGTCTTATTGTGCGCTTCGGTGCGGCGATCGCCTCGGCGGTCATTTTCCCTGGCGCAGCAAGGCCTCGGCCTGTGCCTCGCAGCCCTGATGCGCGAGCCACGCTGCCTGCATCGCCGTGCTGGCAAGGGTGCGGGGAATGAGGTTGACCGTGATGGCCGCTTCCTCGCCGTTATCGATCGTCATGAAATAGATGGCGTCGCCATGGACCGGCAGGTCGCTCGGCGCCGAGAGTTCGTCGTCGCCGGCGGGCCATTTCGCCTCGCCCTTCCAGCTGCGGTCGGCTGGCATCACCGTGAGATGCGCCGCCGCCTTGTCCGTCGGGCGCCAGAACACCGGCATGGCGCCATCGCGCAGGCATACACTCCCGCCGCGGCTCACATCGAGCAGCCAGGGCGAGGGCAGGTGCGCGACGGTCGCGGCCGCGCGCGTGACGCCGGCCTCGGTCGTGCGCGCCGTATTCTGCGTCACGAGCGCGGCCAGCGCCTGGCCCAGGTCGCTGCCGCCGTCGGCCAGCGCCGGCGCCTTGTCATAGGGGCCATCGAGCTTCAGCGTCGTGCCGTTCAAGGCGATGAGCGTTACGTGCTGGCCCTGGGCGAGGACGAGGGGTTTCGCCGGATCGACGCGGGTTCCGGGCGCAAGCGCAATGCCGCGCGCGGCCACAACGACCATGTCGTCGGCACGGGCCGGGGCTCCCGGCCAAACCAGCATCGCGGTCAATGCCGCAAGCGCAAGCAGTGCTCGGCTCACGTTCGCCCCCGTGAAGGTTCGTCGGCCGCGGGCACCGCAACCGTCCGGTCGGGCGCCGCTCCATCGCCGATTATACTGAAAGCCGCCCAAAAGTAAGGGTGTGATGTGGCGGGATCGTTAACGAGCCCAAGCTGCGCCTGGCGCAGCGCCCCGGCAAGTCCCGCACGCGGGTCGCGCGCCCGCGCTTCGAAGAGCGAAGTCATGAGCCGCACGGTCGCCAGCGATGGCACTTCCCAGTGGCTCGCGAGCACCGTGCGGGCACCGGCGTTGAAGAAGGATTCTGCAAGACCGTCGAGCGCCTCGCCGCCGAATTGGCCGCCGCTTTCCGCTGTGTTGCAGGCCGATAGCACGACGAGATCGGCGTTGAGCTTCAGACCCGCGATCTCGCTCGCCTCGAGGACGCCGTCCTCGTCGGTCGAGGTCGCGGTCTGGGGCGGTGGCGAGAGCACGAGCCCGGGCTCGGCCTGGCAGTGAAGCTCGCCCGGCAGGAGCCCGTGCGTCGCGAAATAGAGCACGCGGTACTGATCGAGCGGGCGGGCGCGGAGGGCGGCCTCGGTCGCACCGGCGCCAAGGAGCAGATCGCCGCCGGGCCCCAGCACGCGGTCGACAGCGCGGACCTCGTTGGCGGTCTCGTGCAGCGGCGGCAGCGCGCGCAGCACGTCGGCCGGCATCGGTCCGTTCTCGCGGCAGCGGCCGGACAGCGCGGCGAGCGCCCTCGAGGCGGAACCGTCGCTCTCGGTCATCGGTCCCGAGAGGGCCGGATCGGCGACGGCGAGCAGCGGCTTCGGCGCGGCAACGCGTCGTGCCGCGCCTTGCCGCAGCTCAAGGAAGCCGCGCGCGGAAGGAACCTGGCTCACGTCCATGCGCCGCAGGAGCCAGCTCGCGGCGCGGTAGTCGTGGCGCGCGCTGGCGGCGGGAGCCGCCGTTACGAGGAGGCCGAACGGTAGGCTCGCGAGCGCGCCCGAGGGCGCCACCACGAGATGCGCGACGTCGCCGAGCCCAGGCTCGATCGGCGCGAGGAGGAGGCGGTAAAGCTCATAAGAGAGGGCGAGATCGAAATCGCCGACGGCGCCGAGGCGTGGCACGAAGGCGCGCCGCAGCTCCGCGACGTCGCTCGCGAGCGCGGCGTTCGTCGTGTCGATCCGCTGCAGCTGCATCGACCCGGCGGTGACGAGGATGGCGTAGCTCGAGCGCGCGCCGGCGACGTAGGTGAGGAAAGCCTCGCCCGGCCCGAGCGCATGCTGCAGGCTGTCGAGGCCTGCCGGGCCGGGATCGGCGAAATGGGCATAGGCGGGGAACTTCGCGGCGATCTCGCGTGCGGCCGCGTCGGCCTTGTCGCTAGCTGCGCCAAGCTCTTCGGCGAGACTGCGCTCGCGCGCGGCACTGCGTCGGTCGTCGGGCTTCGCGGTCTCGGCCGCGAGCTCGATGCGCAGCGTGTTGCGCTGACGCTGCGCGTCCTGCGCCGTGGTGAGCAGGTCCTTGAGCCCGCTGCTGTCGGCGGCGAGGCGCTGGGCTGCGCGCGCGATGGTGCGGCCGGCGACGTCGGAACCAATGAGCTGACTCGCGCGGAAGGCCTCGGCGTAAAGCGCGGCACGTTTGCCCGGCTCGGTCTTGGCGAGCTGCGCCACCGCTTCGAGGTAAGGCAGGATCTGGTCGGGAACGATCGCTGCGCGTGTCACCGGATCGCGCGCGAGGATCGCAAACGCCGGCTCGTACGCCTCGACGGCGGCGGAATAGACCTGCTGGTCGCTATAGAACTGGCCGAGCCGCAGCATGCTAAGCGCGGTCGGCGCGGTCTCGCCGAAAAGCCGCTTCTCCATCTCGATCGCGGCACGGAACTGGCGCTCGGCCGAGACCACGCGCTCGCGGCGGGCGTCGATCTCGGCCATCATCATCACCGCCTCGGGCCGCCACCAGAGCGGCAGTCCCGGCTCCTGATTGATGATCTCGAGCACTTCCGTGGCGCTGGCGAGCGCGGTCGGCAGATCGCCGAGGCGAAGCGCCATCTCGGCCTCGATGCGGAGCGAATGCGCAAGCTCGCCGCGGCTTGGGGCGGGCGCGGCGTCGGCGCCGGCGGCCGGTGCGGGGCCACCCGCGCCACCGAGCTCCTGGCGCCGCATCTGGGATGCGGCGTGGGCGAATTTGAGCGCGTCGGCGAAGTGGCGCTGGTTCGCGGCGTCGAGCGCCCGATAAGAGGCGAGCCGCGCGCGCGCCGCAACATCGGGCGCGGCATCGACGATCGTCTCGGCACGGCGGAAGAGGCCTGCTGCCTCGTCGAAGCGCGCCTGGTTGCTGACCTGGAGCGCCAGTTCCATCAGCGTCTCGCCGACGGCGGTGGCATTGCCGCCGAAGATGCGCGTCTCGATGTCGAGTGCGCGCCGATAGGCGGCTTCGGCGCCGGCATAGTCGTTGGCGGCGCCATCAAGGCGGCCAAGCTCGATGAGCGCCTTGTAGCTCGCGGCGTCGGCGCCGCCGGCACGCGCCAGTTCGCCGGGGAATTTCTGGTCGACGATGCGGAACGCGGCCTCGGTCTCGTCGGCGGAGAAGGGCCGGCCGGTCGCCGCGGCAAGCCCCGCCTGGAGCACCGGCAGAAGCGCGGGAAGGCCGTCGGCGGCATAGACGATGTCGCCGGCGGAGGTCACGAGCACGATCCGCGGCCAGCCCGAGCTCTCCTCGGTGCAAGCGAATATGAGGGCATCGCTCGTGCCCGAAAGCGCATCGCCGGCGCTGCAGCGGAGCGCCGACTTTTCGGCGAGCGGCGCCGCGATCGCGTGTGCGGTCTCGATGATGGCTGCGCGCCGGGCAGCGGGCTCGGTAGGCAACGCACCGCTCGCCGGCGAAGACCAGAGCGTGCCGACCGCGTTGCTGTTGGCGCCGCACAGGATCGGATCGGCGGGCGCGTTGCGCTCGACCGGCGCCGCAAAGTGGCACGCCTCGCCGGCGAGATCCTTGCCGAGCGGCACGCCCTCATCGGCGTGCGCCGCAAGGCTCGGCGCGCACGCAAGCGCCGCCGCAAGCGCCCACGGCCAAACCCGCGGGAGCGGACGCCAGATGCCGCCCTGTCTCGGACGCGTTCGCAAACGTCGTCCTCGTTTATTAATTTTCTGGTCTTCCTATTATAAGGCTGTGCAAATGATTCAAAAGCAAGAACTTGGCCCCGCGGGTGTGGCTTTTATCGAGCTTTTACGAGTGTTACAGCGATCATGACGAATGCAAATAACGATGCAGTGACTGTCGATGCCGCGGTCCTCATTTGCGGCGGCGGGCCGGTCGGGCTCGGCCTCGCGATCGAGCTGGGCTTGCGCGGCGTCAGTGTCATCCTGGTCGAGCAGCGCGACGGCACGATCTCGGTGCCGAAAATGTCGAACGTGCACATCCGCAGCATGGAGTTCTGCCGCCGCTGGGGCATCGCCGAGCGCGTGATCGAGGCGGGTTGGCCACACCATCTGCCCCTCGATCTCATCTACGTGACGACGATGGTGGGCTATGAGCTGGGCCGTCACCGCATCCCGTCCTACGACGCCGAGCCCACGCATCCGTTCTCGCCGGTACGCGACCGGCATTGCCCGCAGCTCTATTTCGATCCGATCCTGCGCGACTTCGCACGCACCATCCCGAAGGTCGAGCTCCGCTACCTGACGCGGCTCGAAGACTTTGCCGAGGAGGGGGACCGCGTCGTCGCGACCGTGGCCGATGTGCGGACGGGCGAGAAGAGCCGCATCAGCGCGCGCTGGCTCGTTGGCTGCGACGGCGCGCAAAGCGTCGTACGCGAGCGCTTGGGCGTCGGCCTCGGCGGCGCGGGCCAACTCGACAAGAGCGTCACCGTCTATATCCGCTCGGAAGAACTGGGCCGCATGCACGACAAGGGCTGGGGCCGGATGTACCGCTTCTGCGACGCGGCCGGCTGCTGGTCGGAGATGATCGCGATCGACGGGCGGGAGCTGTGGCGTCTC
Organism: Allostellaceae bacterium; assembly: GCA_035518375.1. Classification (GTDB taxonomy): domain Bacteria; phylum Pseudomonadota; class Alphaproteobacteria; order ATCC43930; family CGMCC-115725; genus DATJLY01. Next base: position 31,541 of record DATIXQ010000107.1, on the reverse strand, counting down.
ACCGTGCTGACCGGGCTCGACGATGGCTTCGACGCAAATGCCTGTGTCGCGCGCGCGATCGGCGCGCCCTTCGCGCACGAGATCTATGCCGTGTTGCGTTGGGACCGGCTCGAATTCGTGGCCGAGGAATATCGGCGCGGGCGCGTCTTCCTCGCCGGCGATGCGGCGCACCAGAATTCGCCGACGGGCGGGCTCGGCATGAACACGGGCCTCGCCGACGCGGTCGATCTCGGCTGGAAGCTTGCCGCGGTCCATGATGGCTGGGGCGGCGAGCGGCTGCTCGACTCCTATGGGATCGAGCGCCGGCCCGTGGCGCAGCGCAACACCTCCTTCTGCTCCGAGCTGTTCTACGAGACGATTGACGTGCCGGGCGGCGCCGAGCTCGCGCTCGAGGGGCCGGCGGGCGAGCGGGCGCGCGGCCTTGCGCGCCAGTCGATCGAAGGCATCAGGCCCAACAACCGCATGTCCGGCAGCCTCGGCCTGCGCATCGGCTTCTGCTACGACGGCTCGCCGGTCGTGGCGGCGGAGGAGGGGCTCGCGCCGGTCGACTACCGCGCGTCTTTCCGGCCGACGAGCCGGCCCGGCGCGCGGGCGCCGCACGCCTGGATCGGCGACGGCAAGACGACGCTCGACCTGTTCGGCGAGGGTTTCGTGCTGCTCAGGCTCGGCACGGGCGCGCCCGAGGGCGAGGACCTTGCCGCGGCGGCGCGCCGGCGCGGCGTGCCGTTCACGACGGTAGCGCTCGCCGATCCCAGGGTGGCCGAGCTCTACGAGCGCCCGCTCGTTCTGGTGCGGCCTGACGGTCACGTCGCCTGGCGCGGCACCGAGGCGCCTGCGGACGCGCTCGCCCTCATCGATCGAGTGAGGGGATAATGTCATAAAATCAATCTTGTAAACTGTATTTCTCTTATTTCAGATGAGAAATTGGGTTCGTTCGGTAATTTCGCGAAACTCGCCGCTCCCGCGAAAGCAGGAGCCCAGGGCGAGTGCCCAAACGCCGGCCCTGGCCCCCGCGCCGGCGCGAGGAGCGAAGAATAAGCGGATCGTCGAACTCATAATGCGTACATAGGGTGCGGCCGCGACCGGATCAAGGACCGGTCGCCAGCGGCACCCCGCTCAGAGATGGTCGGCGAAGAAATTCCGCATGAGCGTGTAGGAGCGCTTGGCGAGCGCAGGGTCGTAGAGCGTCGGCGCCGCCTTCGCCTCGGGGTCGCAGAAGGAGTGGCAGGCGCCGCTGAACATCACCGTCTGCCATGTCACCTTGGCGGCGTCGAGCTCGGCCTCGAGCGCGTGGATTGCCGGGCGCGGCGTCACCGGATCCTCGGCGCCATGGATCACCAGCACCGCCCCTTTGACCTTGGCCGCGCCTGCGGGATCGGTCGTGCCGGGATAGGTGATGTGAAATGCCGTGAGCGCCTTGAAGGCGCGGCCCTCGCGCGCGAGGTCGAAGAGGCACCCGGCGCCGAAGCAATAGCCGATGCCCGCCGCGCGCGCCGGATCGATGAGGCCGAGCTTCTGGCCCTCGGCGAGAAACACATCCATTGCCTTGTTGCCGCGCGCGCGTGAGCGCGCGATGTCGTCGTGGACGAATCTTGACGCCGTCATCTTCTGATCGAAATTGCCGGGCTTGTAACCATCGCCGAACATGTCGGCGACATAGACGACGTAATCCTGGCCGGCGACGATTTTCGCCTGGCCCACGGCCTTGGCCCCGGCGCCGTCCCAATCGGGCTGCATGAGAACTGCCGGTCGCTTCGACTTGACGCTGTCGTCGTAGACGAGAATGCCGTCGAACTGGTGGCCGTCGAGGCTATATCCCAAAGGGCGTTCGATGAGCGCCATAAATTTCCTCCGCCTTTTCGATGCGCCGTTTCGCAGAAATCTCGCAGCGGGTCACGCCGTTTCTCAGAGCGGCCGCGGCACGAAAGATTATCGCAGATCACCGGCCCCGTCATCGCTCGCACTCGGCTCTGCGACAGGTGGTCCACGGAACAGTGTTTTCTTTGTGATGTTTGCTGCGTCGCGCGCGGCGGTTGCGCGGTGTGAAGGAGGTGCATGTACGGTCTTGTGATTCTCGGCGGCGGGCCGGCCGGCACGGGGCCGCTTGTGTGGGCGGCGCAGCACGGCAAGCTGGGATGGCTCCTGGAGCAGGGCGTCGCGGTCGTGGAGCGCAGCGCGAAGTTTGGCGGTTCGCTCGACGGTTATGTAATCAACGCGGATTCGCCCGGCACGTCATTCCTCGAATGTCTCGATGGGGATGCGGCGCGCGACGCATTCGCGCCTGTCCTCGATGCCGGACCGACGCGCAAGCTCGAAGCGATGCGGCATCTATATCCGCCGCTGCAGCTCATCGCGGATTTCGAGCGATGCCTCGGCGAGGCGCTGGCGCCGACCGTGGCGAACGCGCGCGGCTGTCGCGTGGCTCGCGACGAGGCGAGTTCCGTGCGTCTCGGCTTCGATGGCGGCGTCACAGTGCAACTCAAGGGCGGCGAGACGCTCGCTGCGCGCGCGGTCGTATTCGGCCTCGGCGGCCATCAGGACATCACGGCCCGCCTCTCGCGCGAGCTTGTGCCGGGCGTGCGGCTCGCCGATCAAGCGCGCGAGAAGATCGTGCCGAGCGGGCAGCTGCTGAAGCCGCCGGGCATCGCCGAGGCCACGCGCATCCTCGCTGCGGCGAAGCGCCCGAAGGTGGTGATCGTCGGCGGTTCGCACAGCGCCTTTTCCGCGGCGTGGGTGCTGCTCAACAAGTTCTCCGGCGTAGCCTTCGCAGAGGGCGACATCACGATCGTGCATCGCCGGCCGCAGCGTATCTTCTACGGCAACGAAGGCGAGGCGCGCGCGGACAGATTTACATACACCGCGCGCGACGTGTGTCCCATGACCGGACGCGTCCATCGCATGGGAGGATTGCGCAACGATGGGCGCGAGCTGTGGCGGCGCATCGCCGGCCGGCCCGGCGCCGCGCCCGAGCCGCGCGTGCGGCTCGTGCCGGTCGCCAGCCAGACCCCGGAAAAACTCAGGAACATTTTCGACGAGGCGGCGCTCATCGTGCCGGCGCTCGGATATCAACCGAACACCGTGCCGGTCTATGGCCCGACCGGCGGGCGCATATCGCTGGCGGCCGATGGGGGCCGCGTTGCGGTCGATCGCATGAGCCGGCTCGTGCGCACCGACGGGACGGCGCTGCCGGGCCTGTTCGGCGTCGGGCTCGGCACCGGCTATGTCCCGTGGGGCGAACTGGCGGGCGAGCCGTCTTTCGACGGCCACCAGAACAGCCTCTGGCTTTACCAGAGCGGGCTCGGCCGCATGATCTTCGAAGGCGTGCGCGCGCGGCTCGAAGACAATGCGCGCGCGACGATGGTGTCTTTAGCCGAGCTGGCGACGGCCGCATCGCACGAGTAAAGAAGCCGGCATCCTCTTAAGCCGCAGGTCGAATTGCGCATCATCGCGCCGCCGCCCGCGTTGGCCGAAGAGCGAGCCAATCGGGAGGCACCCGCGATGTCTTTGCCCAACGACGGCGATCAGCGCTCGGTCTTCATTCATCCTGTGATTTATCGCATCGTGCTGGCGCTCGCGGCGCTCCTCATCGTCTCAGCCTGGTGGGGCTTCGCCGGGCCCAAATATCAGGGTCTGGTGCTCGTGGTGGTCACGCTGCTCGTCGTCGTCACGGCGACGCTCTACGGCGTCCTGCGCCACATCGGGCGGCGGCGCGGCGTCATCGGCTTTCCCGGCCTGCGGCGCTGGCTCGACGGCGATTTCGTCTCGAATACCGGCCAGGAGCCCGCGCGCGAGGCGATGCTTGAGCTGCTCCTGCCCATCCTTTCGGTCTCGGTCGGCATGCTGATCTTCGCGATCGTCCTTCACCTCGCCGTTCCGGGCGCCTGAGCCCGCGCCAAACTTCCGGTTCGCAACCGCGCGGGCAATCTTTTATCCTCGCGCGCATGAAAGAGGTCGTTCTCGTCCACAGCTCCGACGTGCATGTGGATACGCTTGCCGATGACGGCACCGCCGCGCTTGCCGCGGTCGTCGCGACCGCGCGGGCGGAAGCCGCCGATCTGCTGCTGCTGGCCGGCGACACGTTCGAGCACAACCGCTTGCCGCTCGAGCTTCTGGCGCGCACGGCGGCTGTGATCGCCGAGGCCGCCATGCCGGTCGTGATCCTGCCCGGCAACCACGATCCGGCGATCCCCGAGTCGGCGTTCCACCGCGGCAACCTCGCGCGCGTCGCAAACCTCGCCATCCTCGGCGTCACGCACGAGGAGAGCGTCCATTTCCCGGCGCTCGATCTCGAAGTGTGGGGGCGCGCGCACCGCGACTACGGCAATATGGCGCCGCTCGAATCGCCGCGCGGGCGCAGCCGGCGCTGGCACGTCGTCCTGGCGCACGGGCATTACGAGCCTAAGCCCGATCCGGCGACGGCGCTCCGGCCATCGTGGCTCATCAGCGACGACGAGATCGCTGCGACTCGTGCTGACTACGTCGCTTTGGGCCATTGGAACCGCGCCGCCAAGGTCGGGCGCGGCGAGGTCGAGGCCTATTATTCGGGCTCGCCCGATCTCGAGGCGACCGTGAATGTCGTGCGCTTGACGCCGGAAGGACGCGTCATCGTGAGCCGGAAGGCGTTAGTATCTGCCCCGACATGAGCACCACCGCCCTGGCCGAAACCCGCGACGTGCCGTTCGCCGATGCGTTGGGCGAGCGCTATCTCTCCTACGCGCTCTCGACCATCATCGCGCGCTCGCTTCCCGATGTGCGCGATGGGTTGAAACCCGTTCACCGCCGGCTCCTCTATGCGATGCGCGAGCTGAAGCTCGATCCGAATTCGGGCTATAAGAAATGCGCGCGCGTCGTCGGCGACGTTATCGGCAAGTTCCATCCGCACGGCGAGGCCGCGGTCTACGAGGCGCTCGTGCGCCTGGCGCAGGATTTCGTGCAGCGCTATCCGCTCGTCGACGGCCAAGGCAATTTCGGCAACATCGACGGCGACAACGCTGCCGCCTATCGCTACACCGAGAGCCGCCTCACTGCGATCGCCGAAGCGCTGCTCCAAGGGATCGACGAGAACGCCGTCGATTTCCGCGCAACCTATGACGGCGAGAACAACGAGCCGCTGGTGCTGCCGGCGCGCTTCCCGAACCTCTTGGCGAACGGCGCCTCCGGCATCGCTGTCGGCATGGCGACGAGCGTGCCGCCGCACAACATCGTCGAGCTGTGCGACGCGCTCCAGCTTTTGGTGAAGAAGCCGCGGGCAAGCGACGCGGAGCTGCTGGAGCACGTGCGCGGGCCCGATTTCCCGACGGGCGGTGTGCTTGTCGAGAGCGCGGCCGCGATCGCCGAGGCTTATGCCACCGGACGCGGCAGCTTCCGCGTGCGCGCGCGCTGGGAGCGCGAGGCGCTGAAGAACGGGCTCTACCAGGTGGTGGTGACGGAAATCCCGTACCAGGTCCAGAAGTCGCGCCTCATCGAGCGCATCGCGCAGCTTCTCGAGGAGAAGAAGCTGCCGCTTCTGGCCGATGTGCGCGATGAATCGGCCGAGACTGTCCGCCTCGTGCTCGAGCCGAAATCGCGCAACGTCGATGCCGGCGTGCTGATGGAATCGCTCTTCCGCGCGACCGAGCTCGAGGGGCGCGTTCCGCTCAACATGAATGTGCTCGATGCGGCGAGCGTGCCGCGCGTCATGTCATTGAAGGAGGCGCTCCAGGCCTTCCTCGACCATCGCCGCGAAGTCTTGCAGCGCCGCTCGCGCTTCCGTGCCGACGAAATCGCGCGGCGCAGCGAGATCCTCAAAGGCCAGATCATCGTCTATCTCAACCTCGACGAGGTGATCCGCATCATTCGCGAGGAGGACGATCCGAAGGCGCGCCTGATGAAGCGCTGGAAGCTGACGGAGGTGCAGGTCGAGGCGATCCTCAACACGCGGCTCCGGGCGCTCCGCCGGCTCGAGGAGATGGCGATCAAGAAGGAGCTGGCGGCGCTTGCGGCCGAGCGCAAGGAACTGGACGAGCTTCTGGGCGACGACAAGCGGCAATGGAAAGCGGTGGGCGCCGAGATCATCGAGCTGAGGAAGGAATACGCGAATACGCCGCTTGGCCGCCGCCGCACCGAGATCGGCGCGCCGCCCGCCGATGTGCAGGTTCCGGTCGAGGCGCTCGTCGAGCGCGAGCCCTTGACCATCGTGTGCTCGGCCAAAGGCTGGATCCGCGCGATCCGCGGCCACAACGTCAATCTCGCCGAGCTCAAATACAAGGAGGGCGACGGGCCGCGCTTCGTCGTCCAGTCCGACACGACCGAGCGCATTCTCGTTTTTGCCACGGACGGGCGCTTCTACACGCTCGCCGCCGACAAGCTGCCGGGCGGGCGCGGGCATGGCGAGCCGCTGCGCCTCATGCTCGATCTCGACAACGAGCACGATGTCGTCGCGATGCTGCGCTACGTCGCGGGGCAGAAGCTGCTCCTGGCGGCGAATGACGGGCGCGGCTTCGTCGTGCCGGCGGACGAGGTGCTGGCGCAGACGCGCGCGGGCAAGCAGGTGATGGTGCCGGGCGAGGGGGCTCAGGCGCTCGTCGCGGTTCCGGCCGAGGGCGACACGGTCGCGTGCGTCGGCGACAACCGCAAGCTCCTGCTCTTCCCGCTCGCCGAAGCGCCGGAGATGGCGCGTGGCCGCGGCGTCATCCTGCAGCGCTTCCATGACGGCGGCCTCGCCGACGCCAAGGTCATCACGCTCGCCGAGGGCCTGAGCTGGAAGCAGGGCGAGCGCACGCGGCTCGAGACCGAGCTCGCGAATTGGGTGGGCGCGCGCGCGAGCGCGGGCCGCGTGGCGCCGCGCGGCTTCCCGCGCGACAACCGCTTCGGCCCGCCATGAGCGAGGCCGAAATCGTCGTCGATACCAAGGGCATGAAATGCCCGCTGCCGGTGCTGAAGGCGCGCAAGGCCCTGAAAGACGTGGCGCCCGGCGGCCGGCTCGTCGTGCTCGCGACTGATCCCGGCGCGACGAAGGACTTCGAGCATTTCTGCAAGACCACCGGCTGCCGCCTTCTCGCCGCGAGCGAAGCCCAAGGCGTGCTCACCTTCACGCTCCAGAAACCGTGACCGGGCGTCCGATGCCGTGAGCGCGTCGGCACGCACCTTGGGCGCGGGGCCGCTCGCGGGCCTTGCCGCGATCGTGCTGGCCGCTTTCCTGCTGCGGTTCCTGCTGATCGTGCTCACGCCCAACCTGCATCAGCCGGACGAGATCTACCAATCGATCGAGCAGGCGCACCGGCTCGTCTACGGCACCGGCCTCGTCCCGTGGGAGTTCCAGTATGGCGCGCGCTCGTGGCTTGTGCCGGGCGCGCTCGCGGGCGTGATGTGGCTCGCGCGATTGGTTGGAGACGGCCCCGCCTATTATCTGCCGGCGATCTTCGCCGCGCTGTCGCTGCTCTCGACGTCGTGCGTCGTCATCGCCTTTCTGTGGGGCCGGCGCTTTTACGGCCTTGCCGGCGGGTTCGTCGCCGCCTGGGCGATGGCGCTCTCGGCCGATGCGGTTTATTTCGGGCCGCGCGCGGGGCAGGAAGAGATCGCAGCCCACCTTCTCGTCATCGCCGCTTATCTCGCCGAGCCCGGTTATCGGCCGCAAGGCCGCGCGCGCCTCATCGTTGCGGGGCTCGTGTTCGGCCTCGTCTTCGACGTGCGCTACCACCTCGCGCCGGCGCTCGCGGTGATCGTGCTCTGGGCGGGCTGGGGCGCGTGGCGCGCGCGATTGGCACCGGTCCTCGCAGGCGCGTTTGCGTCGGCGCTCGCGGGCGGCCTTCTCGACTGGCCCACTTGGGGCTTTCCCTTCGCCTCGGTCTGGTACAATTCCGTCTACAATTCTCTTTATGGCGTCAACGCGTCCTTCGGCGCCGGCGGGGGCGCCACTTATTTCGCGCTGCTCGCGCTCTTCTGGGGTGCGGGCATCGCCATCATCCCGTTCCTTGCCGTCATCGGCAGCTATCGCCTGCCGATGCTCGGCGTGGCCGCGCTCGTGACGTTTGCCGAGTACACGGCGCTGCCGCACAAGGAGCTGCGCATCCTCTATCCCGCGATCCTGCTCGCCGTGATGCTGGCGGCGCTGGGCCTCGCGCGGCTTGCGGTGTGGGCCGAAGCGCGGCTCCGCGCCGAGGGCCGCATCCCCGCACACGCGTGGCACACATGCGGGCTCGCGGCGGCGGGGCTATGGGCGCTGTTCTCGGCCGGGGAGTCGGCGTCGGGCGGATATGCGCCATTGTGGCGGCAGGACGAGAACGCGCTCCGCGCCGCGCTCGCCGTCGCCGCGATGCCGTCGGCGTGCGGCGTCGGTCTCTGGGGCATGAGCTGGCCGAGCTCGGGCGGATATTCCTATTTGCACGTGCCGGGTCCGCTCTATCTGCCCAAGGACGAGGCCGAGTTGGCGCGCGAGACGGCGGGCTTCAACACGCTCGTCGCGCTCGGGCACGTGCCCGATGCGGGGGCCTTCCGCGTGCGGGAATGCTTCGGCGGATTTTGCGTCGCGCAGCGCGAAGGGGAATGCGCGCGCGTGCCGGGCGAGCTCGTCACCGGGATCCCCGCGGGCCTCGATGCGGTCGCGCCGCTCGTGCCGCCGTGAGCGGGTGCTTCTTGCCAAAAGCCGCGAATTTTCCTATCTAGCGCGCTCAACCCCTCACGCGGGGATGCGGCCTTCCGGCGAAGGTCGCTCCGGTGTCGAGCAATCGATGACCCCCGCGGCGGCACAACCGGAGAAAGGATCAGCCCCCGTGGCAATGCCCGACTTCACCATGCGCCAGCTCTTGGAGGCCGGCGTCCATTTCGGCCATCACACGCGCCGCTGGAACCCGGAGATGAAGCCTTTCATCTTCGGCGTGCGCAACGGCGTCCACATCATCGACCTGGAGCAGACCGTACCGCTCCTTCACCGCGCGCTCGAGGCGATCCGCGACGTGGCGGCGGGCGGCGGGCGCGTGCTCTTCGTCGGCACCAAGCGTCAGGCGCAGGAGCCGGTGGCCGAGGCCGCCAAACGCTGCGGCCAGTATTTCGTCAATTCGCGCTGGCTCGGCGGCATGCTCACCAATTTCAAGACCATCTCGCAATCGATCAAGCGTCTGCGCGATCTCGATGAGAACGTGACGCAACCGTCCGCCGGCCTGACGAAGCGCGAGCTTCTGGGACTGACGCGCGACCGCGACAAGCTCGAACGCGCGCTGGGCGGCATCAAGGAGATGGGCGGCCTCCCCGACATCCTGTTCGTCATCGACACGAACAAGGAGGCGATCGCGGTGCAGGAGGCGAACAAGCTGAAGATCCCGGTGGTGGCCGTGCTCGACAGCAATTCCTCGCCCGAGGGGATCAGTTATCCGATCCCCGGCAACGACGACGCGATGCGCGCCATTCATCTCTACTGCGAGCTCGTGTCGGGCGCGGTGCTCGAGGGCCTGCAGGCGGAGCTCGCGGCCTCGGGCGCCGACATCGGCGCGCGCGCCGAGGTGCCGCCGGAGGTGGTGCCCGAAGCCGCCCCCGAGGACCGTCCCACCGCCTGAGCCTGTTGGAGGAGAGACATGGCCGAGATCACGGCGGCGCTCGTCAAGGAGCTGCGCGACAAGACCGGCGCCGGCATGATGGACTGCAAGCGCGCGCTGAGCGAGACATCGGGTGATGTGGAAGGCGCGGTCGACTGGCTCAGGAAGAAGGGCCTCGCGGCCGCCGCCAAGAAGGCGGGGCGCGTCGCGGCCGAGGGGCTCGTGAGTGTCGCCGTCGCCGGCAATGTCGGCGCCGTCGTCGAGGTCAACGCGGAGACCGATTTCGTCTCGCGCAACGACACGTTCCAGAGCTTCGCGCGCGCCGTCGCCGAGCACGCCCGCGACAAGGGCGAGGATGTCGAGGCGCTGAAGGCGCTGCCGATGGCGAGCGGGCGCAGCGTCGGCGACGAGCTGACCCACCTCATCGCCACGGTCGGCGAGAACATGGCGGTGCGCCGCGCACGGCGATTCGCCGTGAAGAACGGCGTCGTCGCCTCCTACATGCACAGCGCGGTCGCGCCCAATCTCGGCCGCATCGGCGTGCTCGTCGCGCTCGAATCGACGGGGAGCGCCGAACGGGTAGCGGCCTTGGGCAAGCAGCTCGCGATGCATGTCGCCGCCGCCAATCCGCAATATCTCGACATTGCCTCCGTCGATGCCGCGGCCCTGGAGCGCGAACGCGGCGTGCTGCGCGAGCAGGCGCGCGCCTCGGGCAAGGCCGACCAGATCGTCGACAAGATGGTCGAGGGGCGGCTGCGCAAGTTCTACGAGGAGACCGTGCTGCTCGACCAGATCTTCGTCATCGACGGCGAGACCCGGGTGGCGAAGGTGATCGAGGCGGCGGCCAAGGAGGCGGGCGCGCCGATCAAGGTCGTGGGCTTCGTGCGCTTCGCCCTGGGCGAGGGAATCGAGCGCGCCGCCACCGATTTCGCAGCCGAGGTCCAGGCGCAGCTTAAACACTGAGCCGCCCGCGGCGCGGGCGTGATTGCCGCGTGGCCCGGCGCGGCCGGAGTGTTGTATGATCCGCGCCATGCCTGCCGACAGTTCCGTGCGCTACCCGCGCGTCCTCCTGAAGCTCTCGGGCGAGGCGCTGATGGGCGACCAGAATTACGGGCTCGACCCCGGGTTCGTGGGGCGGCTCGCCGAGGAGATCCGCGTCGTTCACGCCATGGGCGTCGAGGTCGCGATCGTGATCGGCGGCGGCAACATCTTCCGCGGCCTCGCCGGCGCCTCGGGCGGCATGGAGCGCGCGACCGCGGACTACATGGGCATGCTGGCGACCGTCATCAACGCGCTCGCGCTGCAGGGAGCCTTGGAGCAGCGCGACGTGCCGACGCGCGTTCAGTCGGCGATCAGCATGCAATCGGTGTGCGAGCCCTATATCCGCCGCCGCGCCATCCGCCACATGGAAAAGGGCCGTGTCGTCATCTTCGCCGCCGGCACCGGCAACCCCTTCTTCTCGACCGACACCGCGGCGGCGTTGCGCGCCTCGGAGACGGAATGCAACGCGCTTCTGAAGGCGACGAAGGTCGACGGCGTCTATAGCGCCGATCCGAACCGCGACAAGAACGCCAAGCGCTACGAACGGCTCGACTATCTCGAAGTGCTGTCGCGCGACCTCAAGGTCATGGACGCGGCGGCGATCTCGCTCGCGCGCGAGAACCACATTCCCATCCTGGTCTTCTCGATCTACGAGCACGGCGGATTCGCCGACGTGGTCACCGGCCGCGGGCGATACACCATGATCACCGAAGAGAGGGCATCATGAGCGAGGACCCTGTCGTAGCCGAGCTGCGGCGCCGCATGGATGGAGCGTGCGAGGTGCTGCGCAAAGAGTTCGCGGGCTTGCGCACGGGCCGCGCCTCGGCGAGCCTTCTCGATCCCGTCATGGTCGATGCCTACGGTAATGCCATGCCGTTGAACCAGGTCGGCACGATCAGCGTGCCCGAGCCGCGCCTCATCGTCGTGCAGGTGTGGGACCGCGGCGTCACCAAGGCGGTCGACAAGGCGATCCGCGAGGCCGGGCTCGGCCTCAACCCGCAGACCGAGGGACAGACCATTCGCGTGCCCATCCCCGACCTCAACGAGGAGCGGCGGCGCGAGCTCACCAAGGTCGCCGCGAAATACACCGAAGCCGCGCGCGTCTCCGTCCGCAACGTGCGCCGCGACGGGCTCGACGGCTTGAAAAAGAAGGAAAAGGACGGGACGATCAGCCAGGACCAGCACAAAAAACTGCAGCATGAGATTCAGACGCTGACCGACGCCCTCATCAAGCGCATCGACGACATGCTCGCGCAGAAGGACAAGGAGATCCTTCAGGTTTGAGCTCGACCACGCAGAATGATCCCGGCACGTCGCCGCCGCCGCAGCACGTCGCCATCATCATGGACGGCAACGGGCGCTGGGCGAAATCGCGCGGCCTGCCGCGCATCGCCGGCCACCGCCGCGGCGCCGAGGCGGTGCGCCGCACCGTCACCGCCGCCGCCGAGCTCGGCATCCGCTATCTGACGCTTTTCGGCTTCTCGTCGGAGAACTGGAAGCGACCGCCCGGCGAGATCGAGGACCTGATGGGCCTCCTGCGCCACTACCTGCGCGGCGAGATCGCCGAACTGCATCAGAAGGGCGTGCGCTTCCGCATGATCGGCGACCGTGCTCGGCTTGCGCCCGACATCGTCACCCTCATCGACAACGCCGAGACGCTGACGCGCGACAATGGCCGGATCGATCTTTCCATCGCCCTGTCCTATGGCGGCCGCGCCGAGATTGCCTTGGCCGCGCGCCGCATCGCCGAGGCGGTGAAGGAGGGGCGCCTTGCGCTCGAGGCGATCGACGAGGATTCCTTCGGCCGCTTTCTTCTGACCGACGGCATGCCCGATCCCGATCTCCTCATCCGCACCAGCGGCGAGCAGCGCATCAGCAATTTCCTCTTGTGGCAATCGGCCTACGCCGAGCTCGTTTTCACCAACACTCTGTGGCCCGATTTCGACAAGGGCGATCTCGAGGACGCGCTGCGCGACTTCCACGGCCGCGAGCGCCGCTACGGCGCTTCCGTCCACACGCGCTGAGCAGCGGGCGGTGCCTGAGCCCGCGGGACCTGCAACCATAAATCCTCCACCACCATTGCCCTCATCGCCCGCGCGCGCGCCGAGCGATGTACCGCTGCGGCTTCTTTCGGCGGCGGTGCTCGCGCCGCTGGCGCTGGCGGCGCTCTGGGTCGGCGATGGCGTGTTCGCGGCGGTCGTGGTGCTCGCTGCGGCGGCGATGGGCTGGGAATGGGCGCGGCTCACGGGCTGCGGCGGGCCGGCAACGGTTGCACTCGTCGTTACCAACGCGCTCGCGTGCGCGGCGGAAGGCGCCGGCGCGTCTATCGCGGCTCTCGCCATTGTCGCCTCGGGCGCGGTGCTTGCGTTCCTTGGCGGCCGCGCCGCCACGGCGGCGTGGGCGGCGCTCGGCAGCGCCGTGATCGCGCTGCCGACGCTTGCCTTGATCTGGCTCGGCGGCGAGATGGGCCGGCTCTTCCTGCTCTGGCTCTTCCTCACCGTATGGGCGACCGATACGGGGGCGTTTCTCGCCGGCCGCACATTGGGCGGCCCGCGCCTTGCGCCGGCGCTCTCGCCCAACAAGACCTGGGCCGGACTCGCGGGCGGACTCGCCGCTGCGGCGCTCGTGGGGGCGGCGTTCCTGCCGTTCGGCGTCGCGGCGCCTGCGCTCGTGCCGGCGAGCCTCGCCCTCGCCATCGCCGCGCAGCTCGGCGATCTCGCCGAATCTGCGGCGAAGCGTCGCTTCGGCGTCAAAGATTCGGGCCGCCTCATTCCGGGGCACGGCGGGCTCCTCGATCGGCTCGACGGCATGCTCGGCGCAAGCGCGCTCGCGTGGCTTGCGGTGTTCCTCGCGGGCGCCGGACCCCTCGTGTGGCACGGCCCCTGAAGGTCACGAGCGCGCCCCGAATTTTCCGCATGCGGACGGCCATTTCCTGCTATGGTCCGGGGTCTTTCGACGGATCGCGCGGGCCATGAATTTTTTGTCCGACAGTCTCGGCTATATCGTTCCGTTCCTGATCGTCCTCACCGTCCTGGTGTTCGTGCACGAGCTCGGACATTACCTGGTCGCGCGCTACAACAACGTGCGCGTCGAGGTGTTCTCGATCGGCTTCGGGCCGGAGCTGTTCGGCTGGTTCGACCGTGCCGGCACGCGCTGGAAGCTCTCCGCCGTTCCGCTCGGCGGCTACGTCAAGATGTTCGGCGACGCCGATCCCATGTCGATGCCGGGCGGCCACCTTCCGGCTATGACCGCGGCCGAGCGCGAGGTCTCGTTCCACCACAAGCGCCTCATGCAGCGGACCGCCGTCGTGGCAGCGGGGCCGCTTGCGAATTTCATCTTCACGCTCGTCGTGCTGTCGCTCCTGTTCGCGACGGTGGGGCAGCCCTTTACGCCGGCCGATGTCGGGCGCGTCCAGGCCGGGAGCGCGGCCGAGGCGGCCGGCATCAAGGCGGGCGACGTCATCGCCGCGATCGACGGCGAGAAGATCGCGCGCTTCGAGGACGTGCAGCGCCTCGTGCGGCTCAACACCGGAACGGCGATGCACATGGTGCTGCGGCGCGACGGCAATCCCGTCACGATCACGGTGACGCCGCGCATAACGAAGCTTACCGACCGCTTCGGCAACGAGCACACGCTCGGGCTGCTCGGCATCGAGCGCAGCGGCGTGAACTACGTGCGGCGCAATCCCGCAGACGCGCTGTGGCAGTCGTGCGTCGAAACCTCGAACCTCGTCACGGGCACGCTCGAGGCGGTGTGGCAGATGGTTATCGGCGTGCGCAACACCGACGAGCTCGGCGGGCCGGTGCGCATCGCGCAAATGTCGAGCGAGGTGTGGCAGGGCGGGGCCGTGGCCTTGCTGTGGTTCATGGCGGTGCTCTCGGTCAATCTCGGGCTTATCAACCTGTTCCCGATCCCGGTGCTTGACGGTGGACACCTGCTGTTTTATGCGGCCGAGGCGATCCGCGGCCGGCCGCTCGGCCACCGCGCGCAGGAGTACGGCTTCCGGCTCGGTTTGGCTCTGGTGCTTACATTGATGGTGTTCGCGACCTGGAACGACCTGGTGCATTTGCGGATCGTTGAGTTCATCAAAGGTCTCATCACCTGACGCTTGCTTGGCCCGCGGCGTCGCTCGTGTGTCGGGGGGAATTTTTGCGGAGATTTGCCCGGGTGGCAGCCGGATTGGCTCTGGCGGCGACCCTCCTTACCTTCCACCTCCTCGTCGGCGCGGCCCGGGCGCAGGTTGCGCCGGGCGGAACCATCGAGGAAATCCGCATCGAAGGCACGCAGCGTGTCGAGCCCGAGACCGTGCGCTCTTATCTCCTTGTGCAGCCGGGCGACCAGTTTGACAGCGATCGCGTCGACCAATCGCTGAAGGCGCTGTTCGCGACCGGGCTCTTCACCGACGTGACCTTGAGGCGCGAGGGCAACGCGCTCATCGTTCGCGTCGTCGAGAACCCGGTCATCAACCGCATCGCCTTCGAGGGCAACCATCGCATCACCGACAAGAGCCTCAACGACGAAATCCAGCTGAAGCCGCGCGCGGTCTATACGCGCGAGAAGGTACAGAGCGATGTGAAGCGCATCATCGATCTCTACCGCCGCAACAGCCGTTTTGCCGCGACGGTCGATCCCAAGGTCATTCCGCTCGAGCAGAACCGCGTCGATCTCGTGTTCGAGATCGACGAGGGGCCCGCGACTGGCATCGAGGGCATCAACTTCGTTGGCAACCAGGCTTTCAGCGGGAGCCGGCTACGCGAGGTGATCCAGACCAAGGAATCGCGCTGGTATCGCTTCCTGAGCTCGGACGATATCTATGATCCGGACCGGCTTACCTACGACCGTGACCTGCTGCGCAAGTTCTACCTGTCCGAGGGCTATGCCGATTTCCGCCTGGTCTCGGCCGTGGCGGAGCTGGCGCCGGCGCGCGACGGCTTCATCATCACTTTCACCATCGACGAGGGCGAGCGCTACCATTTCGGCAAGATTGACATCACGAACCAGCTCCCGACCGTCGATCCGGAGACGCTCAGGCCCGTGCTCAAGACGAAGGAGGGCGAATGGTACGATGCCGATCAGGTCGAGGGGACAATCACCGCGCTGACCGACACGCTCGGCAACCTCGGCTACGCCTTCGTCGACATCCAGCCGCAGATCCGCCGCAACGCCGATACGAAGACGATCGACGTCACCTACACGATCAAGGAAGGCCCGCGCGTCTATGTCGAGCGCATCAACATCATCGGCAATCTGCGCACGCGCGATGATGTGATCCGGCGCGAATTCCGGCTCGTCGAGGGCGACGCCTTCAACTCCTCGAAGCTCCACCGCTCCGAGCAGGAGATCAAGAACCTGGACTTCTTCTCCAAGGTGAACATCACCAACGTGCCCGGCAGCGCGCCCGACAAGACCATCATCAACGCCGAGGTGCAGGAGAAATCCACCGGAGATTTCTCGGTCGGCGTCGGCTATTCGACGACGGACGGGCCACTGCTCGATGCCGGCGTGCACGAGCGCAACCTCTTGGGGCGCGGCCTCGATCTGCGGCTCGACTCCGTCGTGGCGTTGCGCGACGAAAGCATCGACTTGAGCTACACCGATCCTTATTTCTTGAACCGCAACCTCGCCGCCGGCTTCGACCTCTTCGCCGATAACCGCGACGATACGAGCTTCGCCGGCTTCAGCCAGTTCAGCGTCGGCGGCACTCTGCGCGCCGGCTACCAGATCACCGAGCCGCTGCGCCAGACGCTCACCTACACGCTGCGGCAGGACCGCATCTACAACGTCAGCGCCACCACCTCGCCGTTCATCGTGGCGCAGACCGGCACGCGCTCGACCTCGGCCGTAGGGCAAACGACGCTTTACGACATGCGCGACAACCGCCAGGATCCGACCTCGGGCTATTTCGCCTCGTTCAGCTCGGATGTCGCCGGGCTCGGCGGCGACGTGGCCTATCTGCGCGGCACGGTCCAGGCCGGCGCCTATTATCCAATCACGCCCGACTACATCGTCTCGGTCACGGGCCAGGGCGGACATATCCTCGGCATCGACCAGGACGTGCGCATCGAGGACCGCTTCTTCGTTGGCGGCGACAATTTGCGCGGCTTCCAGACCGGCGGCATCGGGCCGCGCGATTCAATCTTCGACGACGCGCTCGGCGGCGAGACCTATTACACCGGCTCCATGGCACTTGGCTTCCCCTTGGGCCTGCCGCCCGAACTCGGCATCACCGGCCGCACCTTCACCGATTTCGGCTCGCTCTTCGGCATTCATCCGACCGGCCCGACCGTTCAGGATTCGTCCGCTCTGCGTCTCTCGGTCGGCGCCGGAATTTCGTGGAAATCGCCGCTCGGACCGATCAAAGTCGACCTCGGCTTCCCGGTGCTCAAGGAGTCGTTCGACCGGACGGAACTGTTCCACGTGAGCTTCGGCACGAGGTTCTAGATGCGTATGGGTCACGGGCTCGCCGGCGGGCTGGCGCTTGCGGCGCTTGTCGCCGCGGCTCCGGCGCGGGCGCAGCCGGCCCTGCCGCAACCCGTCATCGTCGTCGTCGACATGACGCAGATCATGCGCGATTCGAAAGCCGCCAAGGACGTCCAGGCCCAGGTCCAGAAGGAGATGGACGGCTATAGCCGCGAGGTGTCGCTAAAGGAGAACGACCTCAAGACCCTGCGCGACGAGCTCGAGCGCCAGCGCACTGTCCTGGCGCCCGAAGTGTTCAACGCACGCTCGCAGGACTATCAGCAGCGCTATGCCGCGCTCGACCACGACGTGCAGGTGAAGCGCCAGGAGATGCAGCAGAGCTACAGCGACGCCATGACCAAGGTCGAAAACTCGGCGTTGCAAATCGTCGCCGACGTGGCGAAGGAGCGGAAGGCCACCATGGTGGTCGCGAAGGCTGCGCTCCTTTACATGGATGACGGGCTCGACATGACCGCCGAGGTGACGAAGCGGCTCGACGAGAAGGTGCCGAGCATGGCGGTCAACCTGCCGCCGGCAGCGGCACCGCCGGCGGCGCCGGCGAAGCCGAAATCCAGCGCGTCGAAGTAATGGCCGATCCGCGCTTCTTCACGGTTGCGGGACCCTTCACCATCGCCGAGCTCGCAGCCCGCACGGGGGCCGCGATCGCGGGCGCGGGCGACAGCGCGCGCCGCATCACCGATGTGGCGCCGCTCGACAGCGCCGGCCCCGATCAGGTGAGCTTTCTCGACAATGTCAAATATGTCGACGCGCTGCGCAAGACGCGGGCGGGCGCGGCCTTCGTCCATCCCGACCGCGCGGCCGACGCGCCGCCGGCGCTGACCTTGCTCGTGACGCCCGCGCCCTATCGCGCCTATGCCGTGGCGGCGCAGGCCTTCTATCCCGAGCCGGCGCCCATCGCGGGCGTGGCGGCAAGCGCCGTGGTCGATCCGAGCGCCAGGCTCGGCGCGGGCACGGCGGTCGAAGCGAACGCCGTCATCGGCGCCAACGCCGAATTGGGCCGCGCCTGCGTCATTGGCGCCAATGCCGTGATCGGCGCGGGCGTCGTCCTCGGCGACGAGGTGCGGGTTGGCGCCAATGCAAGCCTGAGCCACTGCATCGTCGGCAACCGCGTGCGCATCTATCCCGGCGTGCGCATCGGCCAGGACGGGTTCGGCTTCGCGCCCGACGCGGCGCGTCCCGTCAAGGTGCCGCAGTTGGGCCGCGTCATCATCGGCGACGACGTCGAGGTCGGCGCCAATGCCACGATCGATCGCGGCGCCGGGCCTGATACCGTGATCGGCGCCGGTACCATGATTGATAATCTCGTGCAGATCGGGCACAACGTGCAGATCGGGCGCGGCTGTGTGCTGGTGGCGCAAGTCGGCATCTCCGGCAGCACGCGGCTCGGCGATTACGTCATGCTCGGCGGCCAGGTCGGCCTCACCGGGCACCTGACGATTGGCGCGGGCGCACGCATCGCGGCACAAAGCGGCGTCATGCGCGACGTGGCGCCCAAAGAGACCGTGATGGGCTCGCCCGCCGTTCCCATTCGCGAGCACCATCGCCAGGTCTTGATGCTGAGGCGCCTCGCGGCCAAAAAAGGCGACTAGGATGGAAGCGAAGGCAGACGTGGCGGGCGAAGAGATCGACATACTGCGCATCATGCAGTTGATCCCGCACCGCTATCCGTTCCTGATGATCGACCGCGTCGTCGATGTCGAAAAGGGCGTACACGCGACCGGCATCAAGAACGTGTCGATCGACGAGTACTTCTTCCAAGGCCATTTTCCGCAGCGCCCCGTCATGCCGGGGGTGCTCATCATCGAGGCGATGGCGCAGACCGCGGCCGTGCTCGTCGTCCACTCGCTCGGTCAGGAGTCCGAAGGCAAGCTCGTCTACTTCATGAGCGTCGACAGCGCACGCTTCCGCCGCCCGGTGACGCCGGGCGACCGGCTCGCGGTGCGCGTCGTCAAGAAGCAGAGCCGCGGCAACGTGTGGAAGTTCGATGGCGAGGCGTTGGTCGATGGCAAGCTCATCGCCGAGGCGACCTTCGCCGCGATGATCATGGGCAGTTGAGTATTTTCTGATGACGGACATTCATCCCTCGGCCGTGGTTGAGCCGGGCGCGCGCGTCGCCGGCTCGGCGAAGATCGGGCCGTTTTGCCATGTCGGCGCGCTGGTCGAGCTCGGCGAAGGCGTCGAGCTGCTGTCCCATGTCGTCGTCGCGGGCCGGACATCAGTGGGCGAGGGCACGCGCATCTTCCCCTTCGCCTCGATCGGCCACCCGCCGCAGGATCTGAAATATCGCGGCGAGCCGTCGCGGCTCGTGATCGGCCGGCGCAACGTCATCCGCGAGCACGTCACGATGAATCCCGGCACCGAGGGCGGCGGCATGGTGACGCGCGTCGGTGACGGCTGCCTGTTCATGGTCGGCGTCCACGTCGCGCACGATTGCCAGCTCGGCGACAACATCATCATGGCCAACAACGCGACGCTCGCGGGCCACGTGGTGATCGGCGACGGCGCCGTGTTCGGCGGCCTCTCCGCCGTGCATCAGTTCGTGCGCATCGGGCGCCACGCGATGGTGGGCGGCGTCACGGGCGTCGAGCGCGACGTGATCCCGTTCGGCTCCGTGATGGGCGACCGCGCGCGGCTTTCGGGTCTCAACCTCATCGGCATGCAGCGCCACGGCTTCACGCGCGAGGAAGTCCAGGCCGCGCGCACGGCCTATCAGATGCTGTTTCTGGGCGAGGGTGCCGGCACCTTCGCTGAGCGCGCGGCCGAAGTGGGAAAGCGCTTTCCCGAGGTGCGCACGGTGCGCGAGATGCTCGATTTCGTCGCCGTCGACTCTCCGCGCGGCCTGACTCAGCCGAAGGCCAATGGCGGCTAGACTCGGTGTCGTCGCCGGCGGCGGCGAGCTGCCGTTGCGCGTCATCGAAACCGCCCGCGCGCTTGCCCGTCCCGTGTTCGTCCTCGCACTCGAGGGGATCGCCGACGCGACCGTCGTCGGTGAAGCGCCGCATGCGTGGGTGCGGCTCGGCGCGGCGGGCGAGGGGTTCCGCCTCCTGCGCGAGGCGGGCGTCGAGGACGTGGTGCTCGTCGGCGCAGTGAGCCGCCCATCGCTCGCAGCACTTCGCCCCGACTGGCGCGCCGCCAAGTTTCTCGCGCGTGTGAGCCTCCGCGCGCTCGGCGACGACGGATTGCTGCGCGCCGTCATCGCCGAGTTCGAGGGCGAGGGCTTTCGCGTCGTGAGCCTCGAGACGCTCATCGCCGATGCGCTCGCGCCCGAAGGAGCCATCGGCGCGCGCATGCCCGGGGCCGAGGACGAGGCCGACATCGCGCGCGGCATCGAGGCGGCGCAGGAATTGGGTCGGCTCGATATCGGGCAGGCCGTGGTGGTGCAGCAAGGCATGGTGCTGGGCGTCGAGGGGATCGACGGCACCGATGCGCTGATCTTGCGCTGCGGCGCGCTGCGGCGTCCGGGCGCGGGGCCTGTCCTTGTCAAGATCGCGAAGCCCGGCCAGGACCGGCGCGCCGACCTGCCGACGATCGGCGCGCGCACGGTCGAGCTTGCGGCCGATGCGGGGTTTGCCGGGATCGCGGTCGAGGCCGGCTCGACGCTTCTCGTCGACCGTGCCGCGATCGCCGCAGCGGCCGACGCGCGCGGGCTTTTCGTCGTAGGCATCCGCGTGCCGTGAGCGCGGCACCCTTCATCTACATTATCGCCGGCGAGCCTTCGGGCGATTTCTTGGGCGGCCGCCTCATGGCGGCCTTGAAAGAGCGCACGGGCGGGCACGTTCGCTTCGCCGGGATCGGGGGTGCGGCGATGGCGGCGCAAGGGCTCCAGAGCCGCGTGCCGATCGGCGAGCTCGCCGTCATGGGCGTAGCCGAAGTGCTGCCGCGCGCGGCCAAGATCTTCCGCATCGTGCGCGAGACGGTGGCCGATGTGCTCGCGCAAAAGCCCGACGCGGTCGTGACAATCGACAGTTCGGGTTTCACCTGGCGCGTCGCACATGGGCTCAGGCGGCGCGGTGCGAGGCTGCCCCTCATCCACTATGTCGCCCCCATGGTGTGGGCGTGGCGCGCGGGCCGCGCGCGGCGCATGGCGCGCTGGTACGACCATCTGATGGCGCTGTTGCCGTTCGAGCCGCCTTATTTCGCCGCGGTCGGGCTCTCCTGCCACTATGTCGGCCACCCCGTCGTCGAAAGCGGCGCCGATCGCGGCGATGGACCAGCGTTCCGCGGCCGCCACGACATTGCACCCGAGGCGAAGCTGCTGGTGCTTCTGCCGGGGAGCAGGGCGGGCGAGGTCGGGCGGCTTCTGCCGATCTTCCGCGCCGCGGTCGAGCATTTGGCGGCGCGCTATCCGGGACTTGTCGTGGCGCTGCCCGCGCCCGAGACCGTCGAGGACGCGGTGCGCGCGAGCGTGCGCGACTTTCCTGCGCGCGCCATCGTGCTCGCGGGCGGCGCCGAGAAGTACGATGCCTTTGCGGCAGCGGACGCGGCGCTCGCCGCCTCGGGCACGGTCGCGCTCGAGCTGGCGATGGCGAAGACACCGTCCGTCGTCGCCTATCGCGTCAATGCGTGGACGCACGCGCTCCTGAAGCGCATCGTCAAGGTGCGCTACGCCAACCTCGTCAATCTCGTGCTCGACCGCGCCGCGGTTCCGGAATTGCTGCAGGACGAGTGCACGCCGGAGAAATTGGCGGCCGCGATCGCGTGCCTCCTCGACGATCCCGCGGCGCGTGCGGCGCAGGCGGCATCTTGCGAAGCCGCGCTTCATGCGCTCGGATATGGCGCATTCTCGCCCGGCCTCCGGGCGGCCGATGACGTGCTCGCCGCGATCGCGCGTGCGACCCCGCGAAAGGAGTGATGATGGACACCGGAAATTTCCGCTTTCTCCACACCATGCTGCGCGTCTTCGACCTCGACAAGTCGATCGACTTCTACACGCGTTTGATGGGCATGAAACTCATCCGGAAGCGCGAATCGCCCGAGGGGCGCTACACGCTCGCCTTCGTCGGCTACGACGACGAGACCGAGGGCACGGTGCTGGAATTGACTTACAACTGGGACCAGAAGGAGCCCTATGCCTTGGGCGCTGCGTTCGGCCACCTCGCGGTGGGCGTGCCCGATCTTTACGGCACGTGCGAGGCGCTGAAGAAGGAAGGCGTGAAGATCCCGCGTCCGCCCGGCCCCTTGAAGTTCGGCACGACGCATATCGCCTTCATCGAGGACCCGGACGGCTACAAGATCGAGCTGATCGCGCGGCCGTAGGGACTGCCACTGTCATTGCGAGCGGAGCGAAGCAATCTGGGGATTGCTTCGTCGCTAGCGCTCCTCGCAATGACAGCTGTGAGGAAAAATCCGTCCTTCGACTTCGGCCCTTCGGGCCTACGCTCAGGATGAGGGATTTTGGTGAGGCCTATAGAAGGTCCTCATCCTGAGCGCAGCGCGCAGCGCGCAGTCGAAGGACGCGCGGTGGCTGTGCGCGACTACTTCCGCTTGTCGATCGCGACGTAGGGACGGCGGGCGGCGCCGGTATAGAGCTGGCGCGGGCGGCCGATCTTCAGGTCCTCGATCATCTCGTTCCACTGCGCAACCCAGCCGACCGTGCGCGCGATTGCGAAGAGCACCGTGAACATCGAGGTCGGGAAGCCCATCGCTTTGAGGATGATGCCCGAATAGAAATCGACGTTCGGGTAGAGCTTGCGCTTGATGAAGTAATCGTCCTGAAGCGCGATGCGCTCCAGCTCCATGGCGATGTCGAGGAGCGGCTCGTCGCGCACGCCAAGCTCGTCCAGCACCTCATGGCACGACTTCCTGAGCACCGCCGCGCGCGGATCGTAATTCTTGTAGACGCGGTGGCCGAAGCCCATGAGCGTGAAGGAATCCTTGGGATCGCTCGCGCGCTTCACGAATTCGGGGATGCGGTCCTTGCTGCCGATCTGGTTCAGCATCTTCAAGACCGCCTCGTTGGCGCCGCCATGCGCCGGGCCCCAGAGCGAGGCGATGCCGGCGGCGATGCACGCGAACGGGTTGGCGCCCGACGAGCCCGCGAGCCGCACGGTCGAGGTCGAGGCGTTCTGCTCGTGGTCCATGTGCAGGATGAAGATGCGGTCCATGGCGCGCGCCAAGACCGGGTTCACCTTGTAGGGCTCGCACGGCACGGCGTAGGTCATGTGCAGGAAATTGTCGGCGTAGGGCAGATGGTTCTGCGGATACTGGAACGGCTGGCCGATCGTGTATTTGTAGGCCATGGCGGCGATCGTCGGCATCTTGGCGATGAGCCGGTACGAGGCGACCATGCGCTGGTACGGATCGGAGATGTCGGTCGAATCGTGATAGAAGGCCGAGAGCGCGCCGACGACGCCGCACATCACCGCCATCGGATGCGCGTCGCGCCGGAAGCCCCGGTAGAACGTCGCGAGCTGCTCGTGCACCATGGTGTGGAGCGTGATGTCGCGCGTGAACTTCGTCTTCTCCGCCGCGGTCGGCAGCTCGCCGTAGAGCAGGAGGTAGGCCACCTCCATGAAGTCGCTGTTCGCGGCGAGGTCCTCGATCGGATAGCCGCGATAGAGCAGGACGCCTTCGTCGCCATCGATGTAGGTGATCTTCGATTCACAGCTTCCGGTCGCGGTGTAGCCGGGATCGAAGGTGAAGACGCCCAGATCGTTGTAAAGCTTGCGGATGTCCATCACCTTGGGACCGATCGTGCCCGAGCGCAGCGGCAGCTCGGTCTGCTGGCCCGTGGCATTGTCGACGAGCGTCACCGTTTCGCGTGGCTCGTTCGACGTCTGCGCGGGCTTCGTATCGGTCTTGGTGGCCATCGGTCGGCATCCCCAGGGGATATGTTGCGCTGCAATAGAGGTAACATAAGTCCGCACTGGTTAATTGTAAAATACTAGTCCCGATCGACCGCGTCGGCGATCCGGCCAAGCGTCTCATTGCGGCCAAGGGCTTCCATCACCTCGAAGATTCCAGGGGAAGCCGTTGCTCCCGCCAAGGCCGCGCGAAGCGGTTGGGCGATGTCGCCGAGCTTCACGCCGGACCCTTCCGCAAAGCGCCGCACCGCCGCCTCGAGCTCGGCCGCCTGCCACGGCATCTCGGCCAGCGCCGGCGCGAGCGCGGCAAGCCGCGCCGTGGCCGCCTCGTCGAGGAGGGCGGCCGCCTTCGCCTCGAGCGGGATCGGACGCGGCGCCACGTAGAACTGCGCGCGCTCGGCGAGCTCGACGAGCGTCTTGGCGCGCGGCTTCAGCGCCGGCATGGCACGCAGGAGGACATCGCGCTGCGCGTCGGCCAGCGCCGCGCCGAGGCGGCCCTCGACGATCGGCGCCGTCAGATCGACGAGGCGCGTGTCCGAGGTTTCGCGGATGTAATGCGCGTTGACGTTTCCGAGCTTCGCGAAGTCGAAGCGCGCGGGCGAGCGGCCGATCGCGTCGAGATCGAACCAGCGCACCGCGTCGGCCGTGGGGATGATCTCGTCGTCGCCGTGGCTCCAGCCGAGGCGCAGCAGGTAGTTCCTGAGCGCCTCCGGCAGATAGCCCATGTCGCGGTAGGCATCGACGCCCATGGCGCCGTGCCGCTTCGACAATTTCGCGCCGTCGGGCCCATGAATGAGCGGCACGTGCGCGAACTCGGGCGGGGCCCAGCCGAGCGCGCGGTAGATCTGCGTCTGGCGGAAGGCGTTGGTGAAGTGGTCGTCGCCGCGGATGACGTGCGTCACGCCCATGTCGTGGTCGTCGACGACGACGGAGAGATTGTAGGTGGGCGTGCCATCGCCGCGCAGGAGGATGAGGTCGTCGAGCTGAAGATTGGCGACCGTCACCGTGCCCTGCACATGGTCGGCGATCACGGTCGCGCCCTCGCGCGGTGCCTTCAAACGGATCGCGGGCGCGCGATCCTTGGGCGCGGCGTTCGGGTCGAGATCGCGGCAGCGCCCGTCATAGAGCGCGGTGCGGCCCTCGGCGCGCGCCTTCTCGCGCATTGCCTCGAGCTCGGCCGCCGTGCAATAGCAAGGGTAGGCATGGCCCGCGGCGACAAGCGATGAGACTGCCGCGGCGTGAGCCTCCTGTCGCGCCGACTGCATCACGATCTCGCCGTCCCAGTCGAGGCCAAGCCATTTCAGCCCATCGATGATGGCATCGACTGCGCTTTGCGTCGAACGCGCACGGTCGGTGTCCTCGATGCGCAGGCGGAACGTGCCGCCGGTGTG
The DNA here is from genome assembly GCA_035518375.1 of Allostellaceae bacterium. GTDB lineage: Bacteria > Pseudomonadota > Alphaproteobacteria > ATCC43930 > CGMCC-115725 > DATJLY01. The sequence continues at coordinate 6,317 of DATIXQ010000107.1, read as the reverse complement.
GCGCGCATAAAGCCAGTTGAACAAGGCGGTGCGCGCGCCGCCGATATGCAGGAAGCCGGTGGGCGAGGGCGCGAACCGTACGACGACGCTCATGGCGCGCCATGTAGCGCAGATTGCGTTGCGCCGGAATTCCTTGCTGTCATTGCGAGCGTAGCGAAGCAATCTCCGAGCCGGAGGGGGATTGCTTCGGAGCATCCGCTCCTCGCAATGACAGATTGAGGAAAATGACGCCGGCGACCAGCACGCTCTATACTTCGACGATGGCTGCGGCCGAGCCCGATGTCGCAGAGGCTGTGCCGCCGGCGCTGGGCGCGGGCGGCAACGCCGCGTTGCAATGGCTTGGCGATGCGGTGCGGGCCGAGCGCGCGCGCTGGCCGCTTTGGCTCCCGGTCTTTCTCGGCTGCGGCATCGGCACCTATTTCTGGCTGCCGGAGGAGCCCGTCCCGTGGCTCGGGCCTGTGGTTGCGCTGTTGGCGGCGGTGCAGGTCTGGCGCATGTGGCGGCGCGGACGGGTGGCTTTTACGGCGTCCGCCGCGGTGGCGTTCGTGTTTGGCTTCGCGGCGGCGCAGGTGCAGTCGACGCTGGTCGCGGCGCCGGTGCTGCAGAAGCGGCTTGGGCCGGTGACGGTCGAGGGCAGGCTCGAATCAGTCGATCCGCTGCCGGAAGGCGCGCGGCTTGTGATCGGCCGGCTCAGCATCGAGGGCCTTGCGCCCGAAGCGACCCCGGCCCGCGTGCGCGTGCGGCTGAGGAAGGACGACGCCGCGGCGATCCCGGGCGCCTGGCTTCGGCTTACGGCGATGTTGATGCCGCCGCCGGCGCCGGTCCTGCCGGGCTCATTCGATTTCGAGCGCCGCGCCTGGTTCGACCGGTTGGGCGCGGTCGGTTATGCGCTCGGCGCACCGCGCTGGGAGGCACCGCCGGGCGAAGCGGGCGCCGCGTCGTGGCGCGTGGCGCTGCAGGCGCTTCGCGCCGAGGTGAGCGAGCGCGTGCGGCACGCGCTTCCGGGCGAGCGCGGCGCCATCGCGGCCGCGCTCATCACCGGCGACACGCACGCGATCCCGCCCGCTGACGCCGATGCCTTCCGCAATGCCGGGCTTGCGCACATCCTCGTCATAGCGGGCCTGCATATGGGCATGGTGGCGGGGATCGCGTTCTTTGCGCTGCGCGCCGGCATGGCGCTGGTGCCGCGGCTCGCGCTCTATCACCCGACCAAGAAATACGCGGCCGCCTCGGCGCTCGCGCTCACCTTCGGCTACATGCTGCTCTCGGGCGCGACCGTCTCTTCGCGCCGCGCCTTCGCCATGATCGGGTTGGCGCTTCTCGCAGTGCTCGTCGATCGCGTGAGCCTTTCGGCGCGCGCCGTCGCATTGGCCGCGGCGGCGGTGATGCTGATGACGCCCGAGGCGGCGACCGGCCCGTCGTTCCAGATGTCGTTCGCGGCGGTCGCGGCGCTTATCGCCTGCTACGAGGCGCTGCGGCCGCGGCTTTCGCTCTGGCATGCGCACGCGGGCGCGCTGCGCCGCGCCGGCCTTTATTTCTTCGGCATCGCGCTCACGACGATCGTGACGACGCTCGCGACCATGCCGTTCACGATCTATCACTTGGGTAGAAAAGTCATATTTTAATGTTATATCAATCGCTTAATGCAAAATTCTGTGATGAAATTTTTGCGGTTTGGACCGATTTTGGACCAACTCGGAGGAAACAGATTGGAACGGAGCGATACAGATCCGGTCGCCGTAAGAGGCTAAAAGCCGGCGTGGGATCGGTGACGATCGACCTACGGGTGACGGACGAGCGCAGCCAGAGCTGCCGCGTCGGGCTCGGGTGGAAAGGCGACCGCGCAGCGCTCGACCAGCTTATCGCCGAAATGGACCGAACGGCCTACAGCAGGAATATCGCGCCCGATCACCTCGCGATCTCGACCGCGCTCCGATTACCGACGTTGCGGCAGCATCGTGGGATCGAGCAGTTTAAGACCCTACTTTGGTACTGGGCCTTTTCACTGCCGACAGGCGACCCAGAGCGGCCCGGCAGCTATTTCGATCACGTCACCGAAGGGGTCTACCGCATTGAGATCGGCGTTTTGGAGCGGCAGATCACATCGACCTGGACGCGGCCGGGCGTGTCCGTAGTCAGAATATTTGAGACAGCGAGGCGCGGGCTCGAAGGGAGGCTCTGGCGCAATGGAGCGGCTTGCGCGTTCGATGGCAGCGCGCGATCTGGCGGTGACCCGTCTCGGCATCGTGTGGTCGGACCTCGACCAACGCTGGGTGCGTGCCAGGCCCTCGACCGTCAGCGAGGCGGTGAAGCAGCTGAGCGAGGATTCAGGCTGCTCTCCGGATGAATGCCGTACAGCACTTCGCGACTTGTTGCTGGTATCGAGCGTGGCGGAAAAGGACCGGATCTGTGACTCGAATGCGAATCCGGGCAGTTTCTTCGCGTTCAAACTTCACCAGTTCATTTCGGGCGCCGGACACGCTTACGCGACGTTGGAACCTCCGGGAAAACGGCGGGTGACCGTCGAGGCGCAGCAATTCCTGCCTGGAGATGATCCAGAGAAACGCCTGTACGCGGCCCATTTTTGTCGGGAATGCGGACAGGAATTACCACCCCGTAATTCTGGCGACATCGGGCAGCGGGCGCATGATCCTGGCGCGCGACATTGACGATCGTTGCCCGTGTCTGCGGGCGACGATGACGACGCGAAGGTCGGTGGCGAAGAGGACGACCGGGATCGCGCGGGGTTTTTGACGCTTCATGCGAGTGATCCCGACTTCACTTTCGAGGACCGCGAGGAGGACTACCCTGAAAGCTGGCTAAATTTTGATGCCGGCGGCGAGCCGCGGTTGAAGCCAAATTATCGGCAAGCGCGACCGAAAGCGATTAGCGTCGGGCCCGTTGGCCGAGTTGGGCCGGGGGTACGCGCATGGTTCTTGCCAGGCAAATTCCGCCTCTGTCTCCGCTGCAAAGAAACCTATGGCGGCGTTGCGAAAGACCGCACACGGCTCGCATCTCTATCGGCTGAGGGACGCAGCTCCGCGACGACCATCCGTCACCTTATTGGGGCGCGTCGCGAGGCAAAGGCACAGTAAATCCTCATTGGGTCGTCAAAGGCCCAGTAAGGTCTTTGCCAGAATGTTGGTTTGAATCTCGCTCGTACCACCCATGATGGTGTAAGCGCGTGAGTTCAAATACCGCGCGGTGATCGCCAGCACTTCTTCCTGATCGGGCGGAAGCTGCAGTATCTCGTAGAACGGCCGTTCGCTCGTCCAGCGCAGGGCGTCGTCGCCGATGGCGTCGACTGCCAGCTCCACGATCGATTGCCGGATCTCGCTCCAGCGAAGCTTCAAGAGCGAAGAGATCGGGCCGGGATTGCTGCCAGCCTGAACCGCGGACAGAACGGAAATCTCCAGCATCTCCATGGCGTCGAGATCGGTGCCAAGTTCCGCCACGCGCGCAACGAGAAGCGACTCCTTGGCCGCGCGCGCGCCCAACAGCGTTACGAGCTTTGCGAATGCGTCGCGCGTACGGCCGGCGACGACGCTGCCGCCGCGTTCGAACTCGAGGAGATACTTGGCAACATCCCAGCCCTTGTTCTCATCGCTGACACGATTGGCTTTGGGCACGCGCACATTATCGAAGAACACTTCGTTGAACTCGTGGTCGCCGCCGCTTCCGATGATGGGGCGCACGGTGATGCCGCGCGTGTCCATGTCGACGAGCAGAAAGGTGATGCCTTCCTGCCGCTTGCCGCTGCTCGAGGTGCGGACGAGCATAAAGAGCCGATTCGACTTGTGGGCGAACGTGGTCCAGATCTTCTGGCCGTTGACGACGTAGTCGTCGCCGTCAGGTTCGGCGCGCGTCTTGAGCGACGCGAGATCGGAGCCCGATCCGGGCTCCGAATAGCCCTGCGCCCAATGGTCCTCGCCGGAGCGGATGCGCGGCAGGTACTTCGCCTGCTGCTCGCGCGTACCGAAGCGAATAAGCACGGGGCCGACGAAATGCGATCCAGCGCTGTTGTGCGTCGGAGCGCCTACCCGGCCACATTCGGCGTTGAAGATATATCGCTGCGCCGGCGTCCATCCGGTTCCACCGTGCTCGGTTGGCCAGTCCGGGACGGACCAGCCCTTGCGGGCGAGCGCGCGATGGAATGCAATCGACACATCCGGATCGACGATGAAGCCCGAGGTCAGATCAGACACGCGGCGCATCGAAGCGGGGACGTTCTCATCGAGAAATGCGCGGACCTCGTCGCGAAAGGCAAGATCCGCTGCACTCAGTTTCAAGTCCATGCGCGATTCTCCCTTGTCGCGCGCTCAACCGGCGAGAAGTCCGGCGGCGACGACGCCGGGCCTCGCAATCAGGCCGGCATAGCGGGCAAGACATTCGTCGGTCGAGGCGAACAGCTTCTCGTAAGCCATGAGGCGCTTGGCATAGGCGCCAAGCGACAGCTCGGCGGTGGTGCCGATGGCACCGTGGAGCTGGATGGCGCTCTGGTGCACGAAGCGCGCGGCCCGGCCGATCTTCGCCTTCGCGCCATAGACCGCCCTTGTGCGCGCTTCGGCTTCGGCATCGAGGGTAAGGGTGGCGAACAGCGATGATGCTCGCGCCTCTTCCTCCTTGACCTTCATCTGCACCAAGCGGTGCTGGAGGGCCTGAAACTTGCCGAGCGGCTGGCCGAACTGTACGCGCGTCTTGGCATATTCGACGGTGGCGGCAACCATCGCCCCAATGGCGCCTACCGCGTCGGCGGAAAGTGCGACCATCGCCCGCTGTACTACCGCGTCGAGCAGCGCATCTGCGTTATTGTTGCCACCGAGCAGCGCCGATGACGGCAGGGCGACGCTCGCGAGTTCCAGGTCGGCGGCGCGGCCGCCATCGATGGTGCGGTAGGGCCGGATGGTGAGACCGCGGCTGTCGGCGGGCGCGACGAAGAGACCGGTCCCGCCGCTATCGAGCCGCGCCGAGACCAGCAGCGTCTTCGCCATAGGCGCGCCGAGCACGATTTTCTTGGCGCCCTCCAGAAAAAACCCGCCCGACACGTCTCGCGCCCGCGTTGGTTCGGCGCGGTCCTCGCCGGCAAAGGCCATGCGCAGGCGGCCTTCGGCGATCGCCGGCAGCCATTCCCGCCGTTCCGCTGCCGATGCTATCGCCGCGATGGCGCCGCCAGCCAGCACGACCGTCGCGAGATAGGGCTCCGTCACCAAGTGCCGGCCGAACGCCTCCATGAGAAGAGCGAGATCGGCGGCTTCGCCGCCGCTGCCGCCGTCCTCGACGGCAAAGGGCAAGCCAAGCCAGCCGAGCCGCGCGAACTCCAGCCACATCTCGGCGCGCCATCCGGGCTCGCCTTGGACGACGTTCTTGACGGTCCGGTAGTCGTAATGCTCGGCGAGAAACCGCGCGGCGATGCTGCGCAGGATTTCTTGCTCGGTGCTGAGTTGCAGGTCCACGGCGAGGCCCCAACAGTGTCGGCGCTAAAGCGCAGCGAAGAGGTCCGCCCACTCTTCGAGCATCTCGGGATGACCATGGCGGATGGTGATCGAGAATTCATCAAAGCCCGCGTCTTGCGCGAAAGTGCACAAGCCGGCATGGCGCGTGCCCCAGCTCGCGAATTGTTCCGACGCAGCTGCGACCAGCGGCTGGGCGATCCCCTTGTCCCACAGGTCAGGGCGGATCGAGAGTGGGCCGAAAAAGCCGGCACTGCCCCAGTTGGTGGCGAAGTTGACGCCGGCAAGCGCGCCGTCGTGGTCGGCGGCGAAGGCGGCGGTGTGCTCGCAGCCGAAGCGGCCATAGACGTAGTCGAAGTCGGTCCAGAAATTATCGAGATCGGCGACGCCGAAGAAGGTACCGAAGGCGCGCCGCACGATGCGCTGCCCCTCCCGCAGGTCGCGCTCTTCAAGGGGACGAACGTTGAGCATGTTGCTAACCTCCCGTCCTCGGCATGGCGTGCGGCGATCATAACACCGGGGCGCGTGTCCAGGGTCCTCGTGAATAGGCGGGAGCGGAGCTCTGTTGAGGGTCAGGCCGAGACGGCGCCTGAGTCGAGGTGAATGTCCGCTTCCCCTCTTTGACTGCTGAAAGCTGTCTGGCCGCTTACGGCCGATTCTGTTGAAAAACTCAGTTGTTGCCGCCCTGAGGCTCTGATTCACTGCTGCTGAGCAGTTGGGGATCGGGACGATGATGGGTGAGCGCCATACTGGCCAGCCGCCGTTGTTCTACGAGTTCAGTCTGGAGCAGCACGTGCCTGTGGACCACTTGCTGCGCTCGATCGACCGCTTCGTCGATCTCGGGAACATCCGCGAGCAGCTGCGGCC
>DATIXQ010000106.1:0-37399 GCA_035518375.1 Allostellaceae bacterium | reverse complement strand
GCCGTCATTGTGCGTCCCGTCGGCGCTGGTGCCATAGGCAGAGAGAACTGTCCCGCGGACCGGCCACAAGTAACCGCTGCCCGCGATGGGCGCCGGCATCGGCGGCAGCGACGCGGTCTGCTCCGGCGGGGACGGCGAAGGAGACGATGCGGCCGCAGGCGCCGATGGTGGCACAGTGACAGGCGCGGCTTCGGATGGAGCCGCAACCGCAGGCGGCGGTGGCGGCGCCGCGACGGCCTGCGACGGCGGTAGCGGTGGCTTGAGCGGCGCCGTCGCGGCCAATGGCGGCACACGCTCGTCAATCTCCGGCGCAGCCGCGGGCGAAGCCGGCGCGGTCGCCACGGCTGTCATCGCCGCTGGCGGCTGCGGCGCGGGCAGCGGCGCCAATGGCGCAAGCGGCGCCGCCATTACCGCTCCGGGCGCCGCGGAGGCGACCGCCTGTGACGGCGGCGCGGGTGCCGCCTCGACCGAGGACGGCAGGACCAAGGTCTCGCCAGTGCGGATCACATAGGGCGGCGCCAGGTGATTGGTCGCGGCGAGAGTGCTCATGTCGACGCCGTAGAGCCGCGCCACGCTCGCGAGCGTGTCGCCGCCCTTCACGTAGTGCGTCTTCACCTGCGGCAGTGCGAGCGACGTGCCGGCGACGAGCCGATAGGGCGGCTGCAGATTGTTCGCGTCGATGATGGCGCGCGTCGGCACGCCGTATTTCCGCGACACGCCGTAGAGCGTGTCGCCGCCCGCGACCGTGATGCGGTCGGGGTGCGGCCCGATCGGCTCCGACAAGGTCGGCGGCCCGGCATGAGTGTGCAGTTCGAAAGGTGCCGGCGCCCCGATGCGATCGCAACACGCAAGAGCGAGGAGCGCCAGCAGCGCAACAAAAGAGCGGCCCGGCATGACGGGCACAGTTTATGCCAAGGGCGCGCGGGAGTTCAGCCGATTTCGTGCGCGAAAACGCGGGCGGCGCGTCATTGCGCCGCCCGGCCCGCAACCTTGTCGGAAATAAGGCGGACCGGCTCGGTGCCGCAATCGGCCGGCAGGCGCCAATCGTCGCCTTGCGCGGCGGCCGGCATACCCTCCCAGTGCGGATTGAGCATCGCCTGGAAGACGCGAACGCCAACGGGCCAGCGACTCTTGATGAAGGCGACCGTGGCGACAATGTCCGCGTCGGCGATCTTCCCATCGAACGCCGGCATCGGCGAGACAACGCCCGGCGGCTCGAGATCGGCGAGGCCGAACTTCACGAGGTGAAAGATCATCGCGTCGTCATGCATCCAGGTGTGACCGGTCTCGTCGTGTGGCGGCGCTCGCGGCACGTCGCCGGGTCTTGTCTCTTGCCAACCCGGCGCCCCTTCGAGATGCGCGCCGTGACAGGCGGCGCAGTTGGCGGCGTAGACCGCGGCCCCGCGCGCGACGAGCGCGGCATCCCCGGCATCGGCGAAATGGCCGCGCGCGTCGAGCCGGCCGAGCACGGTTCCGCCGCCGAGCGCGGCCGCCGCGAAGAGCAGGAACAGAGCGAGAAGTCTCGACATCTCCCTATTTCATGTTCATGCCCGGCATGTCGCCCATGCTGCCGCCGCCCATGGCGCCCGCCTTCTCCACTTTTACCTCGGTTTCGACCTTCCCCGCCTTGGCAAAAGTAAGGGTGAGCGGAAAGTGATCGCCTTCCTTCAAGGGCTGCTTCAACTGCATCAGCATCAGGTGATAGCCGCCCGGCTTCAGCGTCAGCGGCGCGCCCGGTTTCACGTCGATGCCGTCGACCGGCCGCATCTTCATGACGCCGTTGTCGCTGATCGTGTTGTGAAGCTGGGCCTTGCCGGCGGCAGGCGTACTCGCCGAAACGAGCCGGTCGGGCGCGCTGCCGCCGTCCGTCACCGTGAAATAGGCGGCGCCGGCCTTGGCGCCGGGCGGCGTCGCGCGCGCCCAGGCATCGGTCACTTTGATCGGCGCCTGCTGCGCAAAGGCCGGAACGGCGAGCGCCGCAGCGAGCACTGCAGCAGCGAAAGATGCGCGTATCATGCGAGCTCCTTTTCTCACGAGGCGCTGACGAGTTTCTTCAAACGCTCGGCCATCTCGTTGGCCGTCGTCTCGTGCGTGAATGTGGCGACGAAGCGCCCGTCGCCCGGCCGCATCACATAGATGACCGAGCTGTGATCCATGAGGTAGCCGTCGGGCGCGTCCTTGTCCGCGACCTTGGCGTAGTAGACGCGAAACTCGCGCGCGGCGGTGGCGATGGCGTCGGCCGAGCCGGTCAAACCTATGATGCGCGGATCGAACGCCTTGACGTATTCGCCCATCACCTTGGGCGTATCGCGCGCGGGATCGACGGTGATGAAGATGGGCTGCACCTTCGCCGCGTCGGGCCCGAGTTGCTGCAAAGCACCCGCGATCTCGTTGAGCGCGGTCGGGCACGCATCGGGACAGAGCGTGTAGCCGAAATAGATGAGCTGCCACTTGTCGTGGTAGGTCTGGTCCGTGACCGTCGTGCCGTCGCTCGCCTGGAGCGCGAATGGGCCGCCGATCTTGATCGAAGGCAGCTCCGGCGCGCCGCCATTGCCGAGCCAGGCACTGCTGAGATAGACGAGCCCGCCGGCAAGGACAAGAAACGCCACGACGCCGATCAGCAGATTTCTCGATTTGAACATGGATCGAAACTCCGGTTCGTCATGCGAATTACCGCCGCCGGCGCAGCCAATGGCGGCGCAGGAGGCAGCAGCCGAATGGGACGCTAGACGACGGCCGGCGGCGCGCGCGGCTGCGCGGCGCGGTGGGGTGTGGGCGCAGCCTCGGCGCTGGCCGGCCACGCGGTCAGCGGCGCGCTTGGCAGCGCGGCGAGGATAAGGCCGCTAGCCGGATCAGGCGGCACGAGTGCACTCGCTGCCGCCGCCAGTCCGAGACAGATCGGGCAAAGCGCGCCGTGGTCCGACGAGGCGGGCGCAGGTACGTGCCGATCCGCGCCGATTCCGCCGACATGGCACAGCGGCGACGCGAATCCTTGCGCGAGCGGTTCGTGCGCGAGCGGCACGCCGAGCTGCAGGAGAAGCGCGAGAATGCCCAGAAACGCGCCAAGCCGCCCGGCGGGTGCACGCGGGCGCAGCGCCGCGCGCGTCATTGCCCTGCTCCGCTCACGGGCGGCAAGGGCGTGTCCGGCGCGGCGATATGAAGGCTGCGCAGGCATTCGCGGCGATAGGCCTCACGCTTCGCATTCGCCTCGGGCGTGTAGTCAGGGTATTTCTTGAAGGCCGCCGCGCCGCATTTGTCGGTCTGCTTCCACTGATTTTCCGGGCCTTGCACGCCCTGATCGATCGCGCGCGCGGCGAGCGGAAGGCCCGTCACCCAGATACCGAGAAGGAACGCCGCCCAGGAACGCCTGCGCATAAGGTCAAGTGTAGCGCGTCCGCGCGCGCCGCGGAATGACTACGCCTCGCGCCGCCACGTGATGATGATCCTGACGCGCCGCCCGGCGAGGTTGGGATGGGGCTGCGGCGGCCCTTCGAGATGAAGGCGCTCGCCCTCGAAGCGCATGATGCGCACCTGCTCGGTCCCGACCCAAGCCTCGTTCCACGCCGCCTCGACCTTGGTGACGACGCGGTCGTCCTCGACGCGATAGCGCCCGGTATAGGCGATCATCGAGCGCAGCGCGGCCGCGCGCTCGGCGTCGTCTTGTGGCACCGGGCGCGATTGCGCGGTGACGACGGCGATCCAGCGCCCCTCGCGCGTCGCGATCTGGCAGCCGCCCGGATGAAGGCCCAGCGGGTGCCCGCGCTCGCCAGTCGCTTCGTCCTCGTAGACGGCGCTCTCGAGCGCCCAGGTGCCGACGATCTGCTCGCGATAGTCGCTCATCGCTTCGTCTCCCGTTTCGCGGCGCGCGGCAGCCCTTCGAGCAGCGGCACGAATCGCACCGGCCCCAGATTTTCGATGTCGAAACTTTCGCCCGCGCGCGCCACGCGCAGCAACTGCTGCTCCTCGCGCTCGTGACCGACCGGCGCGACCAGGACGCCACCCGGCGCCAGGCTTTCGAGCAGGTTGCCGGGGACGTCAGGGGCCGCGGCGGTGACGATGATGCGGTCGAACGGCGCCTGCTCGGGCCAGCCCTTCGTGCCGTCGCCGTAGAGCGTCGTGATGTTGCTGAGGCGCAGCGCCTTGAAGCGCTGCTCGGCCGCACGCAGCAGCGTGCGGTGCCGCTCGACCGTGAAGACGCGCCGGCAGAGCCGTGCCAGCACTGCCGCCTGGTAGCCCGATCCGGTACCGATCTCCAAAACCTTGTCGCGCTCGCGCACGTCGAGCGCTTGCGTCATCAGCCCGACCACGAGCGGCTGGCTGATCGTCTGGCCCTCGCCGATGGGTAGGGCGACGTTGGCATAAGCCTGCTCACGCAGCGCCGGCGGCACGAAGTCCTCGCGCGGCGTTGCCTCGATCGCGGCAAGGACACGCCGGTCGCTCACGCCTTCGCCACGCAGCTCCATGACGAGGCGCGCGATCTCCTCGCTGCGCGCCTTCACGGAAACTCCTTCCTGAGCCGCGTCAACGCCGCGCGGTTGGTGAGATCGAGCGACACCGGCGTCAACGTCACCTTGCCGGCGTAAATCGCGCCGAGGTCGGTGCCAGGGCCGCCTGACGCGCCCTTGCCGGCCTCGGCCTCGGACATCGGCCCGATCCAGAAATAGGGCCGGCCGCGCGGATCGATGCGCTCCTCGAGGTTGTCGCCGATCTTGCGCTTGCCTTGCGACGCGGCAACGATCCCCGTCACCTTGTCGGGCGGCACATCGGGAAAATTGACGTTGATGAGGGTCTGCGGCGGCCATCGGAACGCGGTGAGCCGCTTGATCACGTCGGGCGCATAGCGCTCCGCCGTGGCCCAATGGATGGGGCCACCATCGCTGCTGTGCTGGCTCATGGCGATCGCCGGAACATCGAGGAGCGTTGCCTCCATCGCCGCCGCCACTGTGCCGGAATAGGTCACGTCCTCGCCGAAATTGCCGCCGGCGTTGACGCCCGACAGCATAAGAGTCGGGCGCTTGTCCTTGAGCAGCACATTCACGGCAAGGAGCACGCAATCGGTCGGAGTGCCGTCGACGGCGAAGCGCCGCGGCCCGAGCTTGCGCACGCGCAGCGGGCGGTAGAGCGTCAGCGAATGGGAAGCCCCGCTCTGCTCCTGCTCGGGCGCCACAACCCACACGTCGGTCGAAAGCGTGCGCGCGACCTTGGTCAGAAGCTTCAATCCGGGCGCGTCGATGCCGTCGTCGTTGGCGATGAGGATGCGGGCAGATGCGAGATCGATCGGACGGTCAGCCATCGATGCCGATCGTGTCGATCCCGCCCATATAGGGTTGCAGAACCGCCGGCACCGCGATCGTGCCGTTGGCGCTCTGATAATTCTCCAGGAGCGCGATGAGCGTGCGGCCGACCGCAAGAGCCGAGCCGTTCAAGGTATGGACGAAGCGCGTGCCCTTGCCGTCCTTCGGCCGGAAGCGCGCCTTCATGCGCCGCGCCTGATATTCGCCGCAGTTGGAGCAGCTCGAAATCTCGCGGTAGGCGCTTTGCCCCGGCAGCCAGACCTCGATGTCGTAGGTTTTCTGCGCCGCCGCGCCCATGTCGCCGGCGCAGAGCAGCATGACGCGGTAAGGCAGGCCCAAGCGCTTCAGCACCTCCTCGGCGCAGGCCGTCATGCGCTCGTGCTCATCGGCCGCATGATCCGGATGCGCGATCGAGACGAGCTCGACCTTCTGGAACTGGTGCTGGCGGATCATGCCGCGCGTGTCCTTGCCGGCAGCGCCCGCCTCGGAGCGGAAGCACGGCGTCGCCGCCGTGAAACGCAGCGGCAGCTGCGCCTCGTCGAAGATCGTGTCGGCGGCGAGATTGGTGAGCGGCACCTCGGCCGTCGGGATGAGCCAGAGGCCGGTCGTCGTGCGGAAAAGATCGTCGGCGAATTTCGGCAGCTGCCCGGTGCCGAACGCGGTCTCGTCGCGGACGAGCAAAGGCGGCGCCACTTCGGTATAGCCGAACTCGCGCGTGTGGAGATCGAGCATGAAGGAGGCGAGCGCGCGCTCCAATCGCGCCAGCGCCCGCGACAGCACGACGAAGCGCGCGCCCGAAAGCTTCCCGGCGCGGGCGAAATCCATCATCCCGAGCCCTTCGCCAAGCGCCACGTGATCCTTCGCCGGAAAGGTGAAGGACGGCGGCACGCCGTGCTCGCGCACGAGCGTGTTGCCGCTTTCGTCGGCGCCATCCGGCACGTCGTCCGAGGGCACGTTGGGCAAGGGCGCCAAGGCCTCGTCGATCGCCGCGCGCAGCCGCGCCGCCTCGGCTTCGAGGCGCGCTTCCTCGTCCTTGCTCTCGGCGACCTGGCGCAGGATCGGCGCCGCGTCGAGCCCTTTCGCCTTCGCCGCGCCGATTTCTTTCGAGAGCTTGTTGCGCTCGGCCTGGAGCTGCTCCGCCTGCGTCTGGACCGCGCGCCACTGCTGGTCCCGGGCAAGGATCTCCGCCCCGAGCGGCTTCATGCCGCGACGTGAAAGCGCGCGGTCGAATTCGCCGGGGTTTTCCCTGATCCAGCGGAGATCGAGCATCTAGGCGCCTCCCGCCGCGTCGGCGGCTTCGCGCTCGGCGCGCTTCTTCTCTACGAGCTTGCAGCAGTAGATCGAGATTTCGAACAGCACCAGCAGCGGAATCGCAAGCGAGACCTGGCTGAATATGTCGGGCGGCGTCAGCACGGCCGCGACGACGAATACGCCCACGATGGCATAGCGCCGCTTCTCCGCGAGCCACGTCGAGGTGACGAGCCCGACCCGCGCCATGAGCGTGAGCAGCACCGGAAGCTGGAAGGCGACGCCGAAAGCGAGCATGAGGCGCATGACGAGCGTCAGGTACTCGCTGATCTTCGGCAAAAGCTCGATCGGCAGGGTGCCGTCGCCGCCCGGCGTCTGGAAGCTCAGGAAGAAGCGCCAGGCGACCGGGAAGATGACGTAATAGACGAGCGCGCCGCCCATGATGAACAGCACCGGCGTGGCGAGGAGATAAGGCAGGAACGCCCTGCGCTCGTCACGGTAGAGACCGGGCGCCACGAAGAGCCAGATCTGCGTCGCGATGATCGGGAAGGCGAGGCAGAACGCGGTCCAGAACGCGACGCGCAGATCGGTGAAGAAGGCTTCGGTGAGGTCGGTGTAGATGAGGCGGTGCTCGCCCGTCGCGCCCATCGCGTTGTAGAGCGGCTGCGCCAGGAAATTGTAGATGGGCTTCGCGAGATACCACGACGGCGCGAACATCACCAGAAACGCGAGAAAGGAATAGATGAGGCGCTTGCGCAGCTCGATCAGATGCTCGAGGAGCGGCATCTTGCCGGATTCGAGATCCTCCTCGCTGCGCGCCACGCGCCTACCTCCCGCTGCCGCCCTCGACCGGCGGGGCGGCATCGGCATGCGCCGGCCCCGCGGCGGGCTCGGGAGCAGGCGAAGCGGGCGCCGCCTCGGCCGCGGGCTTGGGCAGGACGGCCGCGGCGGTCTCGGCCGTCGGATCGCTCACAATGCCGCGGATTTCACCTTTCGGATCGACGTGGCGTTCGATCTCGTCCCTGATGTTGAAGCGGGTCGCCTGCTCCACGGTCTGCCGCACGTCCTCGAGTTCCGCCTCGCGCACCATCTGCTCCAGGTTGCCCTGGAATTCGCGCGCGACGGCACGTGCCTTGCGCACCCACATTCCCGCCGTGCGCATGACACGCGGCAGGTCCTTGGGGCCGATCACGACCAGCGCCACCACCGCGATGAGCGCGAGTTCCGACCACGCGAAATCGAACATCGCCCTTGATATAGGGCGCGCCCTGCGCCTGCGTCCAGCCGGGGCGAGCGGCTATTCCGCCGCCTCGGGCGGCTCTTCCTCTTCGTCTTCCACCGCCTCGGGCTCGCGCGCGAATTCCGGCGCCGTGTCGGTGAGCGCGGTCGCCGTGCGCGGGCCGATCAGGCCAGCCGCGCGCAGCTCGTCCATGCCGGGAAGGTCGCCACGGTCGGCCAGGCCGAAATGGGACAGGAAATCGTCGGTCGTGACCCAAGTCACCGGGCGGCCCACGGTCTCCTTGCGGCCCTTGGGCATGATCCAGCCCGCCTCCATCAGCGTGTCGAGCGTGCCCTTGCTGATGATGACGCCGCGGATGTCCTCGATCTCGGCGCGCGTCACCGGCTGGTGATAGGCCACGATGGCGAGCGTCTCGACCGCGGCGCGAGAGAGCTTGCGCCCGACCTTGCGCTCGAGCTTGAGCCGGGGCCCGAGGTCTGGCGCGGTGCGGAAGGTCCAGCCGTTGGCGACGCGCACGATGTTGACGCCGCGCGCGCCGTAATGAGCCTCGAGCGCGGCGATGAGGGCCACGACATCGGTGCCGTCGGGCAGGCGCTCGGCGATCGTCTCCTCGTCGAGCGGCGCGGCCGAGGCGAAGAGCAGCGCTTCGACGAGGCGCAAGTGATCGGGGTCGAGCGCCCCTTCGGTCTCGGTCTCGGTCTCGGTCTCGGTCTCGATTACGGTTTCTTCGGTTTCGGTGTCGGGGCTCATGGGGCCTCGGAGGGACTGCGGAGATAGATCGGGCCGAACGCTGAGTCCTGGCGCAACTGCAGCTTGCCGGAACGCACGAGCTCGAGGCTCGCGGCGAAGGGCGAGGCGATCGCGGAGCGCCACACCAGCCCCTCGCCGGGCGCCGGCGGCAGGAAGCTCATCAGGCTGCGCCACTCGGGGATGCGGCCGAGCATGCGCGCGAGCCGCGCCAGCGCCTCATCCATCGAGTGAAGTTCGGGCGGCTTGATATGGAGGACGGAAGTCTCGCGTTGCTGACGCCGCTCGCCATAGGCCTTGAGCAGATCGTAGAGCGAGGCCTCCCAGACCGGCACGATGACGCGCGGCAGGCCTTCGGGTGCGCCGCGCCGGAACACATCGCGGCCAAGGAGCGGCCGTGCCATGAGGCGTGCGCCGGCCTCCTGCATCGACTCGAGGCGGCGCAACTGCTCGGCCAGCGCCGCCGCCATCTCCTCGCCCGTCGGCTCGTCGGGGCCTTGCGGCTGCGGCAGCAAGAGGCGCGATTTGAGATAGGCGAGCCACGCCGCCATCACGAGATAATCGGCGGCGATCTCGAGGCGGAGGTGGCGCGCGGCGGCGATGTAGGCGAGATACTGGTCGGCGAGCTTCAGGATCGAGATGCGCGTCAGGTCGACCTTCTGCTCGCGCGCCAGCGTGAGCAGCATGTCGATCGGCCCCTCGAAACCTTCGAGGTCGACGACGAGGTCATCCGATTCGGCGATCGGCCGGCTGTCCTCGAACGACTCGGCGTCAGTCATAGTGCGCGCCCGATACCCATTGCATCGCGGTCATCAGCCAATTTAGCGGGCGATCCATCACGTAAGCTACCAAATCTAGTTGATGACCCGACGCCGACGCGACGATCGGCACAAGCACGATGAGCGTCACCAGGATGAGAATGCCATGGCGCTCAAGGCGCGCGAACGGCACGGCCAGGGCCTCGGGCAGGAGGCCGACGGCGACGCGGCCACCGTCGAGCGGCGGCAGCGGCAGCATGTTGAAGACGGCGAGGATGAGGTTGACGAGGATCGACACATAAAGATTGGCCCCGACCCAATCGAGCACCGGCCCCTGTGCCGGCACGAGCGCGAGGCACCGCGCCAGCACCGCGGAAACGAGTGCCAGAGCGAGATTCGCCGCGGGTCCCGCGGCCGCGACCAGCACCATGTCGCGGCGCGGGCGTCTGAGCCGCGCGAACGCCACCGGCACCGGCTTCGCGTAGCCGAACATGAAGCGCCCGCCCGAGATAAGCAGCAGCAGCGCCGGCATCAGGATCGTGCCATAGAGATCGATGTGACGCAGCGGATTGACCGTGACGCGGCCGAGCTTCCACGCGCTGTCGTCGCCGCAGCGATAGGCGACGAAGCCGTGCGCCGCCTCGTGCAGCGTGATCGCGATGATGACCGGCAGCGCCGTCACCGAGAGGCGCACCAGCAGGTGGGACAGGTCCACCTACCCCTCCCCGCCCATCAGCGCGGCGAATCGTAGCTCGCCCTCGCGGCGGTCGAACGGGGCGAGATGCGCCTTGCGCAGCGCCTCGCCCGAGTCGAGCCGGCGCCGGCCCGCCTCCGCGAGCGGGCGCGCCGATGCCGCGACGTCCGTCATCTCGTCCATGTGGCCGTTGCAGTGCAGAACGACGTCGCACCCGGCCGCGAGCGCGCGGCTTGCGCGCGCACCGATCGTGCCGGCGAGCGCCGCCATCGAGAGGTCGTCGGAGACGAGGAAGCCATCAAATCCAATTCTACCGCGAATCGTGCCCGCGATCAGCGGTGCCGACACGGTCGCGGGGTCATCGGGATCGATCGCCCCATAAACGACATGCGCAGTCATCGCCCATGGCATCTGGGCCAAGGCGCGGAACGGCAGGAAATCGCGCGCCGCGAGCGCCGCGAGCGGCGCCTCGACCCGCGGCAGCGCGCGGTGGCTATCGACGGTCGCGCGGCCATGGCCGGGAATGTGCTTCATGACCGGCAGCACGCCGCCCGCGAGCAATCCCTCGCATACGGCGCGGCCCATCGCGATGACCGTATCAGGCCGCTCGCCATAGGCGCGATCGCCGATGATGGGGTCGGCATCCGCCGCGGGAAGATCGAGCACCGGTAGGCAATCGACGGTTATGCCGAGCGCGGCGAGATCATCGGCGGTGAGGCGCGCGCCGAGCCGGGCCGCCTCCTCGCCCGCCGCCGCGATTCTCCGAGCGGAGGGATATGCGCGCCAGTGCGGAGGGCCGAGCCGCGCGACGCGCCCGCCCTCCTGGTCGATCAAGACCGGCGCGTCGTCGCGCGCAATGGCCGCGCGCAGCTCGGCGACAAGCCCGCGTAGCTGGTCGGGTGTCGCGCAGTTGCGGGCAAAGAGGATGAAGCCCACAGGGTCAGCATCGCGGAAGAAGGCGCGCTCGTCAGGCGTGAGCACGGTACCAGCACAGCCGAAGATCGCAGCGAGCGGCTCACGGCCGGACAAGGATGCACCCGACCTTGCGCTCTTTAAGCCGCGTGCACAGCGTTCGCGCTGCCGCTTCGTCGGCGATGGGGCCCGCCTCGATGCGGTAAAAGACGCCGCGCGCGCCGAGATCGGCACGTTCCACCGTCATGTCGAGCGACCGCAAGAGATCGGCTTCGGCGCGCTTCAGGTGCTCCCGCTCGGCCGTTGCCGCGCGCTCTTCGCGGAGCGCGGCGAGCTGTAGCCTCCATCCGCCCGCACTCGTCGGCGCCTGGGCGCGCGCGGGCGCAGCCGCGGGCGCGACCACCGCCGGCGCGGGAGCGGGAGATGCAGCGGCGGGGGCGGCGGCGGGGGCGGCGGCGGCGGCAGGCGCGGCGATCGGCGCCGGCGTCGCGAGGCTCGCCACCGCCGGTGCCGCGGGCAGCGCTGCCGTGTTCACCGCCTCGGCCGGCGTCGCCTGCGGCGCCGCGGCGAGCGAGGACGCGGCCGGTGCCGCCGGAAGATCGGTCATCGCCGGTGCGGGCGCCGGCGCCGGGCGCGGCAGCGGCGTCTCTGGCGGCGGCAGAAGCTGCTCGACCTTGGGCTCCGGCGCGTTGAGGCGATTGAGCACGTCGATATTCTGATCCGGCACGTGCATTCCGCCGGGATCGGCGGGCGGCACTTTGAGCGGCCGGTTGTCGGCGTGGATCACCGGAACGGCGCCGGCCGGCACGGGAGCGTGGAGGGTGCGCCAGCCGGCCCAAGCGCCCGCCGCAATGAGCGCCGCAACGAGCAGCCCCATGGCCGTACGCATGCCCGGACCCTGGCGCCGCACCGACCGCAAATCCTCGGGCTCGAGATCCACGCGATAGGACATCAACGCATCTCCTCAACTGGGGCGACGCCGAACACGGCGAGGCCGGACGCGACCACGAACCTGACGCCCAGGACGAGCGCGAGCCGCGCGCGCGTCAGATCGCGCGTCTCGCCAATGATGAATCGCAAGCCCGGCTCGCTCATGCCGCGCGTCCACAGGCCGTGGAACGCGGCGGCAAGATCGTGCAAGTAGAAGGCGATGCGATGCGGCTCGTGCGTTTCCGCCGCGCCCTCGACGACGCGCGGCCAGTTCGCGAGCTGGCGCACGAGCGCTATCTCGTCGCGATCGGTGAGGAGCGCGTGCGGCGCCTCGGCCAGCGCGTCGGGGAGAAGCTCGGCCTCGGCGAACATGTCGCGCGCGTTGCGCAGCACCGAAGAAGCGCGCGCATGCGCGTACTGTACATAGAAGACCGGATTGTCCTTCGACTGCTCGACGACCTTTGCGAAATCGAAATCCAAGGTCTGGTCGTTCCTGCGCGTCAGCATGACGAAGCGGAATACGTCCTTGCCGACCTCTTCGACGACATCGCGCAAGGTCACGAACGTACCCGCCCGCTTCGACATCCGCACCGGCTCGCCGCGGTCGTAGAGGTTCACGAGCTGGCAGAGTTTCACGTCGAGCGCGTCACGCCCGGTCAATGCCTTCACTGCCGCCGTCATGCGCTTCACATAGCCGCCGTGATCGGCGCCCCATACATCGATCATGTCGTCGAAGCCGCGCTGGTGCTTGTCGCGGTGATAGGCCATGTCGGTGGCGAAATAGGTCCATGCGCCGGTGGACTTCTTCACCGGCCGGTCAACGTCGTCGCCGAACTTGGTGGCGCGGAATAGCGTCAGGGGCACCGGCTCCCAATCGTCGGGCACGTGACCCTTGGGCGGATCGAGCGTGCCGACATAGATGAGGCCTTGCGCATCGAGCTCGGCGATCGCTTCCTCGACCGCGCCGGCGGCGACGAGCGCGCGCTCCGACGTGAACACATCCTGCTTGACGCCGAACATGGCGAGATCGTCGCGGATCAACTGCATCATGTCGGCGACGGCGAACTCGCACAGCGCCGGCAGCCACGAAGCTTCCTCGGCGCCGAGCCATTTGCGGCCATCGCGCGCGACAAGACTTTGCGCCGTGTCCTTGAGGTAGTCGCCGGGATAAAGGCCCGCGGGAATGGCACCGATCGCCTCGCCCAGCGCCTCGCGGTAGCGCAGATGGAGCGAGCGCGCGAGCGTGTCGACCTGGGCGCCGGCGTCGTTGATGTAGTATTCGCGCTCGACCGCGAACCCTGCCTTGGCGAGCAGCGCGGCGAGCGCATCGCCCACCACGGCAACGCGGCCGTGCCCGACATGAAGAGGCCCGGTCGGATTGACCGAGACGTATTCGACATTGACCCTGCGGCCCGCGCCCATCGTCGAAGCGCCGTAAGCCGCGCCGGCGCGCAGGATCTCGGCGAGCCGCGCATGCCAGAAGGAATCTCCGAGCCTGAGATTGAGGAAGCCCGGCCCCGCGACTTCGGCCGACGTAACGTCGGCGAGGCGCTCGAGCCTCGCCTTCAGGAGTTCGGCGAGCGAGCGCGGCGGCATCTTCGCGCCCTTCGCCAGCACCATCGCCGCGTTGGTCGCGAGATCGCCGTGCGCCGGATCGCGCGGCGGCTCGACCGTGACGCGCCCCGTTTCGAGGCCTGCGGGAAGCGCGCCCTCGCGGATCAGCTCCGCGACCGCGGCCCGCACCACCTCCTCGAAATGCTGAAAGAGGTTCATCACGTCGTCGCGTAACGGTCGAAGAGCCGGTAGTGCTCGTCGAGCGCGAAGCGGTCGGTCATGCCGGCGATATAGTCGGCGACGACGAGCGCGCGTTCGGCCGGTCCCGCGCCCTCCGTCTGCGCGCGCCACTCGGTCGGCAGGCAGAGCGGCTCGGCTGAGAGCGCCTGGAACAGCTCGCCGACGATGCGTCTTGCCTTCACGGCCATGCGTCTCACGCGATAGTGGCGATACATGCGCTCCATCAAGAACGTCCTGAGCGCGCGGTCGTTGGCGCGCATGTCGGCGGAGAAGGCGACGACGGGCTTGCCGAGCGCGCGGATGTCGTCCGCCTGCACGATCTTCGCCGCGGCAAGGCGCGCCTTCGTCTCGGCGATGCAGTCGTTCACCATGCGGTCGATGAGGCGGCGGATCGCCTCGTGGATGAGGCGGCTTTCCTCGATCCCGGGATGGCGCGCCGCGACCTCGGCGAAGGCGGGTCCGACGAGCGGCAGGCCCGCGAGATCGGCGACGGCGAAGAGCCCGGCACGGAGCCCGTCGTCGATGTCGTGATTGTTGTAGGCGATGTCGTCGGAGATGGCCGCGACCTGCGCCTCGCCGCCGGGCCAGGTCGTGATCTCGAGATCGTGCCGGCGCACATACTCGGCGATGGTGCGCGGCAGACGCGCCGGGTCGAGCGGGCCGTTGTGCTTCACCGTGCCTTCGAGCGTCTCCCACGTGAGGTTCAAGCCGTCGAACTCGGCATAGCGGCGCTCGAGCCGCGTCAGCACGCGCAAGGTCTGGTCATTGTGGGAGAAGCCGCCGAACTCGCGCATGGCCGCGTCGAGCGCCTCCTCGCCGGCATGGCCGAACGGCGTGTGGCCCAGATCGTGCGCGAGCGCCAGCGCCTCGGCCAGATCCTCGTCGAGCGCCAGCGCGCGGGCGATGCTGCGCGCGATCTGCGCCACTTCGAGACTGTGCGTGAGGCGCGTCCTGTAATGGTCGCCCTCGTGCGAGACGAAGACCTGCGTCTTGTATTGGAGACGCCGGAACGCGGTCGAATGAATGATGCGGTCGCGGTCGCGCTGAAAGCAGGACCTGGTCGCGCTCTCGGCCTCGGCGTGAAGGCGGCCGCGGCTCGCTTCGGGACGAGAGGCGTAAGTGGCGGGCATCGCGGCGAAACTAGCTCCCGGCCGCGAGTCGAGGCAAATAAACCGCCCCTCGCCCCTGGGTCGAACGGCGGCGCGGTTTGACAATCGCGCCCCGGCACCTAGATAAAGGGGGCGCGAAACCCTGGGGAGTGCGCGAATGGCCGAGGGACACGGCGTCCCGCCGGACTGGCAAGTGACCCTGACCGAGCGTGCGGCGCGACGAATCGCCGAGCTCAAGGTCGCGGAGAACACGCCCGCCGCGTTCCTGCGGCTCGCGGTGTCGGGCGGCGGCTGTTCCGGCTTCCAATACGGCTTCAGCTTCGACGACGAGCGCCGCGACGACGACGTCGTGTTCCAGCGCGAGGGCGTGCTGGTCGTGATCGACGAGGTTTCGCTCGAGCTCGTGAAGGGCGCCGAGATCGACTTCGTCGAGGACCTGATGGGGGCCTATTTCCAGGTCAAGAACCCAAACGCCGCGACCTCGTGCGGCTGCGGCAACTCGTTCTCGGTCGGCTGACGCCCGACGCGTCGCGGTGAAGATCGCCACCTGGAACGTCAATTCGGCGAAGGCGCGGCTCGCCAACATCCTCGTCTGGCTCGACGAGGCGAAGCCCGACGTGGCGTGCCTGCAAGAGATCAAATGCCTCGACGGCGAGTTTCCGGCGCTCGAGATGACGGCACGCGGCTACCGCATCGAAACGCTGGGCCAGCGCGCTTATAACGGCGTGGCGCTGCTCTCACGCGAGCCGATGAGCGACGTGATGCGTGGGCTGCCCGGCGATGACGGCGATCCGCAGGCGCGCTATCTCGAGGCGACCATCGCCGGCGTGCGCGTCGCCTCGATCTATCTGCCGAACGGCAATCCCGTCGGCACCGACAAATACGACTACAAGCTCGCCTGGATGCGGCGGCTCCGCACGCGCGTGCGCGATCTCCTCGACCGCGAAGTCCCGTGCGTGCTGGCGGGCGACTACAACGTCGCGCCCACCGACGACGACGTCTATGACCCGCTGGCCTGTGCCAAGGACGCCGTCACGCAAGCCTCGGCGCGCGCCGAGTTCCGCGTCCTGCTCAATCTCGGCCTCGTCGACGCCTATCGCGTGTTCCATCCCGAGCCGCACAAATACACGTACTGGGACCATTACGGCCGCAAGTTCTTGAGCGACGAAGGCCTGCGGATCGACCATCTACTGCTGTCGCCGCAGGCCGCGGACCGGCTCGCCGCGTCCGACATCGACCGCGTCCCGCGCGGGCGCGACAATCCGTCCGACCACACGCCGATCTGGTGCGAGCTGAGTTAGATCGTCAGATCCGCACGCCGTCTTCGTTTGGAGCCGCAAGCCCTTCCCGTCATGCCCGGCCTCCGTGCCGAGCATCCGCGTGTGTTTCGCCGAAGAGGAAAACGTGGATGGCCGGGACAAGCCCGGCCATGACGCGCGGAGTGTAGCGTGGGTTGCGCTTCTAAAACTTCAGGCCGTAGCGCAGGCGCAGATTGTCGAGCTCGCTGCGCTCGGCGAACGGATCGGGCGAGGTCTCGTGATCGAGCGAGAGCGTGAGGCTGTGCCGGTCGCCGAGCTGATAGCCAAGCTCGAACTCCTGATGAAGTCCGACCGTCGGACCGAGATAGCGGCGGTACATCTCCTCGGGCCCCGGCCGCGTGACGCTGCCGGCGATGCTGAGGTTGCCGAAGAAACCGGCGTGGTCGAACAGGTTCCACGTCAGCCCGGCATAGGAGCGGCTGGTGCCGGTCGTAGGATCCTGGGCGAGGCCGAAGCGCGAGCGCGGCGAGAACAGGAAGCTGAAGACGCCGCGGTCAGGCGAGTCGACCGAGATCTGCAGGTCGTGGGTGGCAGGCGGGCCTATCGGATCGAGCAGCAGGTTCGGGAAATCGAGCCGGAACTCTGGCAGCGGCGCGCCGCCGGGCACAAGCATGCCCGAACTGCCGGCCCGGGCCGGCAAAGCCGCGAGCAGGAGCGCGGCCAGAAGTGCCACGCCCAGACCAGCACGCGCGGCGTTAGGGCGGCGCAGGAAGCGGGCCGCGACGGCGGAATCGAGTGCGCCCACCATCGCGGACGAGGGCTCGACGAAGCGGCAGGCGAGCAAACCCTCGCGCTTGTCGCAGCGGACCGCCTCGGCCGTGATGGGGAAACCTTCCCCGCGATCGGCCACGCGAAGCTCGCCCGTGACCTGGCCACCGATGGCGACCGCGGGCCCCGCCTCGAGCAGGAGTCCGCCCAGCGACCAGTTCCGCGCCCGGTATTGGGTCCCGCCCAACGTCACCGCGACGGCCGGCACGGCATAGCGTCGGTCGCGTCGCATTTCCTTATGCGTCAGTGAGATACGGGTCGTTCTTAACATCAGCTCACGGCGCGGGTGGCAAGGGGTATTTGAGGCGGGCGACCTTAATGCAACGTAAATTCCGAAAATTTGCGTTAGATTACACCTTCCGCACCATTTCGGGCAACTTCGACGGGAGAGTTTTGCACCGCGGTTTCGGGGCCGGCGGATAGGCGTGCGTGCACCCCTCCGGGTCGGAAACCTGCCAGCCCGCCCCGTCCGCCCGGGCATAGGTCGGGCCAACCGGCACCTTGCCGTGCCCGCCCGGCACATCGAGCACGTAGCTCGGCTGGCACAGACCCGAGACGCGGCCGCGCAGCGCCCGCATCAATGCCTGACCTTGGGCCAAACCGGTGCGGAAATGGCCGGTCCCGGGCGTGAGATCGAGGTGATGGAGGTAATAGGGCTTTACCCGCATCGCCACGAGGCGCCGATAGAGCGCTTCGAGCGTCGCGGCGTCATCGTTGACGCCTTTCAGCAGCACCGACTGGGCGAGAACCGGGATGCCGGCGCGCACGAGACGCGCGACCGCGCCGTGCACCGCGTCCGTCAGCTCGCGCGGATGGTTGGCGTGAATTACGACATGGACTGCCTTCTCGGCCGCGAGCGCCTTGACGAGCGCGGGGCCGACCCGCTCGGGCGCCGCGACGGGAACCCGCGTGTGGAAACGGATGGCGCCCAGATGCGGGATCGCATCGAGCGCCTTGACGAGCGCCGCGATGCGCCGCGCCGACAGCACGAACGGGTCGCCGCCGGTGACGATCACTTCCCAGATCGCGGGGTTCGCGCGCACATAATCGAGCGCCGTCTCGAGCTCGGCCGCGGTGAGCGTTCCCGCTTTGCGCCCGACATCCTCGCGCCGGAAGCAGAAGCGGCAATAGACCGGGCAAGTAAGCGTCGGCTTCAGCAGCACACGGTCGGGATAGCGGTGCACGATGCCCTTGACCGGCGAGAGGCGGCGATCGCCGATCGGATCGTCGATCTCCTCGGGCGCGGTGTCGTTCTCCGCCTCCTGCGGCAGGAACTGGCGCGCGATCGGATCGTGCGCGGCGTCACCCTCGATGAGCGCCGCCAGCGCGGGCGTAATCGCAAAGGGATAGGTTTCGTGTGCCATGCCGCGAGATAGCTGCGGCTGTCTGCGCTGTCCAGCCCGCGCCTTGTGGTTGCGGGCTTCCTTCGGCAACGCGCGCATGGCAGCATGAGCAAGGTGCGGCGCCACAAGTTCCTCGACCTCGACGACGGCAGCGCGGGCGACGATCCGTTCGCGCGCAAGCGTCGCAGCGTCATCGTCGCGACGATCATGGTGACGCTCCTCGGCGTGGTAAGTCTCGTCATCGGCGCGCTGCTGATCTATTCGGACCTCGCGCCCACGCTCGGCTATGCCTTCATCGCCGTCGCGTTCGTGCGCTTCCTCGGCGTTCCCCTGAGCCGGTTCGGCCACGAGAGCGCGGCGTTCCTCACCAACGTCGCTGCCGGCTCCGTGCTCTATTGCGCCGCCTCGCTCGAGTTCGGCCCCAATGCCGGGATCGACATCTGGGCCCCGGCATTCGTGGCTCTGCCGCCGCTCGTGGCCGATCGCCAGCACCCGCGCGTCCGGATCGCCATTGCCGCGATGAGCTTCACGGTCGTGTTCGGCACCTCGGCGCTCATGCGCATCTATCCGCCGGGCATCGCCGTCACGCCGCAGACGCTGCTTATTATGCGCCGCTTCAATCTCGCCGCCGCGGTGCTGCTGACGGCGACGATCCTCCTCATCTATCGCCGTCTGCTCGACCGCGCCGAGCTGCGCGTCCAGGCCGCGCAAAAAGTGTCGGAGCGGCTCCTCGGCAACATCCTGCCGAGCGCGATCGCAAGCCGCCTCAAGCGCGACGAATACCCGATCGCCGACCAGTTCCAGGAAATCTCGGTGCTGTTCGCCGACATCGTCGGCTTCACCGAGTACGCGGCGCATCGGCCGCCCGAGAGCGTGGTCGAGCTTCTGAACCGCGTGTTCTTTGCCTTCGACGACATGGTCGAGCGGCGCGGGCTTGAGAAGATCAAGACGATCGGCGACGCCTATATGGCGGCGGCCGGCGTGCCCGACGCGCGCGCCGACCATGCCGAGGCCGTCGCCGACCTCGCCTTTGAGATGCTCGATTTCGCGGCGAGCGCCGGCGTCGGGCTGCGCATCGGGATTCACTCGGGCCGCGTCGTCGCCGGCGTCATCGGCAAGCACAAATTCAGCTACGACATCTGGGGCGGCACGGTGAACGAGGCGGCGCGGCTCCAGACCACGAGCGAACCGGGCCGCATCCAGATCTCGGCCGAGACCGCGCGCCGGCTCGGGCCGGGCTGGCGCCTCGAGCCGCGCGGCACGGTCGAGCTCAAGGGCTTGGGCGAGGTCGCGACGTATTTCCTGCTCGGACGCGCGGATGCGAAGCCGCGCGATGCTGCATCTCAGATATCGGCGTAGCAGAATGTCTCGGCGCGCGCGCCGGGGTGGGTGACGGCGCCCTTCTCGGCATCGCCCACGGTCTGCGCATAGCGCCAGATCGCGCCCGACTGGTACTCGTTCGGGCGCGGCTTCCACGCCTTTCTGCGCGCCGCGAGTTCGGCGTCGGAGAGCTCGACGCTGAGCGTTCCTGCCGCGGCATCGATCGCGATGATGTCGCCGTCGCGCAGAAGGCCGATCGGGCCGCCGACCGCGGCCTCGGGCCCGACATGGCCGACGCAGAAGCCGCGCGTGCCGCCGGAGAAGCGCCCGTCGGTGATGAGCGCCACCTTGTCGCCCGCGCCCTGACCCGTGAGCGCCGCCGTCGTCGACAGCATCTCGCGCATGCCGGGGCCGCCGCGCGGACCCTCGTAGCGGATCACGAGCACGTCGCCCTCTTTCCACTTGCGCGCCTCGACGAAGGCGAAGCAATCCTCCTCGCGATCGAAGCAGCGCGCCGTACCGCGGAATTGCAGGCTCTGGTTGCGCATGCCCGCGACCTTGCAGATCGAGCCTTGCGGCGCGAGGTTGCCGGTCAACACCATTTCGCCGGCATGCGGCAGGATCGGCCGCGAGACGGGATGGATCACGTCCTGGTTCTGCGGCACGACGATATTCTTCAGATTCTCCGCGATCGTCTTGCCGCTCACGGTGAGGCAATCGCCGTGGAGATAGCCGCCGTCGAGCAGCGCCTTCATCAGTACCGGCACGCCGCCCACCTCATGCAAATCCTTCATCACGTATTTGCCGCCCGGCTTGAAGTCGCCGATATAGGGCGTGCGCTTGTAGATGCGGCCAAGCGCGTGGATGTCGAAATCGATTCCCGCCTCGTTGGCGATCGCCGGGAGATGGAGGCAGGCATTGGTCGAGCCGCCCGAAGCCGCGACCACCGTCGCCGCATTCTCGAGCGCCTTCAATGTCACGATATCGCGCGGCCGGATGCCGAGCCGGATGAGGCTCATCACCATCTCGCCCGAGGCCTCGGCATACTGGTCGCGGCTGTCGAGCGGCGCCGGCGTCCCGGCCGAGCCCGGCAGCGCGAGCCCCAATGCCTCCGACACGCACGCCATGGTGTTGGCGGTGTATTGCCCGGCGCAGGAGCCCGCCGACGGGCACGCGTTGCACTCGAGCTCGTGCAGATCGGCATCGCTCATGGTGCCGGCGCTGTGCGCGCCCACGCCCTCGAACACGTCGACGATGGTGACGTCGCGCCCTTTGAAGCGGCCGGGCAGGATCGAGCCGCCATACATGAAGACCGACGGCACGTTCAAGCGCAGCATCGCCATCATCAGGCCGGGCAGCGACTTGTCGCAACCGGCAAGGCCGACGAGCGCGTCGTAGGAATGGCCGCGCATGGTGAGCTCGACGGAATCCGCGATCACCTCGCGCGAGACGAGCGACGACTTCATGCCGGCATGCCCCATGGCGATGCCGTCCGTCACGGTGATGGTGGTGAACTCGCGTGGCGTGCCGCCCGAGGCCGCGACGCCGCGTTTCACCGCCTGCGCTTGCCGCGACAATGAGATGTTGCAGGGAGCCGCTTCGTTCCACGTCGTCGCGACGCCGACGATGGGCTGGCGCAGCTGCTCCTCGGTGACGCCCATGGCGTAAAACATCGAGCGATGCGGCGCGCGCTCGGGCCCCACGGTGATGTGGCGGCTTGGCAGCTTCGCCTTGTCGAACCTGGGGTTACGCGCATCGTCCGGCATCGAATGTCTCCCGTCGCTTGCGGCTGGCGACCTTACCGGGGCAGGGCGCGGGTTGCCACCCCCTCAACCGCCGCTATGCTCGCGGCATGAGCCGCGGAGCCTTCTTGGCACTCGCATCGGCGGCGCTCTTCGGCGCGAGCACGCCGCTCGCAAAGGCGCTCATCGGCGCTGTGGCACCATGGCTCCTCGCCGGGCTCCTCTATCTCGGCTCGGGCGTCGGCCTCTTCATCGCATCCTTCGCCATGAAGGGCCGCGAAGCGCCCTTGCACCGCAGCGATCTGCCGTGGCTCGGCGCGATCGTGCTCGCTGGCGGCGTCATCGGCCCGGTGTGCCTCATGTTCGGGCTCGCCGCGACGCCGGCCTCGTCGGCCTCGCTCCTGCTCAATCTCGAAGGCGTGCTCACGCTTGCGATCGCGTGGACCCTCTTCCGCGAGAATGTCGACATGCGGATCGGCGCCGGCGCGGCCGCGATCCTGCTCGGCGCCGGTCTCCTGTCGTGGAACGGCCCGGCCCAAGGCTTCGGCTGGGGCGATCTTGCGATTGCTGCGGCGTGCCTCGCCTGGGCCATCGACAACAACCTGACGCGGAAGCTTTCAAGCGCCGATCCCCTGCAAGTCGCGATGGTGAAGGGCCTTGCCGCGGGCGCCGTCAACGTCGTGCTCGCGCTTGTGCTCGGCGCAGCCTGGCCGGGCGCGGGAACGATCCTCGCGGCCGGCGCGCTCGGCTTCATGGGCTATGGCGTGAGCCTCGCGCTCTTCGTGCTGGCGCTCCGGCATCTCGGCACCGCGCGCACCTCGGCCTATTTCTCCATTGCCCCGTTCGTCGGCGCGGCGCTCGCGATCGCGCTCTTCGGAGAACCCGTGACGCCCGTCTTCGTCGCCGCGGCGGGGTTGATGGCGATCGGGCTCTACCTCCATCTCGCCGAGCGGCACGCGCACGAGCACACGCATGACACGCTCGTGCACGAGCATCGCCATGAGCACGACGCCCACCATCGCCACGCGCACGCGCCCGGCGATCCGCCGGGCGAGCCGCACAGCCATGTCCATGCGCATGCGCGGCTCGTGCACAGCCATCCGCACTTTCCCGACATTCACCACCGGCATTCGCACTGAGCGCGGCGCATGCTAGCGTGCAGGCAGTAACGCAGGATTCCGAGGCAATGGCGCACGCCGACGACGACCCACCGACCGAGCCCGGCACGGCCGACGCGCCGACCACACGAGCGCCCTCGCCGCCCGCTCACGGCGGTTCGCCGGAAGGTGCCGGCACCGGCGCGGGCGAACCGGCCACGACACCAGGCGCCGAAGCGCCGCAGCGACGGCGTCGCCGGCGCAGGCGGCGGCGCGGCCCGCGCCCGCCCGGCGAAGCTGGTGCACCTCTTGCGGCCCAGGCCGGCGAGCCCCGGCCCGAAGGCTCCGCGCCGGAAGCGCGAGAAGGAGCAACGGCCGCGCCGGAGGCCGCCACGCACGCGCCGCGCGAACCCGGGCCGCCAGGCGCGCAACCATCGCGCGGTCCGCGCCGGCGCTGGCGCCCGCGGCGAAATCGCGGACCGCACCCGCCGGGCGCCGCTCCCGGCGGCGAAGGCCAAGCCGCCGGCGCACAAGGCGAGGCCGCGCCACCCACCGACGAAGCGCCGCGCGCGCCGATCGGACGCGGCCGCCGCGAGCGTGATTTCCGCGCCGAGCGCCGCGCCGCCCAGGAAGCGACGCAATCCCCGCCGCGCGAGGGCGAACGCGACCGCGGCCCGCGCGGCAAGGGCCCGCGCCGCGACCGTGACCAGAACCGCGACCGCCGGGGCCCGCCGCGCCGGCACGGCAAGGGACCGCCCGGCCGCGGGCGCGACGAGCGCCAGGCGAAGCCCGAGCCCAAGCTCTACACGACGGAATCCGTGGTCGATCGCGGCTTCGAGGACGTGCCGAACCCGGAGGCCGAGGGCGAGACGATGCGCGTCCATTGGACGATCTCGAAACGCACCGTCGCCGACCAGCGCACGAAGAAGCCGGTGTCGATGCTCTATATCCTGAAGCGCGGCGAGACCGAGGCCGAGTTCGTCAATCTCGCGCTCGCGCGCGCGGCGGTGAACAAGACGATCGTCCATCCCGAGAAGCTGACCTTGTCGAAGGAGCAGCACGCGCTCGCCCGTACGAAGAAGTGACCGCGAACGCTCTATCCCAAATCCGTGGATGGCCGGGACAAGCCCGGCCATGACGAAAAGCAAACCCGCTTCAATCGCCGGGGTAGTTGATCTCCAGGATCTCGATCGCCTCGGGCCCCTGCGGCGTCTTGAGCTCGACCGTATCGCCCTCGCGCGCTTTGAGGAGCGCGCGCGCGATCGGCGAGATCCAGCTTACTTGGCCCTTTTCGAGATCGGCCTCGTCGATGCCGACGATGGTGACGACGCGCTCGCCAGAGGACGCGCGGTAGCAGACGCTCGCCCCGAAGAACACTTGATCGCGGTTCCGCTGCTGCGCCGGATCGACCACGTGCGCGCCCTCGAGCCGTTTCGTCAGGAAGCGGATGCGCTTGTCGATCTCGCGTAAGCGCTGCTTGCCATATATATAGTCGCCGTTCTCCGAGCGGTCGCCGTTGCCGGCCGCCCACGACACGGTCTCGACGATCTTCGGCCGCTCGATCCGAGCGAGCTGCTCGAGCTCGTCGCGCAGACGCCGGAACCCTTCGGGCGTCATGTAGTTCTTGACGCCTTCGGGGAGATCGGGCGCGTCGTCGGGCCCGCGCGCCTCGTCGCCGGCATCATTTTCCCGCGTGAAGGCCTTGCTCATGCCGTGCCGCCACCCCGCGCGAGCACCGTTGCGGCGTCGTCCTTGCGTCCGTGGCCCTCATCGAGCCGCGCCTTGGCCTTGGCGAGAAAATTGTCGCGCCGGCCTTGGCCCTGGAGGCGGAACATACGGTCGGCCATGTGCGCCACCCGTTCCGCCGATACTTCGATGTCGCCCGACTTCGCCGTGAGCTTGGGCATCGCTTGCTCCTTCCGTCGTGCCGAGGGCGCACCATAGCGAGAGCACGCGGGCCGCGCGAGTTCAAGCCCCGATACGCTGCAGCGCCGCGGCCACGCGCGCGAGCGCGGCGTGCGCCTCGGTCTCGCGCTCGCGCTGCTCCTCGATCGCCTCGGGCTTGGCCTTGGCGATGAATTGCGGATTCGCGAGTTTTTGCCCGATCTTCGCGATCTCTTTCTTTAGCTCCTCCGCTTCGCGCGAGAGCCGCGCGATCTCCTTTTGCACGTCGATCGCCCCCGCGAGATCGAGCACAACCGTCACCCGCTCGTGCACCACCTGGAGTGCGCCGGCCGCTTGGCGCGCGGCGGAGCCTTGCTCGAGCGAGGAAAGCCGCGCGAGGCGCAGGATTTGCGCGCGGTGACGGGCGAGGAAATCGCGCTCGTCGGCGCCGCTCTCGGCGATGAGCGCCTTCAATTCGGCCGCCCCCGGCACGTTCATCTCGGCGCGCGCGGTGCGGATCGCGGAGACGAGCCCCACCACCCACTCCATCTCGGCCATCGCCGCCTCGTCGCTGAGCGCCGCGTCATAAACGGGCCACGGGCGCAGCATCAGCATGCCGCCCTCCTCGCCTGCGATATGGCGCCACAGTTCCTCGGTGATGAACGGCATGATCGGATGCAGGAGATGACACAGCTCGCCCGCCACCCACGCCGTCATGGCGCGGGTCTCGGCCTGCGCGGCGGTGTCGCCCTCGGCGAGGATGGGCTTCGTGAATTCGAGATACCAGTCGCAGAAGGTGTGCCAGATGAAGTGATAGAGCGCATCGGCCGCGTCGTTGAACTTGTAGTCGGCCAAGGCCGCATCGACGCGCGCGGCACAATGCGCGAGCGCCGAGGCGATCCAGCGGTTGACCGTGAGCTTCGCCGCTCCAGGCGCGAAGTCCCGTTCGAGCGCGCAGCCGTTTATCCCGGCATAACGCACGGCATTCCACAGCTTCGTGCCGAAGTTGCGGTAACCCTCGATGCGGCTCTCGGCGAGCTTGATGTCGCGCCCTTGCGCCGCGAGCGCAGCGAGCGTGAAGCGCAGCGCGTCGCAGCCATAGCGTCCGATCACGTCCAAGGGATCGACGATATTGCCCTTCGACTTCGACATCTTCTGGCCGCGCTCGTCGCGGACGAGCGCGTGGATGTAGACGGTGCGGAACGGTACGTCGTCCATGAACTTGCAGCCCATCATCATCATTCGCGCGACCCAGAAGAAGATGATGTCAAAGCCGGTGACGAGAACGTCGGTCGGGTAGTAGCGCTGGAGCTCCGCCGTGCGCTCGGGCCAGCCCAAGGTCGAGAACGGCCACAGCGCCGAGGAAAACCAGGTGTCGAGCACGTCGGCATCCCGCTCCAACGCGACCTCGTGGCCATACTGCGCGGCCGCCGCGGCTTTCGCCTCGTCTTCCGTTTCCTCGACGAAGATCCGGCCGTCGGGCGCGTACCAGGCCGGGATCTGATGGCCCCACCAGATCTGGCGCGAGATGCACCACGGCTGGATGTTGCGCATCCATTCGAAGAACGTGTTCTCCCATTGCCGCGGCACGAACACGGTGCGACCGCGCTCGACCGCCTCGATCGCCGCTTGCGCCAGCGTCTTCGCGTCGCAATACCACTGGTCCGTGAGCCACGGCTCGATCACTGCGCCCGAGCGGTCGCCGTAAGGCACGGTGAGCGTGTGATCGTCGATCTTGTCGACGAGGCCCTGCGCTTCGAGATCGGCGATGATCCGCTTTCGCGCCTCGAAGCGGTCGAGCCCGCGATAGGCCGCGGGCGCCGCATCGTTGAGCTTCGCGTCACGGTCGAACACGTTGACGAGCGGCAGCCCGTGGCGGCGGCCCACCTCGAAATCGTTGAAGTCGTGCGCCGGCGTGATCTTGACAGCGCCGCTGCCGGTCGCGGGATCGGCGTGGGGGTCGGCGACGATCGGGATACGGCGCCCGACGAGCGGCAGGATCACGTGTTTGCCGACAAACGCCTTGTAGCGCTCGTCGTCGGGGTGGACGGCGACCCCGGTGTCGCCGAGCATTGTCTCGGGCCGCGTCGTCGCGACGACGAGGAACTCGCCCGCATCGCCCTCGACCGGGTATTTGAAATACCAGAGCTTGCCCTTGGTCTCGCGGCTCTCGACCTCGAGGTCGGAGACGGCCGTGTGCAGCTTCGGGTCCCAGTTGACGAGGCGCTTGTCGCGATAAATGAGGCCTTCCTTGTGCAGCGCCACGAACACCTTGCGCACCGCGGCCGAGAGCCCCGCATCCATCGTGAAGCGCTCGCGGCTCCAGTCGGGCGAGGCGCCAAGCGAACGAAGCTGACGCGTGATCGTGCCGCCCGACTCTTCCTTCCACTTCCAGACGCGCGCGATGAAATTCTCGCGACCGAGCTTGTGGCGGTCGGACTGTTCCTCGGCGAGCTGGCGCTCGACCACCATTTGCGTCGCGATGCCAGCGTGGTCGGTGCCCGGCTGCCAGAGCGCGTCACGTCCCTTCATGCGCTGGTGGCGGATCAGAATGTCCTGCAGCGTGAAGGTGAGAGCGTGCCCCATGTGTAGGCTGCCCGTGACGTTGGGCGGCGGCATCATGATGCAATAAGGGCGCTGCGATCCGTCCGGATGCGCGGCGAACGCACCCGCGCGTTCCCAGGCGGGATAGATCTCCGCCTCGATCTCGGCGGGACGGAACGTCTTGTCGAGTTCGGCGCGCGCCAAGGTCAGACGCGCCTCAGCGGGTCTCGGCCTCGCGCACGAGGCGTGTGATCTCGTCGCGCACGATCCGCTCGACGAGCGGCGGCAGGTTCTCGTCGATCCAGGTCTTGAGCATCGGCCGGATCAGCTCGCGCACCATGTCCTCGAGCGTGCGGCCGAGATCGCCGAGCGGCATCTCGGCGCCCTTGTCGCGGGGACGCGAGACGAGCTGCGACAGCGAGGCGACCGACGCGGCGGCGCTTGCGCTCGAAATAAGCCGTTCGCGCGCGCTCGCCGATGCGGCTTCCTCGATGATCGACGGCTCGTTCTCAAGCCTCAGATCGGGCTCGGCGCCATTCTGGGCCGGCGCCTCGACAGGATTGGCCACCGCTTGCTCCTCCTCAACGACTTCCGTCAATTCGAGAACGTCATCGCTCGCCGCCGCCTCAGGCGACGCAGCCGCGGTGAGCGACGCTTCGGCCGAGGCGGCGTCGGCTGGTTTCGGATCCGCGGCGCCGGCCTCGGGCGTCTCGTCTTCGGCAATGATGCGGCGAATGGAGGCGAGAATCTCCTCCATCGACGGTTCGTGTGCACCCTTCTCTTCGGCCATGGCTTAGCGCTCGCTCGGGCGCGCAGAGACTAGGCGATGCGCCGCGAAAACGCCAGCTTTGCCGGCCGCCGCGGCGACCAAACTCAGACGATTGGTTTGAGGTCCTTCGTGCGCTCGAGCGCTTCTTTCAATGTGCTCACGGGATAGATGCGCCCGTCGCAGTACTGCATGAACCCCGAGCGAACAAGCACGTCGCGCACGGCTTCGATGCTGGGCGCGTCGAAGACCAAGAGAGCACGGTGCTCGGGGTCGAGGTGGTATTCGGCCACCAGGCTTACGCCGAGCTCGGCCATCAGTTTTGGCAGGACTTCGTGCGTCTCGCGCGCGCGCTGCCGCGCCGCGGCGTTGGCCGCCGGCGAAATGCCGGGATCGTGAAAAAGCTCCGCCAGATAGCGGTTCATGCCTCAGTCCTTGGCGCCGAATCCGATCCACTTGTCGCGCACGGAATCATAGTGCGTGCGCGCGTCGTAGAGCTTGACGGGAAGACCGAGATTTACCGCCGAAAGCGAGCCGATCTGCTGCGCCAGGTTGAATTCCGCGACCGCGAGATCGTGCTGCGCTTGAACGAGCGAGACCTCGTCGCTGAACAGCTCCTGCTGCTGGTTCAGGACGTCAAGGATGGTGCGCGCGCCAACCTGCTGTTCCTGGCGCACGCCTTCGAGCGCCACCTGGTCGGCGCTGATCGTCGACTGCAGCGAATAGGCGCTGGCGCGCGCCGACTGGATCGTCTCCCAGGCCTGGGTCGCGCCCTGCACCGCGGCGTTGCGCGCGTCATCGGTGAGGCCGATGCTCTGCGCCACCTTCTCCTCGGCCTGGCGCGTCTGCGAATAGATCTGCCCGCCCTCGTAGAGCGGCATGGTAACGCGGAACACAACCGAGCCGGTCGTGGTCTCGCGGCCGTTCGTAATCGTCTCCTGCCCGCGGTTGAGGTCGGTGACAAGATTGAGGCTCGGCAGGAGCTGCGCGCGCGTCGCGACAACGGTCGAACGGGCCGCCTGTTCGGTGAAGACCGCCGCCAGCACGTTGGGGTTCTTGGTCGCGGCGACCGCAAGCGCCTCCTCGCGCGTCAGCGGCAGCACGGGGTGGAGTTCGGGCCGCACCAGGTTCTGCGGCACGTGGCCGACGAAGCGCGCGAAATTGGCACGGTCGCTCGCGAGCGTGCCTTCCGCCTGCTGCCGGCTCGCACGAGCGGCCGCGAGCCGCGCCTCCGCCTGCGCCACGTCAGTGCGCGTCAAGGAGCCGACGCGGAACTGGTCCTCCGTCGCCTCGAGCTGGCGGCGCAGGACCTGCTCGTTATTTATATTGAGATTGACTGTGGCCTGGTCGCGCAGCACGTCGAAATACGATTGCACGGTGCTGAAGAAGATCGTGCCTTCGAGCGCGGTATAGCGGGCGCGCTCGGCCTCGACCTGCTGCTCGGCGGCGGCGGTCTTCGCCACCGTGCCGCCGCCCTGGTAGATCGGCTGCGTGATGTTGACGTCAGCCGTCTTCGGCTGATCGGTCTCGTGCGGCGGCGCGGCGGGCGGCGTCGGCGGCGTGTTCTCGAACTGCTCCCAACCGGCCGAGCCAGTGAATTGCACGGTCGGCCGCCAGCCCGCGAGAGCCTGCGGCACGCCTTCGTCGACGGCACTGACGTTGGCACGCTCGGCCAGGAGCTGCGGATTTGTGTTGTAGGCGGAGACGAATGCCTCCTCGAGCGTCTCTGCGTTCGCCCCCCTTGCGCCCGCAAGGAGCGCGAGGATGGCCGACGATGCAAGAAGCGGGAAACGCGGCATCTTCATTCCTAGAAGACGAAGCTCGGCGCGGGCGTGAATCCGGGGAGAAACGGCGTGCCGGCGTCGAAAACCGCGCGGCGCGACAACGCCCCCGCGGCGCGCGTCATCAGCATCGCCTGTCCCAGACCCGCCCCGGACTTCACGACGGCCACGAGCCGGCCGCGATCGGCAAGTTGGCGCGCGAGCGCATCAGGGACGAAACCCACCGCGCCTGCAATGACGATCGCCTCGTAGGGCGCCCCCGCGGGATACCCCTCCTCGAGACGGCCCTCGAGCAGCGTGACGTTGCCGGCCTGGAGCTCCTGCAAGCGCGCGCGGGCAATGGCGGCGAGCTCCGGTTCGCTCTCGACCGCGACGACGCGCGCGGCAATGCGCGCAACGACCGCGCTCGCATAGCCGGTCGCCGCGCCGATCACGAGCACCGCATCCTGGGGCCCTATCGCCGCGAGCTGCAGCAGGCGCGCCAGCACCATCGGCTCCATGAGGAAGCGGCCCCCGCCCAACGGAATGTCCTCGTCGACATAGGCGATGCCGCCCAGATGCTCGGGCACGAAGCGCTCGCGCGGCACGGCAAGGAAGGCGTCGAGCACGGCCTCGTCCGTCACCTTGTTGGTGCGAAGCTGGCTCTCGACCATGTTGAGACGCGCGGCGCGGTAATCGAGCATCGGATCGCGAGAGTGAAGAACGGAGCCGAGTTATAAGGCTGCGCCGCGGCCAAGACAACGGACATTGCGGGCCAGCATAGGCCGCCCTATATGAGCCGCCGGCCCGGCCGGATGGCAGAGTGGCTATGCAGAGGACTGCAAATCCTCGTACAGCGGTTCGATTCCGCTTCCGGCCTCCATCACAAATACCATGTCGCGAATCTCCGACATCGGAAAAACTTCCCGCGGGACTGACCACCATACCGCGGACGCAATGCCGCCCATGACCTTTGCCGTCATGCTCCGGCCGGTGGGCCGCGCCGACTACGTGGCGGCGGGTCACATCGCTCTTGCCGCGACGCCGGCGCGCGGCGCTTCGCTCTCATTCACGTGGGACGGGCGAACGGTGAGCGGCACGGTCGACGCGCTCGTCATCCCGCCGGGGTGCGAAGAGAACTGCATCGGCACGGCGTTCGTGACCGAGGCCTGAGAGGTCTCGTGGGCCAGCGCCCATCCAGTTCGTTGCCAGTCCATGTCCCACTCATATAAACTCGCGGCAACAACGGAGGGGACGGCCAATGACAAGGAAGACGCAGCATCCATCGCGCCGCAAGGTCGTGAAACTTCTGGGCGCGACGGCGGCTGGCGCGCTCGCCGGGCCGGCGCTGTTCACGCGGCCTGCGCGTGCCGCGGCGCGGCCGATCAAGATCGGCTTCATCAGCCCGCAGACAGGCCCTATCGCCGCCTTTGGCGAGGCCGACAACTGGGTCATCGGCGAAGCGCGCAAGGTGCTCGAGAAGGGCATCGTGGTCGCCGGCGAGACGCATCCCGTCGAGATCCTCTACCGCGACAGCCAGTCGACCGCGAACCGCGCCGGCGAGGTCGCGACCCAGCTTATCAACAATGAGAACGTCGACGTCATGCTCGCGTCCTCGACCGGCGATACGACCAACCCGGTCGCCGATCAGTGCGAGCTCGCCGGCGTACCGTGCATCACCGCCGACGACCCGTGGGAGGACTGGTTCTTCAGCCGCAAGGGCGACCCCGCCAAGGGGTTCGAGTGGACCTACCACTTCTTCTGGGGCTTCGGCCAATTCGCCAACATGTTCGCCGACATGTGGCAATCGCTGCCGACCAACAAGCAGGTCGGCGTCATGCTGACGAACGACCCCGATGGCATCGCTGCGCATGACCCGCAGCACGGGCTCGGCGCGACCTTCGCGTCGAAGGGACTCAAGGTCAGCGACCTCGGCCTTTATCCGCCGCTCTCGGAGGATTTCACTTCGCAGATCACCAAGCTGAAGCAAGGGAACTGCGAAATCGGATGCGGCATCTTCAACCCGCCGCAGTTCGCGATCTTCTGGACCCAGTGCGCGCAGCAGGGCTACCAGCCGAAGATCATGACGCCACCCAAGGCGCTGCTGTTCCCATCGGCGGTCGAGGCGCTGGGCGATCGCGGCACGGGCCTCACGACAGAAGTGTGGTGGTCGCAGCACCATCCCTTCAAATCCGGCCTGACCGGCCAGACCGCGCAGCAATTCTGCGACGCCTTCTCGGCCGCGAACGGCAAGCAGTGGACGCAGCCTATAGGCTTCAAGCACGCGACGATCGAGGTTGCGGTCGACGTCTTGAAGCGGGCGGCGAAGCTCTCGCCCGAAGGCATCCGCGATGCGATCGCGGCCACCGACTACAACTCGCTCGTGGGGCCGATCACGTGGAAGGCCGGCGGTGCCATCAATCCCGTCAAGAATGTGTGCGCGACGCCGCTCGTCGGCGGCCAGTGGAAGCCGGGCAAGAAGTTCAAGTACGACCTCAACATCGTCTACAACAAGACCTCGCCGAACATCCCGCTCGACAGCGCATTCGAGTTCATCAAGTACTCGTGAATGCCCGAACTGTTGGAGCTCGACGCCGTCTCGAAATCCTACGGCGCGCTCAGGGCAACGAACAGCCTCACCCTCGCGGTCGAGGAGGGTGAGGCGCTTGCCGTCATCGGGCCCAACGGCGCCGGCAAGACCACGATGTTCAATCTCATCACGGGCGACGTGGCGCCCGACGAGGGCCGCGTCGTCTTTGCCGGAACCGACATCACGCGCTTGACGCCGCACCGCCGCTCGCGTCTTGGCATCGGCCGCTCCTACCAGATCCCGCACCCGTTCGCGAACATGACGGTGTTCGAGAACGTGCTGGTGGGCGCCATCTTCGGCGCCGGATCGAGCGAGCGCGAGAGCTACGCGCGCTGCGCCGAGGTGTTGGAGCACACGCATCTCATCGACCGCGCCAACGCGCCCGCGCGTACGCTGACGCTGCTGCAGCGAAAGCGGCTCGAGCTCGCCCGCGCGCTCGCGCTCCGGCCGAAGCTGTTGCTCCTCGACGAGATCGGCGGGGGGCTTACCGAGCACGAGTGCCAGGACCTCGTCGGCACGATCCGCTCGATCCACGCGCGCGGCACGACGATCGTGTGGATCGAGCACATCGTCCACGCGCTCCTGTCGGTGGCGACGCGCCTCATCGTCATGAATTTCGGCGAGATCCTGGCCGCGGGCGAGCCGCGCGCGGTCATGGCCGATACCCGCGTCCAGGAAGTTTACATGGGTCTCCCCGGCACATGAGCCTCTTGAAGACGACGGGGCTCTGCGCCTTCTACGGCGATTTCCAGGCGCTCTTCGATCTCGACATCTCGGTCGAGACGGGCGAGACGATCGCCGTCATCGGCGCCAATGGCGCCGGCAAGACGACGCTCCTGCGCTCGATCGCGGGCGCGCTTCATTGCGGACGCGCGATGGTCGAGTTCGACGGCGAGGCGATCGGCGGCCTTTCTGCGCACGAGATCGTGCGGCGCGGCATCGCCATGGTTCCGGAAGGCCGCAAGCTCTTCCCGAGCCTCACGGTCGAAGAGAACCTGCTCATCGGCGGCTATTGCGGCCGCGGCGGCGCCTGGACGCTCGCCCGCGTCTACGAGCTATTCCCGATGCTGGCCGAGCGCCGCGCCATTCCCGCGCATGCGCTTTCGGGCGGGCAGCAGCAGATGGCGGCCATCGGCCGCGCGCTCATGTCCAATCCGCGCCTCCTCCTCTGCGACGAGCTGTCGCTGGGCCTGGCGCCGCTCGTCATCCGCGAGATCTATGCGCGCCTCGGAACCATCGCCCGCGAAGGAACGACGCTGCTCATCGTCGAGCAGGACATCAACCGCGCGCTCGATCAGTCGGCGCGCTTCTATTGCCTGCAGGAAGGCCGCGTCGCGCTTCAGGCCGCGTGCCGGGGCTTCGCGCGCGAGACCATCACCAGGGCCTATTTCGGAATCTGAACCCGTGACGGATTGGCTCAACATCCTCATCCAGGGCGCGCTCTTGGGCGGGCTCTATGCGCTCTTCGCGGTCGGGCTGTCGCTCTCATTCGGCATCATGCGGCTCGTCAACATCGCGCATGGCGACCTGATCGTGCTCGCCGCCTATGTGGCGCTCGTCGTCATCAATGCGACCGGCCTCTATTCGATCGCGACGCTCCTGGTGGTCGTGCCGGCGATGTTTGCCTTGGGCTATGCGCTGCAGCGGTGGCTCCTCAATTACACGCTCTCGGGTGGCCTGCTGCCGCCGCTGCTCGTCAGCTTCGGCATCTCGGTCATCATCGAGAACCTGCTGTTGCAGATTTTCGGCGCGAGCACCTATCGGCTCCAGGCGGGCGCGATCGAGACGCAAAGCTTCGCGCTCGGCGGCATTTATATCGGGGCCTATCCGCTCCTCGTGTTCGCGACCGCCTTTGCCGCGATCGCCGCGCTGCAGG
The DNA here is from genome assembly GCA_035518375.1 of Allostellaceae bacterium. Classification (GTDB taxonomy): domain Bacteria; phylum Pseudomonadota; class Alphaproteobacteria; order ATCC43930; family CGMCC-115725; genus DATJLY01. Next base: position 3,664 of record DATIXQ010000106.1, on the reverse strand, counting down.
TGCTGTTCTACCGCACCGGGCTTGGCCGCGCCTTCCGCGCCACCTCCGACGACGCCGACACCGCCGAGCTGATGGGCATCGACAACCGCCATCTCTATGCGGTGGCGATGGCCATCGCGATGATCTTCACGGCGGTTGCGGGCGTGCTGATGGCGATCCGCGAGACGTTCGATCCCGCGGCCGGACCGATCCGCCTCATCTTCGCGTTCGAGGCCGTCATCATCGGCGGCCTCGGCAGCCTGTGGGGGACGCTTTTGGGCGGCATGGTGCTGGGTGTGGCGCAGGCAGTCGGCGGCGCGCTTTCGCCCACCTGGGAGATTCTCGCGGGGCATTTGGCCTTCCTCGTCGTGCTGCTGCTCCGGCCAAGCGGCCTCTTCCCGCACACGAGGGATTGATGGCGCTGAAAGTCGAACGCTCTACGCCGGAGAGCCGCGGCTTCGCGGTGTTCCTGGTACTCGCATTGGCGGCGCTTGCCGCCCTCCCCTACTACGCCGGCCCGGGCGCGATGCGGCTCGTGGCGGAGATGGCCTATTACCTCGCGCTGGCGCAGCTCTGGAACCTGCTCGCCGGCTATGCCGGGCTCGTCTCGGTCGGACAGCAGGCGTTCGTCGGCCTCGGCGGCTATTCGCTCTACTACCTCACGAGCGAGTTCAACGTGCATCCGCTCGTGGCGCTCATGCTCGCGGGACCGATCGCGGCGGCGATCTCGCTGCCGATGGCGTTCGCGGTGTTCCGCCTGCGCGGCGCCTATTTCGCCGTCGGCACTTGGGTGCTTGCCGAAATCTTCGCGCTCGCGATTTCGCTCGTCGAGCGCCTCGGCGCGGGCTCCGGCATGAGCCTCACGCCGGCGATCGTGCGCCAGATCGCGCCCGACCGCGCCGGCCGCGAGCTCGCCGTCTATTGGATTGCGCTCGCGATCGTCGTGATCGTGTTCGCGGCAGCCTATCTTCTGCTGCGCTCGCGCCACGGCCTTGCGCTGACCGCGATCCGTGATTCCGAGCCCGCCTCGGAAAGCCTCGGCGTCGACACGTTCCGAACCAAGCTCATGGTCTATGTCGTGACCGCCGGTTGCACCGGGTGCGTCGGCGCCTTCATCTTCCTGCAGAAGCTGCGCATCTCGCCCGAGGCCGGATTCAGCGTCAATGACTGGACCGTCGTCGTCATCTTCATGGTCGTCATCGGCGGCATCGGCACGCTCGAAGGGCCGATCGTCGGCATGCTGGTCTATTTCGGCCTACGCGAGACGCTCGCGCAGTACGGCACCTGGTACTTGATCCTGCTCGGCATGGCGGCGGTCGCGATCATGCTCCTGGCGCAGGACGGGCTCTGGGGCCTCGTCGTGCGGCGCTTCAACCTGCACCTTTTCCCGGTGCGCCGGCACCTCGCACGGTAGGCTTCAGATCAGCGGCGTGTTGGGCTTCAAACCGAGCACGACGCGGCCGTACATCTCCTGGTTCGTCTCGAGCGTCAAGAGCCCGTGCATGTTGACCGCATGAAGATCGCGCCACGCGCGCTGCACCGGGTTGGCCTCGCCGATGCCGGAGCCGCCGCACGCGAGGAACAGGATCTCGGCCGCGTTGAGGCATTCGCGCACGGCATGCGCGCAATCCATGCGCACGCGGGCGCGCGCGACGAATTCCATCTCCTCGCCTCGGGTGGCCGCGGCCGCGATGTCATCGGCGCAGCGATGGAGGAGCAGCCGCGCCACGTGGATGCGGGTTGCCGCGTCGGCGACCTGGCGATGCGTCGTCGGGCTTTCGATCTGGATCTCACGCTGGGTATAAGCGATCTCGCGCCCGGGCAGGCGCTCCTTGAAAGCGGCGAGCGCGCCTTCGGCCATGCCGAGAGCCGCCGGTGTGATCGCGAGCGCGAGCACCGGCACGGCGGCGCATCTATAGAGGCTTCCCTCGTGCCGCGCGGCGCCGGGCGCGCGGCCCTGGATGATGCCCGGCAGCGAAAGATAGCGATGGCGCGGCACCAGCACGTCCTTGGCGACGACGCTGCAACTGCCGGTGCCGCGCAATCCCACGACGTTCCAGTCGTCCCTGATCTCGATGTCGGAAACCGGCACGAGCAGGTCCGCCTCGTCGACGATGGCACCGCCTGCGCCGACGACGCGCGCGCCGAGCAGCAGGAAGTCCGCGTGCTCGCAGCCCGACGCGAATGGCCAAAACCCGTCGAGGCGGTAGCCGCCGTCGGCCTCGCGCGCCGTGCCGCGCGGGCCGATCACCGCCGAGATCACCGTGTCGGGGTTAGCGCCGAAGGTTTCCTGCTGCGCCGCCTCGGGGAATGAGCCCATGAGCCAGCTATGCGCGTGCATCACGCCCATGCACCAAGCGGTCGAGCCGCAGCCCCTCGCGATCTCGGCGACAACGTCGATATGCGCATGGAGCGACAGCTCGAGCCCGCCATAGCGGCGCGGCTGCAGAACCTTGAGGAGCCCGGTCCGTTTCAGGTCGGCGATATTGGCGTCGGGCAGCCGGCGCAATTTCTCCGCCTCGCCGACGCGTGCGTTGAGGATCGGCGCGAGCGTTCTCGCGCGCTCAACGATCTCGCGCTCGTCCGGCATGTTGGGGCTCTCCCTTTTCGGCGTTGCCCGCGAGTTTAGGGCCGCCGAGCCGGCCGTGCCACGAGCCCCCGCGCTCTACTGCGGAAAGAGGTGGATGGTGACCCGCAGCGGAATGCGCTCGGGATAATCGGCGGGCGGCGCCGGAAAGGGTGTCGCCGCAACGATCATGCGGCGCGCCTCTTCGTCGAGCAGCGGCGAGCCCGAGGAGCTGACAACGTCGAGCTCGTCCATGCGGCCGCCGCGATCGAGCAGCAGCTTGAAGACGGTGGTGCCCTCGAGATGGAGGCCCGCCGGTCCGACTGGAGTGGTGGGCTTGCGATTGCGCTCGATGCGCGACCACAGCGCATTGAGATAGGGATCGCCGGTCGCGTCCTTCTCGCCAAGGATGCGATCGATCGGTGGCGGCTCGACATTGGGCGCGCGCAGCGCGAGCTTGGGCTTGGGCGTCTGGGGCGTGGGCGGCGTCGGCGCCTTCGGCTTCTCCTCGGGCGGCGGCTCGAGGCCGGTGGCGACGGGCGGAGCTTCCGGAGGCTTCGCCGCTTCGCTCGGCGCCGCAGCAGGCGGCGGCGTCTCGGGCGCGGGCGCCGGCTCGGCGGCGTGCGGCGCCGCCGTGGTCACCTCGTCGGGGCCTGATTGCCGCGCCGAAAGCTGTTTCTGTGGTGGCTGAGGCGCGGGCGGCGGCGGCGCGGGCGGCGCCGGCGGCGGCAGCGTGACCAGCGTCACCTCGATCGCCGGCGGCTCGGGTGCCCCTTCCTCGCCCCAGCCAAACAGCAGCCACAGCGCGATCAGCACATGCAGCAACAGCGCAAGCGCAATGGCGATGCGCGCCGGCCGATCCGGCCCCGCGCTCGGACCGGCGATCCGCAGGGAGAGATCGGTCTCGCTCACCGCGCGAGATTAGCGCATCCCCATCCGCTGTGCGGACCGCACTCGATGTGTGGATACAACTGCCTGTGCGGTCCCGTGCGGAATCGTGACAGAGGCGCGTTCTTGCGCTATGGCGCGATCCACGCCTCTATTCCCGGGTAGCTCAGTGGTAGAGCAGGCGGCTGTTAACCGCCGGGTCGGGGGTTCGAATCCCTCCCCGGGAGCCAC
>DATIXQ010000105.1:0-10509 GCA_035518375.1 Allostellaceae bacterium | reverse complement strand
CGGGTCGTTGGTGATGAAGCTGTCGCCGGGCTTGAGCTCGGCAAGCGGCGTGCGCGCCAGTACCGCCTCGACCGCGAGCTTGTACTGCGCGTAGTGATACTGGATGCCGCCGCCGACGATGACGACACGCCCCGTCTCGTCGGTGAGGCCCGCGGTGCCGTCCTTCGATTCGCGCAGGATCGGCGAATAGCCGCTGTGATAGAGCACGTATTCCATGGTCGCCGCCGCCTCGCGCAGGCGGCTCGCCACGACCTCGGTGGTGACGGGATCGATCATGTGTCCTCGATGACGAGAAGCCCATAGGGATCGACGCGCGCCTCCTGGCCCGCGAGCACGATCGTGGTGGCGTCGAACTGCGCGACGATGGCGGGCCCGGCCATGCGGTCGCCGGGCGCGAGCCGTGCGCGGTCATAGATGGCGGCGGGTGCGAAGCGGTCCTCGTCGAGATCGAAGAGCGGGCGCTCGCCAAGCTTTGCCCGCGCCGCGTTGCCGTCGCCCGGCGGCAGCCGCTTCGGCTCGAAGCGCGGTACCTCGATCTCGGCCTGGACGCGGAAGGTCACGATCTCGGCGTCCTCGCGCGGCGCCGACTGGCCGTAGACGCGGCCGTGGAGCGCATCGAACGCCGCCTTCAGCGCGTCGCGCGTCGCGTCCCTCTGGCACTCGACGGGCAGCGTATAGCCCTGGTGCGGATAGCGCAGGTCGAGGAGCCGCGTGAGCCGCACGGCCTGCGGCGCGAACCCTTCCTCGCGCGCCTCGGCGAGCGCCGCATCCTCGAGCGCGCGGAAGAGTTCCTCCATGCGCGCCGCCGGGAACCGGCTCAGGACGCCCATCTCCGAGCGCAGATAGGAATGGCGCACGGATGTCTGCAGCATGCCGATGGCGCAGTTGATGCCTGGGTTCCGTGGCACCAGCACGGTCGGGATGCCGACGCTGCGCGCGAGCGTCGCGGCATGGATCGGCCCCGCGCCGCCGAACGCGACGAGCGCGAACTTGCGCGGGTCCTGTCCCTGCTCGCGCAACGCCAAGCGCAGATCGACGGCCATCTGCGTGTCGACGATGCGCCTTATGCCCTTTGCCGTCGCCACCGCGTCGAGGCCGAGTGCTGCGCCCAGCGTCTCGAGCGCGCGTCGTGCCGCCCCTTCGTCGAGCGTCAGCGTGCCGGCGAGCGGCGAGGCGCCGGAGAGCGCGCCCAGCACGAGGTTTGCGTCCGTCACGGTCGCGTCGGCGCCGCCCTTGCCGTAGCAGGCGGGGCCGGGCACCGACCCTGCGCTTTGCGGCCCGACCTTGAGCAGCCCGTCCTTGCCGATCGCCGCGATCGTGCCGCCGCCCGCGCCGAGCGTGCGCACGCGCAGCATCGGCGTGCCGATGTCCTGGCCCGCGATCTCGCCTTCCGTCGTTTCGAGCACGCGCCCGTCGGCGATGACGCTGATGTCGGTGCTCGTGCCGCCCATGTCGAAAGTGACGACGTTCCGTCGCTCGGCGCGCGCGGCGAGCGCGGTTCCGGCGATGACGCCCGCGGCCGGCCCCGACAGCAGCGTCTCGTTCGGATGGCGCGCGCCGGTCCTGAGCCGCGTCAGGCCGCCGTTCGACTGCATGAGATAGAGCTGCGGTGTCGCGACGCCCGCGATCTCGATGCGCTCGGCGAGGCGCATGAGATAGCGCTCAACCCGCGGTCCGACATAGGCGTCGATGACGGTCGTCGAGAGGCGCGGGTATTCGCGGATGACCGGCAGCACCGTCGACGAGAGCGATACGCGCGCGCGGGGCGCCTCCTCCGCGATGATGCGCGCGGCCGCGCGCTCGTCTGCCGGGTTCAGGAACGAGAAGAGAAAGCACACGGCGATCGCCTCGACGCCGGCGCTGGCGAGCCGCTGTACGGATCGGCGCAAGGCCGCCTCGTCAAGCGGCGTCAGCACGTGCCCCTCGAAGTCGAGCCGCTCGTCCGCCTCCTCGGTCAGGCGCTGCGGCACAAGCAGCGGCGGCTTGCGGTAGAACGTGTCGAGCAGATCGGCGCCGCGCGGCTGGCTCCAGCCGCGCGCCTCATAGACGGCACGAAACCCCTTGGTGATGAGAAGCCCGACTTTGGCGCCGTCGCCCTCGACGAGCGTGTTGGTGGCGACCGTGGTGCCGTGCACCAGCATCGCGACCTCGTCCGGCCGGATGCCGTCGGCGAAGAGCCGCGCGAGCGCGTCGAGCACGGCCGCGGAGGGATCGCCCGGCACCGACGGCACCTTGGCAAGCTTCAGCGCCCCCGTCTCCTGCTCGACCGCGACGAGATCGGTGAAGGTGCCGCCGGTATCGACGCCGACCATCCAAGCAGGCAAGGCCGGCGTCCTCCGGAACTTAGCCGACGAGTTCGCGCAGCGGCTTTACGCGCACGAAGATGAGCGCCGTGATCGACGCGATCACCATGATCGCCGCCGCGAGCTCCAAGGGCGCCACGAATGCTCCGGTCGCGTCGGCGATCACGCCGCTCACAAAGGGCGACAGCGTGGCGCCGATGATGCCGCAGAAATTCATGAGGCTGCTCAGGGATCCGTTCTGCGTCGGCGTCATGTCGGTGCAGATTGTCCAGAACGGGATGACGTAACAGGAGAGCCCCGCGTTGGCGACGATGATCATGGTGACGGCGAGTGTGCTCGACGCCGTGTTGGCCGCGATCAGCACTGTCACGACGTAGGTCGCGGCACCAAGGCCGATGAAGAGCTTGCGGTGGATCGCGCCGGCGCGCCAGCCTCGCGCGGCGAACCAGTCCATGCCCCAGCCGGTGAAATTCACCGCGAGGAAGGCGACGATATAGGGAAGCGCGCTCAGGTAGCTGGCGGTGGTGAGACTGATGTGCCGGTACTGCGTCAGGTAGATCGGCAGCCAGTTGAGGAAGATGTATTGGCAATAGGGCAGCGCGAAATAGCCGAAATAAAGCGGCCACAGCGCCGGCGAGGTGATGAGCTTGCGATAGGGCACGGGCGCCTGGGCGGCGCGCGCCCGCGCTTCCTCGGTCTGCGCCGCCGCGCCGACCGGCGCGGGATCGCTGAAGTTCCGGGCATAGAGCCACCACAGCGCCGCGACGGCGAGCCCAAGCAGGCCGAACACGATGAAGATCATCGCCGCCGAGCCGGAGGCCGCCAGGATGGCGCCGGCGGCGGCCACGCCCACCGCGGGCCCAAGCTGCGCGCCGGATTGGACGAAGGCGCCGAACCGGCCGCGCCGCGTGTCAGCGGAGACGGCACGGGCGACCGCGGCCGAGCTGCCTGGGATATAGGGTGCCTCGAACGAGCCCAGCAGCACGCGCCATAACGCCGTGAGCCAGATCACCGCCGGCGCGATGGGCGTGCACAGCACCCAGAGCGACCAGCCGGCCATGCAGCCGCCGAGCGTGCGCCGCGGCCCGAGACGATCGGTGAGCCAGCCGCCGATCGGCATGGCGATGAGGTAGCCGAACGAGAAGGCGCTCAGCATCAGCCCGGTCGTGGCCTTGGTCCAGCCGTAGGATTTCGACCACACCGCGGCGGCGACGCCGAAATTGCTGCGGTCGGCCCAGAGGATCACGCTGCCGATGAAGAATACGGTCGCGCAAATGGGCCAGCTCATGGGCCGCGAAGCGCCGCGCGCCGTGGCGCCGGATCCGATTTCGACACTGGTCATGAACACCCTCCCGCTCGTTCCGTTTTGTCCCGGCGGCGAGAAGGCAAACACCCTCGTCGCGCCGGCCTTATGCGGATTTGAGCACGAGGTCAGCGCGAGCGAAAGGGTCTAGCTGGATGGAGAAGGGATCCGCGGCCTCGGGGCGAGGCCGCGAAGCCCGGACGTTCAGATCGCTTCCTTGAGGTCCTTGGAAGCGCGGAACGCGACCTTCTTGCTGGCCTTGATCTTGATCGGCTCGCCGGTCGCGGGATTGCGGCCCATGCGGGCGGCGCGGCGGCGGACTTGAAGGATGCCGAGACCGCCGATGCGGATGCGGTCGCCCTTCTTCAGGTGCTTCGTCACGAGCGTGACGAGGTCGGCCATGATGGCGTCGGCCTGCTTCTTGGCGATCTCGTGGTTCTCGGCGAGCTGCGCCGCGAGGTGCTTCATGGTGACGGTGTTGCTAGCTTTGCTTGTTGCCATGGTGGCTCTCTTCCGTGGGGTTCTGGCGTTTGTTGTGGTCCCTCGAACCGCGCCAAGCTAGCAAAAATGGGGACTTCTCACCATCGCAATCGCAACTTATCCCCATAAACTCGGCGTTTTTTTCCTTCTCGGAATGGGCGCCCGGCAGCTTTTGCCGCGTGCGCGAGGTCGCGGGCACGCGTAAGAGCCAAATTCCGGTGGCACGAGTTTTGCCCATGCCATCGGCATGAAGTGCTTCTCGCGCCACGTTCTTCTCGCCGTGGCGGCGTTCGTTGCCGGCACCGTTGCGCCGGCGCGCGCCGACTTCTACGCGCTCGAAGGACGTTTTCAGTGCCTCGATCGTCCGGGCGCCGTCTGCTTCGATGCGACGCCCGATCTGGCCATCGCGCCGCCCGTTCCGAGCGACTCGGGCGCACCCGAATCGGCGCCCGCGCCCGTCGCTGCCGCGCCGCCTCCGCCCGTTGCTGCTCCACCGCCGCCGGTCGATCCGGTCGTGGTGGCCGCGCGTCACATCGCGCGCAACGCGCCCGCGGCCGGCGATCTCGACCTGCTGCGCCGCCGTGCCGACGAGGGCGACTCGCGCGCGCTCGAGCTCTTGGCCTGGTGCGCGCTCCACGGCATCGGCATGTCCGCTGACCCGGTCGCGGCCTATCTCCTTTACGGTCGCGCCGCCGCAGCCGGCGTCGCGCACGCTCACACCAATCAGGGGCTCGTCTACGAGCGCAATCTGAGCCAGGCGCAGCGCCAGCAGGTTCTCGATATGGCGGCGACATCGCGGCGCGCGACCGACGCGCTCGCGGCGCGTGCGCCGGGGGAGGGGCAAGATGGGCGCTGAGCCCGTGCTCCTTGGCGATCCCGCCCCTTGGTTCAGTGCGGAAACGCTCGCCGGCACACTGCTCGACCTCCACGTCGATGCCGGACGCTGGGTCGTGCTCGCTTTCGCCGGCGCGCCCGACGATCCGCGCGCGACGGCCGAACTCGCTCCACTTTTGGCGGCGGCGACGCCCGGCGCCGACGACCACCTCGTCGTGCTGGTGATCTATTCCACGATGCCGCGCGACCCGGCCTCGCTCGCACTTCATGCGGGGCCGGGCCTCGCCGTCATCGCCGATCGCGACGGCGGCATCGCCGCGCTTTATGGCGCGAGCGGCTCGCCGCGCACGATCGTGCTCGATCCGATGCTGCGCATCGTCGCCAATATCGGCTGGGATCACGCCGCCGGGCACGCCCAGACCGTGCAGAAGCTGCTCCAAAGCCTGCCCGAGGTCGACCAGTCATGCGGCGTGCCGCTTACCGCGCCCGCGCTCATCGTTCCGCGCGTCCTCGACTTCGCGCTGTGCGACCTTCTCGTCGGCCTATATGACCAGGTCGGCGGCGAGGATTCTGGATTCCTGCGCGACCGCGACGGCCGCACCGCCACCTTTATCGACCACCGTCTGAAGCAGCGCCGCGACCTTGTCATCGCCGTGCCCGAGGTGCGGCACGCCATCGCCGACCAGATCCGCCGCCGCCTTCTGCCGGCGATCGCGCGCTATTTCCAGTTCGCGGTGACGCGGATGGATCGCTACATCATCTCTTGCTACGACGCCGCGACCGGCGGCCATTTCTTCCGCCACCGCGACAACCTCAATGCCGGTGCCGAGCATCGGCGCTTCGCCGCCTCGATCAATCTCAACGGCGACTATGACGGCTGCGACCTCGTCTTTCCCGAGTTCGGCCGGCGGCCTTATCGCGCACCCGCAGGTGGCGCGATCGTATTCTCGTGCGGCGCGCTCCACGAGGTGACGCCGATCCGGCGCGGCCGGCGCTATGCCTTTCTGCCGTTCCTCTACGGCGATGCCGATGCGGCGCTGCGGACGCGCAACAACGAACGGCTCGCGGCCGGCGAGGCACCCTATCGCGCCGACGGCCACGACCTTCTTACCCCGGCCGCGGCGGGCGACTAACGATGGAGGGCTCGGCGGCCGCGCTCGCCGGTTGGACGCCGGTCTCGTTGTCGCTGGCGCAGGGCGAGCTGGCGATCGAGTGGGGTGATTTGCGCGGCGTGCGCTTTTCCGAGCCGTTCCTTCATCAGACCGTCGAGCACTGGGCCGCGCGCGATCCGGCGCCGCTCGTCCGCACCGGCCGAGATGCGCTCGAGGCGCTCGATCGCGAGCCGTCTCTCGATCCCGCCCTCATTATCTTCCACGTGTCGCGCTGCGGCTCGACCTTGTTGTCGCGGCTTCTCGGCGAGCTGCGCGGTGTGCTCGTGATCTCGGAGCCGGCGCCGGTCAATTCGTTGCTGCTCGCCAACGAGTTTGCGACACCTGACGCGCTCCGGCACCTCGTACGCGCGCTCGGCCGCAAGCGGTTCGGTGACGAGCGCCACTATGTGTTGAAGCTGTCGAGCTGGAACGTCACGCATGCCGAGCGCGTGCGCCAAGCCTTTCCCGCCGCAAAGATCCTGTGGCTCCAGCGCGCGCCCCAAGCGGTGGTGGCATCGATGCTCGCTGATCCGCCTGGCTGGATGAAGCTGCGTCGCGATGCCGCCGCCGTGCGTGCGCTCTTTGGGCTCGAGGCCGGCGCCGCGGACGACGAATCGTTTGCTGTTGCTGCCGTCGCGGTCCTGCTGCGCGCGGCGCAGAAGCTCGTCGCGGATCTCGTGCTCGACTATGCCGATCTGCCGGCGGCCGCTTGGGAAAAGGTCGCGACTCTTGCGGGCCTCGCGCCCGGCGCGGACGACATCGCCCGCATGGCGCGCGTTGCGTGCTTTGACGCCAAGGACGCGGCGGAGCGCCTCTTCGCCGCCGCCGCGCCCGAGGCGCGGCGCCTTCCGCCGGATCTCGCCGCGAAAGTGGCGGAAACGCTCGAGCCGCTTTACGCCTCGCTTGCCCTTCCGGGTGCCTCCGGCAGGGATTTGCGCCCCACCCCCCGCCTATAACCGCCCGAAGCTCCTGCCCGTCTGGGCCGCTTCCGGGCGTGGCGGGACTTCCTGTATGCTGTCGCCACCGCGCTGCGCCACGCGAGTCTTCCCCTTTATCCACCGACGGCCCGAGATGGACGAACTGCGCGTAGACCCGGAACGAAAATCTCGCGATGGCGAGCCGCCGCAGCAGCAGGCGCGAACGCCGACGCGGCGTCCATATCTCTGGGTCGGTCTCGTCCTTGTCGTGCTCGCGGCGCTGGCGTGGTGGGTGCACACGCGTCCCGCGCCGCAGGCGCCCGGCGGGCGCTTCGCCGCCAACGGCCTGCCCATGCCGGTCGTCGCCCAGCCCGTGGCGAAGGGCGATATCCCGGTTACCTATGACGCGCTCGGCACAGTGACGCCGCTCGCGACCGTGACCGTCACGACGCAGATCGCCGGCCAGATCGTCGACGTGGCCTTCAGAGAGGGGCAGGAGGTGAAGAAGGGCGACGTGTTGGTGCAGATCGATCCTCGCCCCTACCAGGCAGCGCTCGACCAGGCCACGGGCCAGCTCGCACGCGATCAGGCGATGCTCGCCGAGGCGCGCATCGATCTGGCGCGCTACCAGAAGCTGGCCGAGCAGAACTCGATCGCGCGTCAGCAGGCCGAGGACCAGGTCTATGTCGTGCAGCAGGACGAAGGTACGGTAAGGCTCGACCAGGCGCTGGTCGACAATGCGCGGCTGAATCTCGGCTATTGCCGCATTGTCGCGCCCGTAAGCGGCCGCATCGGGCTGCGCCAGATCGATCTCGGCAACTACGTGCAGGTGTCGAGCTCGACCGCGATCGCCGTCATCACCCAGATGCAGCCGATCACGGTCGTGTTCACGCTGCCGGAGGATGAGCTGCCGCAGGTGATGAAGCGTCTTGCCGCCGGCGCAAAGCTGCCGGTGACGGCCTACGATCGCAGCAATACGCAAAAGCTCGCCGAGGGCACGCTTTCCGCCGTCGACAGCGCCATCGACCCGACGACGGGCACGGTCAAGCTCAAGGCCGAGTTCCCGAACACGGACGAAGCACTCTTTCCCAACCAGTTCGTCAACGCAGAGCTCCTTATAGACACGGTGCAAGGGACGGCGGTGATCCCGACCGCGGCGGTGCAGCGCGGCCAGCCCGGAACCTTCGTCTATGTCGTCAAACCCGATAATACGGTGAGCGTGCAGAAGGTGACGCTCGGGCCGCAAGCGGGCGAGAACGTGGCGGTGAGCCAGGGGCTTTCGCCCGGCGACAAGATCGTGGTCGATGGCGCCGACAAGCTGCGCGAGGGCGCCAAGGTCGTGCTGCGCTCCGAGCAGGGCACGGCCGCGCCGGCGCAGCAGGGCGCTGGCGGAAAATCGGGGCAGGGCCGCAAGGGTGCCGCGCAAGGCGCGGCGCCGGCCGCACCGGCGACGCAAGGCACGGCGCCCCCGACAACTCCGGCCGCTCCTGCTACGCAAGGCACAGCACCGGCGGCACCGCCCGCGCCGGGAACGGGCGGCGGCCAGAAGCCAGCGGGCCAGTGAGTTCCGCTTGCGTCGAAAGGGATTGAGTCTCCGCGCATGAGTCCGTCGCGGCTTTTCATCCTGCGCCCGGTCGCGACCTCGCTGCTCATGGTCGCGGTCATGCTGGTCGGCGCACTCGCCTTCCAGTTCCTGCCGCTGTCGGCGCTGCCCGAGGTCGATTATCCGACGATCCAGGTGCAGACCTTCTATCCGGGCGCCAGCCCCGACGTGATGACTTCCTCGGTGACGGCGCCCTTGGAGCGCCAGTTCGGCGAGATGCCGGGCCTCGTGCAGATGTCGTCGACGAGTTCGGCCGGCGCCTCGGTCATCACCCTGCAGTTCAGCCTCGATCTCTCGCTCGACATCGCCGAGCAGGAGGTGCAGGCGGCAATCAACGCGTCCGGCAACCTTCTGCCGACCGACCTGCCGGCGCCGCCCATCTACGCCAAGGTCAACCCCGCGGACGCGCCGATCCTGACGCTCGCGCTTACCTCGAAGACGATGCCGTTGCCGCAGATCGAGGACGCCGCCGACACGCGGCTGGCGCAAAAGATCTCGCAGCTCCCGGGCGTCGGCCTCGTCATGATCAACGGCGGCCAGCGTCCGGCCGTGCGCATCGAGGCCGACACGCGCAAGCTCGCCGCCTACGGCCTCAACATCGACGACCTGCGCACGACGATCAACAACTCCAATACCGACACTCCCAAGGGCAGCTTCGACGGCCCGACGCGCGCTTACGCCATCAACGCCAATGATCAGCTGCAAAGCGCGGCCGAGTACATGAACCTCGTCGTTGCCTACAAGAACGGCAACCCGGTGCGGTTGAAGGACGTGGCGAGGGCGGTGCAGTCGTCCGAGAATACGCGTCTTACAGGCTGGTCCAACACGACGCCCGCGGTGATCCTCAACATCCAGCGTCAGCCTGGCGCCAACGTCATCCAGGTCGTCGACAATATCAAAGCGCTCCTGCCGCAATTCCAGTCGGCGCTTCCGGCCGATGTCGATCTCGCGGTGCTGACCGACCGCACCACGACGATCCGCGCCTCGGTGCACGACGTCGAGTTCGAGCTCTCGCTTGCGGTCGTGCTCGTCGTGCTCGTCATCTTCGTCTTCCTGCGCAGCACGCGCGCGACGCTCATCCCGAGCCTTTCGGTGCCGCTCTCGATCGTCGGCACATTCGGCGCCATGTATCTCCTCGGATTCAGCCTCAACAACCTGTCGCTCATGGCGCTCACCATCGCCTCGGGCTTCGTGGTCGACGATGCGATCGTCATGATCGAGAACATCGCCCGCTACATCGAGGAGGGCGAAGCCCCGCTCGCCGCTGCGCTCAAAGGATCCGAGCAGGTGGGCTTCACCATCATCTCGCTCACCATCTCGCTGATCGCCGTCCTCATTCCGCTTCTTTTCATGGGCGACGTGGTTGGACGGCTCTTCCGCGAGTTCGCGATCACGCTGTCGGTGACGATCCTCATCTCGGCCGTGGTCTCGCTCACTGTCGTGCCTATGGCGTGCGCGAAGCTCCTGCGGCCGCCCGCCGAGACCAAGGAGACCCGCTTTCAGCGCTGGGCACAGCTGCGCTTCGAGGCGCTCATCGAATCCTACGGCCGCGCGCTCACGTGGGTGCTCGAGCGCCAAGCTGCCACGCTCCTCGTTGCTGTGGGCACGCTGGTCCTCACCGTCCTTCTCTATGTCGTCATTCCCAAGGGCTTCTTCCCCGTCCAGGACACCGGTCTAATCCAGGGCATCACCCAGGCCGCGCAGACGATCTCCTACGCATCCATGGCGCAGGAGCAGGAGGCGCTCGCCACGGCGATCCTGAAAGACCCCGACGTCGTGAGCCTCTCCTCCTATATCGGCGTCGACGGCACCAACACCACCCTGAATAGCGGCCGTGTCCTCATCAACCTGAAGCCCAAGGACGATCGCTCCACGGACGTGACGGCGATCATGCAGCGCATCCAGCAGGAGACGGAGG
>DATIXQ010000104.1:0-89704 GCA_035518375.1 Allostellaceae bacterium | reverse complement strand
ACTGGCCGCACTTCTCCATCCACCGTGGCCATTTGCACGATGCGCTCTTATCCGCCGTGCGCGCGCGGCTCGGCGCTGACACGATCCGGATGGGTCATCGCTGCACTCGCATCGAGGAGACGACATCCGGCGTGCGCATCGCTTGGCAGGCGCCTGATGGCACGGCGTTACCGTCAACTGATGCAACTGTGGCGATCGGCTGCGACGGCGTCCACTCGGCGGTTCGTAAGCAGTTCTATCCCGACGAGGGCGAATTCGCGTTCGGCGGCATCAACATGTGGCGCGGTTCCTCGCGGTACCGCCCGATTCTCGATGGCCGCAGCGTGATCCTTGCCGGGGCGTTGAGCTCCGGAAAGCTCGTGATCTATCCGATGCATGACTACGGGGACGGCACGCATCTCATCAATTGGAACGTCGAGGTCCATTCGGAGGTCGCCGGCCCCAACCAGTGGAACAAGAACGGCCGGATTGAAGACTTCATCTGGCGCTATGAAAAATCGCGCTTCGAGTGGCTCGATGTTGCCGACCTGATGCGGCGGGCGGACATGCTGCTCGAATATCCGATGGTCGACCGGGATCCCATTTCGCGCTGGAGCTTCGGTCGCGTGACCTTGCTCGGCGATGCGGCGCATCCGATGTATCCGCGCAGCGGCAACGGTGCCGCGCAATCGATCATCGACGCCTCCGTACTGGTGCAATGCCTGCGCGCGCACGAGCCGGAGGCGGCACTCAAAGCGTACGAGGCCGACCGGCTCGAGAAAGCCAACAAGATCGTGCTCGCCGCGCGCTCAAGCCCCCCTGACTTCGTCATCGAAACCGTGGAGAAGCGCACAAACGGCAAGCCGTTCGAGCGACTTGATGACGTGATCAGCCCCGAGGAACGCGCGGCGATCCTCGAGCGCTTCATGCAGCTCACCGGCGCCGATATCGCGTCGGTGAACCGGGCTTAGAAACCAGCGTCTTTAAGGCACGTGCGGAGGAACAGCGATGGCAATTCAACAAACGGTAACGGAAATAGGGCGCGGCGCGGCGCAGGGCATCGTATTCGTCGGCTGCGACGTCACCGGCGCAGCGCCAGCACCGGCACAGGCCCAGGCACAGGCCTCCTCGCAATCTGCCCATCGCGAACCTCGAGCAGCCCAGGCCGCCGCGGCCGCGACGGGCCAAGGAACCGTGCCGGCGCGCAGGCGCGAGGTCGTGATCAAGGGCAAGCGCATCAAGACAGTCGACGTTCACGCGCATTGCTCGGTGCCGGAGGCCATGGCGCTCATGTCGTCCCCGCGGCCCGGTCCCGCGACATTGCTCTTCTCGAAGGTCGAAGAGCGCGTGGCGGCGATGGATGCGCAGGGAATCGATGTGGAAGCACTCAGCATCAATCCCTTCTGGTACACGGCGGAACGCGACCTCGCGGCCGAGCTCATCAAAATCCAGAACGAGGCGCTTGCCGAGTTCTGCAACACTCATAGCGAGCGCTTTGTCGCGTTCGCAACGGCGGCGCTGCAGCATCCTGATCTTGCCGTCGAGCAGCTCGTCTATGGTGTGAGGAAGCTCGGCTTGCGCGGAGTGTCGGTCGGCGGCAGCGTCAACGGCGAAGAACTGGCGGCCGAGAAATTCAATCCTTTCTGGGCCAAGGCCGAGGAACTGGGCGCGCTCGTCTTTCTCCATCCGCAGGGAACGGCCGAGCTCGCAAAGCGTGTCACCGGCAATGGCGGGCTCGACAATGCGATCGGCAACCCGCTCGAAACGACGATCGCCCTCTCGCATCTCATTTTCGAGGGGACGCTCGACCGATATCCGGGCCTCAAGCTCTGCTCCGCGCACGGCGGCGGGTATCTGCCCTCCTACGCGGCGCGCTCGGACGCGATCGGCGTCACCTTCCCGGAGCGCGTGAGGCCGCTCAAGAAGAAGCCGACGGAATATCTGCGGCAGCTCTATTTCGATTCGCTCGTTTTCACCCCCGAGGCATTGCGCCATCTCGTCGCCGAGACGGGCTCGAGCCAGATCGTCATGGGGACGGATTATCCCTATCCGTGGACGAGCACTTCCGTCGACCACATTCTCTCGACGCCCGGCCTCACGGACGAGGAGCGCGTCGCGATCCTCGGCGGTACGGCACTGCGGCTGCTCGGCATCGGCGTTTAAAGCTGAAATGAGCTGCGCTTTCCCGATCGCAGTAGGCAGACGATGGGTGCTCCTCCACCAGGCCTGAAGGGAAATCACGATGCGTAGCTTCGTTCTTGCCTGCACGATCGTGCTCGTTGCCGCCGTTTCTGCCTGGGCGGCGCCCGTGACGCTTCGCGTCGGCTGGGTGACGATCGCGGACGCGCCGCTCCTCATGTACGGCATGACGGGATTGGCGCAGCACGAGGGCGTCACCTACTCGCTCGACCTTATCCATTTCCAAGGCTCGCCACCGATGATCACCGCGCTCGCGACTGACGAGGTCGACCTCGTCGGGTTCGGCTTTTCTAGTCTGCCGCTCGCGGTCGAGAACGCCGGCATGCAGGACATCCGCATCATCGCCGATCAGTTCCAGGATGGTGTGCCCGGCTATTACTCGAATGTCTTCCTGGTGCTGAAGGACAGTCCGCTCCGCACAGTTGCGGACTTGAAGGGCCATAGCGCCGCAACCAACGCTGCCGGGAGCGCGATCGATATGACGCTCCGCGCTCTCCTTAAAAAGAATGGCCTCGAGCCGAACCGAGACGTGACCATCGTCGAGGTCGCGTTTCCGAACATGCTCGCGATGCTTAAGGACCACAAGGTCGACGTCACCGCCGCGCTGCACGAGGCCGTCTCCGATCCCGACGTCCAGGCCTATACCCGTGCGATCTTCACCCAGGCGGACGCGCTTGGCCGCACGCAGATGGCGATGCTGTGCGCGCGTACCTCGACAATCGCCAAGGACCGCGCCGCGATCATTGACTACCTCGAGGACGAGTTGCGCGCGCTTCGCTGGTTCGAGGACCCGGCCCATCACGACGAGGCAGTCGAAATCTTCGCTAAATTCACGAAGAGGCCGGCGAGCACCTATGCGGGCTGGCTCCTCAGCAAACCCGGTGATTTCTATCATGACCCAAATGGCGTTCCTGACCTCGACGCGTTGCAGCACAATATCGAGACAGAGCGCCAACTCGGCTTCATTAAGGCCGACCTCGATGTCAAAAACTACGCCGATTTGAGCCTGGTCGAGGAGGCGGCGCGCCGCCTCCAGTGACCCCTATGGCTGATGCGCGCGTGCCACTCAGGTAGCGGGCTACGGCGCGGGAGCGCGGCCGCCGCCGGTTTTGTGGAAGAGCTGCATCGGCAACTCGACGGCGAGACCTTTCTCTACCGCGCGACGCCAGGCGAGCTCTGCCACCACGACATCCTGGAGACCGGTGCCGGCAGAACGATACATCGTGATGCCCGCCGCTTTGACCTTGGCGTTCAGCTTTCCCTTCACCAGGTCCGGCAGATCGAATACCTTGCCGTCGAACTTCACGCCCGCCTTGCGAGCGTTGATGAAATCGCCCGTGCCGTGCTGCACCTCTTCGGCGTTGTCGCACACGATCAGGTCTGCCCTGTCCATCGCTTGCGGATCGCACTCCCACTGTTCCGGCAGGGTGGAGCCGATGGCGCCGATACACTGGCCCCTGGTCAGGTATTCGCCCCTCAGTGAGGGCTCGCCACGCGTCGAGGTGGTGCCGAGCACCATGTCCATGCCTTCGATCGCCTCGCGTGGACTGGCGACCGGCGTGCATGGAATGCCAAGCTCTCTGGCGAATTTCGCGGCAAAGGCTTCGCGGTTCGCCAGGGTGGGCGAGAATACCTTGATCGAGGTGAACTTGCGCCGCGTGCCGATGGCATGTACGTGCGCCGAGGCCTCATGGCCGGAGCCGAGGATACCGAGCGACAGCGCCCTCTGCGGTGCCAGCTTGTCGAGCGCCACCGCCGTCGCGCCAGCCGTGCGCCGCGCCGTCACCGTGTTGGCGTCGACCAAAGCGACGAGCGCGGAGTCCGTCTTTTGGAAGAGCGCGACGCAGTAGCGGATGCCGCCGCCCTTGGCCGCCAACGCGAAGAACTTGGTGCCCATGATCGGTCCCGCGGGCACGGCACACAACGCGCGCGTCCATTCGCCCGTCAGCCCGCGCGCCAGGGTGCGTGGCGGCGCGAAATCGGCGTGCAGTTCCGCCGCATGCGCCTCGGCCAGCTTGTCGACCATCTCCTTCCAGTCGAGCACCTGCTGCACCGTGTCGTCGGATACGAAGACCGTGTTGGCCATGGCGAAATTCCTTCGGGCTTGGATCCTTTGCTCGACGATCTTGGACTGGCGGCGATGCGGCCGTCGCAATATCCGCGGGGATGTCGGTGACGTTTGAACAACTCACCCGGCAACGCGCGTTTCAGACCATCTTGGGGCCGCGCGCCTTTCTGCTGTTCGAACCGGATTTACGTAGATTGTACCAATTCGATGCTGATAGCTACCAAGCGCTTTCCGCGGCTCGCACATCGAAGCAAGCAGTTGCAATGCCGATGTTCGCGCGGCATCTTGCCGCGAAGGAAAGAAAAGTCGATGTCACGTTCGAAATCGCTCGACGAGGTTCTGACTTACCGGATCAGCATGCTGGAATTACTGCTGAGCCGAGCCGTTGGCGCGGTCTATTCGGACCATTTCGGACTCAACACCCATCAATGGCGGGTGCTTGCGGCCGTCGCCGTTTGGGGGCCCATCGAGGCCGCACAGGTATCACGGTGGGCGACGGTGGACAAAGCCGCTGTGTCGCGCGCGGTTCGCTCCCTTCTCGGCAAGAACCTCTTGAAGCGCAGCCTCCATGATCAGGATGGGCGCAAGATCACGCTCGAACTGACCGCCGCCGGCCGGCGCACGTTCCAGGCCGTGGTACAGCGAATCGGCGTTATTCAGGAGCGGCTCTTCAAGGGCTATAACCGCTCCAAGCTAAGCGAATTCTTCGCCATGCTGCGCGCGCTTGAGGGCCGATTGCGCGACATGCAGGAAGAACCGCTTCGGCGCAGAGGTGATGGGATCAAATCTCGGCGGCGGCCACTAGCAGCCTGAAGCCGCGGCAAAATCTCGCGTCCCAAACGCCGGATCTGCTCGCGGGACGTCTCGCGCTCTACAGCGCCCAAATACATATTGAGGAGGAGCGCGTTTCGCGCGGGGATGCTCGGCGGTTTCGATCAACTGCTTTGCCCTACCGATATGGTTGAACTTTACAACGATGTGAACAACGTGGTGGCGCCTCAAGCCACCGCGGCGGTCATACGTGGTGGGCATCGATGCGGTGTGCCTTCGCCAATACGCTTTTCTCTCTGGATGATCATGGCGGCGTGGCGACCTGCCCAATAGACACATTCGTTGTTGTTGTCTACGATCTCTCCTGGTGCCTGCGCGGTAGACGCGCCATGGCTTTCGGAGGGAAGGAGCTCGGCATGCTCAGCGCGGAAGAGAACAAGCTCTTGACGAGCATCGGTCCTGGGACGCCGACGGGTGCGCTCTTGCGGCGCTATTGGCATCCGGTAGGCATTTCCCAGCACGTCACGTCGAAGCCGCAGCGCGTGAAGGTGCTGGGCGAGGAGCTTGTGCTCTATCGCGGCCAAAGCGGCGAGACGCACCTCATGCAGCTGCGCTGTGCGCATCGTTCGGTCGCGTTGGATTACGGGCGCGTCGAGGGCGACTGCATACGCTGCCCCTATCACGGCTGGATCTATGACGGCTCTGGCCAGTGTCTCGACCAGCCGGCGGAGCCCGAAGGCAGCAAGTACAAGAACGAAATCAAGCTCACGAGCTACAAGACGCAGGAATTCAGCGGGGCGGTGTTCGCCTATATGGGGCCGGAACCGGCGCCGCTCTTGCCGCTCTATGACGTGCTGCGCTGGGAGGATGGCGTGAAGGACCTGACGGTCCAGAACGTCAACGCCAACTGGCTCAACCATGTCGAGAACATCGTCGATATCAGCCACCTGGCCTGGCTGCATGGCTACACCTTCCCCGTCTATGGCGCGCGAAAGGTCACCTATCACTGGGAGCGCACTGATTTCGGTGCGAACAATGTGATGCTGATCGAGGGCGTCGAGGACGATCACATTTCCTGTTACGGCTATCCGACGGTGAACCGCTTCGCGCTGCCGGCGATCGACAAGAATGGCGAGCTGGTGCGCTCGCTCATCTGGCGCGTGCCGGTCGACGACGCCTCAACCTTGCTGTACTTTTTCCGCTTCTATCCGTGCGACAAGCGGACCCGGACGGCGTCGCGCACCGAGGTGAAGCTCGGGGTCTACACGCCTTTGGAAAAGGACTGGTGGGGCATCAACGTCAACGATCAGGATCGGATGGCGGTGGAGCAGCAGGGTGTCATCGCCGATCGCCCCAACGAGCATCTGGGCGTCTCGGACGGCGGCATCGTGCTGATGCGCCGGATGATGCGCGAATCGCTCACCTTGATCGAGCAGGGGAAAGATCCGCTGCACGTCATCCGGGATCCCGCGAAACAGAAGATCGACTTCCCGCAGAAGTCGAGCATGATGGAGACGAAGCAGGACGGCGTCGGCTATGCGCTTGGCATGAGCAAGGGCCTGCAAGAGAGCTTGGCAGACGCGCCGGCGGAGTAAAATCGAGAGCGAGCAGGCGGGACAGGGCGTTCTTGTAACCTGCGGGGGCGCGTGGCAGCGTCGGGGCCTCGGCAGGTGGCATGGGCCTGCCGCGATTTGCGGCCGTATTGGCCCGTTTTGAGATCATGGTGACGGCGAACTGGCGAGGAGGATGAAATGCCGAGCTATCGCAAGACCGAAGCGCGCGAATGGGCGTGGCAGCACTTGAAGGGATGCGCCAACGTGATCATCCCGTCCTACACCGCCGACTTGAAGGGCTTGAACGAGCGTGGCATCCGCCATGATGTGCGCAAGAGCCTCGAGCACGGCTTCGCCGGCACGCTCTTGGTCTCGGAGACCGCCCTCACTTTCGGCGAGCACGAGCAGTTCTTCGAATGGGCAAACGACGAATCGAAAGGCCGCCTGAAGCTCATCCTGCACGCATCGTTCAACACGCTTGAAGAGAACATCGCGGCGGCGAAGGTCGCCGAGGCGAACGGATGCGAGCTGGTGCTGCTCTCGTATCCCGCGAATTTCTATCCCGAGACGCTCGACGAGATTTACGACTACACCAAGGCCTTCTGCGACGCGACGAATCTCGCGATCCTGCTCTTCCCCGTGCCGCTCTGGGGTTTTTCGCGCCTCCATCCGGCGGACATTCCGTCCGCGGTCATCCGCAAGCTTCTCGACAATTGCAGGAACATCGTCGCGATCAAGGCCGAGGGCGGCATGCCGTCGATCATGGGTTTCGTCGAATGTTATCGGCTCTTCGGCAAGGAGGTGATTGTCGAGAGCCCGCTCTTCGGCGACCTCGTGCCACTGGCGCAGCTGGTGCCGATCCAGTTCACCGGCACCTCGAACACGCACATGTACGGCGATCTCGTGCCGAAAGTGTTTCAGATGCTGCAAGAGAAGCGCTTCGACGAGGCGACCGAGATCTACTGGAAGACGCAGCCGGCGCGCGCTGCGGCCGGACAGGTCAACGCCTCCTCGGCGGGCGGGCATTTCCTCAATCGCATGGCCTGGGCTTATCAGGGATGGCTCATGGGCTACAACGGCGGACCGCTGCGCCAGCCGACGATGAAAATCCACGGCCAGCAGATGAACATGCTGCGCACCGGGCTGACGCGGTCCGGGCTCAAGCCGACGGATTCGCCCGACAAGGATTTCTCCGTCGGCCGAAATCCCGTGGAGACAGTCACGACGGGCCGCCGCGCCGCCGCCGAGTAAGTGCCTCGGATGCTTGCGCACGCACGCGCCGGAGGCGCCAGCGCCCTGGCGTGCGCTGGCGGGTAGCCATAAGCCCCGCTAGGCTCCGCTGCGTCGGCACGCTCTTGTTAAGGAGACGACGATGGCTGAGCTCGCGGAACCAATGGCGCGGGACCACGCGGCCCATTTTGGCCGAGCCAAGACGCTCGACGAGCTGCAGGAACTGATCGATCCGCTGAACGTCGTCACAGGCTGGAATCCCAGCCGCCATGCGCGCTCGGCCGAGCCGAACTCGCCCTATTTGACCTATGTCTGGCGATACAAGGAGTGCCGCGCGGCTCTCGAGGCGGCTTCGAAGCTCATCAGCTCGGAAGAGGCCGGGCGGCGCATCCTCAACTTCCGCAATCCGACGCCGGGCAATCAGCTTGGCGCGACGCGCACATTGCTCCATGCGTATCAGCTTGTTCTTCCGGGCGAGACCGCGCCGTCACATCGCCACACCGCGCATGCGCTCCGCGTCATCCTCGACGGAAGGAAGATGTACTCGGTCGTCAACGGCGAAAAGACTTTGATGGAGACCGGCGACGTGGTCCTGACGCCGGGCGGTACGTGGCACAGCCATGCCCATGACGGCGACGAAACCGCTTGTTGGATCGACGGTCTCGATGCGCCTTTGGTCAACGCGTTGCAGCTCGCGACATGGGAGCCGCATCCCAACCGATACGAGGAGGTCAAAGCAGTCGTCGAGGACACGCCGATGCGCTTCTCGCGCGCAACCATCCAGCGCCGCCTCGACATGGCCAAGCCCGACCTCGATGGTTATTTCGGCGTTCGCATCCGTCGCGAAGCGACCACCATGCCGACCCTTGGTCTCACCGTTCAGCGCTTGGAGGGAGGACAAAAGACGCGACGGTGGCGGACCAACGCGAACACTTCGTTCTGCATCATGGGCGGCAGCGGCGTTTCTTTTATCGACGGACAAGAAATCGAATGGGGCTTCGGCGATATCTTCGTCGCGCCAACTTGGCGCTGGATCGAGCACCACGTCGAGACGGACGCGCAAATCTTCTCGATGTCCGACGAGCCGCTGCTTAAATGGGCGCAGTATTACAGGTTCCAGGGAGACTGATCGAAGCGGATTCGCACCCACTTTCGGCCAAGTGCGACATTGTTCGCGTACTCGTCCCCGATACTTGTGCGACCTCAGGCGGAAATGTCACGTTGAGTTTCTGGTCTCGGAAGGCCCCACCAGCGCCGAAGCAGCGCGCAAGCGATGGCCAGGACTGGGATCGCAGCGGCGAAGCGGAAGGCGCCTTGAAAGCCGGCGAGAAAAGCCTGCGCTTCCGTTGCACCGCCATCTGCCGCGGCCACCTGCCGCCCGTGAAAGATGAGCATCAGCGTCGTCGCGCCGATGACGATGCCGAGCGTACGGGTCATCATGACCAAGCTGCCCGCCACGCCGCGGTTCTGTCGCGGGATCGTCACCGTGGCGATGTCGAAATAAGCCACCTGAAATAGCCCCAGCCCAATGCCTTGAAGCGCCATCGCGCTCAGCAGCATCGAGAAAGTCGGCTCGGCACCGACCATGCCGATCGCCGTCTCGCCAACCGCCATCGCTGCGGCGCCGATCACGGCGAGGCGCCACTGTGAGATATGTCCTGCCAACCGCCCAGCGATAGGCGCTGCGAGGGTGATCCCGAACGGCGATGCCGCGAGCATAAAACCGGAAGCAGTGATACTCAGAGCGCCAACGCGAGCGAGAAAGAACGGCACGAGCAGCATTACGGCGAACCCGGCCAGGTTCAACAACGCGTGTGCGAGATTGAGCAGCGCAAAATCCACATCGCGAAAGAACCGCATGTCGATGATTGGACGGGGCGCCCGTCGCTCTTGTGCGACGAATCCAGTCGCGGCGAGAGTGCTCGCCGTCCCGAGGAGCATCAGCCACACCACAGGCTGCTCCAGGTGCTGCAACTGGTTCAGCGCCACCAGCAGCATCCCGATCGCCAACACCAGCAAGCCTGCGCCCACGGCATCGAAACTCTCGCGTATTGCGGGCCGCGCGACGACGGGTATTCCCCAGGCCAACGCGAAGGCAACAAGCGCGATTGGAACGCGAAACGCGAACACGGCCGGCCAACCACAGTACTCCACCAACGGGCCGGCCAGAACCGGTCCCAACGCGCCACCGATGCCGAACACCATCGTGTAGAGACCGAGGACGCGCGGGCGTAACTCTTCTTCATAGAGGCTGGTGGCGAGTGCGGGACCGCAGCTGAGCACGAGAGCTGCGCCGACGCCTTGCAGAACGCGCGCCGCCAACAGCCAGCCGTAGGACGGTGCTGCCGCGCACAGCGCAAATGCCGCAGCGCTCCATCCAGTCCCGATCAGAAAGAGCCGCCGATAGCCGAGCATGTCGCCGATTCGACCGAACACCAGCATGAGCGACGCGTAGGTCAGCGTGTAGGAGATCACGACCCACTGGATCGCCGGAATCGGCAGCGCGAAGGCGTGAACGATCGGTGCAAAAGCGACATTGACCGCCGCATCAAACGGCACCAGCAGCGTGCCCAGGCAAGTTGTCAGCAGCCCCCAAACCGGCCGCCCGCTGAGAAAACGGCCAAACACGGGTTCCTTTTGGACGCGTGCCATGTCCCGAGCGGCGCCGTCACTGCGCTCTTGGTCGGTTCGTCATTCAGAAGGTAATCACGATCCTTCCCCGCGTGCCGTGTGCCTCGAGGCGGCGATGCGCTTCGGGTGCTTCTTCGGGCTTGTAGGTCGCGGCGACACGCAGGGTGATCTTGCCCTCATCCACCAACTGCCTTAGGCGGTCGAGCTTGTCGTGCTCGAAGGTGTAATCGCGCACAAATGTGGCGCTGAAGCGGATGCCGCGCGTCGGCACGCCTTCGAAGCCGCGCACCGAGGTGAAGGCGCCGCCGTCCTTGACTGCCGGGATTACCTTTTCCTTCAGCACTGCGCCGTCGGCGAGTCCGTCGACTCCGTTCGGGAAGTGCTGACGAATGCGCTGCGCGACATCGTCGCCGCGGCGGACGACGATATCGGCGCCCAAGGATTTGACCAGCGCCTCGTCTTTCTCCGAAGCGTCGGCGATCACCGTCAGCCCATCGGCCTTGGCGAGCTGCACGACATAGCCGCCATAGGCGCCGGCCGCGCCGGTGACGGCGACCGCCTGCCCGGGCTTGAGCCCCAACAGATCGAGGGAGCGCCGCGCGGTGAGGCCGTTCATCGGCAAGGTCGCCGCTTCCGCGTGCGACTTGCCGGCAGGCGCGCGCACCACGGAGCGCGCATCGAGCACAAGCTGCTCGCGATAAGCGCCCTGGCTCGCTTTCGGAGACAAGATCCCCAGCACCGCATCGCCCGGCTTGATGCCGGTCGCAACGCCGGGCCCGACCTCATCGACAATGCCCGCCGCTTCCATGCCCGGCACATAAGGTGGCGGGTCCGCCTTCATCTGCTCGGCGCGCGTGCCATTGCGCAGCATCGTATCGGTCGGGTTGACCGTCGCCGCGTGGTTGCGGATACGCACTTGGCCCGCGCCTGCATGCACTTCGGGCAGATCGATGACCTGTAGCACTTCGGGTCCGCCAAATTTGAAAAGCCCTACGCCGCGCATCGCCGCCGCCTTTCCTTTTCCTAATCGCCCCACGCTACGATAGCGCAAGAAAGCGGGGGCGGCCCCCCGCATCATGCGCGCGATCCATCGGCGGGGTCTGTCACAAGAACCTAGGACATCCCAGGCAGCACCAGCCGATCGTGGATCGCGAGATCGGTGCCCTCGCGTCGGCACGCTGTTCGATGAGACGGGGGAGCGCCTGATCCCAAGCCATGCCGTCAAAGGCGCTCGCCGGTTTCGCTAGTACGCCTCGCGGCCGCTCATGACCGGTAGGGCGTCGCAACTTCCTCGCCTTCCTTCGATATTCTTCGGGGCATGAACGAATGCGGGCACGGGTTGGCTGGGGGACTAGGACGCGACGGCTCATGTGTCAAAAAGTGCAGGAATGCCTGTTAATGCTGGATTTTTGACGGTTTCTTTCTAGCAATTTCTTCTGGCAATCGCGCCCGAAAGCCGGCGCGATGACGTAGTAAGGCTTGATCGACGAGCTAAGTCTGCCGCACGATTGGGTTTATGAAGTTGGTTGTGATCTTGGCGACCGTGGCGCCGCTCATTATTGGCGGAGGCACGGCCATCGGCGACCAGAGGCTGCCGTGCAAGGGCAGCCCAAATATCATGGGCGAATGCTTCACGGTTCACGGCCGAGTCGGCGCTTACAATGGTATTCCAATGCGAATGTGGGTTGTGGGGACACACCGAATGTTGAATGTCGTGGAAGCAACCGAGTTAAACGATGACGAAAATAGTGCGATCCCCGCGTCCGTTGGTACGCTGATGGCTCTAGGTAGGCCGCAAGAGATTGTCGTCTTCGGGGACTACGAGGTTTGTCCGCTGGAAAAGGATCAGCCCGGCCGTATGCGTGCTGTATGTATCGAGAGCGCGTCGAACCTGGTAGCGGCGAAGTGGAACGGAACAGTGGTAAGGCCGCGCTAAAAGGGGACAACGACCAATAAGTTTTTCGGCGTCGGATTCTTCTAGCAATTTCCGCCGCGGTCTTACTCGAAAAGTCGCGGTTTTGCTGGATTTTCGGGAGTTGGCTGGGGGACTAGGATTTGAACCTAGACTGGCGGAGTCAGAGTCCGCTGTCCTACCGTTAGACGATCCCCCACCATGGGATCGGGCACCTGATATTCCTAGCACAGGAGCGCGATCTTTGAAAGCCGCGGGCTATGCGGTAGCATTGCGGCGCGGGCCCGGGGCGCCGCGTCTTTAGGATTTTGTTCGTGGCGATAGCGGATCCGCCCTCGGCCCTCCCGTCCGACAACGAGCGCCGCGACGTATGCGCCGCGCTCGACCTTGGCACCAACAATTGCCGCCTTCTGATCGCGCGCCGCCGCGGCGCGGGCTTTCACGTCATCGACGCCTTCTCGCGCATCGTGCGGCTGGGCGAGGGTTTGGCGGCGAGCGGCCAGCTATCGGAAGCGGCGATGGTGCGCACGCTCGCCGCGCTCCGCGTCTGCGCCGGCAAGGTCGCGCGCTCGGGCGCGCGGCACGGCCGCTATGTCGCAACCGAAGCGTGCCGGCGCGCGCAGAACTGCGCCGAGTTCTTGGAGCGCGTGCGGCTCGACACCGGCATCGCGATCGAGATCATCTCGAGCGACGAGGAGGCGCGGCTCGTCGTCGCCGGCTGCTCGCCGCTGCTCGATCCGTCCGTGCCCGGGGCGCTCGTCTTCGACATCGGCGGCGGCTCGACCGAGCTCGTCTGGCTCGAGCGCGACGCTGACGGCGCGCCGGTGATGCGCGACTACGTCTCGGTGCCGCACGGCGTCGTCACCCTGGCCGACCGCTATGGCGGCCATGTCGTGAGCGCGGCGACTTATGCCGCCATGGCTGAGGAGGTCGGGCGCGCGCTCGCGCCGTTCGAGGAGAAGCACAAGATCGCTCCCCGCATCGTCGAAGGCACGGTGCAGCTCCTTGGCAGCTCGGGCACGGTCACGACCCTGGCCGGCGTTCATCTCGATCTGCCGCGCTACGATCGCAACCGCGTCGACGGGTCGGCATTGGATTTCGCCGAGATCGAGGGCGCCTCGCGGCGCCTTGCCGCGATGTGCTGGGAGGAGCGCGCGGCCCATCCCTGCGTCGGCGAAGAGCGCGCGGACCTGGTGCTCGCGGGCTGCGCCATTCTTGACGCGATCTGCCGGCTTTGGCCCGTGGGGCGCCTCGTCGTCGCTGACCGCGGCATTCGCGAGGGGATTCTGCTCGGATACTTCCGCGGCGCTGCGTAATGGTCGAGCGCGTCAAGACCGCGGGGCAGCGCACGCCGTCCTCGACCCGCTGGCTCGCGCGCCAGCTCAACGATCCCTATGTCCAGCGCGCGCGGCGCGAGGGTTTCCGCTCGCGCGCCGCCTACAAGCTCCGGGAGCTCGACGCGCGCTTCCACCTCATGCGGCCGGGCATGCGCGTCGTCGATCTCGGCGCGGCGCCGGGCGGCTGGACCCAGGTCGCGGTCGCGGCCGTCAAGGCGCCGCAGAAGGGCCGCGTCGTGGCGCTCGACATCGCGCCGATGCAGCCCGTCGCCGGCGCGCGCATCCTGACGCTCGATTTTTGGGCGGCGGAGGCGCCAGCGGCGCTTGTGGCGGCGCTCGGCGGCGCGGCCGATCTCGTGCTGTCCGACATGGCGGCGCCCGCCACCGGCCATGCCGGAACCGATCATTTGCGCATCGTCGCGCTTGCCGAGGCGGCACACGAATTTGCGCGAACTGTGCTGGCGCCGGGTGGCGCCTTCGTGGCGAAGCTCTATCAGGGCGGCGCGGGTACCGCGTTCCTCGCTGCGCTGAAGCGCGACTTCGCGAGTGTGCGTCACGCGAAGCCACCGGCGAGCCGAGCCGAATCGGCCGAGCTTTACATCGTCGCGCAGGGCTTTCGCGCAGCCTAGCGTTGCGCGCCGCGCGCTTCCCTAATCTCGCGACGCACCCTATATTGTGACGCCAACCGATTCGCGGGAGGCAGCATGGACATCCGTCAGGCGCTCACTTTCGACGACGTCCTGCTGGTGCCGGCCGCTTCCTCCGTCCTCCCGACCGAGACCGACACGAAGACGCGTTTGACGCGCGAGGTGTCGCTCGGCATTCCCATCATCTCGGCGGCGATGGATACCGTGACGGAAAGCGCGCTCGCCATCGCCATGGCCCAGGCGGGCGGCATCGGCGTCATCCACCGCAACATGACGATCGAGCAACAGGCGAACGAGGTCCGCAAGGTCAAGAAGTTCGAGGCCGGCATGGTGGTGAACCCGGTCACGATCGAGCCGGACGCAACGCTTGCCGATGCGCTGAAGCTCATGGCCGACAACCGCATCTCCGGCATCCCGGTGGTCGAGCGTGGCAAGCGCCTCGTCGGCATCCTCACGAACCGCGACGTGCGCTTCGCCACGAACCCCAACGAGAAGGTGAGCGCGCTCATGACGAAGGAGCGGCTCGTCACCGTGCGCGAGAGCGTGTCGCGCGAGGACGCCAAGCGCCTCCTTCACCAGCACCGCATCGAGAAGCTCATCGTCGTCGACGACGAGTATCGCTGCGTCGGGCTTGTCACGGTGAAGGACATCGAAAAGTCGCAGCGCTTCCCTTACGCCTGCAAGGACGAGCAAGGGCGGCTACGCGCCGCCGCTGCGACCGGCACCGGCGACGATGGCGTGGCGCGTGCCGAAGCCCTCTTCGATGCCGGCGTCGACGTGCTCGTGATCGATACCGCGCACGGCCATTCGCAGCGCGTGCTCGATGTCACGGCCCGCATCCGGCGGCTTTCCAATTCGACCCAGATCGTGGTCGGCAACGTCGCGACGAGCGATGGCGCCGAGGCGCTCGTCGATGCTGGCGCCGATGCCGTGAAAGTCGGCATCGGCCCGGGCTCGATCTGCACCACGCGCGTCATCGCCGGCGTCGGCGTGCCGCAGCTCACCGCGATCCTCGACGTCGTGGAGGCCTGCCGCAAGAAGAACGTGCCCGTCATCGCCGACGGCGGCATCAAATTCTCGGGCGATCTCGCGAAGGCGATCGCCGCCGGCGCCGATTGCGCCATGCTCGGCTCGCTTTTCGCCGGCACCGACGAAAGCCCTGGCGAGGTCTTTCTCTACCAGGGCCGCAGCTACAAATCCTACCGCGGCATGGGCTCGCTCGGCGCGATGGCGCGCGGCTCGGCCGACCGCTATTTCCAGGAGGAAGTGTCGAGCGCGCTGAAGCTCGTGCCGGAGGGCGTCGAGGGCCGCGTGCCGCATAAGGGACCGGTCGGCAATGTCGTGCACCAGCTTGTGGGCGGCCTCAAGGCGGCGATGGGCTATACCGGCAACCGCACCATCCCCGAGATGCAGAAGAACTGCCGCTTCGTGCGTATCACCGCCTCGGGCCTGCGCGAAAGCCACGCGCACGACATCGACATCACGCGCGAATCTCCGAACTACCAGCAGGAGCTGTGACGTGATGATGCGAGGAGGGTGGCTCGTCGCGGCCGCCGCCTTTGCCGCGCTCGCGCTGACGCCGGCCGCGCGCGCCGCCGAGATCGCGCGCGCCATCACCTACGACACCGTGCCGCGGCCCGCGGGCTTGCCCGACGATTTCGCACCCACGAACGGCGCGAGTCTGCGCTTCCTTACGATCACGGCGCTCGACGGCAACGCCAACGCCGCGGCGCTGTGGCAGCCGCAGGGCAAGGCGGCGGCCGACACGACGATCGTCGTCTCCGTGCATGGCAGCGGCTCCAACTACCACGACGCGCCGCACAAGAGCCTTGGGCGCGATCTCTCGGCCAAGGGCTACGCCGTCCTCGCGACCAATACGCGGCAGCACGATCAACTGATCAACACCGATAATTTCTACGACGATCGCCGCGACATCGAGGCGGCGGTGATGACGGCGCGCGCGCTCGGATATCGGCGTCTCGTGTTGCACGGCCACAGCCTCGGCAACGTCCAGGTCCAGTTCTACGCCGCCACCGACTGGAGCCCCGACGTCAAGGCCGTGATCCTCACCGGCCCGTTCGCAAACCTGCCGTGGAAGTCGCGCAACATCCTGATCGGCAGCGAGGAGAGCTACAAGGCGCTGTCCGAGGATGCGATGGCGGGGCTGCGCAGCGGCGCACTGACCGAGCCGCTGCAGCACAAGATGCACTACATCACCGGCCAGGACGTGCCGGTGACCGCGCAGCATTTCCTGACCTACCGCTCGACCGAGGTGAGCGCGGCCGACGGCACGTTCTGGATCCGGCGCATCCCGTATCCGATCCTGATGGTGCGCGATCAGGCGGATGGCATCGTGCTCCCGTTCGAGCCGCACATGCTGTTGAGCGCCGCCGATGCCGAAGGCTCGCTCGTCACCAGCATCAAGTTCGTGCTGCTGCCCGATCCGCGGCCGCCCAGCGGCGACGCGCACTCCTTCGTCGGCAACGAGGAGAAGCTCAGCGAGACCGTGCTTTCCTGGCTTGCCGACCAGAAGCTCTAGTCTTCCGCCATGACGCCTGGCGCGCGCGCTGAGGCCGCGATCGGGCTTCTCGCCGCGATCGAAGCCGGGAAGGCGCCGGCCGACGATCTCGTCGCGGAATATTTCCGCCGCCACCGTTTCGCTGGCGCGAAAGACCGCGCGGCGATCTCGGAATTGATCTATGGCGTGCTGCGCTTCCGTGCATCGCTCGACTGGTGGCTCGCGCGCGAGGTGCCGGGGGTCGAGCCGTCAGCGCGCATCCGCGTGCTCGCGGCGTTGCTGCTCATCGAGGAGCGGAGCGCAGCGCAAATCGCGCGCGACTGGGACGGCGATCGCTTTAGGCCTGCGCGGCTCGATGCGGCCGAGCGGCGGTTTGCCGAAGCCGCCGAGGGCAAGCCGCTCGCCGATCGCGCCATGCCGGCTTCCGTGCGCGGCAACTATCCCGCCTGGCTCGAGCCCGCGCTCGAAGCCTCGCTCGGCCGCGATCTCGCGCGCGAGATGGCGGCGCAGCTCGAGCCTGCGGCCTTGGACCTTCGCGTCAACACGATCAAATCCGAGCGCGAGGCGGTGCGCGCGGCGCTCGCGCGCGAGGGGATCGAGGCCGCGCGCACAAAGCTGTCGCCGCTCGGCCTGCGGCTCTTCGCGCGCGTGCCGCTGGGCAAGCTCGATACGTTCCGCCAAGGCCACGTCGAGGTACAGGACGAAGGCTCGCAGCTCGCGTCCCTTCTTGTCGAGGCGCGGCCCGGCATGCGCGTCGTCGATTTCTGCGCCGGCGCCGGCGGCAAGACCTTGGCGCTCGCGGCGAGCATGGGCAATCGCGGCCACCTCGTCGCGTGCGACATCTCGGCCCGCCGGCTCGAGCGCGCGACCGAGCGCGTGCGTCGTTCCGGCGCCAGCATCGTGCAGCGGCGCGTGTTGTCGTCCGCGCACGATCCGTGGGTGAAGCGCCACGCCGCGGGCTTCGACCGCGTGCTTGTCGATGCGCCCTGCACCGGC
Source organism: Allostellaceae bacterium (assembly GCA_035518375.1). Lineage (GTDB taxonomy): Bacteria > Pseudomonadota > Alphaproteobacteria > ATCC43930 > CGMCC-115725 > DATJLY01. Next base: position 71,863 of record DATIXQ010000104.1, on the reverse strand, counting down.
ACCGGGACTTGGCGCCGCAATCCCGACGCCAAATGGCGGCTCAAGCCGGAAGACCTTGCCGAGCTGACCGCGCTCCAGGCCGATATTCTCGCGAGCGCCTGCCGCCTCGTGCGGCCGGGCGGGCGTCTCATCTATGTCACCTGCTCGCTCCTTGCCGACGAGAACGAGGAGCAGGTCGCGCGCTTCCTTGCCGCGCACGCGGACTTCGGGCTTCTTCCCATTTCATCGGTCTGGGGCGAGGCGGTGGGCGGCACCGCGCCGACGCGCGCCGAGATGCTGCGTCTCTCGCCGGCGCGCCACGGTACAGACGGGTTCTTCGTCGCCGTGATGGAGCGGGCGCCGCTTGCAACGAATCCGCCCGCCGCCGATGATGCGCCATGACCGACCGCGTGCTGATCCTCGATTTCGGCAGCCAGGTGACGCAATTGATCGCCCGGCGCGTGCGCGAGAGCGGCGTCTATTGCGAGATCCATCCCTTCGCCATGAGCGAGGAGCGCTTGCGCGCCTTTGGCCCGAAGGCGATCATCCTCTCGGGCGGGCCTGCGTCGGTGCACGAGGCGGGAACGCCGCGCGCGCCCGATGTTGTCTTCACGCTGGGCGTGCCGGTCCTGGGCATCTGTTATGGGCAGATGGCGATGGCGGCGCAGTTGGGCGGCGCGGTCGAGGCATCCTCGCATCGCGAGTTCGGCCGTGCCTTCGTCGAGGTGACGGGCGAGTGCGCGCTCTTTCAGGGCCTCTGGGCCAAGGGCGCCCGCGAGCAAGTGTGGATGAGCCACGGCGACCGCATCACGCGCCTGCCGCCGGGCTTCACCGCCGTCGCCGTCAGCGAAGGCGCGCCGTTTGCGGCCATCGCCGACGACCGCCGCAAATTCTATGGCCTCATGTTCCATCCCGAGGTCGTGCACACGCCGCAGGGCGCGGAGCTGCTGAAGAACTTCACGCAGCGTGTCGCGGGCGCGGCCGGCGATTGGAGCATGGCGCAATTCCGCGTCGCCGAAATCGAACGCGTGCGCCGCCAAGTCGGCAGCGCGCGCGTCGTGTGCGGCCTTTCGGGCGGCGTTGATTCCTCTGTCGTCGCCGTGCTGCTGCACGAGGCGCTGAGGCCGGCGCTCACTTGCATCTTCGTCGATACCGGGCTTTTGCGTTTGGGCGAGGCTGAAGAGGTCGTGCGTCTCTTCCGCGACCACTACAACATCCCGCTCGTTCATCGCGACGCGTCGGACCTGTTCTTGAAGAAGCTCGACGGCGTCACCGATCCCGAGGAGAAGCGAAAAGCCATCGGTGCCACCTTCATCGACGTGTTCGACGAGGAAGCAAAGAAACTCGGCGGCGCCGAGTTCCTGGCGCAAGGCACGCTCTATCCCGACGTGATCGAATCCGTGAGCTTCTCGGGCGGCCCATCAGTCACGATCAAGTCGCATCACAATGTGGGCGGGCTGCCCGCGCGCATGAAGATGAAGCTCGTCGAGCCCTTGCGCGAGCTCTTCAAGGACGAGGTGCGTGAGCTTGGCCGCGAATTGGGATTGCCCGAAAGCCTGGTGCGGCGCCATCCGTTCCCCGGGCCCGGCCTCGCCATCCGCATTCCCGGCGCGATCACGCGCGAGAAGCTCGACATCCTGCGCAAGGCCGATGCGATCTATCTTGAGGAGATCAGGCTCGCCGGACTTTACGACGCGATCTGGCAGGCCTTTGCCGTGCTGCTGCCGGTGCGCACCGTCGGCGTCATGGGCGACAGCCGCTCCTATGATTATGTGTGCGCGCTGCGCGCCGTCACCTCGACCGACGGCATGACGGCGGAGTCCTTTGCCTTCCCGCACGAGTTCCTCGCGCGCACGGCGACGCGCATCATCAACGAGGTGAAAGGCATCAACCGCGTCGTCTACGACGTGACCTCGAAGCCGCCCGGCACGATCGAGTGGGAGTGAGGGGGAGTAAAATAGGGCGTGTTTCGGATAGCCAGGGGATACGGAGAAGAAGCGATAGTTCTCGTTCATCCCGATGGTCTTCGATAAATCGCCGTGCTTGGGGCAATGACGCAGTTGACCCAATTGCGACATCGACCGTCCGGAGGATTGAGCGCAGTCGTATGCGTTTTGCAACGTCGCGAAGCGTTTCGCTAACATTGGATTTCCCGGCAGCTTTGGGGGCAGCCATAATGACTGCGGACGAGGCAGCAATTCAGCAACTTGCGAGTGAGCTGTGTGACGCCTGGAATCGCGGCGACGCGGATGTGTTCGGCGCCCGCTATCGCGCCGACGGAACGTTTACAAACGTCAACGGCACCTTTCATGTCGGGCGTGAGGAGTTTATTCGGCGGCACGCCGAAGTCTTTGCCGGCCCGTTTAAGGGAACGACGCTCAACTTGACACCGCGACTTTTACGCTTTGTTCGTCCGGATGTTGCGGTTATCGACGTCGACGTGGGCTTGTCAGGCTACCGGATGAAGCCACCTGGTGTTTCAGCGGACCCGGATGGCACATTGCATACCTGCCTGCTGCTAGTCCTCGTCAAGGAAGCAGGTTCGTGGTGGATTGCCGCCTACCACAACGTTTGGAGCGCTGCGGCATGATTCGCTCTCGTTCGAATAGTTGAGCGTTGCACCATGGGCGGCCGCAGCGAAGTTTTGACGAATGCGATCCGTGAGCTCGTGATTGCCAATCGCATTCTCGCGCGCGAAGGGGTCGTGGATGCCCTGGGGCATGTCAGTGTGCGCCACCCGGAAAGGCCAGATCGTTTCTTGCTGTCCTGCTCGCGCAGCCCTGAACTGGTGACGGACGATGATATTCTGGAATTTGATCTCGACTGCAACCCTGTTGACCAAAGCGGGCGGGACCTTTTTGCCGAGCGGTGGATCCACAGTTCAGTCTATAAGGCGCGACCGGAGGTGAATGCCGTCTGCCACAACCATGCTGCAGAGTTGATACCGTTCGCGGCAACAGCGACGCCGATCAGACCCGTGTGGGTCATGGGTGCGGCAATCGGCGTAGAGGTGCCGATCTGGGATATTCGCGACGATTTTCCCGATGAAGATGGACTGCTTATCGTCAATGCTGCTCACGCGGCTGCAATGACCAAGCGGCTTGGGCAATGTCGTTGCTGTCTGCTGGCTTGCCACGGTGCCGTGATCGCCGAAGCCACACTCAAGCGAGCCGTTCTGGTTTCCATCAGTCTGATGACCAACGCCGAACTACAAATGCGGTCGCGGCTCCTGACTATGACCCAGGATGGCCGTGATCCGCGCCATCTTCGCAGCGGTGAAGTTACGAAGATGGCTGAGCTGATGTTCAATCCAAAGGCCCTGGGTCGGTTGTGGGAATACTGGGTAAAGCGAGCGGGCTTTAAGCCAGACTAGGGCAGAGGGCTGAAGCCGCGACTTTTCACATTAGCCATGCCGCGGATCGGAGATGGCGATCGAGGCGCCATTAACCGGTCCAGGCGTGGGGCTGAAACATCGCCTCCAGCGGTGTTTTCGTGACGCTGCCGGTGTAGTTCGTGATCGTGGACGCGGCGACGATGGCGATGACCTCGAGGACATGGTCTTTGCCGAAGCCGGCCGCGAGGAAGCGGTCGACGTCCTCGTCTTCAAGCCGCCCGCGCTTTTCGATCAGCCTTCGGGCCAGCGCGGACAGAGCGGCGAGCTTGCCGTCCTTGGGTAAGCGACCCTCGCGAATGGCCTCTACATCCGCGGGATCGATCCCCTCCTTGAGTGCCAGAGCCGTGTGGAACGCGACGGCCCATGCGCTCGCGTTGGTGACCGCGTCGGTGAGCAGCACGGTCTGGACCTGCGCTTCCGTAAAGCTGCCGCCATGCACATGCCCGAACAGGCCGACGAGGCTGTTGATCAGAACCGGTGAGGTCGCCATCGCCCCGACGATGTTCGGGATCATGCCGAATGTCGCCTGCAGTTGCTGCAGCGCCGGTTTCGAACCCTCGGGTGAGGATTCGAGTGTGTGAACTGCGAAGTTTGTCATGTGAGCCACCCTCAATTGCGGCTGAGTGCCTCACGTATGTGGGGCCGCGGCTTTTGGCGGGTATGCCAATAAACCCTCGAATCACGCCAAATGCTCGTTGACGGGGATCACGCCGAAACGGTCGGGTGCGGCTAAGCCTGGAGGCGATCGACGTCAGAAATCGCATCCGCGAACGCCTTTGGCGCTTCCTGCGGCAGGTTGTGTCCGATGCCGCCGCTGATGGTTCTGTGCTCGTATTTGCCGATGAACTTGTGGGCGTAGGCGCCGGGATCGGGGTGCGGCGCGCCGTTCGCGTCGCCTTCCAGAGTAATGGTCGGAACAGTGATGTCCGGAGCGAGCGCGAGCTTAGTTTCCCATGCCTCATATTGGGGCTCCCCTCGGGCCAGACCAAGCCGCCAACGGTAATTGTGAATGACGACGTCGACATGATCCGCATTGTCGAAGGCTGCCGCGCTGCGCTCGAAGGTCGCATTGTCGAAATGCCATTTAGGCGAGGCGAGCTGCCAAATCAGCCTGGCAAACTCGCGCCGGTGCTTGTCATAACCTTCGCGACCGCGCTCTGTCGCAAAATAGAATTGGTACCACCACTGGTACTCTGCGCTCGGCGGCAGGGGGTTCTTCCCGTCTGCCTGGCTGCCGATGAGATAGCCGCTGACCGAGACCATTGCCTTGCAGCGCTCCGGCTGCAAGGCCGCGACGATATTGGCGGTGCGCCCACCCCAATCAAAGCCGCCAAGGATCGCGCGTTCGATGCTGAGCGCATCCATGAAGGAGATCATGTCCGAAGCGACCGCTGCGGGTTCTCCGTTGCGAACTGCGCGATCGGAGAGAAACCGTGTCGATCCGTAACCGCGCAAATAGGGAATGATGACCCTGTAACCTTTCGACGTCAGCAAAGGTGTCACGTCAAAGAAGCTGTATATGTCGTATGGCCATCCGTGAAGCAGGATGACAGGACGGCCGTCGCTCGGACCCTCGTCCACATAGCCGACATCCAGGTCGCCTGCTTTGATCTGTTTGATCGTTGTGAAGGAGGGTGGCGCCGAAAGGTTCGCAGCCGCGTCCTCATCGGTACTCGCGTCCGCCGATCGGATCGCAGCCAGTTGCAACGCCGCCACCGTGGCGGCGGCAGTCCCAACGAAACGTCGGCGGCTGAGATCGATTGCGTCGGCCATGCTCCACCTCCGGATTACGACCAGCCTAAAGTTTTCGCAAAGGGCGATCGCGATCAACAATGGCCACGCCGAGCCAAGCGGCCTATTGGACTAAGGTATCGCCGATATCTTGCTTGCCCCGGCCCGCGGCGAGGTCCATTGCAGCACGGAACGATGGGCGAGCGCCGTTGTTTCGCGCCCTAAGCGTCACGACGCGGTTTGCAGCACGGGAGGGACCGATGAACGACATAACGAGCGACGGGCTCGGAGCGCCCAGGATCGTCGACCGGAGCACCTTCCAGGCGGAACTCGATGCTTTGCGGGTCCGGGAGAAGGCGCACACGAGAGAAGGCGACGCTATTGCGGCGGCGCGCCGGCGGCTTCCCATGGTCGAGGTCGATGGCGCGACGCCGCTCATCGGCGAACACGGGGCGGCGACGCTGCTCGACGTCTTCGAGGGGCGCCGCATGCTCATCGCCTATTATTTCATGTGGCATGCCGGCCGCCCTGCGCCGGAGCAATGCGAGGGCTGCACCTTCTACACCTCGCAGGTGCGCGAGCTTTCGTTCATTCATTCTCGCGATGTCACCTACGCCACGCTCTGCCAAGGCCCCTACGAGGAGAGCGCGCGCTACCGCGCCTTCATGGGCTGGGACATGCCGTGGTATTCGGCGCCGCGAAGCTCGCTCGAGACGCTCCTCGTCGGGCGGCGCATCGGCCGGATGCACATCGTCTGCTATCTCCGGCGCGACGCCAAGGTGTTCGAGACCTGGTGGACGACGAGCCGCGGCGTCGAGGTAATGGACAACAGCTATCGCTTGCTCGACTTGACGGTCTACGGCCGGCAGGAGAAATGGGAGGACTCGCCGGCCGGCTGGCCGCGGTGGGGGGAGGGCGAGCACAGTTACCGCATCGACGGGCGCCCCATCGTGCAGTGGCCGCGCGTCAAGGCCGGCTATTCCGACGACCTCGGAACGGGCCGGCGCTGAGTCCGGTCCGTCCCGCGCGTCGCTGCGGCTCATCTCCGGGGCGATCACGTTTTTTCGCAGTTCACCATCCAGGGAATGCCGAACTTGTCGGTGAGCATGCCGAAGCGGTGTGCCCAAAACGTCTCGCCGATGGGCATGCTCACCGTGCCGCCTTCGGCGAGCGCTTTGAAGATGCGGTCGGCCTCGCCGGGCTCGTCGAGCGTGATGGCGACGCAGAAGCCCTGCGGCTGCCGGCCCTGCGGACCGTCGCCGCCCATCAGTGTGCGGTCACCCACCTTGAGCCGTGCATGCATGATCCGATTGGCGGTGTCGGGGTTTTGCGGCACGCCCGAGCCTGGAGGCGCTTCGGAATAGCGCATCATCGCAAGGATCTTGCCGCCGAGCACTTTCTCATAGCGCTTGAACGCCTCTTCGCACTGGCCGTCGAAGCCGAGATAGGGCGTGAGATCGGTTGCCATGGTCGTCCTCCTTCGTGCTTCTCGTTTTACTGATTGATCTCGGGTTCGACGAGCCGCGCGAGATTCTTCAGCGACTGCTGCCAGCCGAGATAGCACGCCTCGACCGGAATGACGTCGGGCAAGCCCTCCTGCACGATGTTGATCTCCGTTCCGACCGAGACTTTCTTGAGCGTCACCGTCACGTGGATCGTGCCGGGGAGATTGGGGTCGTCGAACCTGTCCGTGTAACGGATGCGCTCGTGGGGCACGAGCTCGAGATACTCGCCGGCGAAGGAATGGGCTTCCCCCGTGGTGAAGTTGCGGAACGACATGCGGAAGGTGCCGCCGACATGCGGCTCCGAATGGTGCACGGTTCCGGCGAAGCCATTGGGCGGCAGCCATTTCGCCATCGCGTCAGGCTCGAGGAAGGCGCGATAGATCTTCTCCGGCTTGGTGGCGAGCACGCGATGAAGGCGGACGGTGTTGGGCATGTTGCTCTCCCTTGGTGTGACGCGGCGCGACTTCCCGATCAGCGCCCGGGCACCGGCATGACCGGCATGATCTCCACCGCTTCGCCGGGGAAGATCGCGAAGAACGGGTGGCTCTCGAAGAGCTTGGCCGCCGCCTCGTGCGACTCGGCGCGCACGATGGTGTAGGCGCTCAGCATGTTGGTTGCGTCTTCGATGCCTGTGCCGGATACGCGCTTCGTTTTGCCCAGCGGGCCGCCGACGCCAACGATCGCGGCCTGGTGTTGTTCCATCCAGCCGTTCCACGCGGCCATCCCCTGCTGCTCCTTGGCTTTGCGCTCCGCTTCGGGAAGCGCCATCCACTGCGCCATGCGGGGGCTGCTCTTGCTGCCGAGAAAGACGGCGACGTAGGTACCGTTCGATGTCATGACGCTTTCCTTTCTTTTCGCGTCGGGGGCTCAAACAAAAGTTCTACGTAGCGATGCAGATGATCGATGCTGGAGATGGCGATCTCGGCGCCGTTCTTGGCCTTGGCGAGGACGTAGGCGCCCTGCAGCACGGCCTGGGTGTGCATCGCGAGGCTCTTCGCCGTCCATTTCGCGCGAATGTCGTGAAGCTTCATCGCTGCGGCGATGTCGGCCTCGACCTTCTCGACATGGCCGCTGATGCTGGCGTCGCAGGCCGCGCGGATCGCCGGGTTGGTCTCGTAAACCTCCTGTACCATCGTGCCGACGAGACAGGTGAATTCCGGCACGTCGCCTTTGAGGATGGAGCGGCGGAAATCGATATAGCCGAGCACCCGATCAAGCGGATCCTTGTGCTTGTGATAAGGGGCGGCCGCGAAGAAGGCGCCGGTCATCTCCGACCAGTAATCCGCCGCTGCGACACCGAGCGCTTCCTTGTCCTTGAAGTGATGAAAGAACGAGCCCTTGGCGACGCCGGCGCGCGCGCACAGCTCATCGACTGTCGTCGCCGCATAACCTTTCTCCCGGATCACGGCCACAGCCGCGTCCAGGAGCTTCTGCCGTGCCGGCGGCATTGTGCGGGTGAGGGTGGGGGCGTCGCTCATGGAATCGTTTATACCGACTAGTCGGTCTAACCGTCAAGCGGAAATTCCGTTCCCCGGGATCGCGGCGTTAACATCGACGAGGCCAAGCGGGCGGGAGCGGGCGAGGAGCCGCGACCAATATGAAGAAGAGCGCACCATCGAAGAGCGCGTCCCCTTCGCGCCTGATCGACGCGCGGATCGAGGAGCTGGGCGACTGGCGCGGCAAGATGCTCGCCTATGTTCGCGCCCTCATCAAAGAGGCGGACCCCGACGTCGCGGAAGAATGGAAATGGCGCGGCGTTCCGGTGTGGTCTCACCACGGGATCATCTGCACCGGCGAGACCTACAAGAGCGTCGTCAAGCTGACCTTCGCCAAGGGCGCATCGCTCAGTGACCCATCGCGGCTCTTCAATTCGAGCCTTGATGGGAACGTCAGACGCGCGATTGATCTCCACGAGACGGATAAGTTGAATGGCACCGCCTTCAAGGCGCTCATCCGCGCCGCCGTGGCGCTCAACAGATCTTCGCGCCCCTAAGCTGGCGAGGGGGCAGCCCGCGGAAGAACCCCAGCTGACGATCAGTCTGCCCTGTTTCCCTGATCGCAGAAGGGCAAGCTGCCAACGGTTTTGCCGGCCTGCGCGTAGTAGCAAACAGAGGTGTGCCGGACGTTACCGAAGGTCTGGTACACGACGCACGCGTGCAAGAAGAGGTATTTTCTTCCGTAAACAACGTCCCAATCGATGACGTCGGGTTTTATCGTGATCGATCCGCCGTAATCGTTCGTGGCACTGCCTTCCGGAAAAATCACGACGGATACGGCGGAAGCGTCGCGCTTCGTGCTGGAAATGGAGAAGCAGTAATCCTCGAAAGCGCGTTCCTTGGCGTGAATCTGGTCGTAGGTTGCGTCGGTTGAGATGCTATCGCTGCCTCCGACGATCGAGGCGTCTGTTGCTGGTTCACGGCCGGTGTTGCGGAATGGGACCGGAACAGTTATGGCCTCGGTCGGCGGAGCGCTCGGTAGTGCGCCGAGCATTGCACTGACCGGACTGATCCAGGCTCGATTGGCAGCAACCAGCGCCATGTGTGCGTCGTCCGCGGAAATCTTGGTGATGACCAGAGAACCTATGATGCCAAGGGAACTGACCGCACCGACGATTGCGCCCACGGCGGTGATCCGATTGAGGCTCTTGGCTATCCTAAGTTGCGCCGCGCCGAGTTTGCGCTGGGCGACTTGGTGATCTTCCTCGCTCAGGATTTCGCCGATAAGGGTTTCCAATCCCGCCCTTTCATTCCGCGTCCGGTCATTTGCGGGATGCGGGCCCTCTCCATTGGGTGCGTCTCTTTCCTGGCGGTCGTGCCGATCATCCTGCATTTTTTGCTCGGCCTTCGATGTGGCGAAGCGAATGCCGCAAGGAAGGAAACGCTGAGCCTCAGGCGTAATGGAACACGAACGCGCGGAGCTCGATGCTCTCGCGCGGCCGCGCATTGGCTGGCGTCGTCGGATCGGTGAAGGCGCTGTGCGGCGTGAAGCGGGCGCGGCCGTCCATCTTGCTGTCGAAGCACTTGATGAAGAGCGCCTCGTCCGCCGTCATCTCCGGCACGTAATACCAGCGATGGGCGGGATTGAAGCTCACCGAATAGGTCTCGCCGACGCGGTCGTGATAGACGAGATCGGTCGGAACGAGATCGGCGGGCATGACGCTCCCTGCATCGCACACGCCGAGCGGCGTGTCCTGAAGCGGCCCGCGGATGGGCCGCCACAGATTGATGATCTGCACCCGGCCCTTCAGTAGCTGCTCCGCGTCCGCGGGCAGGAGATCGCGCACGCGCTGCGGCCCCGATTTCGCAGTGTGATCGATATGGACGCGGCGCACCGGCTGGCGCGGCTCGCCGGGCGTGCGCCCGTCGGAGCCGGGGATGTGGCGGCGCGAGATGTGATCGAAGACGAAGATGCGGTCGGCGCCCGTCTGGTCTTTGAGAAGCGCTTCCGCCTCGGGGTAGTAGCGCGCCCGCACCTCGGCGTCGTCGAAGAAGTCGCGCACCTCGCTCTTGCGGCGCGCCACGGCGAAACCTTCCGTGTCGAGCGAAGCGCCCGCGAGAATGGGCCGCATGTCGCGGATCGTCATGCGGTGCGGGTCGGGCGTCGTGTTGGTGCGCGGGATGCCGGCCGGCGGCTCGTAAGCGTAGTTGCGCGCGCGCTCGGCCATCGGCGCGAGATAGTTGAGCTCGGCCTCGACCGCGGCAAGCCGAGGCGCGCTCGGCGCGCGCTCGAGAGTGGTGGCGCTGTCACTCATCTCATGCCTCCTCGCGACGCCGCCCGAGTATAGCGAATCGCGGCCATGCGAGAAATGCCAAGGCGGGCGGGGTCATATGACGCACGAGCGGCACCATCGCGCGCGAGCGGCGTTCTCCTTCGTTCGTTGCAAGGAGACTGCACGATGACTCCCAGACTCGATCCCAAGAAGGTTGCGCCCGGCGCCTACAATGCGATGCTGACGCTCGAGAAATATGTCCGCGAGTGCGGCATCGATCCGGCGCTCGCCGATCTCCTGCGCATGCGCGCCTCGCAAATCAACGGTTGCGCCTACTGCCTCGACATGCATTCGAAGGACGCGCGCAAGGAAGGCGTGAGCGAGCAGAAGCTTTACGTGCTCGACGGCTGGCGGCACTCGCCGGCCTACAGCGCGCGCGAGCGCGCGGCGCTCGCCTGGACCGAGGCGCTCACCCTCATCGCCGAGACAGGGGCACCCGACGACGTCTACGACGAGCTGCGCCGCCATTTCTCAGAGGCCGAGATCGTCAACCTCTCGCTTCTCATCGTCACCATCAATGCCTGGAACCGGCTCGTCGTCGGTTCGCGCATCGAGCATCCGGTGGCGCAGCGCGCAGCCGCATAAGCTGGGCTCGGTCATGGGCGGCGGCACCGGCTTGACCCCGGGGAGCCGCCGCCAACTCCGCCCGCCCGTGCGCAAAACTACGGAACGAACCTAATTCGAATATTCAAGCTATATCAGCAAGTTATATCTAAAGTGCCCGGTCGCGACGGTCGAGCGCCTTCTTCCACAGGTCGGCGCGGTCGGGGTCGAACACCAGCTTCGGGTCCTCGGGCTCGGTGAACCAGGCGTGCTGCGCCAGCTCGTTCTCGAGCTGGCCGGGGCCCCAGCCGGCATAGCCGAACGCCACTAGCGACTGGGCTGGACCCTTGCCGGCGCCCATGTCGCGCAGCACCTCGGGGTTCGAGGTGACGGCGACCTGGCCGTCGATCGCGAGGGTGCCGGCGCGGCGGTACTCGGCGCTGTGGACGACGAAACCGATCGCCGGCTCGACCGGCCCGCCGGCATAGATCTGCACGTCGCCCTTGGCCGACGGGTCTTTGTCGCCGAGCGCCTCGAGCAGGCTCGCGAGAGAGCGCGTCTCGACCGGGCGGTTGATGACGATGCCGAACGCGCCGGTCTCGTCGTGATGCACCATGAGGATGACGGTCTCGGCAAAGCGCGGGTCGCCCATGTCGGGCGCCGCAATGAGGAACTGGCCGGCAAGGGAGGCGGGTCCTTCCTTCTCATCGCCTTGCGGGCGCGCCGCCAGGAGCAGCGCCGCGGCGGCGAGTGCGAGGATCGGGGCGAGAAGGCGGGCCCGGGCCATGTTGCGCCGCCATTAAGGCAGGGTGATCATGGTGCCGCAAGAGACCCGGGAGGACAGGATGATCCGCTTTGCCGCCACTGCCGCCGTGCCGTTGGCACTCGCCGTTGCCACGTCCGCCTTTGCCGCCGATCTGCTGCCGACGCACCGGATTTCGGCGGCGCTCGCCAACGAGGCGGTCGGCGCCGCGGTCGCGAGCTGCGCCAAGGATCACTATGCCGAGACGGCGGTGCTGGTCGATGTCGACGGCGTGACGCAGGCGAGCCTGCGCGGCGACAACGCCGGCATCCACACCATCGACAGCGCGCATGACAAGGCCTACACGGCCGTCACTTTCAAGAGTGACACCGGCCCTCTCGTCGAGCGCGCCAAGACCACGACGCTCGCGACGCTCACCTCGAAGCTGCCGCACCTGCTGCTGTTCCAGGGTGGGGTCGTCATCAAGGTCGGCGACGAGGTGGTAGGTGCGATCGGCGCCGCGGGCGCGCCCGGCGGCAATCTCGACGATGCCTGCGCCAAGGCCGGGCTCGACGCGATCCGCGACCGCCTCAAATAGCGGCCGCCTAGAGCGAGCCGGACGGACCCTCGTCCGGGACAGGCGTCCCGCGCGGCACGCGCGGGATGACGATGTTGCCGTCGCGATCGAGGTACGGCATGCCGTAGCGTGGCACGGCGCGGGCGAGCGCATCCATTGCTCGGACCATGTCCTCGCCCGCCTGCCGCGCGAGCCGCTGTGCCTCGGCGAACTGTTGCATCATCTGCGCGTCGGGAAAATCCCGCTGATCGGCCGCGCTCGAGAGGTTTGGCGCGAGCGCCACCAGCGGCACGATCAAGAGAAGTGCAAGCCGCGGCGTCATGGGACTTTCTTGTGGGAGCCGTCGCAGAACGGCTTGTTGCCGCTTGCCTTGCAGCCGCAGAGCCATGCCTGCTCGGTCTTCTCGGCGACGAACGGGACCGGCCGGAGCCCGAAATCCTTGTGCGTCCCGTCGCAGAAGGGCTGCGACTTGCTGCGCCCGCAGGCGCACCAGACATAGCGCTGTCCGGCCTCGACCTGGACGCCGTAGGGGCTCTTTTGTGCGGGAATCGGATCGGCCATTTCTGTCTCCAGGATTTGGCGGGGTGCCGGCGATATTGCCTCGTTCAGTAGGACCGCGGCAAGCCCAACACGTGCTCGGCGATATATGCCAGGACGAGGTTCGTCGAGATGGGCGCAGTCTGGAACAGCCGTGTCTCGCGCCATTTGCGCTCGACGTCGTACTCGCGCGCGAAGGCAAATCCGCCATGCGTCTGAAAGCAGGCCTCGCCGGCATGCCATGACGCGTCGGCGGCGAGAAGCTTCGCCATGTTGGCCTCGGGCCCGCACGGCGCGCCCGCGTCGAAGAGTGCCGCGGCCTTCCGCACCATGAGGTCGGCCGCCTCGGTCTCGGCGTGCGCCTTGGCGATCGGAAATGCCACGCCCTGGTTCTGCCCAATGGGGCGCCCGAACACCACGCGGCTGCCGGCATAAGCGACGGCGGTGCGCACGAACCAGCGCGCGTCGCCCAGCGCCTCCGATGCGATGAGGATGCGCTCGGCGTTCATGCCGTCGAGGATGTAGCGGAAGCCCTTGCCTTCTTCGCCGACGAGGTTCTCGGCCGGGACTTCGAGATCGTCGAAGAAGATCTCGTTGGTGTTGTGGTTGATCATCGCGTCGAGCGGGCGGATCTCGACGCCCTTGCCGCGCGCTTCGTTGAGATCGACGATGAACACCGAAAGCCCGTCGCCGCGCCGCTTCACTTCCTCCGCAGGCGTGGTGCGCGCGAGAAGAAGCATCAGGTCCGACTGCCGCGCGCGCGAGGTCCACACCTTCTGCCCGCGCACAACGAAGCGATCGTTGCCGCGCCGCTCCGCGCGCGTCTTCAACTGCGTCGTGTCGGAGCCGGTCGTCGGCTCGGTCACGCCGAACGCCTGGAGCCTGAGCTCGCCCGACGCGATCTTCGGCAGATAGCGCTCCTTTTGTGCCGCACTGCCGTGCCTGAGCAGCGTTCCCATGATGTACATCTGCGCGTGGCAGGCGCCGGCGTTGCACCCCGCGCCGTGGATCTCCTCGAGCATCACCGAGGCAGCGCGAAGCGGCAGGCCCGACCCGCCGTAGTGCTCGGGAATGAGCACGCCGAGATAACCCGCCTTGGTCAGCGCGGAGACGAAGGCTTCCGGATATTCCGACTTCGCCTCGCGCTCGCGCCAATAGGCGCCGGGAAAGCCCTCGCAGATGCGGCGCACGGCGGCGCGAATCTCGGCGAAATCCTCGCCCAGCGGCAGCGCGGTCTCGCTCATCGCTCAGCGCCCCGTGAAGCGGGGCTTCCGCTTCTCGTTGAAGGCAGTGATGCCTTCGCGCCGGTCCTCGGTCGGGACGAGCCGGTTATAAGCCTCGATCTCGAACAGAAACGCGTTCTTCAGATCCATCTGCAGGCCGGTGTGGATCGACTTCTTCGCCTGGCGCACCGCCAAAGGCGCGTTCTCGGCAATCTGCGCCGCGGTGGCGAGGCTCGCATCCATGAGTGCCTCGGGCGCGACCAGCCGGTTGACGAGGCCCCACTCCTGCGCTTCCTCGGCCGTGAAGGGGCGGCCCGTCAGGATCATCTCCTTGGCGCGGCGTTCGCCCACCGCGCGCGGCAGAAGCTGCGTGCCGCCTGCGCCCGGCATGATGCCGAGCGTCGTCTCGGTCAAGGCGAAGCGCGCGCCCGGCACGGCGTAAGCGAAATCGCACGCGAGGATCATCTCGAGCCCGCCGGCATAGGCATGGCCGTTGACGGCGGCGATGACCGGCATCGGCACATCGAGAAGCGCCCAGTAGTGACGCTCGAAGATGATGTGCTGCGCCTGCCAGTCGGCATCGCTCATGCCCTGACGCTCCTTCAGGTCGGCGCCGCCGCAGAAGGCGCGGGTCCCCGCGCCGGTCAGCACGACGCAGCGTATGTCGCTCGCATCCGCGAGGGCGCTCCACAGCGAAAGGAGCTCGCGCCCCATTTCGGTGTTGAGCGCGTTGGCCGCCTGCGGGCGGTTGAGCGTGACGCGCAGAACCGCCGGCTCGATCCGTTCGGTCAGGAGGGTTTGGTACTGCGCCATGCCCGGAACGCTATTCGTTGCGGGCGGGCGCGTCAACGATGCGCGGCGCTAATCGTCCTCGCGCCGCGCGAGCAGGGATTCCGTGGCATCGAGCACGGCCTGCCAAGCATTCCAGGCGAGCTCGTCGCCGATTTCCTGCGCGCGATCGGCGCGCGCGCGCACAAAGCCGATCGCATCTTCGCCATACTTCGCGGCAAGGTCGCCGGCGATCCTTTCCGCCTCGTCGGTCTCGAGGAGCGCTTCCGTCATCCGAGAGTCCTCATGCAGCCTTTTCGGCAGCGAACGCCGGCAGCACGTGGTCGTCGCGCCGCTCGAGCCAGCTCACCATCTCGCTGTCGTTGGGGTCGCGCACGGCGAGGTGCCCCTCCAGCGCGACCGGCGCTGCAAGCGCGCGTGCGGTGTCGATCGCGTCGGCAGGATTGTCCGCGCGCACGACTGCCGCGGGCGTGCCGTCGCTTGTCACGGTGTAGATCCGCATGCCGGCCTCCCTTTTGCTCTGACCGCGGAAATCAAACTGCCACAGTCTATGAGTGGCGGAAATCGGGAGCAAACGAATTTCGCGAATTAAGCATAAAATGCGCGTTGAATTGTACCAATGGTCGCGAGCCAACAATCCGCGGTCTTTCAGCAAACAAGCAATACTGTGTCCGGTTCCGCGCGCTTCTACATCTTGTGAACGGCGTGAGCGCGGTTGCTGCGGGTTTCCATATGAGCGCATCACGGTTGCAGTGCTTGCGGGGCATTCGCTGCTCGTGTACGCGCCGCCGCGAGGGCCGCTACAGGGCAATTGCACCGCGCCACGATCAAGGCTAGTAAGACGCGAGCGATAACTGGCTCCGGGGCATTCAACCTGGGGCGCGGATCAGGGAGCGACCATCCGATGCGGGCACCGCCTCGTTCTTCGACCGCCCGGGGCCCGGGCCGGCGCGCCCGCGCTCCGCTGAGCCGCACCGCCGCCATCATATGACAGATCTCCTGCTCAACGCCGTGGCATCCGGTATCCTGCTCGGCGGCTTCTATGCTGCGGTCACGGTCGGCATCGCCATCTCGTTCGGCATGCTCGACATCGGCAACCTCGCGCATCCCGCCTTCATCATCCTCGGCTCCTTCACCGCCTATATCCTCAACTCCAATTTCGGCATCGATCCGATCCTGGCGGGCGTGCTCGTGATCCCCGGCTTCCTGCTGCTGGGCTGGCTCATCTACGAGACCTATTACTGGTCGTTCGAGCGGCGCGGCGAGGAAGGCTTGCGCGGCCTCGCCTTCTTCTTCGGGCTTCTGTTCATCACCGAGGTGGCGCTCATCCTCATCTTCGGCGTCGATTACCGCTTCGTCGAGGCGCCCTATATCGGCCCGAGCCTGCATCTGGGCGAGGTCGACCTGCCGCTCAGGATGCTCGTGCCGGCAGCCGTGTCCGTGGTTCTCGTCGCGATCCTTCAGCTCTTTCTGTCGCGCACGTTCCTTGGCCGCGCGATCCTCGCCGTGCCGCAGGATTCGGGTGCGCTCCGTCTCATGTCGGTCAATCCGACGCACATCAAGCGGATCGCGTTCTCGATCTCGATCGCGACCGCCGCGCTCGCCGGATCGTGCCTCATCATCATTCAGCCGGTCGAGCCGTCGATCGGGCGCGACTATATCGGGCGCGTCTTTGCGATCTGCGTGCTGGGCGGCATGGGAAGCTTCCCCGGCATGTTCACGGCGGCGATCCTCATCGGCATTGCCGAGAACATCACCGCGACCTTCTATGGCCCTTCGTGGTCGCCGGCCGTGGCCTTCGGGTTCCTGCTGCTGACGTTGGGATTCCGCCCGACCGGGATCATGGGTCGCTAGATGAAGACCGGCACATTCTGGATCCTCACCGCCGTCACCGTGGCCGTGGTGTTCGCGCTCTCGCGCCTCGTCAGCAACGATTACTTCTTCTTCGCGTCATATCTCGTGCTGCAATACATCGTGCTGTCGACGGCATGGAACATCCTCGGCGGCTACACCGGCTACCTCAACTTCGGCACCGCCGCCTTTCTCGCCATTGGCGCCTATTGCTCGGTCGTGCTGCATAAATTGTGGGGGCCGCCCATTCCCGTGCTGATCCTGGCGGGCGGCGTGCTGGCCGGCCTTCTCGGGCTCGGCATGGGCTATCTCACGCTGCGCTTGCGCGGCGTCTTCTTCGCCATCTCGACGCTCGCGCTCGCGGTCGTGCTGCAGACCCTCATCACCAACTGGGACTATGTCGGCGGCTCGCGCGGCGTCTATATCATCCGGCCGCAGACCGCGCCTTTGATCGGCAGCTACATCCAGTATCTCTTCCTGATCATGCTGATCCTGGCGGGGCTCTCGATCGCGATCGCGCGCACGATCGAGCATTCGACCCTGGGCTACGGCCTTGCCACGATCCGCGACGACGAGATGTCGGCCGAGGCCTCGGGCGTGCCGACGCTCCGCCTCAAACTCATCTCGACCACGCTCTCGGGCGCGCTCATGGGAATGGCGGGCGCGCCGCTGCCCTATTACGTGACCTATCTCGATCCGACCTCGGGCTTCAACCTGACTTTCGCCGTGAACAGCATCGCCATGCCGTTGATTGGCGGCACGCAATACTGGCTCGGGCCGCTCATCGGCGCGATCTTTCTCGGCACGATCCAGCAGGTCGCGACGGTCACGATTTCGTCGGCCGTCAATCTGCTGATCGTCGGCGTGCTGATGGTGGGGTTCGTCGTCATTGCGCCCAACGGCATCATCGGCCTCTTCGAGCGCCGCGGCCGCGGGAGGCGCGGGTGAGCGAGACGTTGCTTAAGATCGAGGGGCTCGGCAAGCGCTTCGGCGGGTTCGTGGCGCTCGAAGGCATCGACGTCGAGGTGCGCGCGGGCGAGCGGCTTGGCCTCATCGGCCCCAACGGCTCGGGCAAGAGCACGCTTGTCAATTGCATTTGCGGCACGCTGCACAACGAGCAGGGATCGGTCAGCTTCGCGGGAACCGCGATCGACGGGTTGCCTGCCTATCAGCGCACGCGCCTCGGCCTCGCCCGCAGCTTCCAGCTCCCGCGCCCGTTCCGCAGCATGACGGTGAAGCAGAACCTGCGGGTCCCGATCCTCTACACAGTCAACGCGCGCTCCGGCACGCATCTCGGCGAGCGCGCGATCGAGGAGCGGAGCGCCGAGCTTCTGGGCCTCGTCGGGCTCGAGGACAAGGCCGATAAGCGCCCGCGCGACCTGACACAGATCGAGATGCGCAAGCTCGAGCTCGCGCGCGCCATGGCCGCCGAGCCGAAGCTTCTGCTCGCGGATGAGTCGATGGCCGGCCTTTCACATTCCGAGGTCGACGACATCCTCGTCGTGCTCCACCGCCTGGTCGAGCAGGGGCTTGCGATCGTGCTGATCGAGCACATCATGCGTGCGGTGATGAGTTTTTCCGAACGGCTCGTCGTGCTTGTCGCCGGGCGCAAGATCGCGGACGGCGAGCCGCAGGAAGTGATCCGCAACCCCGAGGTCGAGAGGGCCTATCTTGGCGAATAGCCTCGCGATCAAGGGTCTCCACGCCGCTTACGGCGCCGTGCGTGTGCTCGAGGACATCTCGCTCGAGGCGAAGGGCGGCGAGACCGTGGTGCTGCTCGGCACCAACGGCAACGGCAAGAGCACGCTCATGAAATGCATTATGGGCATGCTGCGTCCGACCGCCGGCTCGGTGACAGTAGATCTCGATGGAACGGTGCACGAGCTCACTGGCAAGTCGACCGAGGAGATCGTCGATCTCGGCGTCGTTCTCGTGCCGGAGGGGCGACGGCTCTTTCCGAAGCTCACGGTCGAGGAAAATCTCTACCTTGGCGCCTACCGCAAGACCGCGCGCGAGCATTTGAAACGCAACATCGAATATTGCTTCGGGGTGTTTCCGGTTTTGCAGGAGCGCCGCCATCAGCTCGCGGGCTCGATGAGCGGCGGCGAACAGCAGATGCTGGCGCTGGCGCGCGCGCTCATGTCGGCGCCGCGCATTCTTCTCATCGACGAGCCGTCGGTGGGCTTGGCCCCGGTGCTGGTGCGGCGCGTCATCGACAAGATCAAGGAGCTGCGCGACGAGTATCAGCTCACCGTGCTCATGGCCGAGCAGAATTTCACGCAAGCCATCCGCATCGCCGACCGCGGCTATGTCATCGTGCACGGCAAGATCGCATTCGCAGGCGAATCGCCTGACGCGCTCAACAACAACGAGCTCATCCGCAAGTTCTACATGGGGCTCTGAGCATGGCAGCGGCAGCGAAGGTCGGCGTCATCGGCGCCGGCATCATGGGCGGCGCGATCGCGCGCAATCTGGCGCAGGCGGGGCTCGCGGTCGCCGCCTTCGACATCGCGCCGGAGCGCTTGGCCGAGCTTGCGCAGGACGGGATCGCGGCCGCGCCATCGGCCGCCGCCGCGGCGCGCGGAGCCGATCTCGTGCTGACCTCGTTGCCAAGCGTCGCCGCCCTCGAGGCGACGGTCGAGAGTCTTCACGCGGAAAAGGCGCGCGGCCTCGTCGTCGCCGAACTGAGCACGCTTCCCATTCCCGACAAGGAGCGTTGCCGCGACCGGCTTGCGGCGGGCGGGATCGTGCTCCTCGATTGTCCGCTCTCCGGCACCGGCGCGCAGGCCGCGACGCGCGACCTTGCCGTCTATGCGAGCGGCGAGCGCGCGGCCTATGACCGCGCGGAGCCGGTGTTCCGCCATTTCGCGCGCGTCTGCCACTATCTCGGCGCCTTCGGCAATGGCAGCCGGATGAAGTTCGTCGCGAACCTGCTCGTGGCCGTGCACAACGTCGCGAGCGCCGAGGCGATGGTGCTCGGCATGAAGGCGGGGCTCGATCCCGACATGATCGTCAAGGTGATCGGCTCCGGCGCCGGCACCTCGCGCGTGTTCGAGCTGCGCGCGCCGCTCATGGCCAAAGGCGCCTATGAGCCGCCCACCATGAAGATCGACGTGTGGCAGAAGGACATGGCGATCATCGGCGCCTTCGCGCGCGGGCTTGGCGTGCCGACCCCGACCTTCGCCGCGACCGCTCCGGTCTATGACGCCGCCCTGGGGCAGGGCCTCGGCGGCCAGGACACGGCCGCGGTTTGTAAACTGCTTGAATCACAGGCCGGAATGAAGCGGGGCTAGGCCCCTCATCCTTTGGGGCCGCAGCGGGCTGCCTTCCACCAAACTAATCGCCTGTTTAAACAGGATTTTTCGCCGGCTCCCGGGCGCGGCGAGGGGCTGCGCTACTCCCTAAGAGTTCTTGTAACCGAATGTAACCGAGCGTATCTCTTACGTAACAGTCGGATACATTTTGCGCAGTTCGGGTTGGTGGAGGTTTTGGTGTCAAAGAAAGCCCATTTGTCCTGCAGCGTCTGTGGCGAGCCGCCGGTTACCTCGCGGATCATCGACGATGGCGCCGTGATCTGGCACTGCGAGCATCATCTCGAAGCCGACGAGCGCGAGATGTTCGACGAGCTGATCGAGGACGGCTGGGACGGCCCGGCCCCGCGCACGCTGCACTGAGCTGAACGGATCTACTCGGCCGCCGCGCGCGGCCGGCGCAACAGGTCCGCCCCCACATCCACTTCAATGTCGCGCAGCACGGGCTCGCCCGCGAGCGCGATCTCGTTCTCGATGAGAGCGCCGCAGCCGGGGCAGCAGAACTGGCGGAATTCGGGCCGCGCGTCGATGTAGCGGCTCGGGTCGCCCGCAAGCGGCACGGCGTCCGTCACGGGATGCACCTCGACGATGCAGCGCTCTTTGTAGGATTCGCGCGCAGGCCCGAGATCGGCGTCGCACTTGACGCAAGCATGATGCGGCCCGTCAGCCTCGGCGCGGAGCGCGAGATTGTCGGTGATTCGCAGGATCACCTCGCCCGCAAGCCGCCGCGGCGGCTTGCCGCCAGCGCGCACGACGCGCTCGCGCCGCACCTTCTCGCGGAGCGCCCGCGTTGCCGCCACGTCGAGCGCGCCGTCCGCGCCCAGCACGACGCCATAGATCGCGCGCGCGGAGTGCGCCGTCACGGCGCCGTTCAGCACGTCCTCGCGCACATGCTCGGGGTCGCGCTCCATCGGGTCGCCGAACCCGCCCGCCGCCGTCCACACCACGGCATAAACGTCGGCCGGATGCTGCTCGAAATTCTCCTGACGCAGGCCCAAGGTCACCACGTCGCCCTTCACCTCGGCGATGTCGGCCACCATGTCGCGCCGCGCGAGGCGGTCGAGAATGTCGCTGTTGCGCACGAAGCGATAGATATTCGTCGTGCCGGGATATCCCCCCATCATGCCGGTCGAGGTCGGGATCGCGTTGCCGGAGGAGAGCGTGTCCTGCACCACCTTGTCGGTGTTGTGCGGGATGAAGCAGCTTTCCGCCGAAAGCCCGCCGCGCCATCGTCCCGGCCCGCCCGAATCCGGCACTTCGCGGCGATAGAGGAAGAGCAGCGGGAAGCTCTGCTCCGTGTGTTCGATGTTCGGCAGCTTACATATGGGCGTGCGGGCCTGGCCGCCGGTCGAGATGCCGTCCTGCGTGGAGAAGGCGCCGATCGCGCCGCCGATCGGATCGATCAGCAGATAGCCATAGCGCTCGCCCCATTGGTCGATGCCGCGGAAGATGGTCGCCGGCCACTGGCTTGTACCGCCGATGCACATCACGTCCTGACGCATGACGGGATCGGCGAAGATCATCTTCGAGATGACGTTGTAGGCGGGATAAAGCGAGATCTCCATCGCCTGAACCGGTGCGGTCGAGACCGAGGCGGGGAAGCTCGCGCAGTTGAGCGTGCCGGGCGTCGGGTTGAAGGTGACATGGCGGAGCGCGCCGCCGACCGAGAAATACTGGTCCCAGCACAGAAGCTGGTTCAACGCCACCATGATCGAGCCGCGCCAGCCCGAATATGTCGCGTTCATCGCGCCCTGCTGCGGATCGGTGCCCTCGTTCTCGAAGGTGAGATGGTCGCCGGTCTTGCGCAGGGTCAGCGCCACGCGATAGGTGCCGCGGTCGCCGGGCCGGCAGCACTCGACATAAGTGCGGTCGCGCCACGCGCCGTCCGGCAGGCGGCGCAGCTTGTCAAGGAAGGCGGCCTCGCCGTTCGTGAGGATGCGCCTCATCACGCCCTTCACGGTCGCGGCGCCATAGCGCGCGATGAGCTGCTCGATGCGGGTTCTGGCCGCGGTGTTGCCGGCCATCTGCGCGCGGAAATCGAGCGCCACCAGCTCGGGCTTGCGCGAGGCGCGGAGATAAAGCTCCTCGATGTCGCGCCGGATCGTGCCGCCTTCGATGATCTTCACCGGCGGAATGAGGATGCCTTCGTCGAACGCAGTCTCGGCCGCGGGGCAGAAGCTGCCGGGCGTGATGCCGCCGATGTCGTATTGGTGGAGGCAGTTCGTGACCCAGCAGAAGAGCTCGTCGCCGTGGAAGACGGGCGCGATCAGCATCACGTCCTGCTGGTGCGCGGCGCCGACCCACGGATCGTTGGCGAGAAACATGTCGCCGGGCGCGATGCCGGGATTGTCGCTGCGGTTCTCGAGGATCCACTTCACCTGCGTGTCGGTGACGCCCGACATGTATTGCATGTAAGGGCCGAAATAGACGAACTCGGCGTCCTCGGTGAGGATCGAGGGGTTGAGGTCGAGCGCATACATCGCCACGGGCGAGCCCGAGATGCGCTGGATCGTGGCGCCGTGCTCCTCATTCACGTTCCAGAGATTGTGGCGGATGACCTCGAACGTCACCGGGTCGAAATCGGCGGCGGCGTCGCGGTGCAGCTTGAGCTTCGGCGAGATGCGAAGCTCCCGCGGCGGCACATAGGGGTGGCGCACGCCATCGAAATTGACGCCGGTGATGTCGCTGAGCTTGGTCATGGCCTCATTCTACCCGACCCTTGGCCCAAGGCCACTTGCCAGGACCGTTGGGCCATCCCCATATTTTCCCCATGCCAAGGACCCCGGACCAGCGCCCACCCGTCGCCATCGGCCATGTCTTCCTTCGCGCGAGCGATGTTGCGGCCGCAACGGAGTGGCTCACCACCGCCGGCCTCCGCCGCATCGCCGGGGGCAAGAGCTTTGCCGTGCTGGAGTTGCGCGGCGGCACGCACCTCGTCGTGACCAAGGCCGCGCGCCCGCCGAAGAAGGGAACCGAGGCGCCGTTCGACCTCATGGTCGACGATGTCGACGCCGCGCGCCGCGCCTATGCCAAGCACGGCTTCAAGCCAACGCGCATCAAGCGCGGCACGATCCACGACCGCTTCACCGTCGCCGGGCCCGACGGCTACCGCTTCGAGATCGTCTCCTCGCACGCCGGCAAGCGCCCGGTCTAGCGCTTCATGCCTTCGACAAAGGCCGGACTGTCGAGGCCGCGTTCGACCTCGACATAGGCGTCAGGCCCGATGCTGACCTCGCCGCGGAACGGCCAGTCGAGCGCGACGATAAGAACGACGACGAGGGCCAAGGACGCCGCGACCGCGCCCGTCATGGTCAAATGCATCGCAAAACTGTGGAAACCAAAGAGATAGGTGAACGCGGTCGTGAGCGCGCCGCCGATGCCGATGATCCACCAGATCACGACCGGGATATGGCCGCGCACCGCGACGAGCCGGTCGGTCCGTGCCTTGTACAGATCGTTCAGGCTGCGCAGGAATTCCGCTTGGACGACCGACTCACCAAGTGTTTGCGGTGAATACTGCACGAGATCGTCGTGGAGCCGTGTCAGGGGAAGCCAGCCACTTTCCGGCACGATGCCGTGTTCCTGCACGGGCCATTCCTGGCCGATCACCAACGCCAGATATTGGCGCAACTCGTTGCGCAATGGCTCGCCGACATTGGGCGGGAAGCCGTGTGTGTCGCGGTAGAGATTGCCGATATCGCCTGCTTCGGTGGCGGCGATCGTGTCTGCGGCCGCGTACGATTGCCAAGTCGCGACTGCGATGAACGCCAGCAACACCGCATAGACGACCGAGATGATAGCGATGCTGAACCCCGCGAGATCGTTGTGCGCGCGCCGCACGTCGACGTGGATGAAGCGGTGAAAGATCGCAAGCCCGACGCACGCGAGCCCGCCTGCGCCCCAAACGAGCATGTTGCCCCAAAGCCAGGTCGGGTGATCATAAATCCAATCGACCATTCGCGTTCCGCTCGCGGCTATTTATGCGTAAGGCGCCAGACGCCGTCCCAATCGCCAGGCGGTGGTTCTCGACGGAGCGTTGCGATCCGCTCGACGAAAACCGCGGAGGGTCCGTCGCCTGGACGGACGGCAAGGCACCGGTGGAATCCCTTCTCCGCCTCGTCCCAGCTTTGCTGACGATAGGATTTGAGCGCCGCCTCGAACGTCTCGCGCAGCTCCGTCAATTCCGGTGTGAGCGCGCCGAAGGGGCCGAGAAGCTCGTGGATGCGGCACGGCTCGGTCTTGCCGACGACGGTGATGAGATCGAGCTCGCGCGCCTCTACGGCGTGCTGCGCGAGCCGCATCGTATCGTCGGAAACTATGATCCGTGTGCCATAGACCTTGTTGACGCCTTCGAGCCGCGAAGCGAGGTTCACCGTATCGCCGATCACGGTGAAAGATTTCGAGACCGGTGAGCCGATCGTGCCGACGACCACCTCGCCGGTCGCGATTCCCATGCGCACGACGAGATTGGGCGCGTTTCGGCGCAATCCGACGATGTTGGGCAGGTCCTGCTTCAAATCGGCGATCGCCTGCTGCTGGTCGAGCGCGGCGATGCACGCCGATTCGGCATGCGTGTCGCCCGGCGAGAATGGCGGCGCCCAGAACGCCATGATCGCGTCGCCGATATATTTGTCGACGATGCCGTTCGACGAGCGGATGCACCTGGTCGCGGCTGCAAAATAGTGGTTCAGGAGATTTACCATCGCCCCGGCAGTCAGCTGCTCGCTGATCGAAGTGAAGCCCTGAATGTCGGAGAAGAACACGCTCACGACGCGCCGGTCGGCGTGATCTTCCTCGTCGGCCTTCGCTTCGATGAGGCCGGCGACGATTCGCGGGTCGACGAACTTGCCGAACGTGTCCTTGATCTTCTCCTTGGTGCGAAGCTGCTCGACCATGCGGTTGAAGGCCGCCGCAAGCTCGCCGATCTCGTCGCGCGTCCGGATCGGCACGGCGAAGCTGAGCTCGCCGGCCTCAACCGCCTTTGTTCCCACCACCAGGCGGCGTAGCGTGTGGACGACGCCGGCGGTGACGATGGCGCCGAAGCCCAATCCCACGACGGCAGCGATTCCGAAAAGCGCGAATCCGAGGAGTTGGATGGCCCTGAGCTTGCCGTAGATCGTCTCCGTCGTCGTGCCGGTCAATTCGACTATCTGATTCCGCAAGCCGGCAAGATCCGGCCCGAACGCCTGTTCGTAGTTGCGGAAGTCGAGCGAGGAGAGCTTCGCGTCGTCGATCCTTCCGGCGCCGATCGCAGTCATCGTCGTCCGGCCGGCATTGATGAAGGGAATGATCTTGCGCTGCAGCGCATCGACCGATCCCTGGAGTTGCGCGAAGACGAGGCGGCTTGCCACAGGAAGATTCTCGTCGGCGATCGCGCCTGCGATGAGGATGTTGGCTTGGCGGAAATCCTCGACCATCCGCCCGGCGAGCGCGTCGGCGCGCTCGCCTTCGCGCGTGATCTCGTCCGGGCTAGCGTCGGTGCGGCGCAATAGCCGAAGCGGTACCAGCTCGTACTCGAAGGTGATGACGTCGAGGTCGGCGACAAAGGCCGTGAGCGGCTCGTGATAGCGTGTCACGTCGCCCACTTCGTGCGTCACCTGTTGCTGCAAAATCGCCGACACTCCGACCACGATGCCGAATACGACGAGCAGCGCGAGCGCGATCGACAAAATTTTCAGGCGAAGGGTCATGAACAGAAGTGCTGACTCAATCGGAAGTGCGAAAGATACCGCCAAGGCGCTCGCGGATTCAACGACACGCGCGAGTCACGCGACCGTCATTTCGAAATTTCCGTATTCGTCGACGCGGAGGCTCTGGCCCGGGCGGAGCGCCACGCTCGTGTCCGGCGTCTCGACGATGGCGGGGCCGGCGATGCGGTTCCCGGGGAGCAGGCTTTCGCCGTCGAACACCGCCGTCGGCTCGAGGCGGCGGAATTCCTCCCAGTAGACCAGGCGCTCCTTGCGCCGCGCCGCGCCTGGAATGGCGTCGGTCATGCGCTCGGCCGCGACGAGCTTCGGCCGCGGCGTCTCGGCCGAGGCGCGCACACGGTAGGTCACGATCTCGACGCGCGCGCCGTGGAACGAGGCGCCGCGGCCATAGAGCTGCTCATAGCGCTCGTAGAACAGCGCCTTGAGCGGTTCCTCGAATTTGCCTTCTGCACGGCGCCACGGCACCACGACCTCGACCTCATTGATCTGGCCCTTGTGACGCATGTCGAGCGCGAATTCGAAGCGCTGGCGAGGGGCGGCGATGCCGTCCCGCGTCATCTGCGCGCGCGCGCCTTCCTCGAGCGCGTCGAGCACGCGGTTGATGCGCGCGCCGTCGAAGGGCGAGGCCTGGATATCGACGGCCTCGTGGATATGCAGCACGTCTGCGGAGGCAGCACCAAAGGCGCACCACACGCTCGCGGTCTCGCGCTGCGGGATGACGACGCGGGCGACGCCCAGCTCGCGCGCAAACACGCCAGCATGGACGGGCCCGGCGCCACCGAACGCGAACAGCACGAAGTCGCGCGGATCGAAGCCCTTGCCGACCGTCATCTTGCGGATGATGTCGGCCATCTGGAATTCGACGATCTTGGCGATGCCGGCGGCGCATTCGAGCGCGCTCATGCCGAGCCGCGCGCCGATCGCGGCAAGTGCCGCTTCGGCCTTGGCGCGGTCGAGCTTCATGCGCCCGCCGGCGAAATTCTCGGCGCCGATCGTGCCGAGCACCAGATCGGCGTCGGTCACGGTCGGCACGGTGCCGCCGCGGCCATAGCACACCGGCCCCGGCACCGCGCCCGCACTCTCGGGGCCGACGCGGATCGTCTTCGTCTTCTCGTCGATCTTGACGAGGCTCCCGCCGCCGGCGCCGATCGCCTGGATATCGACCTTGGGGATGAAATACTCGTACTGGTTCACGATGCTCGAGAACGAGAAGGCGGGCTTGCCGCCGGCGATCAATCCCACATCGAACGAGGTGCCGCCCATGTCGGTCGTGATGATGTTCTGGCAGCCCATGGCGCGGCCGAGATAGAGCGAGCCGGTGACGCCCGAAACAGGTCCGGAATCGAGCGTAAGAAGCGGCGCCGCCATCGCGCGCTCAACCGAGATGGTGCCGCCGCCGCACTGCGTGATCTGCAGGCCCTGGCCATAGCCTTTCGTGCGCAGGCGGTCGTCGAGCTTGCCCAGATATCCCGATGCGATCGGCCCGATATAGGCGTTGAGCGCGGTCGCGGTCGTGCGTTCGTACTCGCCCCATTTCGGCACGAGATCGGACGAGCAGGTGACGAAGAGATGAGGCGCGATCGCGCGCGCCATGTCGCGCACGCGGCGCTCGTGCGCGGGCTCGAGGAACGACCACAGGAAGCAGATCGCGATCGCCTCAACGCCCTCGCTTACGAGGGAGCGGATCGCCGCCTCGGCCTCGGCCTCGTTCAGCGGCACCACCACCTTGCCGAAGCAGTCGACCCGCTCCGAGACGCCGGCGATGAGGCGCTTCGGCACGATCGGCTCGGGCTTCTGGCTTTCGGGGAAATGCACGACGAGGCGCACGTCGCGGCCTTGCACGCCGCGCGAGCCGCGCATGATGTGGATGACGTCGTTGTGGCCTTTGGTCGTGATGAGCCCGATCTTGGCGCCGCGCTTTTGCACGATGGCGTTGGTGCCGACCGTCGTGCCGTGCGAGAGGAGGCCGATCTCGGGATAAAGCGCGTCCGGCGCGAGGCCGATGCGCTCGGCCGCGGCCTCGAGCGCGTCGATCATGCCGCGCGCGAAATCGTCCGGCGTCGAGGGCGCCTTCGCCGTGGTGACGGCGCCCGCCTCGTCGATCACGACGCAGTCGGTGAAGGTGCCGCCGATATCGACGCCAACGAGATAGCGCATTCCGTCCTCCGCGGCGGGATAGACACATGAAGCACGGAGTTTGGCAACCGTCTCGTGGGCGGCCGTGCCCCCTTCCGGCTCATTGCCCCGCCCTGCATCCGGGCCTATAGGAAAGTCGAAGGAGACTGCCATGGCAGACGGGGCTTGGTCGGTCGAAGGCCGCTACTTCGAAACCTGCAACTGCGAGTTCCTGTGTCCCTGCATCAGCTCGAACCTTTCGGCGGTGCCAGACAAGGGCGACTGCAAGGTCGCGCTCGCGTTCCAGATCGACCGTGGCCGCAAGGATGGCGTGGCCCTTGACGGACTTGCCTTCATCGTCGTGGCGCGCACGCCGGGCGTGATGGGCAAGGGCAACTGGACGGTCGGCCTCGTCGTCGATGAGCGCGCTAACCAGGCGCAGGCTGATGCGATCGTCGCTATAGCCTCGGGCCAAGCGGGCGGACCGATGGCCCATCTGGCGCCGCTCATCGGCACTTTCGCCGGCGTCGAGCGCCGTCCGATCAGCTTCGCGAGCCAGGGCAAGAGCTACAGCGTCACGGCCGGCGACCTCGTCGACCAGGCGTGCGAAGGCGCGACCGCCGGACCCAACGCGCCTGCGCCCATGCAGCTTGTGAACGTCGGCCACCCGGCGAGCTCGACGCTCGCCCTGGCGCGCGCCACGCGCTCGCGCATCCACGCCTTCGGCATCGATTGGGACGAGCGCGGCGGCCACAACAACGCACACTACGCGCCCTTCAGCTGGCAGGGCTGACGCGCGCGTGCTCCGGCTCAAGAATGTGGTGACGCGCGACCAGGCGATCGTTCTCGCCTGCCTCGCCATCATCACCGTGCTCGCCTGGATTTATCTCGTCGGGATGGCGAGCGACATGGCCGAGATGGCCGACATGGTTGGCATGCCCGACATGGAGAACATGGCCGGAATGGCGCTCGTTACGCCCTTTGCTGCCTGGGGGCTCGCCGATGTGGTCGCCGCCGCCCTCATGTGGATTGTCATGATGGCGGGAATGATGTTGCCGACGGCGGCTCCGACGATGGCTCTCTACGTCCGCGCCGAGCGGAGCCGTGGCGCGGCCGCGCTCGTCAACAGCGCGGCCTTCGTTTCGGGATACCTCATCGTCTGGACCGGCTTCTCGTTCGTCGCCGTCGGCACGCAATGGCTGCTCTTGCGTCTTGGCCTGTTCGCGCCCGAGATGATGGTGACGAGCGGCTTGATCGGCGGCGCGCTCTTCGTCGCGGCCGGGCTCTACGAGTTCTCGCCCTTGAAATACCGTTGCCTCGCCCTCTGCCAGAGCCCGCTCGGCTTCATCATGGGGCATTGGCGGCCGGGCCTCGCAGGGGCGCTGCGTCTTGGCCTTGCGCACGGCACGTATTGCCTCGGCTGCTGCTGGGTCCTGATGTTGCTGCTGTTCGCGGTCGGCGTCATGAATTTGCTGTGGGTGGCGGCGCTCGCAGCGCTCGTGCTGCTGCAGAAGGTGGTGCCGGGCGAGCGGCGCGTTGCGCAGGCGACCGGCGCACTCATGATCCTGGTGGGCTTCGCGCTCGTTGCGCGAGCCTTTGCCTGAACCCTCAGCGCTCGAGGAAGCGGTCGAGCGCCGCGATCTGCTCCTTGTCGAGGTGCTCATAGAGCCGCGCCATGCCGCGATAGATCTCGCGCGCCCCAGGCTCGGCCAGTCCCAGATACTCGCCGATCTCCTCCATCTCGGCAACCCACCGATAGGCTTTGCGGTACATGTTCGGGATCTGCCGCGCGAGATAATCGTAGAGCACTTTCTGGCTCGTGCTGATCTCCTGACGTACGGCGTCGGCCACGCCCGCGCGCGTCGCGCCGAGGATGAGCGCCACGCCGAGCGCCTGCGTGCCTTTCGTGAGCGCGGCATAGGAACATTTGACCGCCGACGCAGCCCCCACGCCGCCTTCGACGGGGCGAATGTCGAGCCCGAGCGCCTTCAGTTCGAGCGCGCGGTTCATGTGCGGCCCGGAGACATAGATGCGCCCGCCGATCCTATCGGGCGCCGGTGGCCCGCCGACGATGCCGCCATCGACGAAGGGCGCGCCGGTCGGCACGATGATGGCCGCGATCTCCTCGACGCGTTGCCCGCTGATGGCGTTGCATTCGACGAAGACGGGCTTCTTCGCACTCTTCTGAAGATGGGGCGCGAAGCGGCGCGCGAACGGCACGGCTTCGCCCGGCGGAATGACGGACATGAGAAAATCGGCCTCGGCTACGAGCCATGCGTCATCGGAGGCCGGCTCCATTCCGGCCTTGGCGGCGCGCTCGGCGCTTGCCGCGCTACGACCCGCGAGCGAGGTAAGGACGCGTGCGCCGTGCGCGTGGAGCCGCGATGCGATCCCGGATCCCATCTCGCCCTGCGCGATCACCACCACCGTCGTCGCCATCGGATCCTCCGTCGCTGTTCCGTCCTCCTAGCACAAGGGGCATGCCCGTGCTGAGCCATGTTGCGCGCGGGTGCCCGCGCCCCGGATAATGGCGGCAGGTCATGCCAGGAGAGGCGCCATGTGGTCGCTGAGGAGAAAGCCGCTCGAGATCCCGAGCGTCGACAAGGCGCTGCCGGGGCGGACGCAGAAGATGCGCGTGCCGGCGAAGCATTTCGTCAACGGCAACCGGCTCGAGCCGCCCTTTCCCGAGGGACTCGAGGCGGCCTATTTCGGGCTCGGCTGTTTCTGGGGCGCCGAGCGCGTGTTCTGGCAGCTTCCGGGCGTTTACACGACAGCGGTGGGATATCAAGGAGGCCACACGCCCAACCCCAGCTACGAGGAAGTGTGCAGCGGCCTCACCGGGCATACCGAGGCGGTGCTCGTCGTGTTCGATCCGAAGCGGGTCAGCTACGACGCGCTGCTGAAGACGTTCTGGGAAAGCCACGACCCGACGCAGGGGATGCGCCAGGGCAACGATGTCGGCACGCAATACCGCTCGGCGATTTATTGGACGACGCCGGAACAGCGCCAGAAGGCCGAGGCCTCGCAACTCGCCTACAACCGTGCCCTGCGCGACAAGGGCTTTGACGCGATCACGACCGAGATTCGCGAGGCGCAGCCCTTCTACTACGCCGAGGACTACCACCAGCAATATCTCGCCAAGAATCCAGGCGGCTATTGCGGGCTGGGCGGTACGGGAGTGTCCTGTCCGGGTGCCTAAGCGCTAAGCGTCAGCGTTCGGAGGCGACGCGGATTTCGACCGGCGCCAGGCCCGCGCGCTTCATGCCGATCTCGGCCGCGGCCGCCGGCGAGAGATCGATGATGCGGCCCTTGAGGAAGGGTCCGCGGTCGTTGACTGTGACGACGACCCTGCGGCCGTTCTTGCGATTCGTCACGAGAAGCTTGGTGCCGAGCGGCAGGCTCGGGTGCGCCGCGGTGAATTGATGCGCATCGAGCTTCGCACCCGACGCGGTGCGATGGCCGACGAGCTTCATCGAATAGGTTGACGCAACACCGCGCTCGGCTGCGCCTTCCGTCCTTGTCGGATGCGTCTTTGCGAAGGCCGGCGCCGCGCACAGCGCGAACACCATAACGATCACTGCCGAGCGTACCATTTACAGGTCCCCCTCCGTCCGGCGGGTTCAAGTAAGGCATGATCGGCGGTGAGCGTAAAGGATTTATTTCGGGACACAGGACGATCGCGCACAAGACGCGCGGCACTCGCCCGAAATGATGGGCAAATACTGCGCGTCCGTGCCCGATTCGCAGGCGCTTTTTGCCTACTTGATGCGCGCTGCCGCTTCCTTCACGAGACTTAGATCGGCGTAATCAGCGACCTTGATCGGCTTCTTGATGAAGCCGAGCTGATAGACCGTGTCCTCGTTGTGCTGTAGCTCGTCGAGGTTCACGAGGCCATCCGTGTTGCGCCAATTGTCCTTCTGGGTGAAGACCCAATCGAGCTGCTCTGCCGGCCGCTTCGTGAATTTCGCCACGATGTCGACGACGGCCGCATGATTCTTGGGATCGTAGTACCAGCGATAGGCGCGAACGGTATCCTCGAGCAGGTCGACGACCGCGGCGCGATGAGCCTTGATGAAGCTGTCGCGCATCACCCAGAAGGAAAGCTCGGCGCCGCCAAGTGCGTCTTTCATCGTGAAGAGGGTGTGCGCGTTCTTCTCGAGCTCGGGCCCATAGACGAAGGGCACCGCGGCAGTGATGAGATCGGCTTTCTTGTCGTTGAGCACTGCCGCCATGGTCGGGAACGGTACCTCGACGATGGTGTAGTCGCCGGGGAAGTGGAGCCCGCTCTTCAGCATCTCGGCGCGCATCGCCATGTCGACGCCGGTGCCGAGCCCGTTGACGGCGATCACCTTGCCTTTGAGGCCAGCGGGCGCCGTGATGCCGGAGTCGTTCCGGACCATGTAGTGCGTGGTGTAGTAGCCATCATGCCCGTCCTGCAGCTCGTCGCAGATGATGCGGAGGTCGGTGAGCCCCGCATTCTGGATGGCGAGCGGGAACGACGCGAAATTGAGCGCCGCGATCTCGATCTCGCCGGCCGCGATCGCGGTGATGTGCTGCGGCGAGGCGGTGATGTTAATGGGATCGAAACTGTAGGATTTGCCGAGATGCGGGGCGACGCCTGGAGGCGCGAACAGGATCGGCGAAAGCGCCGCCGGCGCCACCACCCACGCGATGCGGATTTTGACCGGGTCGGCGCGCGTCGGCGACGCCGATCCGACCGCGAGCGCGAGCCCCAGAGCTGCGAGCGGCGTCAGACGTTCGAACATGGTTCTCCCTCCGGAACGATTCGTTCGTGATGGGCCGAGCTTGCCCCAACGGCGGAGAAATTGGGAGACCTTCGGGGCACCCCTCTGGCGCGACGCGGGATTTCCGCGCAGAATTCGCGCAGGGAGAGGCGAGGGGGGACGGCATGCGTATCTTCGGCTTTATCGTTGCGGCGTTGGCGCAGGTTGCGCTGTTCTTCGCTCCCGCCGCCGCCGAACCCGTGAAGATCCGCGTCACGTGGGTCGCGATCGTCACCAACATGCCGTCGATCCTGTTCTTGAAGCCGGGCATCGCGCGCCACAATGGGAAGAGCTACGAGTTCGAGTCGCTCCATTTCAACAGTACGCCGCTCATGATCCCGGCACTTGCCACCGGCGATATCGAAGTGGCGACCTTTGCCTATTCCTCGCTCGCGGCGGCGATCCAGAAAGCCGGGATGGACGACATCCGCGTCATCGCGGATGAGCTCCAGGATGGCGTGCCGGGCTACTACTCGGACGAATACATGGTGAAGAAGGACAGCCCGATCCGCACCATCGAGGATTTGAAGGGCAAGGTGCTCGCCTCGAGCGGCATCGGCGGCGCCATGGATGTTCCGATGCGCGAGATGCTGAAGAAGCATGGGCTTGATCCGCTGAAGGACGTGACCATCGTCGAGGTGTCGATGCCGAACCACCGCGCGGCGCTCGCCGACGGCAAGGTCGACCTGATCTCGAGCCCGCTGCCTTTCTCGGAGGACCCGGATTTGCGCCAAACGGCGCGCACGCTCTTCACGCAGCGCGACGCCGCGGGTGCGACGCAAATGATCCTGTGGGCCGCGCGCGCCGGCTTCCTCGAGAAGAACCGCGCCGCGATGGTCGATTTCCTCGAGGACACGATCCACGCGCGGCGCTGGTGGGAGGACCCGGCAAACCACGCCGAGGCCGTGAAGCTCGTCAGCGAGATGACGAAGCAGTCGGCCGACCATTACGACCCCTGGCTCTTCACCAAGGGCGACTATTATCGCGATCCCGACGACCTGCCGAATATTCAGGCGTTGCAGCAGAATGTCGATGAGCTGGTGGCGCAGGGTCTCCTGCCGGGCCATATCGACATGGCGGCGCATGCCGATCTGAGCCTCGTCAAGGAGGCGGCCGCCCGCGTCAACAGCGGGAAATAGCGAACGTCCCGGCGCCTACACCGTCGGCGGATGGCGCGAGACGGCGGTCTCCTGGCGCGTGATGAACTCGAGGAGCGCCGGCCGGCCGTCCTTTGTCTGGGCGATGCCGCGTTTCAGCGCCGGCACGATCTCGGCCGCATCGGTCACGCGCTCGCCATAGCCGCCCAAGGCCTTCGCCAGGTCGGCATAGTTGCCGGAGATGTCGGTCGAGCGGAACTTTTTCGTCGAGGTCTCCATGATGTGCAGCTCGCACGCCATCGAGTCGTTATTGAACAGCACCGAGAGGATCGGGATGTGGTTCCTGGCCGCCGTCTCGAAATCCATGCCGGTGAAGCCGATCGCCGCATCGCCCCACACGTTGATGCAGAGCTTGTCCGGGTGCGCGAGCTTCGCCCCCATGGCGAGGCCGAGCCCGTAGCCGAGCTGCGTCGTCTTGCCCCAGCCGATATAGGAGTGCGGTGTCTTCGTCTGCCAGAACGGTGTGATCTGGTCGCGCGGGGAGCCCGCGTCATGCGTCACGATCGTGTTCTCGACATCAACCGTGTTGAGCATGTCCCAGATGACGCGATAGGGCGTCAGCGGCGCGGCGTTGTCGGTGAGTTTCGCCCGCCATTCCGCAAGCCAGCCCTCGCGCGAGGTGGCGATCTCGCGCGCGACCGCGCTGTCGTCGCGTTTTTGCGGCACGAATTCCTGGAGCGCGCGCAGCACGCCTTCGAGCGTCAAGGCCGCGTCGCCGACGAGCCCGATGGTGCAGGCGATGTCCTTGTTGAGGTGGTCGGGATCGAGCGTCGCATGGATCATCACCTTGCCCTTCGGCATGGCGATCGCGAAATTGCTTTCGGTGAAGCTGCAGCCGATGCCGAAGATCACGTCGGCGCGGTCGAGGAAATAGCGCGCATGCTTGCCCATGCTGACGCCGCCCGAGCCGAGCGAGAGGCGGTGGTTCTCGGGGAAGCTGCTTTTGCCTTCGAGGCTCGTCACGACAGGTGCGCCGAGATGCTCGGCCAGCGCGCGGAGCTCGCCCCATCCGCGGGCCCAATGCACGCCCTGGCCGGCGTAGATGACCGGCCGCTCGGCCTTGGCGAGAACACGCGCCGCCTCCTTCAAGGCCGCAGGCTCGGGCGCATAGCGCGTCGCAGCGACCGGCGTATAATCAAGCTGCCCCGGTACCTCCTCGTGCCAGAGGTCGTTCGGCACTTCGACGATCGCGGGGCCGCCGCGGCCGTTCCTTAATTTCGAGAAGGCGCGGCGCATGACATTCGAGACCTCGGCAGGCGAGGTGAGCGATTCCGCCGACTTCGCAATGCCGCGCATCTCGCGCGTCGCATTGTAGTTGGCGCCCACTTGCGCGATGCGGCGCGGATATCCGCCGGGAATGACGAGGATCGGGATCGATTCGCTGAACGCCTGGGCGATGCCGCCATAGGCATTCTCGGTGCCGGGGCCGCTCTGCATGCAGAAGGCGCCGATCTTGCGCCCCTGCGTCACGCGCGAGATCGCGTCCGCCATGTGCAGGCCAATGCGCTCCTGGCGCACGATGATGGGCCGGATATCGGCCGCGGCCGCATATTCGATCAGGTGGTTCACGGGATAGGCAGTGAGGACCTCGATCCCTTCGCGCTTCATGATCTCCGCGATCGCCGCACCAACCTTCATCTCGCTTCTCCTCTAGTTCGCCGGGCCCCGTTCCATCGAATAAGGCTGCCAGCGCCGCAAATCGGATTTCTCGAGTACCGAGGGATTGACGCAGGAGCGCGGCCACATGCCTTTCAAGGCGAGCGCGATCTCCTGGCCGACGCGGCGCCGCCGCATCGGGTCGAACCGGCCGGAGGCCGACGCCACGTGCGGCGTCAGCGTCACGTTGTCCATCTTCAAAAGCGGGTTGTCGGGCTTGGGTGGCTCGGTCTCGAGCACGTCGAGCCCCGCGCCGGCGATCCATCCCTGCTGCAGGGCCTTGATGAGCGCGGGCTCGTCGACCGTGGGTCCGCGCCCCGTGTTGAGGAATATCGCCGTCTTCTTCATCAGGCGGAAATGGCGCTCGGTCAGCATGTGGTGCGCGTCCTCGGTCGAGGGCGCGTGCATCGACACGAAGTCCGAGCGCTGCAGCAGCTCGTCGAGCGTCACGGGCTCGACCCCGTAAGGGCTCATCGTCAGCTCTTCGACGTAAGGATCGTAGGCGAGGAGCCTGAGCCCGAAGGGCCGGGCGCGCAGCGCCGTCTGGCGCGCGACGTGGCCGAAAGCGACGAAGCCCAGCGTCTGGCCCATGAGGCGCGGCTGGTCGAGCGCGGGCCGCCCTTCGCGCCAGCGCCCCTCGCGGACCATGCGGTCCTGCTGCAGGAGGCGGCGGAACGAAGCGAGCAGCAGCATCATCGCGTGGTCGGCCACTTCCTCGATGAAGGTGTCGGGCACGTTCGTGACGGGAATGCCGCGCGCCGTTGCCGCGGTGACATCGACGGAATCGACGCCGACCGACCCCAGCGCGATGATGCGGCAGCGCTCGAGCCCGTCGATCATGCGTTTGGTGAAGCGGACGCCCTTGGCATAGACGGCGTCGGCGTCGTGCGCGGCGGCCACGAAGGCATTCTCGGACGTGCCGTCGATCTCGACGATTTCCGCGTCGAGCGGGGTGAGCGCTTCGTTCTCGAAATCATAGCTATTGCTGGCGCCGACGGCGTAGCTCGTTCCCTTGGGCGTCACGACCTTGAACTTCGGCATTCCCGTCCTCCCGCGCGGCCAAGTGTGCGGCGGCGGGCGAGGATAGGCAAGATCGTGGGTGCTCAAGACCTTGAAAACAGAGTTTCCATTTTTCTGCGCCTCCAATCGCCGGTCTGGAAGCGGCGCTTCGGCGGTGCTAACCGTCGCGGCGAGGGAGGCGCGTCATGGCGGGTCGGCTAGCCGGCAAGGTCGCGATCGTGGTGGGCGCGGGGCAGGGGCCGGGCGAAGGGCTCGGCAACGGCCGTGCGACGGCGCTCCGCTTCGCCGAGGAGGGTGCGGAGGTCGTCGCCGCCGACAATCGCCTCGCATCAGCCGAAGAGACGGCGGCGATGGCCACCAAGGGAGGCGGCCACTGCGTCGCCTTCGCGGCCGACGTGACCAGCGAAGCCTCGCTCGCGAAGCTCATCGCCTTCGCAAAGGAGCGGTTCGGCCGGCTCGACATCCTCCACAACAACGTGGGCGTCAGCATTGCCGGTGGCGACGCCGGGCCCTTGGAGATCACCGAGGCCGCGTTCGACCGCATCGCCGCCATCAATCTGCGCGGCACGATCATGGCGTGCAAGCACGCGCTGCCCACCATGCGGGCGCAGCGCGCGGGCGCCATCATCAACATCTCCTCGGTCGCGGCGTGGGAGAACTACCCGTACGTCGTCTACAAGGCGACGAAGGCCGCGCTCGTCGCCTATACGCAGCAGCTCGCGATCCAGAACGCGGAATTGGGCGTGCGCGCCAACGTCATCCTGCCGGGCCTCATGGACACGCCGATGGCGGTCGATACGCGCGCCCGCGCCACCGGTAAGACGCGCGCCGAGGTGGCGGCGATGCGCGACGCGCGCGTGCCGTTGCGTCACAAGATGGGGACAGCGTGGGACGTGGCGAACGCCGCGCTCTTCCTCGCGTCCGACGAGGCGAGCTTCATCACGGGCGTGGCGCTGCCGGTCGACGGCGGCGCGCTCGTCAACATCGGGTAGGGCCATGCGCACCATCGACGCCGTCACGCATTTCTTCCCGAAACGCCTCTTCGACCGCATGATGGCATCGCCCGGCTTCGCCAACGACATCGGCAAGCGCATGCGCGGCGTGCCATCGGTGTGGGACCTCGACGTGCGCATGAAGGTGGTCGAGCGCTTCGCCGATTACAAACAGATCCTGTCGCTGGGCCTGCCACCCTTGGACATTCTCGCCGGGCCCGAGGAAGCGCCGGACTATGCGCGGCTCGGCAATGACGGGCTTGCCGAGCTCTGCGCGCGTCATCCCGACCGTTTCGCGGGCTATCTCGCGGCGCTGCCGATCAATGCGCCCGATGCCGCCGTGCGCGAGGCCGAGCGCGCGTTCAAGGACGGCGCGCATGGCCTGCAGCTTCACACCAACGTCAACGGCGTCTCGCTCGCCGATCCGCGCTTTTACGGCGTGTTCGAGGTGGCGCGCAAATTCGACAAGCCGATCCTGCTTCATCCGGCGCGGCGCCCCTCCATGCCCGATCTGCCGGGCGAGCGCATGTCGCGCTACGAGATCTGGGCCATTTTCGGCTGGCCTTACGAGACGACTGTCATCATGACGCACATGGTGTTCTCGGGCTTCCTCGACCGGCTACCGGGCTTGAAGCTCCTCGTCCACCACATGGGCGCGATGGTGCCGTTCTTCGAATCGCGGATCCGGCACGGCTGGGCCGAGCTCGGCACGCGCACCTCGGGCGGCGATCCCGATGTTGTGCCGCAGAAGCTGACGAAGCCGGTGCTCGACTATTTCCGCGATTTTTACGCCGACACGGCGCTCGCGGGCTCGAAGGCGGGGATCGCCTGCGGTCTCGACTTCTTCGGCGCCGACAAGGTGCTGTTCGCGTCCGACTGCCCGTTCGATGCCGAGGGGGGCCTGCTCTACATTCGCGAGACGATCGAGGCCCTGGACGCCTTGCCGCTGTCCGCGGACACGCGCGCAAAAATCTGCCACGCCAACGCCGAACGCCTGTTCGGCCTTTCTTAGGGAGACACGCATGGAACCGCTGCCGCGCGGCGCAAATTTCGTCCGGTCGAAGATGCTGTGGGAGATCGGCCTCCACATCGCCGGCAATCCCGCGACCCATTAAGGCGGCAACCGCGACATGTGCATCACCGTCGGCTCGGGCTCGGGCGCTTCGTTCAAGCCGTGGCTCCGGCTCTCGACCGGCTCCGCCATCCTCGCCGAGGAAGTGGCGAAGGGCGGCCTCGAGATGGCGTTCGTCAATCCCTCCGCGCTCCTGACGCAGGCTTATCGCGGCGTGGGATTGTTCAAGCAAAAGCTGCCGGTACGCGTCGTCGCCTCTTATCCGAGCTGGGACCGCTATGTCATGGCGGTCCATCCGCGCACCGGCATCAATTCCATCGCCGACATCAAGAAGTCGCGCTACCCCTTGCGCATCTCGATCCGCGAGGACATCACGCATTCGACGCGCGTCTTGATCGACCAGCATTTCGCCTTGAACGGCTTCACGCTCAAGGATTTCGAGGGCTGGGGCGGGAAGATCCAGGTATGCGGCTCGCCGATGGACCGGCCGCGCCGGATCGAGCCCATGGGCCGCGGCGAGATCGACGCCGTGTTCGACGAAGGCATCAAGGTCTGGCTCAACGAGGCGCTTGCCGCGGGCTTGCAGCCGATCGACCCGACGCCCGAGGAGTTCGAGAAGTTGGGCGCGCTCGGCTGGCGCAAGATGCCGCTCACGCGCGCGCGGTTCCCGGGCCTGAAGCGCGACCACGAGGCGATCGATTTCGGCGGCTGGCCCATCTATTGCAGCGCCGCGCTCGACGAGAAGATGGTCTACGACGTGTGCGGCGCGATCGCCGCGCGCGATTTTGAGATGCCGTGGGAGGAGGGCGCGTACCACGGCATCGCCCAGATCGGCCGCGACACCGAAGAGACGCCGATCGACGTGCCGCTCCATCCCGGCGCCGAGCGCTGGTTCAAGGAGCACGCGCGGTAAAGGGCATTCGAATCCCTCTCCCCGCCGGGGAGAGGGAAGGGCGAGGGGGAAGGGGCGACGGGCGAAAGCGACGAAGGCCCCAACCCCATCATGCCCGGCCTCCGTGCCGGGCATCCACGTGTTTCTTTGCGGCCGAATAACACGTGGATGGCCGGGACAAGCCCGGCCATGACGAAGACAAAGGTATGCGCTCGCCGAGCGTTACCTATTTCCGCGCCGCGCTGTACGGATAGATCAGGTCGCCGGTCTTGTACTCGCTCGGCCACACGATCGGCTGGTGCGGCCAGCCGCGGAACTCGTCGAGACTATTGCTCGTGATGTGCTGGAACTGGCCGAAGAGCACGGCGGTCTTGCTCCACTCGCCGTCGGGGCCGAATTTGAGGTCGCCCGAGGCGGTCTTGAACTCGTGCGTGCGGATGTAGTCGGCGATCTTCTGCTGGTCGAGACTCTGCGTCGCGTTCACGGCCTCGGTGAGGATCGCGCAGGCCGAGATGGTGTAGGGCACGAAAGTGTAGCCCAACGGATCGATGCCGAGCGCCGGCGCGCGCTTCTGGTATTCGGTGAGGATCGCGGCCGCCTGCGGGTTCTTCATCATCTCGGCGACGTTGAAGGCGGCGTTGTTGATGATGCCGTTGAGGAGCGGCCCGAGCTGCATCGCCGTCGCGGTGATCTGCAGCCCGACCATCGCGCCGCCGAACATCTTGGCGTCGAGCCCGACCTCGTTGGCGGCGCGGATCATGCCGACCGAATCCGGCGGATATGAAGCGACATAGATGAGGTCGGGATGCGTCGCCTGGATCGCGCGCACGATCGGCGTGTAGTCGGCGGTCGAAGGCGGATAGCTCCGGTCGTAGACGATCTGGAAACCGAACTTCGCCGCGTTCTCGCGCGCGCCGTCGGTGGCGTTGCGTCCGTATTCGGCGTCGGCGCCGACGATCGCCACCGTCTTGGGCTTCGGCGTCTGCTCCGCCGCGAGCGTGTAGTAGCCGGTCGAGAAGGAGAGCTTCGGCTCCGGCCCGGACGGGATCATCGAGAAATAATTGGGGTAGTGGAAATGGCTGTTGGCCGAATTGGCGAGCAGGCCGATCGTGGTCTTGTGGTACTGCATGATGATCGGCAGCGCCGCGGTCACCATGTTGGTGGCATAGGGCCCGATCAGGAGATCGACCTTGTCGACATTGATGAGCTTCGCGTAGATGCCGGGGACGACCGCGGGATCGGTCTGATCGTCGTAATAGACGAGCTCGACTGGGCGGCCCAGAAGCCCGCCCTTGGCATTGATGTCATCACGCCACAGTTGGAGCGTCAGCAGGATCTGCTTGCCGATCGCCGCGGTTCCGCCGGTCAAGGCCATGCTGAAGCCGACCTTGATCGGCTCGGCCGCGCGCGCCGACAGCGCGAGCAAAGTCACCGCGAGAACGAGAAATAGCGAGCGCAGTCGTCTCATCGTCGCCTCCCCCAAAAATTCAGCTGCGGACCCAGCCGCCATCGACATAAAGCGTCTGGCCCGTGATGAAGGCGCAATCGTCGCTCGTCAGGAACGACATCGTGCCGACGAGATCCTCGGGCAGCTCGGGCCGCTTGATCGCCTGGTTGTTGGCGACCAGCGCCCAGCGCTCCTCCGGTCGCGGGTTCGTCACCATCGTGCCCTGGCTCCGCGTCAGGCCCGGCGCGATCGCATTGACGGTGACGCCGAAGGGCGCAACCTCGCCTGCGAGCGCGCGGGTGAAGCCGACGACGCCGCCCTTGCTCGCGACGTAATGAACGATGTGCAGAGGGCCGGTCGCGAACGTGTTCGACGCGATATTGACGATGCGGCCCCACTTCCGCTCCTTCATGCCGGGAAGGAATTCCTTCGTCACGAGGAACATCGAATCGAGATTGACGGCGAACACGTGCCGCCATTCGGAGAACGTCATCTCGTCGAAGGGCCGCATCGGATAGACGCCGGCGTTGTTGACGAGGATGTCGCAGCGGCCGAAGCGGCTTTTGACCGCCGCGCCGAGCTTCGCCACGTCCTCTGGCTGCGACACGTCGCACTTGACCGCGAGCGCTTCGCCGCCCGCCGCGCGCACGATGCCGGCCGTCGCCTCGCCGTCGGCAATGTCGGCGACGACGATGCGCACGCCTTCCTCGGCGAGCCGCTTCGCGTAAGCCTGGCCGATGCCGGCCGCGCCCCCGGTGATGACCGCAACCTTGCCCGCGTGACCCCGCGCCATCGTCTCCTCCTTCTTTTGCTGCCATGCTAGAACGAAAAGAGTGACGAAGGGGAGGGTTTCATGGCCGAGGCGCACCGCATCGACGTGCATCATCACATCATCCCGCCGCGCTGGCTCGCCGAGGAGCGCGAGCGCATGTCGGGCAATGCCATGAACTTCGAGATGGTGGCGAAATGGACGCCCGACATGTCGCTCGAGGCGATGGACCGGAACGGCGTCAAAACCGCCGTCACCTCGATCTCGACCGTGATCGTGAGGCCCAATGAGCCGGAGCGCGCGCATGGTCTTGCGCGCGAGTGCAACGAGTTCGCGGCCCGGCTCGTCGGCGCTCATCCTGGCCGCTTCGGCATGTTCGCGCTCCTGCCGCTGCCGCATGTCGAGCTGTGCCTGAAGGAAATCGAGTACGCGGCGAGCGCGCTCCACGCCGACGGTTTCAAGCTCCAGACCAATTACGAGGACAAGTGGCCGGGCGATCCCGCGTTTGCGCCCGTGTTCGACGAGCTGAACCGGCGCAAGGCTGCGGTCTTTTTCCATCCGACCGTGGCGGCCTGCTGCATGAACCTGCTGCCGGGGATCAATCCGCCGCTGATGGAGTATCCGTTCGACACCACGCGCGCGATCGCGAGCCTCCTTTTCAGCGGCACGTTCCAGCGCTGCCCCGACGTCAAGTTCATCTTCGCCCATGGCGGCGGCACCATGCCGATGCTGGCGCATCGCATCGGCGGCCTCATCCGCAACCGCAAGGACCTGGCGCAGAAATTCCCGGACGGCATCCTGCCCGAATTGCAGAAGCTCAATTTCGATGTGGTGAGCGTGACCAACCCGCCGGCCATGGCGGCGCTTCTGAAGCTCACGACGACGCGGAAGCTGCTCTTCGGCAGCGACACGCCTTATGTGCGCACGGAGAGCACGGTAAGCGAGCTCGCGCAGATGGGGTTCGACGCGGTCGACCTCGCGCGCATCGAGCGCGGCAACGCGTTTGAGCTGATGCCGAGCCTGCCGCGCTAGCGCTTTGCCGCCGCAATCGCGCGCCAGACGGCCTCGGGCGTCGCTGGCATCTCGACGTGCGTCACACCCAATGGCGCGAGCGCATCGACGACCGCGTTGATGACGGCGCCGAGCGCCGGCGTCGTGCCGCCTTCGCCGCCCGGCCGGATGCCGTAGCGGTGGCTCGTGGCCGGAATCTCGACGAGCTTGCACTCGAACGGCGGCATGAAGTCCGCGCGCGGCATGGCATAGTCCATGAACGACGCGGTCAGCATCTGCCCGCTCGCCGGATCGTAGTAGGCCTGCTCGATGAGGGCCTGGCCGATCCCTTGCGCCGCGGCGCCGTGCGTCTGGCCGTGCAGGATCATGGGATTGACCGCGAGGCCCACGTCATCGACGCCGATCCAGCGCAGCAGCCGTACGTCGCCGGTGTCGGGGTCGACCTCGACCTCGCAGATATGCGTGCCCGAGGGAAATCCGCCGACCTTCACCGTCTCATCGCCGATCCCGTCGAGCTTGCCCTGTAACTCCACCGGAAGGTCCTTGCGCGTCGCCGCCGCTTTCGCCGCCTCGAAGATGCCAATGCGGCGATCTGTGCCTTTGACGGTGAAGACGCCGCGCGCGAACTCCACATCGAGCGGATTGACCTCGAGCACATGCGCCGCGATCTTGCGCCCCTTCTCGACGATGATTTCGGCGGCGGTGCCGACGGCGAGGCTCGCGATCCGCATCGAGCGGCCGGAATGGGAGCCGCCGCCGGCCTTCACGCGATCCGTGTCGTGCGCGACGAAATCGACGCTCTCGAACGGCACGCCGAGCCATTCGGTCAGAAGCTGCGCGAAGCTCGTCTCGTGACCCTGGCCGCTGTTCATGGTGCCGAGCACCAGTTCGACGCGGCCCTGCGGCTCGACCAGTACCTCCGCGCGTTCGCGCGGGAAGCCGCCCGTCACCTCGATATAGTTCGAAACTCCAATGCCGTAGAGCTTGCCGCGCTTCTTGGCTTCGGCCTTGCGGGCGGCAACCTCGGGCCAGCCGGCGATTGCCAGCGCGGCATCCATGCCCTTCTCGTACTCGCCGTTGTCATAAGTGATGCCGACGCCGTTCGTGTAGGGCATGGCATCGGGCGGCACCATGTTGCGGCGGCGAAGCTCGATGCGGTCGAAGCCGAATTGCTGCGCGGCGATGTCGACGAGGCGCTCGATGATGTAGAT
The DNA here is from genome assembly GCA_035518375.1 of Allostellaceae bacterium. Classification (GTDB taxonomy): domain Bacteria; phylum Pseudomonadota; class Alphaproteobacteria; order ATCC43930; family CGMCC-115725; genus DATJLY01. Next base: position 28,078 of record DATIXQ010000104.1, on the reverse strand, counting down.
CGCCTCGGGCCGCCCGGCGCTGCGATAGGGCGTCGTACACACCGTGTTGGTGAAGACCGCGGCGCCGCGGAAATGGACGGCCGGGATGCGATAGACGCCCGACATCTGCGACAGCCCTTTGCGCAAGGGCGTGAAATGCGCGGTATAGGCCCCGACATTGCTGAAATTGGTGCCGCGCAGACCGAGGAAATTCCCTTCCTTGTCGAGCGCCAATTCGGCCGAGCTGGTGAGGTCGCGGCCCTGATAGTCGCTGATGAAGCACTCGCTGCGGTCGCCGTACCATTTGACCGGACGGCCGACCCTGCGCGCGGCCCACGGCAGCAGCCCGTATTCCGGGAAGAAGGTGTTGCGCGTGCCGAAATTACCGCCCATGTCGCCGCAAAGCGCGCGGCATTCCTCTTGCGCCACGCCCAGCACCTTCGACAGCGTCTCGCGCTCGCGCACGACGCCGCCGCCGGTTCCGGCATAGATGACATAGCGTTGCGTCGCCTTGTCGAAGTCGCCGATCGCCGTGCGTGGCTCCATCGGCGCGCCGGTGACGCGCTGGACCCAGGTGTCGAGCTTCGCGACATGCGCAGCCTTGGCGAAGGCGGCATCCGTCGCCGCCTTGTCGCCGACCTCGCCGTCGGCGCTGATGTTGCCGGCGCAGTCCTCCCACACGCGCGGCGCGCCGGGCTTCAACGCGTCCGTCGCGCGCACGACCGATCCCAGCGGCTCGTAATCGACTTCGACGAGTTCGGCCGCGTCCTTCGCGGCCACGTGCGAGTCCGCGATCACCAGCGCCACCGGCTCGCCGACGAAGCGCGCCTTGTCGGCGGGAAGTGTTGCGATGGGCGCCGTGAACATCTTGGTGCCGGGGAAGAGCCGCAAGGTCACGTCCGGCATGCCCTCGACCGCTGCCGCATGCGGAATGGGATTGCGGCCGTCGGCCTTGAAGTCGGCGCCGGTGAAAACCGCGATCACGCCGGGCGCCTTCTCGGCCTGGCTCTTGTCGATGCCACGAATCCTCGCGTGCGCGTGCGGCGAGCGCACGATCGCCGCGAACGCCATTCCCGGCAGTATGATGTCGGGGAGATAGCGCCCGCGCCCGGTGAGGAGGCGAATATCCTCCTTGCGCGGGACCGCGCTGCCAATGCCCGCGGCGACGATGGTGGCGGTGTCGTTCACGCGGACTCCTTTCTCACTCCCGGCACATGCCGCTCGATGGCGTGGAGCTGCGCGCTCTTGCGCTTGGCGCTGAAGCCCTGGTTGTTGTCGCGCAGCCACTGCATCGATTCTTCACGCCAGGCGTTGCGCTCCTCGAAGCGCGGCAGCACATAGCGCGCGAACAGCTCGTAGGAGCGCTTCGTCGCCTCCCAATCGGCCCAGTCGTTCGCCAACAGCAGGATCGCCCCGAAGCCACCTGTCTTGGCCCAATAATTCTCGAGTACGCGCACGGCGTCGTCAGGCGTACCGATGGCGCCGCGCCCGCCCTCGTTGATCGCTTCGACGCTTGGCAAACCGATCGCGGCGCCGCCCTCGGGATTGACGGAGTAGGCATAGCGCTCCCACTTCGCGAAGCCCTCGCGCACGTTCGCAAGCGCCTTCTCGCGCGTTTCCGCCAAATGGAAGGGCGCCATGATGCGGTAGTTCTGCCGGTCCATGGCCCGATCCTTGGCGCCCGCTTCCTTCTCGGCGAGGCCCCAATTGTAGTCGAGCGCGTCATAGCCATGCGGGCTGCCGGCGGCGACGCACAGCATGCCGAGATCATGGCGCCCCGCGAGCATGCCGCCATAGGGCGTGATGGTGCTGGTGATGGCGAGGTGCGGGCGCGGCTTCGAATAGGGCCGGAGTTGGAGGCGCCCGTCGCGCAGGCGATACCAGTCGGTGTCGCGCGTCACGGTCTCGCCGGCGAGAAGCCGTGTGATGACGTCGATCGCGTCGGCCATGCGGTCGCGCTGCGTCTCGGGATCGATGCCGAGCATCATCGCATCCGAGGTGAGAAGGCCGGGCCCGAAACCGAACATCGCGCGCCCCCGCGTCTGGTAGTCGAGCTGCACGATGCGGTCGGCGATCATGAAGGGATGGTGATAGGGAAGCGAGATGACGCCGGTGCCGAGCTTGATGCGCTTCGTGCGCTCCGCGGCGGTCGCGATGAAAAGCTCGGGCTGGCCGTAGATCTCATAGCCGCCGGAATGGTGCTCGCCGATCCATGCTTCGGCGTAGCCAAGCTCGTCGAGCCACTGCATGAGCTGGAAGTCGCGCTCCATGCAGAGCAGCGGATCCTCGTCGTTCGGGTGGAACGGCGGCAGGAAGATTCCGGCGCGCAGCGTGCGGTATTCGGCCATGGCAGGGGACCTCCGCCCGGGAGTGTGCCCGATGGCGAGGCGGCGGACAATGTTGCGATTCCCTTGCTTGTCATTGCGAGCGAAGCGAAGCAATCTCCGGGAAGATTGCTTCGGAGCATTCGCTCCTCGCAATGACAGCTCTCGGGTGGAGGGGCATCATGAACCGCCAGATCCTGCTGAAGTCGCGGCCCAAGGGCGCGCCGGGCCCGGAGAATTTCGAGCTCGTCGAGCGGCCCGAGCCCGAGCCCGCCGAGGGGCAGTTCGTCGTGCGCCATCGCTTCATGTCGCTCGATCCTTACATGCGCGGGCGGATGAGCGACGCCAAATCCTATGCGCGGCCAGTGGGCGTCGGCGAGGTGATGCAGGCCGGCACGGTGGGCGAGGTGGTGCGCTCGCGCCACGCGAATTTCCGCGAGGGCGACACGGTTCAGCTCTATGGCGGCTGGCAGGATTACGCGCTCTCAAACGGCGCGGGCGCGCGCAAGATCGATCCTGCCGCGGCGCCGATCCAGTCGTCGCTCGGCATCCTCGGCATGCCGGGTATGACGGCCTATTGCGGGCTCCTCGAGATCGGCCAGCCGAAAGAAGGCGAGACGGTCGTGGTTTCCGCCGCTTCCGGGGCCGTCGGCTCGGTCGTGGGGCAGATCGCGAAGCTCAAGGGCGCGCGCGCCGTCGGCATCGCTGGCGGCGCAAAGAAGGTCGAGCATGTGAAGCGGACGTTGGGATTCGACGACGGCGTCGATTACCGCGCCGCCGGTTTTCCCGAGAAGCTCGCGGCCGCGTGTCCCAAAGGCATCGACGTTTATTTCGAGAATGTCGGCGGCGCGGTGCAAGACGCGGTGTGGCCGCTTTTGAACGATTTCGCGCGCGTGCCGCTTTGCGGCCTCATCTCGCTTTACAACGAAGAGGCGCCGCGCCCCGGGCCGGACTTCCGCTCGATCCTGCGCCGCCGCCTCACCGTGCGCGGCTTCATCGTCAGCGACTTCCAGGCGAAATTCGCGGATTTCCAGCGCGAAGTCTCGGCCTGGTATCGCGAGGGCCGCATCAAGTACCAGGAGGACGTGGTCGAAGGCCTCGCCAACGCGCCCAAGGCCTTCATCGGGCTCTTGAAGGGCGAGAATTTCGGCAAGCTGCTGGTGAGGCTGCCATGAGGCGCGCGCTGGCTCTCGCCGCGCTCGCCGCGCTTTGGGCCGCGCGTGCAATGGCCGCCGAGACGATCGAGACGGGCATGATCGGCTCGCCCAACGCGCCGGGATGGCCGTGGTACATCGCCGACCAGAAGGGCTATTTCGACGCTGCCGGCATCAAGCTCGACATTTCCTATGCCTCGACCGCCTCGGGCCTCGTGCAGCAGTTGACGGCAGGCTCGCTCGATCTCGTCGCCGACGTGGGCGTGGTCGAACCGATTCACGCCGCGGCGAAAGGGGCGCACGTCGCGATGCTGCGCCTCATCGGCCAGTATTCGCCCTACGAGCTCGTCGCAAAACGGGAGATCGCCACGGTCAAGGATCTGAAGGGCAAGTCCATCTGCATTGGTGGCCTCATCGACATCAACCGCGTCTATCTCGAGCGCATCATGCAGGCGAACGGCTTGAAGGACGGCGACTATGACATCACCGTCGCCGGCAACACGGCGGCGCGCTTCGCCGCCTTGAAATCGGGCGCGGTCGATGCCTCGATGCTCGCGCCCCCGTACAATTTCATTGCCGAAGATGCCGGCTTCCACAGCGTGGGATTGATCCTCGACTACGCCAAGGATCTGCCGTTTGCGGCGACCGTGGTGTCCGACGAGTATGCCGCGAAGCATCGCGAGACGCTCGCTAAGCTCGTCGGTGCGCTCGACAAGGCCGTCGCGTGGTTCGACGACGGCTCGAATCGCGACGCTGCGATCGATGTTCTGTTGCACGCCATGAAATCGTCGGACCGGCCGGCCGCGGCGCGCGCCTACGACTACATGCGCAAGATCAATTATTTTGCGCCCGGCAACGCGATCTCGCGCGCGCAGATCGAAAGCCTCGAGAAATCGATGGCGGCTTTGGGCGACACCGGCAGCAATGTCGCGCCCGACAAGCTGGTCGTCTCGGGCCTCACGCGGCTCGTCGATTGAAAAGAAACGGTTGTCATTGCGAGCGCAGCGAAGCAATCCCCGGCAGATTGCTTCGTCGCTGACGCTCCTCGCAATGACAGGGAAGACAGATCACGCGTCTGCCGCGCGGATATAGTCCGCCGCCTTTTCCGCGATCATGATGGTAGGCGCGTTGGTGTTGGAGCCGACGACCCACGGCATGACCGAGCAGTCGGCGACGCGCAAGCCCTCGATCCCGCGCACGCGCAGCTCTTCGTCGACGACCGCATCGGGATCGGCGCCCATGCGGCAGGTGCCGGCCGGATGCGCCGCGGTCTGGCCGTTGTTGCGGATCCATTCGTCGAGCGCCGCGTCGCTCATGGCGTCCGGGCCCGGGCTTCGCTCGCGCGCGACCAGCTTTTTGAGCGGCGCCTGATCGAAGATCGCGCGCACCGTCTTGACGCCGCCGCGCAAGGTCTCGAGGTCGAGCGGATCGTCGAACAGGTTCCACAGGATGCGCGGCGGCACGCGCGGATCGGCCGAGCCCAGGAACACGCGCCCGCGCGAGCGCGGATGCAGGAGCGCGACCCGGCTCGAAAAGCAGTGCGGTGCCGGCTCCTTCACGCCCGGGAACCATGGTCCCGCCTCGGGCAGCACCGGGCTCAGCAGCAATTCGATGTCGGGCCGCTCGCTTTCCGCACGCGTGCGGAAGAAGCACACGCATTGCGTCGGCATGGAGCTGACGATGCCGGTGCCGAGCGCCATCCATTTGAGGGTCGAGAGCGTGAGCCGGTCCCAGCGCAGCTCGTCCACGATCGAGAGCGGCTCGTTGATCTCGAAGGTGATGACGGCGTTGGCATGCTCCTGGAGATTGCGGCCCACATCCTTGCGGTCGAGCACCGGCGCGATGCCGAGTGCCTTGAGCTCGTCGGCCGGGCCGATGCCCGAGAGCAACAAAATCTGCGGCGAATTGTAGGTCCCGCCCGAGAGCACGATCTCGCGCGCCGCGCGCGCCACGTGGGGCGTGCCCGCGCGCTCGTAAGCCACGCCGACGGCGCGGCCGTGCTCGATCACGACGCGGTGCGCGAGCGCGCGTGTCTCGACGCACAAATTCTGCCGCTTCAGTGCCGGCCGCAAGAACGCGCGCGCGGTCGAGTTGCGCCGCCCGCGCCCGATCGTGAAGTCCGGCACCGCCGCGCCCTCGGGCTCGGCGCCGTTATAGTCGTCGCTGAGCCTGAAGCCCGCCGCCTGCGCCGCTGTGGTGAAAAGCCCGTGGAGCGGGCTTTGGCGTGAGCCGGGCGACACGCGGAGCGGCCCGTCGCCGCCATGGAACTCGCGGTCGCCGCGCCAGCTTGCCTCCGAGCGCTTGAAATAGGGCAGAACGTCATCGTAGCCCCAGCCTTTGAGGCCCGCCTGGCGCCACTGCTCGTAATCGAGCGGGTGCCCTCGCGCGTAAAGCATGGCGTTGATCGACGACGTGCCGCCCAACACCTTGCCGCGCGGGATGAAGATGCGGCGGTTGTTGCAATGGGGCTCGGGCTCGGTCGAAAGGTCCCAGTTGATGCGCGCGTTGGGCGCGAGCTTCCGCATCGCGAGCGGCATGTGGATATAGGGGTTCCAGTCGCGCCCGCCCGCCTCAAGCAAAAGCACGCTCGCCCCATCCGCCGAGAGCCTGTTCGCGAGCACGCAGCCGGCCGATCCCGCGCCGACGATGATGTAGTCGTAGTCCGCCATGCCATGGCTTTGGCATGGATCGGCCTTGCCGGCAAGAGCCGGAGCGACCATGGTCCGCCGCCATGAGCGACTACGATATCGCGGTGGTGGGCGGCGGCATCGCCGGGTTGAGCGCGGGCCTGACCGCCGCTCGGCTTGGGCGGCGCACGCTGATCCTCACCGGCGACATTCTCGGCGGGCAGCTGCTGAGCATCGCCAAGGTCGACGGCTATCCCGGATTTCCCGATGGCGTGCCCGGCTACGATCTCTGCCCGATGGCGCAGGAGATGGCGGTTGCCGCGGGCGCCGAGATCGCGCCGACCGAGCTCGCACGCCTCGCGCCGGCGAATGACGGGTTCCGCGTCGCGACCGAGGCTGGCGAGGCGCATGCTGCGCGTGGCGTCATCATGGCGACGGGAGCGCGCCTCAACTCGCTCGGCGTGCCAGGCGAGGCCGAGCTTACCGGCAAGGGCGTGAGCCACTGCGCCACGTGCGACGGGCCGCTCTTGAGGGGCCGCGTCGCTGCGGTCGTGGGCGGCGGGGATTCGGCGGCGCAGGAGGCGCTCACCCTCGCCGAGTACGACGCGCGCGTCGTGATGCTGGTGCGCGCGGGCGAGCTTTCGGCGCAAGCCATCTATCGCGACAAAATTCTGGCTGAGCCGCGGATCGAGCTGCGCTGCAACACCGTGGTTGCCGAGATCTGCGGTGCCGACAAGGTCACGGGGCTGCGCGTTCGCGATGCGGGGGGCGCCGCGAGCGAGATCGAGGCGGCGGCCGTCTTCGTCTATGTCGGGCTCTCGCCCAACAGCGCCGTCCTCCAAGGGCTCGCCGCGCTCGATGCCAGCGGGGCGGTCATGGTCGATTCCATGATGCGGAGCCCGCGTCAGGGTCTTGCCGCGGCCGGCGCGGTGCGATCACAATGGCCGGGCCGCGCGGTTGCGTCGGCCGGCGACGGCGCCACCGCGGCGCTTGCGATCGATCGCTTTCTGAGGGACGGTACGTGGCATGAGTAACGGCATCGTCGTCCACGACCCGCGGGGTTACCCGCCCAAGGTCACCGGCAAGCGCCTGGCGCAGCGCCCGCCCTCGCTCGACGGCAAGCGTGTCTATCTCGTCGATTGTCTCTTCGACAATTCCGAGACCTTCATGAACGAGCTGCGCGACTGGTTCGCGAAGCACCTGCCCGCGGTCGAGACGCGTCCGATCAAGCCGCGCGAGAGCTGGGTCGACGACGCCGAGATGCGCGCCAAGGTCGCCGCGGAAGGAAACGCCGCGATCCTCGGCGTCGGCTTGTGAAGCACCTGTAGCCCGACGGTCGTCGGGCTCGCCATGGCGCTCGAAGAAGCGGGCGTGCCGAGCGTGGCCGTGCACACGAACGTGTTCGCGCGCCTTGCGCGCGCGACCGCGCTCGCGAACGGCATGCCGAAGACGCGCCAGGCCTTCGTGCCGCAGCCGGTCGTCGATAAAACGGCATCCGATCTCCGCGCCTATATCGAGGGCAAGGATCCGGTCTCCGGCCGGCCCTTCATGCAGGAGATCATCGAGGGGTTGACCCGGCCGCTCGATGCCGAGGATTTGAAGGGCCTGTCGTTCGAGCGCACGACGCCGCGTCTCCTCGCGCCCGACAGCGAAGAAAACCTGCAACAACTCTTCATCGAGAACCACTGGACAGATTTCCTGCCGATCGTGCTGCCGACCGAGGAGCGCGTGGCGGCGATGCTCAAGGGTACGCACAGGAAGCCCGACGAGGTCGTGGGCCGCATGCGCCCGACCGAGTTCCGCGAATACTGGGAATTCACGGTCGAGAAGGTGGCGGTGAACGCGGTGATGGCGGGCGCGAAGCCCGAATATTTCCCGGTGATCCTGGCGCTTGCCGCGTCGGGGCAATCGTCGCGCTCGAGCAGCACCACCTCGATCACCAATCTTGCCGTGGTGAACGGCCCGATCCGCAACGAGATCGGCATGAGCTCCGGCATCGGCGCGATGGGCCCGTACAATCACGCCAACGTCACGATCGGCCGCGCCTACAGCCTCCTGTCGCAGAATCTGCAAGGCGGCTCGGTGCCGGACGAGACCTATATGGGGACGCTCGGCAATCCCTTGGCCTTTTCCTTCTGCTTCGCCGAGAACGAAGAGCAAAGTCCGTGGCAGCCCTTGCACGTGCAGAAGGGCTTCAAGCCCACCGACAACACGGTCAGCGTGTTCTTTGGTCTCCGCTACATGCAGGAGGGCTATGGTCCGCGCGACACGTGGCAGGAGAAGATGCGGCTCTGCCTTGCCGCCGGCGCGCATTTCCCGCCGCTCGTCGTCATGGATCCGATCGTGGCGCGGCTTTTCGCCGAGCGCGGCATCGCGACGAAGCAGCAATTCATCGACTGGTGCGCCGAGAATGCGCGCCTGCCCGCGCGCGAATATTGGGACGACATGTGGGTGCAGACGCGCACGCTGCCGCTCGCGGAGGCGGGCGTCGAGCCCTTCGCCTCGCGCCTCAAGGCGAAGCCCGACGAGATCGTGCACATGTTCGAGCCCAAGGACATCAACGCCGTCGTGGTCGGCGGCGGGACGCAAGGCGCGTGGAAGATGATCGGCGCCCGCCACTTCAAGACGCTCTCGATCGACGCGTGGCGGTAGCGGCCGTCCGCGCTCCCGCGGCGAGCTTCGCCGTGGCGCTTGCTGCCGTGAGCCTGATCGGGCCGCTCGCGATCCATCTCTACCTGCCGGTCGTGCCCGACGTACAGGCGGCGTTCGCGGTGCCCCCGTGGCTCGCCGAGCTGAGCTTCTCGATCACGCTCGCGACCATGGCGGTGGCGACGCTCGTCTATGGCAGCCTGTCGGACCGGTTCGGGCGGCGCCCGGTCTTGCTGTGGGGGCTCGGCCTCTTCCTCGGCGGCAGCGCGCTCTCGGCGCTCGCGGGCTCGATCACCGTGCTCATCGTGGGCCGGCTCGTCCAGGCCGTGGGAGCAGGCTGCAGCCTTACGATCACCCGCGCCATGGCACGCGACGCCTATGGCCCCGACCGGCTCGTCAAGGCGATCGCTTATCTCACCATGGCCTATACGCTTGGCCCCATGCTGGCGCCACCGGTCGGCGGCTTCCTCGCTGACGCCATCGGCTGGCGCTCCGTCTTCGGGTTCGCGCTTCTCGCCGGCGGCGCGATCGCGCTCGTGGCCTTCGCGGTACTGGGCGAGACGCGGCCCGGCAGCGGACCGAGCGGCCGCTCGCTCGCGCGCGATTATCGCGCGCTCTTCGCCGATGCGCGCTTTTCCGCCTTCGTGCTGCAGTCGGGCTTCTGCTCGGGCTCGTTCTTTGCGATCGCCGCGGCCTCGCCCTTCCTGATGCAGGATGCATTGGGCCGCTCGGCGACCGAATATGGCTTCTACTTCTTCGCCTTTCCCGCGGGATATTGCATCGGCAATTTCGTCTCCGGGCGGCTTGCGGGGAAGGTCGCGATCGAGCGCATGGTGATGCTGGGCTCGCTCGTCAATGCCGCGGCGATCGCGGTCCAGGCCGCGATCATCCTCGGTGGCCAGCTGTCGGCGCTCGCGATCTTCGTGCCCGGCTTCTTCGTCACCTTCTCGCAGGGGCTGGCGCTGCCCAATGCGCAGGCCGGCGCGATGCAGACGGCGCCTGAGCTTGCCGGCACGGCCGCCGGCATCGGCGTCTTCTGCCAGACGCTCGCGAGCGGGATCTTCGCCGAGCTTTACGGGCTGCTCGCCGACGGCACGGCCGCGCCGATGCTCGAGGTGGCGGGCGTCGCCTCGGGCCTCACGCTCCTCTGCGGCGCCGTGCCGCTCCTACGCTCCGCTGCTCAGCGGCCGTAGAACCCTTCGATATTGTCGCAGAAGATCCCGCGTTTGGCGGCATCCGAAAGGTCGTCGCGCTCCAACAGCTCCTCGAGCTCGTGCATGGCGTGCTCGACATTCGCTTCGTGCGGGAAGTCGGAGGCGAACAGCAGGGTCTTGTGGCCGATGCGCTGCACCAGCTCGCGCATGGTCGGCTCGCCGCCCTCGCAGCTGAAATACATGCGGCCCGAGGCGAAATGCTCGCTCGGCCGCCGCTTCAGGTACTCCGAGAATTCGCGCCGCCCGCCGCGGTTGAAGACCTCGTACGAGCGATCGAGCCGGTCCATCATGTACGAGACCCAGCCGGTGCCGGCTTCGAGGAAGCCCACGCGCAGGCGCGGGAAGCGGTCGAACACGCCCTCCATGACGAAACTCGTCACTTGAATCATCTGCGCGATCGGATGCTCGAGCGCGATCGTCATGGCGAACTTGCTGAAGGAGTTGATGCCGAGATTCATCGACGGCGCGCCGTGCGTCGCGACCGGCACGCCGAGGCGCTCGGCTTCTTCGTAGATCGGCCAGAAATCGGGATGGCCGAGCCCGCGCCGGAGGCCAATATCGGCGTCGTTCGCGGGCAGCACGGCGCCGAGCATGCCGAGCTCTGTCACCGCGCGCCGCAGCTCCTTCACCGCTTCGGGCACCGACTGCAGCGGTATGAGCGCCATGCCCCTAAGCCGTTTGCTGCGTCCGTGATAGAGGTGCGCGAACCAGTTGTTGTAGGCGCGCGCCAAGGCCGTCGCCCATTCCGGATCCTGGATCATGGCGAAGGCGAGACCCGCGGTCGGATAGAGCACGGTGGATTCGAGCCCGACGCGATCGAGCGTGTCGATCCAGTGCTGCGGCGTGATCTCGTAGGATTGGTGGATGCCGAGCCGCGCCATCACGGCACCGCGGTTGTAGCCGTCGAGCGCGGGAAAGAACGGATAGCCCAAGAGCGTCGTATTCCCGGCATAAGGCGGCTCGAGATACTCGTAAAGCTCGGCGTCGCGCTCGATGACATGGCCGTCGCCGTCGAGAATCCGGTCGAGCTTCATGGGCCCCTCCGCGCTTGCTCCCGCCGCGACCCTAGCATGAACCGCGCGCGCCGAAATGCACCCGGTCTCGCCAGGGTGCGCACCCTCCCTATTAGTTAAAATGCGCTGATAGTTGGGGTTCTGTTGTCGTATAAGGAGGGGACGGAAGTGTTTTGGGGGTAGCCATGGCTAGGACCCGGATTTTGTTAACCGTTGCTGCGCTGTTGCTCCTCGTTGGCCGCGCCGCCGACGCCGGCGATTTCGTGGTGATCGAGGCCGACGGCATCCGCCTTCCCGCCGGGCAGTCGGTCAGCGGCGCCCAGCCGCTGAAGCTCGAGGACGGCCAGGCCGTCACGCTGCTGAGCGAAGGCGGCGAGACCATCCATATCGATGGCCCGAGCACGGCCGCGCCCAACAGCCTCGCCAAGGCCGGCAACGGCGACGTCACGAGCGCGATGGCCGCCTTCATCACCGAGACCCGGGCGCGCACGAACGAGGTCGGGGTGGTGCGCGGCCAGAACGAGGTGAAGCTGCCCGATCCGTGGGTCGTCGATGTGAGCCATCCCGGCACGAGCTGCGTGCGCCAGGGTCAGCCGGTGGTGTTGTGGCGCAGCGCGCCCTTGAGTCCGGCGACGATCGCGTTCGCGCCGAAAGACCGGAGCTGGAACGTCACGGGCTCGTGGCCCGCCAACGCCGACCGGGTGACGCTGCCGGCGACGATGCCGCTCAAAGACAATTGGGACTACGTCATCGAGGTGGCCGGCCGCACCGCGCCGGTGACGGTGCGGCTCTTGCCGAAATCGGTCAACAACGACGCGATGCGCGCGGGCTATATGCGCGAGGTCGGCTGCGGCAACCAGCTCAACGCGCTTTTGGCGGCGTATCAGAAGTAAATCAGAGCAGTCATTGCGAGCGAAGCGAAGCAATCTCCCGCGAGATTGCTTCGTCGCCTTCGGCTTCTCGCAATGACAGAAGACGCCGCTACTCCCGCCGCTCGACCCCGCGCGCGCTGAGAAGGAAGCGGCGCCAGCCGACAAGCTGCGCGTCCGTGGGTGCCAGATATTCCGGCCGATCGTAATAGGCGTGGATCGCCGCGGGCGCGTCCTGGGCCGAGAAATTGCGGTCCATCACCCAGTGATGGAAGAGGTGGTAGCTGAGCCACTCATAGGCGCGCGCGAGCGCGCTCGTGCGGATCGCGCTGTGGAAGTAAAACATGCGCGTCGTGTTGGCGTCGATCGGCACGGCCCACCGCGTCCACATGTAGCTGCCGTAATGGATGCGCACCATGCACGGCAGATGCTGGCCCATGCCCCAATCGTCGCTGCCCGTGTAGCGCGGCAGCTTGTCGAAAGGCTTGCGCAGCATGTCGAAGAGCCAGGTCCAGTAGCGCCGCACGCCGTTCTTCGGCCAGCGCGTGCCGAGGCCGGGGAAGAAGTCGGGCGCGAGCGAGCCGCGCGCGTGAACGCCCATCGTCGGCGTCAGGCGATGCGCGCCGACGCGTTTCGGCCGGCCCGGCGGATATGCGGGCGGGTGCATCGGCTTCATCATCAGCATCGCCGAGTTGCGGTGCAGATAGCGCACGTGGCTGTCGAACGAATTCTCGAAGCACGGGCGCCAGTTGGCGTTCCACACCGTGACCCACGACAGAACCTGTTTCTCGTCGTCGAAGAAATCCTCCGGGATGCTCTCTTCGAGCGGCACGGGCGCGCCTTCGCCCATCCAGATGAAGACGGTGCCCTTGCGCGTCTCGGTCGGATATGTGCGCGCGCGGATCTTGCCCGGCATGGGCGAGTCCGGCCCTTCGCCCAAGGCCGCGACGCATTCGCCGCGCTCGTCGAACACGAAGCCGTGGTAGAAGCAGGTGACGTGACCGCGGAACTCGCAGTTGCCGCGCGCGAGCATGGCGCCGCGATGGGGGCAGGCATTGTCGAGCGCGACGACGGCCCCGCTCTTGCCGCGGAAGAGGCAGAGATCCTGCCCCAGCATCTTGATGAAGACAGGCTTCTTCCAGCCGACCGCTCTGTCCCTCACGCCCGGATACCAGTACTCGCGCAGACCCAGCACCGGGATCTTGTCGCGCAGGTCGCTCGGCCCGAACGGCAGGTCGGTGTCGTGCGCGTCTTGCGTATCCGGCATCTCAGCTCGCGCCGGCCTGGATCCGCTCGCGCAGGCGCGCGAGACTGCCGCCCTTCATGACCGAGCCCGGCAGGTCGTGTCCGACCACGTCCTCGGCCATGCGCGCGCACTCCGCGAGTTTCTCGAGATCGATGCCGGTCTCGATGCCGATCTCGTCGCACATGAAGACGAGATCTTCGGTGCAGACATTGCCGGCGGCGCCCTTGTGGCCCGCGAACGGACAGCCGCCGAGCCCCGCGACGGACGAATCGAAATAGTGCACGCCCATTTCGAGGCCGGCAAACGCGTTGGCGATGCCCATGCCGCGCGTGTCGTGCAGATGAAGCGAGATGTCGATTTCCGGAAAGCGGTCCTGCACCGCGCCGACGAGGCGCTTCACGGTGTAGGGCGTGCCCCACGCCATCGTGTCGGCCAGCATGACGCGCTTCAGCTTGACGTCATGCTCCTGGGCGATCGCGACCTCGCGCGCGATGAGCGATGTCACGCGCTCGACCGGCACGTCGCCCGCGAAATTGCAGCCGAACGCCGCCATCACGCCGCAGCGCTCGACCGGAATGCCGTGCTCCTTGTAGAGCTCGATCATGCGGTGCGCCTCGGCTTCGACCTGCTCGTTGGTGCGGTTGTTGTTGCGCTTCAGGAACGGCTCCGACGCCGACAGGAAAAGCGAGCCCTTGATCTCGAGGCGACCGGTCGCGACCGCACGCTCGAGCCCCTTCTCGTTGAACCACAGCCCGGTATAGGCCACGCCTTCCTTGGGATGGATGCCGCGCACCACCTCCTCGGCGTCCGCCATCCCCGGCACCGCCTTCGGATTGACGAACGACACGATCTGGATGTGGTCGAGGCCGGTCTCGGCGAGCGCGTCGATGAATTCGATCTTGCGCCCGGTCGTGATCGGTCCCTTCTCGAACTGGAATCCCTCGCGCGGGCCTTCCTCGCTGATATGGATCGATTTCGGCAAGCTCATCGACGCCTCCTTGGCAGAGCAGGCCCGAATCCTCCTGCGCGCGCGGCCGTTCGTCAATCGGCGACCGCGCGAGGCTACTTCTCGCGGCGATAGGGCTGGAGGCCGGGGCGGAACGATTTCTCGTCGAGGAACTGCGTCAGCCCCTTGTTGCGCCCCTGCTCGGGATCGAGGTAACGCGCCTGGTGGCCCTTCGCCATCAGGTATTCGTCGGAAAGCTCCCACGGCATGTCCTGCACGTGGCGCACGGCCTGCTTCGCCGCGCGCAGCACCGTCGGGTTCTTGCCGAGGAGCGTCTTCGCGAGTTCCCGCGTGCGCTCGCGCAGCTTCGCGCGCGGCACGGCCTCGTTGACGATGCGCATCTCGGCCGCCTTCTTGCCGTCGAAGGTCTCACCCGTCATCACGTAGTACATGGCGTCGCGCAAGCTGAGCGTGTTGACGAGCGCGCGCGTGACGTTGCCGCCGGGGATGATGCCCCAGTTGATTTCGCTGACGCCGAATTGCGCCTCCTCGGCGGCAATCGCGAGGTCGCACGCCACGAGCGGCGTGAAGGCGCCGCCGAAGCACCAGCCATTCACCATGGCGATGGTCGGCTTGCAGAACGCCATCATGTGCTTCCACTGCCACTGCCAGGCCGAGCGCCGCCCGGCGAGCTGCTGCTCATAGGGCAGCCCGTCGAGGGCGCGGAAATATTCGCGCAGGTCCATGCCGGCCGAGAACGAATCCCCCGCGCCCGTCAGCACGAAGACGCCGCAGCGGTCGTCGACCTCGAGCGCCTCCATCACCTTCACCATTTCGTCGTTCAGGGGCGGGCTCATGGCGTTGCGCTTTTCCGGGCGGTTCAAGCTCACCCACGCGACCCTGTCCTCGAACTCGACGAGCACGTTCTTGCCCCAGGGCTCCTTGTCGGTCGCCATGATCTCTCCTTTCCTTAAGCCTCCGCGGTGTGGGCGCGCAGCCGCTTCATGCCGATCAGGCGGTCGAGCGTCGGCTGATCGGCCGCGAGCTCTGCGCTCGTGCCTGCATGGACGATGCGCCCGCGCTCCAGCACGATTGCGTGCTCGGTCAGCTCGAGCGCGAAGCGCACATGCTGCTCGGCGAGCATGATCGCGATCTTCTCTTCCGCCATGAGCGCGCGGATGCGGCTCGCCACTTCTTTGACGACGATCGGCGCCAACCCCTCGAGCGGCTCGTCCAGCAGCAAAAGCTCGGGGTTCGCCATGAGCGCGCGCCCGATCGCGAGCATCTGCTGCTCGCCGCCGGAAAGCTCGCGCCCCAGATTGCGGCGCCGCTCGGCGAGCTTCGGAAACTGGTGATAGATGCGTTCGCGCGTCCATTTGCCGGGCCGCGCCACGATCGCGAGATGCTCGTCCACGGTGAGCGAGGGGAACACTTCGCGCCCCTGCGGGACCCACGCAAGCCCGGCACGCACGCGCTCGTCTGGCGCGATCCCGCTCATGTCATGGCCCTGCCACAGAATGCGCCCGCGGCTTGGGCTCAAATGCCCCATGAGCGTCAGCATGAGGGTCGACTTGCCGACGCCGTTGCGGCCGAGGACGGCGAGCGAGCTGCCGCGCTCGAGCGAAAGCGAGATGTCGCTCAGCACCTGGCCGTCGCCATAGCCGGCGCAGAGGCCCTCGGCCGCGACGAGCGGCTCAGACATCGCCGTCCTCGCCGAGATAGACCTCGCGCACTTCGGCGTCGTCGGCGATCTCGTCGGGCGTGCCCTCGCGCAGGATTTGGCCGGCGTTCATCACGGTGATGCGCTCGGCGAAGCGGAACACCACGTCCATGTCGTGCTCGATGAAGAGGACGGCGATGTCGCGCGGCAAAAGGCTCAGCGCGGCGAAGATCTCGTCGCTCTCGCCCTCGGGCACGCCCGCCGCCGGCTCGTCGAGCAGCAGCACCTTCGGTTCCGCCGCGAGCGCCAGCGCAATCTCGAGGAGGCGCTGGCGGCCATAAGGCAGCTCGCGCGTCGGCCGCGCCGCGTCGGCGCCGAAATCGAACCGGCCGAGCAGATCGCGCGCCTCGGATATGACAGCGCTACAATGTTTCAGCGCGCGCAGCGGATTGAGGCAGAGCCCGTGGCGGCGCGCGATCGCGAGCGCCGTCGCCTCGAGCGGCGAAAGATGGGGGAAGAGCGTGTTGACCTGGAACGTGCGCACGAGCCCGCGCCGCACGCGCGCTTCGGCCGGCATCGCGGTGATGTCGTGGCCTTCGAGCAGAACCGTGCCGCTCGACGGCGGCAGCGCGCCCGTCAGAAGGTTGATGAGGGTCGTCTTGCCGGCGCCGTTGGGGCCGATCAACGCGTGGCGTGCGCCGCGCGGCAGGCGGAAGGCGATGTCCTGTGCCACGCGCAGCGCGCCGAAGCTGCGGTTGAGGCCGCGCGTCTCGAGCGCGAGCTGTTCACTCACCGTGCCGTCCCCCCGAAGCGGCGCTCGATGCGGCGCAAGAGACCGACGATGCCGCCCGAGCCCGACAGCACGATCGCGCACAGGATGAGCCCCATCCAGAAATTCCAGTAGACGGGGTCGAGTGCCGCAAGCTCGTCACGCGCCACGGTGAAGACCATGGCGCCGATCATGCCGCCGACGAGATTCCCGATCCCGCCCAGCACCAGCATGATGAGGACCGAGATCGAACGGTCGAAGCCCAGCACTTCGAGGGCGATGAATTGCGTCGACTCGGCCAGGAGAGCGCCGGCGACACCCGCGATCGAGGCGGCAATGGTGAAGGCGAGCATGAGCTGCGCGCGCACGCCGATGCCGAGCGCCGGCACGCGGCGCAAATTCTCGCGGATGCCGAGGAGCGCGAGCCCGAACGGCGAGTTCACGAGCCGCCGCGCGAAGAGATAAAGAATGAAGATGACGACAAAGGAATAGATGAAGGCGACATGGCCGTCGAAGTCGAAGGCGAAGATCCCGAAGATCGGCTTCACCACCATGCCCTGGAGGCCGTCGTCGCCCCCGGTCATGTCGCGCCAGCGGTTCGCGAGCTCGTAGCACGAGAGCCCGATGCCGAGCGTCACCATGAGCATGCCGATGCCGTGGAGCCGCGCGACGAGCAGGCTGCAGAGCGCGCCAAACCCGCCGGCCAGCACCGCCGCGGCGAGCAGGTCGAGGATGGGGTCGCCGTAGCCCATCTTCGCGAGGATGCCGGCGGTGTAAGCGCCGAGCCCGAAGAAGGCGGCGTGGCCCATCGACGCGATGCCGGCATAGCCCAAGAGGATGTCGAGCGACATCGAGAAGAGCCCGGCGATCAAGGCCTGGGTGATGAGGACGAGGTGGCCGGGAAAGAGGAAATAGCTCGACGCGGCGACGAGCCAGAAGACGATCTCCTCCCAGCGCCAGCGGCTCCGCGCGACGAAAAGGCGGGTTGCGTCTTCGGCGGCGAGAACGGCCAAGGCTAGCGTCCGAACAGGCCGCGCGGGCGCCACAGCAGCATGACGACCACGACCGCGTAGAGAATGAAGGCGCCGGCGTCGGGCACGTAGTATTTGCCGGTGACGTCGCAGATGCCAAGCGCAATCGCCGCGACGAGCGTGCCGCGGATCGAGCCCAATCCGCCCACCACCACGACCATCAGCAGGAACACGAGATATTTGACGCCGAAGGTCGGATCGAGCCCGACGAGCCCCACGGCGAGCCCGCCGCCAAGGCCCGCGAGCGCGCTGCCGATGGCGAAGGCCAAGGCGAAGAGCCGCTTCACGTCGATGCCGCAGCTCACCGTCATGCGCCGGTTGTCGACGGCGGCGCGGATCTTGGCGCCGAAATTGGTGCGGTCGATGCCGAAGAAGAGGCCGGCCGTGAGCGCGCCGCCGACGATGAGGAGGAAGAGCCGGTAGACGCCGAAATCGAAGTTGCCGAACTGCAGCCGGCCGTCGAGCCACGCCGGGATCTTCACCGAGGTCGGGTTCGTGCCCCAGACATATGTGGCGGCCGCCACCGTCATCGACACGACGCCGATCGTCAGCAGCACCTGATCGAGTTCCGCCCCGCCATAGAGCCGGCGGAAGACGGTGCGCTCGACGATGGCGCCGGCAAAGGCCGTCGCGATCGTCGCCGCCAAGAGCGCCGGCAGAAACGAGACGTCGTAGTGGTTCATCAGTGTCGCCAGCACATAGCCGCCCAGCATCGCGAGCGAGCCGTGCGCGAGATTGGCGAACCCCATCAATCCCATCGTCACCGAGAGGCCGCCTGCCATCAGGAACAGCAGCATGCCGTAGGCGGCCCCGTTGACGAGGACGTTGACGAGGCTCACCACCATGGCGCGGCGTTACTTCGTCGGGTTGCCGTGATCGTCGACCATCGGCGTCGTCTGGAACTCGACGTTCTCGAGCTTGCCGCCCACCTTCTCGACCTTGCGGAAATAGACGTTCTGCACGATGTCGCGGTTCTGGTCGATGGCGATGGGCCCGCGCGGGCTCTCGAAGCTCATGCCTTTGATGAGCGCCATGGTGCGGTCGGGATCGATCTTGCCGTGCTGGGCGTCGACGATCTTGTAGATGGCGTTGATGACGTCATAGGCCGCGGCCGCGGTGAAGTCGGGCCGCGTGTTGTCGCGCGCGGTGGCATAGAAAGCTTTCGTGAATTCCTTGTTGAGCGGGGAATCGTGCGCCTCGGAATAATCGAAGGTGGTGATCATGCCGAGCGCCGGGTCGCCGAGATTGTTGAGCACGGATTCGTTGGTGAGGTCGCCCGTCGCCAGGATCTTGACGCCCATCTCGCCGAGGCCCGCGTCACGATAGGCCTTGAGGAAGATCTGCGGATGGTCGGCCGCGGGCGCGAAGATGAAGATCGCCTGCGGCTTCGCGTCCTTGACGCGCTGGATGTAGGCCGAATAGTCCGGGCTGATGAGCGGCGGCTTCACCTCGCCGACGACGTTGCCGCCCGCCTCGGTGAAGGCCTTCTTGAAGGCGTTGCCGGCCTCGATGCCGGGCCCGTAATCGGTATAGATCGCATAGACGTCGTGATAGCCGTTCTTCGCCGCCCACTTGGCGAAGGGGGTCACGATCTGCGCCGTGGTGAAGCCGAAGCGCGAGGTATAGGGCGCGTTTGTCAGGATCTCGGTGGTGGCCGCGTTGACGATGAGGAGCGGCACCTTCGCCTGCGTCGAGAGCCCGGCCGCGGCCAGGGCGTTGGGCGTGAACTCGATGCCGCAGATAAGCTCGACCTTGTCGCGCGAGATCAGCTCCTGCACGAGCCGGCGCACGATGTCGGGATTGGGCCCGGTCGTGTCGCGGCGCAGGAACTCGATCTTGCGGCCGCCGGCACTGTCGCCATGCTGCTTCTGGTAGGCGGCGAAGGCGGCATCGACCGAGATGCCCCATTGCGCCGCCCCGCCCGAGAACGAGCCGACGAGCCCGATCTTGAGCGGCTCCTCGTCCGCCCACGCGGCGCCGCAGAGCGCGCCAAGCCCGACGAGCGCGGCCAGCGCGCGCAATCCCATCCGTGACATGTCCCCTCCCTAGGTGTCTTCCCTGTCTTCAGCCGCCGCGCGTGTTGGGCGCGAGCGGGTCGATCTGTTCGAGCCCTTCGCCGATCTCGCTGTCGTTGATGCCCATCGCCGCGAGGAAGGCGTTGCGCACTTCTTTGGGCTGCCCGGTCTGGAACAGATAGCCCTGAAGCCCGCGCCGTGCGAACGGGTCCTTCAAGTATTCCGCGCGCGTCATGCCGACGACGAGCGCTTCGCGCTCGGCCACCGGCAAGTCGATGCATTCGTTGACCTTGGCGTCGCGCACGGTCGCCTTCGGGTCCTTGCCCTCATCGATCGCGTCCATGTCGGCAAGGAAGCGGCGGCGCAGCATGAGGACGCCGCGGTCGCTTGGCGCGAGCAGCTCCTTCGTCCGGTCGGCGATCGTGCCCTGGCCGGTCCAGGTGATGAAATCCTGGTTCATGACATGAGTCGTGATCCAGCGCCCGGTGGCGGGATCGGAGATGGGCCCGCGCCAGGTCGGCACGCTGCCTTGGACATAAGGCTCGCGCTCGCGCGGCACGCGCGAGAAATGCCAGGTGACGGAGAGCGTGTTCTCGTCGTCGACCGGCACGCGGAACTCGCAATGGTTGCCGGTGAAGAGCGCGTTCGGCCAAAGACAGACGCGGCCGATGGTCCAGAGCCGGTCCTGGTCGCTCGTGTCCTGGCGGATGCGCTTATATTGGAAGCCGTACTCGAACTCGTTGAAGTCGACCTTGAGGTGCTTCGGCGAATAGGGGCCGGTGTCGCCTTTGAGGCGCACGCTCCAGTTCGAGTGGGTCCACTCGAAATGCACCGGGTCGATCGAGTTCTCCTGGCATTGGAACCAGTTGCACGGGATGTCGGCCAGCACGACCTGGCGGAAGCCGTTCTTCCAGGTGAAGAACTCCCAGTTCGGCACGAGCGGGCGCGGCTCGGGCCCGAGATAGGCCCACAGCATCCCGCCGCGCTCCTCGACCGGATAGGCCTTGATGCGGATCTCGTCCTTGAAGCGCGAGTCCGGGTGCGCCACGTCCTCGTAGGGCTGTTCGAGGCAGCGCCCGTCGGCGCCATAGAGCCACCCGTGGTAGTTGCAGCGGAGCCCGCACTTCTCGACATAGCCGTAGGTGAGGTCGGCACGGCGGTGGCGGCAATGCCGGTCGAGCAGCCCGTAGCCGCCGCTCAGGTCCTTGTAGAGGACGAGGTTCTCGCCGAGGAGCCGGACCGGCTTCGTCGCCGCCCCGTCCATCTCGCTGGCGCCCGCGATCGGCCACCAATAGCGCCTGAGCAGCTTGCCCATCCGCGTACCCGCGCCGGTCTGGGTCAACCCGTCCCAGCGGCTCGCGCTTTCGACTCTCGCGTCGTCGGCCATGGTCCTGTCTCTCGCGTCCTTCCCTCTGAGGAAATGAGTATATAGCGCTAATCGCCGTCGCAGTACGACTCTCCCGCTGCGCGCCGTCGGCTTGACACCCCATCCCCGGCGGCAGCACCATTTGCGCCTCGGGGAACGGAGGAAAATCTTGGCACGTCCGGTCATTGGCATCGGCACCTCGCATGGGCCGCAACTCGTCACCGATCCAAGCGAATGGCCGCAGCGCGTCGTCGCCGACAAGCGCAACCGCCATTTCCATCACGGCACCGAGTACGCCTTCGCCGAGCTCGTCACCATGCGGAGCGACACCGATTGGGCGCCGCGCATCACCGAAACGGAATGGCGCCGGAAGCACGGCCTGTGCCAGGAGCGGATCGAGGATCTGGCCCAGCGCCTCAAGGCGGCGCGCCCGAGCGTCGCCGTCATCTTCGGCAACGACCAGTCCGAGATCTTCTCCGACGACGACATCCCCGCCTTCGCCGTCTATCGCGGCGAGACGATCGGCAACATCCCGAAGACCGCGGAGCAGCGCGCGGCGCTGCCGCCAGGCGTGGGCGCGGCCGAATTGGGCTATTGCCCGCCCGAGCCTGCGCACTATGCCGGCGCGCCGGAATTGGCCGACCACCTCATCCGCGAGCTCATCGCCGAAGAGTTCGACGTGGCGCAGATGAGCCGCATTCCCAAGGGCCCGCGCGGCTCGAACTCGATCCCGCACGCTTTCGGCTTCGTCTATCGCCGCATCATGCACGACGACCCGGTGCCGACAGTGCCGCTCTTCGTCAACAACTACTACGAACCCAACAAGCCGACAGTGAAGCGCTGCCTCGCCTTCGGCCGCGCGGTCGCGCGCGCCGTCAAATCCTTCCCCGTCGACGAGCGCGTCGCCTTGATCGCCTCGGGCGGGCTCACCCATTTCGTCATCGACGAGGAATTCGACCGGCTTGTGCTCGACGCGATGGCGGCCAACGATTTCGACCGGCTCCAGGCGATCCCGGAGATGATGTTCCGCTCGCCCGGCACAGGCGAGATCAAGAACTGGCTGCCGCTCGCCGCCGCCATGGCCGAGCTTGGCATGAAGATGCATCTCCTCGACTATGTGCCGTGCTACCGCTCCGAGGCCGGCACTGGCACCGCCATGGCGTTCGCCTACTGGAGCGCCTGACATGGCAAGTGAAGCCGAAGCCAAGCGCCAGAAATTCCGCGCGCTCCTCCAGCGCAAGAAGCTCATGCTGATGCCGGGCGGGTTCGGGCCGCTTTATGCCCGGATGGCGCAGGAGGCAGGCTTCGAATCCTTCTTCCTCCCGGGCTCGCAGCTTTCGAGCGTGCTTTTGGGCGTTCCCGATAACGGCATCATGGGCCTGCGCGATCTCGTCGATCACGCGCGCCACATGGCGGCCCATGCCGACATTCCGATCCTGGTCGATGCCGACACCGGATTCGGCAATGCCGTCAACGTCCATTGGGCGGTGAAGGAGATCGTGCGCTCCGGCGTCGCCGCGATGCAGATCGAGGACCAGGAGGCGCCGAAGAAATCCGGCACCGCGGCGGGCCGCCGCCTCATCCCGCTCGAGGAAGCGGTCGGCAAGCTCCAGGCCGCGGTCGCCGCCCGCAACGAGGTCGACCCGAGCTTCGTCTTGTGCGCGCGTTGCGATTCGATCGGCGCCGAGGGCGAGACCTTCGACGACGCGCTGCGCCGGTCGGTTGCCTATGTCGAGAAAGGCGGCGCCGATCTCGTCTGGCTCAACTCGGTCGAGACGCGGGACCAGATCCGCCGCGCCGCGGCGGCGATCCCGGCGCCGCTTCTCGTCATCTGGGGCGGCGGGCACGAGCCGGCGCCGCAGCCCAAGGAATACGAGGAGTTGGGCGCGCGCATCGCGCTCTATCCGACCTTCTGCTCGACCTATGGCATCCAGGCGGTGTGGCAGATCCTGAACGAGTTCCGCGAGAAGGGTCCGAACGCCTTGGCCGAAAGCTCGGCCGCGATGAAGCGCAGCAAGTGGGGTTTGATCGACGCGAAGAAGCTCATCGACGCCGAGCGGATTCCCGAGATCGAAGCGCGCTATCTGCCGAAATCGGCGCAGCGCGACTATGACAAGACATGGGGCCATCGCGTCACGTTCGAGCGCGAGGGCGAGACGAAGGAATAGGGGAGGGGGACATGAGAGCTGCAGCACTTCTGGGTGCGGCGCTGGCGCTTGCCGCCGTGCCGGCCTTGGCCGGCGACAAGACCGTGAAGGTAGGCGTTCTGACCGATCTCACGAGTTTCGCTTCGACCTCGATGGGCGAGGGCTCGGTCGTCGCTTCCCAAATCGCAGCCAAGGATTTTGGCGGCGAGGTGATCGGCAAGAAGATCGAGGTGATCTCGGCCGACATGCAGTCGAAGCCCGACCTTGCGACGCAGATCGCGACCGAATGGTACGACAATGGCGGCGTCGACGTGATCGTCGACGTGCCGGCCTCGGCGGCCGCCATCACGATCCAGCGCATGGCCTACGAGAAGCATAAGATGTTCCTTGCCACGGTCGCAGCGACGAGCGATCTCACCGGCAAGGGCTGTCAGCCCACCGGCGTGCAATGGGGCATGGACACGGCGGCCCAAGCGCGCGCGCCGATCAACGCGCTCGCGCAGGAGGGCGCCAAATCCTGGTTCTTCATCATGCCCGACTTCTTCGTCGGCAAATCCTTGGCCGCGGTCGGCGAGGAGATGGTGAAGCGCAGCGGCGGCAAGCTTTTGGGCACCGTGTTCCATCCGACGAACAGTACCGATTTCGCGCAATACCTGCTCCAGGCGCAGCAGTCGGGCGCGGATGCGATCGGCGTCGGTTCGATCGGCCTCGATCTCTCGACCTTGCTGAAGCAGGCGACCGAGTTCGGCGTCATCGGCTCGAAGCAGAAGATCGCCGTCTTCCTGATGCAGCTTTCGGACATCGAGGCGGTCGGGCTCCAGACCACGAAGGGCGTTTTTACCGAGGCCGATTTCTACTGGGACGACAACGACGAGACGCGCGCCTTTTCCAAGAAATTCTTCGAGGTCCGCCACAAGATGCCGAACGCGACCCAGGCCGCGAACTATTCCGGCCTCATTGCCTATTTCACCGCGATCAAGGAGGCGGGCACGGACGATCCGGTCAAGGTCGTGGCGCAGATGCGCGCGCATCCGATGAAGAAGTTCGGCGAGAGCGTGACCTTGCGCGCCGACGGCCGCCTCATCGACAGCGTCAATCTCTATCAGATCAAGTCGCCGGCCGAATCGAAAGGCCCGTGGGACGATGAGAAATTCGTGCGCAAGATTCCAGGCGATCAGCTCTTCCTCTCGCTCGCCGAGGGCGGCTGTCCGCTGGTGCAGAAATGACGCGGGCGCCGGTCCGATCGCCGGCGAACTGGAAAAGCCGCGAGCTCGACGAGCGGCGCGACTGGCTTTACGTCCTCGACAAGGACGAACTGGCCGAGATCGACGCGGCCTACGCCCGCTTCAAAGGCTCGCGCGTGCCGCTCGAGAAGGCGACGCGCGGGGATTTTCCGGCGCCGCGCTTTGCCGCGATCGCGGCGCGCGCGCACGAGGCGCTCGAGCGTGGCCCCGGCATGTTCATGATCCGCGGCTTCGCGCTCGACCGGCTCGGCCTCGAGGATGCGCGGGCGATCTACTGGTGCCTCGGTAAATATCTCGGCACCGCCGTCTCGCAGAGCGACGAAGGCGACGTGATCGGCGACGTCCGCGACATCCGGGTGCCCGCCGATAGCCCGCGCTTCCGCGGTTACAAGACAAGCGGAACGCTGTCCTTCCACACCGACAGCTGCGATGTCGCGAGCCTCTTCGTCGTGCACGCGGCGAAGCAAGGCGGCCGCTCGCTCGTCGCGAGCTCCGTCGCCATCCACAACGAGCTGCTGCGCTCGAAGCCCGATCTCCTCGACGTGCTCTACGAGCCCTACTACTGGAGCATGCAGGGCCAGGAGCGTGCGGGCGAGGCGCCGTTCTATCCGCAGCCGATCTTCACGCAGCACGAGGGACATTTCTCGTGCCGCTACATTCGGGGCCAGATCAAGAACGGCCAGCGCTTTCCCGAGGCGCCGCGCCTCAGCGAAGCGCAGGCGGCGGCGCTCGACGCGTTCGACGCGGTGGCGGCCGATCCCGAGTTCCACTTTCCGACCGATTTCCAGCCGGGCGATTTGCAGCTCTGCAACAACCACGTCGTCATGCACGCGCGCACCGCGTTCGAGGATCATCCCGAGCCCGAGCGCCGGCGCCATCTTCTGCGCATGTGGCTCTCGGTGCCGAACAGCCGGCCGCTCTCGCCGCATTTGGGCCGCATTTACAAAGACCGCACGCCCGGCGCGGTGCGCGGCGGCTTCCCGCCGAAGACTCCCGGCCGAATCGTGTTCGAGACGAGCGAGGAGTGGGAAAACCGCATGAACGCCACGCATTAGCCCTCATGCATGGCTGCGTTGCGTCGGGCGCCTCTCTTCTTCGATTTCGTGCGCCGATGCGCTAAATAACACCCGATGGTGAAGAGGTTGCCCGTCAACTCGATGATCGTGCCGCTCATCGTGGCGTGCTCCCTGTTCATGCAGAATCTCGACACCTCGATCATCAACACGGCGCTGCCGTCGATCGCGCTTTCCTTCGGCGACAGCCCGGTCCGGCTCTCGCTCGCCGTCACCGCCTACATGCTGAGCCTCGCCGTCTTCATCCCGGTGAGCGGCTGGATCGCCGACCGTTACGGCGCCGCGACCGTGTTCCGCGCGGCGATCGCCGTGTTCACGATCGCCTCGATTGCGTGCGGGTTCTGCAACAACATCGTCGAGCTTACCTCGGCGCGCATTCTCCAGGGCGTGGGCGGCGCGATGATGGTGCCTGTCGGGCGCCTCGTCCTCCTGCGCAGCATCGACCGGACGGAGCTCGTGCGTGCGATCTCGTATCTCACGACCCCGGCGATCCTGGGGCCCATCATGGGCCCGCCGGTGGGCGGCCTCATCACGACATATCTATCGTGGCGCTGGGTGTTCTTCCTCAACGTGCCGTTCGGCATCCTCGGCATTGTGCTGGTGACGCTCCTCATCGAGGACACGAAGCCCGATCACGTACCGCCGCTCGACTGGCGCGGCTTCGTCCTGACCGGCGTCACGCTCACCTGCCTCATGTCCGGCTGCAACCTCATCGCGCACCCGGCGGTGAGCGACGGCATCGTGCTCGCGATCTTCGCCGTGGGGACTTTGACCGGCGGCGCTGCATTTCTCCACGCGCGCCGGCATGTCGCGCCCCTCATCGATCTCACGCTCATGCGCATCGCGACCTTCCGCGCCAACATCACGGGCGGCAGCATTTTCCGCGTGACGGTCGGCGCGATGCCGTTCCTCATGCCGATGATGCTGCAGGTCGGCTTCGGCATGAGCGCCTTCAATTCCGGCCTCATCACGTTTGCGGGCGGGCTAGGCAGCTTCTTCAACAAGATGTCGACCGGGCCGATCCTGCGGCGCTTTGGCTACCGCACTACCTTTGTCGTGAATTGCCTGATCTCCGCGGGCTTCTTCGCGCTCTGCGCGCTCTTCACGCAGTCGACGCCCGTGCTGCTCATGTTCGCGATCCTGGCGGTGGGCGGCTTCTTCCGCTCGCTGCAATTCACCGCGCTCAACTCGCTCGCGTTTGTCGATATCCCGTCCGGCCAGATGAGCGCCGCCACCAGCTTCTCGAGCATGGTGCAGCAGCTGACGAACGGCATGGGGATCGCGCTGGCGGCGATTGCCGTGCACCTGACGCATGTCGCGCGCGCGAGCGCCGAGGCGCCTCTCTCGGCCACCGACTTCCGCATCGCGTTCGTCGTCTTCGGCGTGTTTTCGCTGTTCTCGATCGCGTCGTTCCGCAAGCTCGAGCCGGCGGCGGGCGCCGCCGTCACTGGCCACCGGCCGTCTGCGCGCGGCGGGCAGCTCGAAGAGACGCCGGCGGAATAGGCGCTACTGCGTCGCCGTGGCGCCCGGCAGGAATTTCTCGGTGATGAGCGTCTGCATGTCGGGCTCCTGCGGCAGCAGGTTCATCTCGACATAGGAGCGCGCCAGCACCTTCAGCGCCTCGGGGTCGAACTTGCCGTCGCGCGAGAAGGTCGGCATCAGCTCGTCATAGGCGCGTCCCGCGAGTTCTGGCGACACGCCCATGATGGGGGCGGCGACCTCGACCACCTGGTCCTTGTGCGTCTCCATGTACTTGATCGTCTCGAACCAGCCGGCAAGGAACTTGCGCACGGCGTCGGGGTCGCTCGCGATGAGCGCCTTCCGCGCGAAGATCACATGGATGATGAAGTGCGATTGGATGTCGCCATAGCGATAGAGGATGCGGCCCCGGCCCTCCTGCTCGAGCCTGTAGCCGGCCGCGATCTGAACCGTGGCGCCCTGGGTCTGGCCGGTGAAGAGGGCGGAGAGTTGCTCCGGCTCCTCGCCGAGATAAGCGATCTTTATGCCGTCCGGCCCCCAGCCTTGCTGGCGCGACAACTCGCGCACGAGCCAGGTGGTGAGCGAGCCCACGGTCGAGCTGCTGACCGTCTTGCCCTTCAGATCGGCGACGGTCTTGATGCCGCCCTTGTCGGAGACGACGAGGCAGAGAAGCGCGGGCTTGCCGGCCATCGCCGCGACGCCCAAGACGGGTGCGCCTTTCGCCACGAACGACAGCTCGGGCCCCGACCCGATGCCGATGTCGATGCTGTTGGCGGCGAGCCCCTGCTGCAACTTGGCGCTGCCGCCGAAATTGTATTCCTCGATCGCAAGCCCGTGCGCTTTGAAGATGCCGGCCTTCATGCCGACGTCGAGCGGCGTGAAGGTGAAGGCGTTGGTGACCGCCTTGCCGACGCGCAAGGTCTGATCGGCGGCCGCGGGCCCCGCCATGAGCACGAGCGCCGCGGCCAGGGCGACGAGCCACTTGGAATTCTTCATTATCGGTCCTCCCTTGCCCGCGACTATAGCAAAGGCCGGGCCTTGCGCCGCCCCCGCAAATCGGCATGATTTGCCGCGCAAAAAGGAGTTCCCTTGACCTTCGTCGCCGTTGATATCGGCGGCACCTTCACCGATCTCATCGCGTTCGATGCTGGTGCCGGACAAATCCATCACGCCAAGACGCTCACGACGCCGCGCGATCCGGTGGACGGCGTCATCGAGTCCGTGCGCAAGGCCGGGCTCGACGCGCGCCATCTCGAGACGCTGATCCACGGCT
>DATIXQ010000103.1:0-6151 GCA_035518375.1 Allostellaceae bacterium | reverse complement strand
GCTTCTTGAGTTGCCGCTTGGTGATGTGACGCTCGATACATTCCTGGACTAGTCGCCGTAACCTGTCTGCCGGGATGGCGTCGAGTTCAACGCTGTCGCCTTCGAAGTCGGCCGAGTGTTTGCTGTTTTTCGTCGGCCGTGTCGGGAGATTCCATTCCTCGATCTGTTCGGGTGTCACGGCCACGCGTTCGAAGTGCACAAGTTCTGGATTCTCGACGTACTGCCGCAAGCCATCTTCAATCTGCCGCGGAATCAGAGTACCAGACGGGTCGTGATCCCCGAATTGATACACGTAAGTCGGGACGCCACTGGCGTTGATGCGCTCGGCCGCGGCGTGCAGGAACGACTTTGACGAGAAGCCGCGCGAGACGAACAACGGAACGCCGTACTCTGCTGTCACTGGCTCGATCACGCCGGCCAGGGCGTCCTTTTCGAGCCAAATCTGGACATTTACATCGGCATCGGCCCAAGGGTCGCGGCGATACCATCCCACACAATCGCGGAGATAATCCGCAAGGCTCGTGTGCATCAGGGGCTCGTGTACCCGCCTCGTGTTATCTACGATCCAGTCGAACGGGATGTCCTCGTCGTCGCGCATCTGGCCGAGCAAGCGCACCACGACGGCATATTCATTATCGGTTTTCTCGATCACCCCGCGTACCACCAGCGCATAGAAGACTTGGCGCACGGTCATTGGGTTGTCCGCGCGAAGGATACCGAGCACGGCGCCACGCAGCGCCTCCTTATCCTCGCCGACGCGGATCGAGTATGTCGGCGCGCGCTTAATCTCTCGTCTTCTGTGCATGTGCTGAACAAGCTGGCGCACCCGGCATTTCTGGTTCTCGTCGTCCGTCTCGATTACGCCGAGGTCAAGGAGACGCGCGACGTAATCGCTTACCGTCAAGTCCCCTTCTTCTTCGGAAATTTTGATGATCGCAGCCCGCAGTTCTACCGGGGCTATCGCCGGCCGCGCCCGCGTCTCAGCGATTGGCAGGCACGGAATTAGGCCTTGCCCATACATCACCTGGAGCAAGTTTCGGATTCGCTCGATTTCGCGCGCCGGCGTCCGCTCTGACGGGTCGATCACGCCGGCCGCGACGGCGTGATCGTAATACCCGCGTGCGCTAAGCTGGCCGTTCGTCTCCTTTGCGGCCAGTGCGATGTCGGCCTTCAGTTCCGGGGAGGCGCGCCCGCCGGGGTTCCGGGGCGTAACCTTCGGGCTGGCGCACGCTTCAAAGGCGAGGTCGCTCATAGCCCCGCCTCACGGCGCGCGTGCCTCAAGCCGAGACGCGAGATAGGCTTGCCACTCGGCCTCGACGATCCGCACGCCCGCCCGCGCCGCGTCGGCCGCGTGCGGATTGAGCTTCACGAGGCGGACGGCGCCCGCATCGATCAGCCGGCGAACAGTCGATATCGAGCAGCCGGCTTGCGCCGCCGCGGTCTTCAAGGTGATTAGAACGATGTTCGGTGTCACTAGAACCTCCTGACTTGGAGGTTCCCCCGCCTGCCCTGGACGATCTGCGCTGCTACTGGCGGAGTGCAGTAGCGGGGCTCCAGGTGCAACACCCTGGCCCTAGGCCAATGGGTAGGCCGGGCGACGTGCCGCGGCCGTGATGCCCTAAATGGTAAGGCCCGGCCGCGTTTCAACCCCCCGGCGAATATCGCGGACACTCAGACGACTGCGCCGAACGCCCGGAGAGACTATTAGCCCAGGTGCTAGCCAGGGTAGCGGCCCGGCGCCTACACGACCTTAAAAACGGCTTATTAGGCGGAAAAATGGGCGTTTTGCGGCGCTAGGACACTCCCCTCCAAGCAGCAGGCGGGGCTACCTGGCCTTCTCGGCATCCACCAAAGATGGGCGGCCTTACGCGCGAGCTACCCGCGGCGCCACTTGGGCGTGCGCCCGAGATAGGTCCTCGCAAAACGCAGCAGTTCGAGATCGCACGCATGGCGGGCGATCTCCTCAAGATCGAGGAAGTAGGCGCGCAGCGCGCGCGGATCGAGGCGAGCAGCGAGCCAATCGGCGAACTGCTCCGGCGTTCTGATCCAGCGCGGCACCGGTTCCGAGGCGGCGCCGAGGGGCTGCGCTGCTTGGAGGATGCGCCAGCGCCGCCGCCCCATCACGCCGGCCGTGGCACCCGTCGCGTCGAGGCGCTCCCAGCCGGGACGGGCGAAGCTCTGCGCCGGAGCCGAAGTCCTTGTCATCGGGCCGTTTCCCACGGAATTATTACCCGATGATAGAAAAGCTGCGCTTTTCCTGCAATCGCTAAATATTGTTAAAAGCAGGACAAATATAGTTAATTCCGCATTTTAACATTACTTCGGCTACTGGGCGGGCACCTGCTGCCATGGCACCGCGCATTGCGGCACGTAGGGGTAGTAGCCCTGCGGGTTGCTGCAGTAGTACCAGACGGATTGCGCCGGCGCCGGTGCCGCGCTCACGACCGGCGGAACGTAGGGATCCGGATAAGGATAGACTGGCGCCGAATAGAAATAGAAATCGGGTCCCACCACCCACCACCAGCCGCTGCGCCCCTCATGTATGCCGTGGAACCACGTGCCCCCGCGCCAACGTCCGAAATCGTGGTCGCCGAAATGGTGAATGTCGCCGTCCCAGTGATGGTCATCGTGATGCGGCTGCGCCAGCGCGGGGCCCGCGCCGAGCGCGACGAAGATCGATGCGGCTGAAACAACGCGCGCGAAAGTGCGCATGGCGGAAGCTCCTTTCGTCCTTTTGAACGCCCCTCGCGGGGCCGCTCACTCGGTAAATGCTACGGCATCGTTTTCGTCGCCATCCCCCAGCGAATAAGGCGATTTGAGGGCTTTCACGGGTGCGCGGGAAGCGACGGGTTTGCGCAAAATGCGATCTGATATTCATAGGTGGTCAGCGAGTTGCGGGTATAGAAATCGGCCGAGGGGTGACGCGGAGATTCTTCCAATGCACATTATCGCAGTCGCATCGCAAAAGGGCGGGTCAGGTAAGACCACGCTCGCCGGCCATCTCGCCGTGGCCGCCGACAAGGCACAGGCGGGGCCGGTCGCGCTTGTCGACACCGATCCTCAAGGCAGCCTCTCGGAATGGTGGAACGCGCGCGAGGCCGAAACGCCACTTTTCGCACGTACCGGCACGGCGCGGCTCGCGGCCGACATCGAGCGCATGCGCGGGCTCGGCATCAAGCTCTTGCTCATCGACACGCCGCCTGCGATCGAGGCGACCATTGTCGAGGTCATCCGCCTCGTCGATCTCGTGCTCATCCCGGCACGTCCCTCGCCGCACGATCTGCGCGCGGCCGGCGCCACGGTCGAGATCGTGCAGCGTCTCGGCAAGCCGCTCGTCTTCGTGCTGAACGGTGCCACGCCCCGCGCGCGCATCACGGCCGAGGCGGCGATGGCCTTGTCGCAGCACGGCACGCTCGCGCCCGTCGTCATCCATCACCGTACCAATTTCGCCGCCAGCATGATCGATGGCCGCACCGTGATGGAAGTCACCGGCGACGAACGCTCCGCCGGCGAGATCATGCAGCTGTGGGAATATATCGGTCGGCGTCTCTCGAACGATTATCGCACCATGCTGCCCACCGACATGGCGCGGCCGCTGCTCCCCTCGCAAGGTGCTGCATGAATCCGTCCGACGTCGCTTCGCTGAGCGACGCGCTGCTCGTCGTGAAGGGCTCGGCCGGCCCGAGCACGCCCAAGCGCAAGACCCGCCGCGGGCCGCTCGAGGATAGCCGCGTGCGCGTCGCGCTTCGCATCGACGAGCCGCGCCACCATCGCCTGCGGCTTGCCGCTGCCCACATGCACAAGAGCGCGCAGTCGGTGCTCCTGGCCGCGCTCGACCATTATCTTGATCGCATCGTTCCAAACGCGCTCGACGAGCCGTGTGCGTGCCTCGATCAACGAGGCAAGCCGCGTTCGAATGTGACGCCGCTGCGCACGCCATGAATGCCACCGCGCGTCCATTGGCCTCGCTCTCGGGCCTCTCGCTGCGCCCTGCGAAGGATGCGCCGAAGAGCCTGAAAGGGGGCGACATCACCGGCCGCATCGCGTCGCCCGTGGTGGCGCCGGAGGAGCCGCTGCCGGTGCGTGCACCTGAGCCTCAATCGGTTTCCGTGCCGCGCGCCGCCGCCAACGAGCCGCCGCCGCGCGCAGAAGAGATCGTTGTCTATTGGGAGCGGCTTCGCCGCGGGCGTCCCGTGCCGCCCATCGCCGAGCTCGATCGCGCGCTCGTCGGCAATGCCTGGCCCGGCAGCCTTATCGTTCTGTTCGAGCGCGATGCGGCGATGCCGCGCATCTCGCGGCTCGGCACCACTGACGGCGCGATCGAGTTCACGCCGATGGTGACCGACTGGATCATGTCGAGCGCGCGCCAGGCGGCGAAGCGCGCGACGAAGCACGACGAGGTGCAAAGCTTTCCGCTCGAAGGCGCGAGCGCCCGCTATCGCCTGTACCTGCTGCCGCTCGCCACCGGAAACGCGACGACCGAGGGCGTGCTCTGCCACCTCTGCCTCGCGTAGAGGCCTACCCGACCCTCTCGTCCTGGACAGGACGAGCGTCCACAAGCGCACTCGTACGGGGCCGCGTGCTCTGCGGCGCGAGCGCCCTTAGCGCCACATAGACGCTGC
This sequence comes from Allostellaceae bacterium, assembly GCA_035518375.1. GTDB lineage: Bacteria > Pseudomonadota > Alphaproteobacteria > ATCC43930 > CGMCC-115725 > DATJLY01. The sequence goes on along the minus strand of DATIXQ010000103.1, from coordinate 1,529 downwards.
CGAACAGCACTACCGGAACGAGCAGGCCCGCGACCGTCAAGGACGGCCGCAGCAGCGGCAATATCCAGATCGCGGCCAAGAGCACGAACTCCGCGAAGCCGATCTCGCCAGCGGCGTTCGTGAAGATGAGGATCGCGGCCGCCGACAGCAGCATCATGTCGTAAGCTTCGAGATGGGGTGCCGCGGCGATCATGGCCGCGAGCAGCACGGCGAGCTTCGCCTCGGTGCGGCCTTCGCGCGCATAGGCCCAATAGGTCGCGCCCGCGCCGATCAGGATCGCGCCCGCCTGCAGCGCTTTCGCGACAAGATCCGGCGCGCCGAAGCGCGCAGCCACGACATAGATGCCGTAGCCGCCGAGATAAGTCTCGCGGAACCATTCGGCATAAGAAGGGTCGCGCGCTTCGACGCCGGCTTTGATCCAGAGGAGCCAAGTCTCGGGCCCAAAGGCGAGCGCGCTCAAGAGCACGAGCGCGGCGGCCGAGACGGCACAAGCGGCAAGCGCGCGCCACGCCCGCGCGGCGGCAAGCGCCACCGGCACGAGCAGAAAGAGCTGCGGCTTGTAGCTCAGGAGACCGAGCACCGCGCCTGCCCAGGCCGGCCGCCGCTCGAGCAGGCGAAAGCCACTCACCGTTAGCGCCAAGGAGAGCGCGCCGTTCTGTCCGGTGAGCGCGTTGGTGCAGGCTGGGATGAAGGCGAGCAGCATGAGCCCGCGCCACCAGTCGTATCCGCCGCGCTCGCGCCGCGCCAGCGCTGCCACGGCGGCAAGTGCACTCGCCATATCGAAGCCGACATACGAGACGGCAAAGGGCAACAGGCTCAGCGGCGCGAGCAGCAGCAGGAAGGGCGGCGGATAAAGAAACGGGTGAAGCGTGACAGGCCCGGTGAACCAGGGACCGAGAAGCGCCGCTTCGAAGGCCGTCAGGTGCGTGCCGTCATAGACGAGGTCGGACATGCCGGCGCGGATTGCCGTGCCGGCGGAATAGAACACGATCCAGTCCTGGTAGAGCACGGGGCCAAGCCGATTGATAACGACGCTCGCCGTGCCGAGCCAGCCGAGGATTCCGCCAACGCCGCCGAGGATGATGGCGAGCGGGCCCCAGTTGCGCTTCATGCGCGATCCTGCGTGGCGCTGATCTGTGCTGCGGCCGGCGCGCGGCTGCGCCAGAGGATGACAGCGAGCGTAAGGAGCTCGATGACCGGCGTCGCAAATCCCGCGGGTGTCGTGCGCGGCGGATTGAAGAGCGGCAGGAGAAAGAGCGCGAGCGCGAGCGCGGCGTCGCCGGATCTCAGGCCGTGCTCGAGTGCGTCGCCGAGGAGCAGCACGGCGGCCGCCGCCAGCAGCATCATGTCGTAGCCTTGGAGATGCGGCGCCGCGAGGCACGCCGCCGCGAGCAGCACCGCGAGCTGCAGCTCGCGCCGCAGGGCGCCGCGCCATGCGACGAACACGGCGGCCGCGGCAACAAGCGCCGCCGCGGCTTGTGCCGCCTTGGCTACAGCGTCCGAGGCGCCGAGCAGGACGGCCGACGCAA
>DATIXQ010000102.1:0-3349 GCA_035518375.1 Allostellaceae bacterium | reverse complement strand
CGAGAAGGGCGCCCATGTCGAGGGCGTAGATGGTGGCGTTGAGCAGCACCTCCGGCACTTCTTTCTGCACGATGCGGCGCGCCAGACCTTCGGCGATCGCCGTCTTGCCGACGCCGGGGTCGCCGACATAGAGCGGGTTGTTCTTGGAGCGGCGGCAGAGGATCTGGATCGTGCGCTCCACCTCGGACTCGCGGCCGATCAGCGGATCGATCTTGCCGCTCTTGGCCTTCTTGTTGAGGTTGACGCAATAGGCGTCGAGCGCGTCATGGCCGCGCTTCTGCTGCTTTTCGTTGCCGCGCTCCTCCTCATCCGCGCCTTGCACGCGGCGGGTCTCGGAGCGGCCGGGCGCCTTGGCAATGCCGTGCGAGATGTAGTTGACGGCATCGAAGCGCGTCATGTCCTGTTCCTGCAGGAAATAGACGGCATGGCTCTCGCGCTCGGCGAACATGGCGACGAGCACGTTGGCGCCGGTCACCTCCTCGCGGCCGGAGGATTGGACGTGGATCGCGGCGCGCTGCAGCACGCGCTGGAAGCTCGCGGTCGGCTTCGCATCCTCGACATGGGTCGAGACCAGGTTGACGAGCTCGTTGTCGACATAGCCCAGAAGATCCCGGCGCAGCTTCTCGAGATCGACCGTGCAGGCGCGGAGCACTGCCACCGCGTCCTGATCTTCGGTCAGGGCCAACAGAAGGTGCTCGAGCGTCGCGTATTCGTGCCGCCGCTCATTGGCATAAGCGAGGGCCCGATGCAGCGTCTTTTCAAGGTTGCGCGAGAGCATCTACGCCTGATCCTTTTATGGTTCCAGCAGGGCTTTCCGTATCAGTCTTTTTCCAAGGTGCATTGCAGCGGATGCTGATGTTGCCGGGCGAAATCCATCACTTGGGTCACCTTGGTCTCGGCGACTTCGTAGGTGTAGACGCCGCAGATGCCGACCCCGCGGCGATGGACGTGCAGCATGATGCGCGTGGCCTCCTCCCGGTTCTTGTTGAAGAACCGCTCCAGGATGTGAACGACAAACTCCATGGGCGTGTAATCGTCGTTCAACATGAGGACCTTGTACATCGACGGCTTCTTCGTCTTCGGCTTCGCCTTGACGATGACGCCGGTGGCTGGTCCCTCGCCACCGTTCCGCTTCTCAACGTCGCTCATCTTCGGCCGATCACGATACGGGTCCGTGCGCCCCATCCTTCCCATGATATTGGGTTCGTCGATCCAGGGGAAAGCCCTTTCCATGACTCCTCGCCGACTCCTCACGCCAAGCTGGGACCAGCTCGCCCTGAACCCGGGCGCGCGGACCCCGCTTGCGGATGCCTGCGACAGAGTGTAGCAGACGCATGGTTAACGCTCGGAAAAGGCAACTCGCGATCAAAGAAAAAACCCGGCCGCGAAGCCGGGTTGCCAACGACTCGCCGGCGCGGCTCCGGTCAGCTGGCGTGCGGACGAGACAAGGTGTGGATCGTCGCCTCGACCCGGCCGCCGAGCGGCGCCAGGGCCTCGTTGGCGACCTTGACGCTCATCTCCGAGAGCTTGGCGGAGCGCTCGATGAGCCGCTCAAGATTAGCCTTGGCGAATTCGGAATTGAGCTGGAACACGTCTTCGAGCGTCTTGGCCCCGAGCAGCGCCGTCGCGGTCTCCGCCGCCTGCTCGAAGGAGCGCCGCGCATAGAGAATGACCTCCTTGCCGATCGCCTCGAGGCCTTCGGAAAGCGCGGCGTTGGCGCGCAGCACCGCCGCAAAATTCTCCCGGCCGAGCTCGGCTATCTGGTCATAGCCCGCGAAAAGCGCGGCCGTCGCCTCGCCATTGGCCTGCTTGGTCGTCGCCGCCACGCTTGTCGGCTTCTTCGTCTTCGCCATTACTAATACTCCTATCGCCGCCCCGGCACTCGGGCGGGGCGGCCATGCCGCAACGCAACACGGCTTATATGGCACAACCATGCCAGCAATCAAGCAATATGTGTGCGTCGCAACAAAACCGCCTTGCGACGTAGACCGGGCCCGCCGGCAGTCACGAGCGCGCCGCGCGACGCCGGCCATGGAACGTTCCTCCGATCCGCGCCGTTCTCCACTGTCGGTTTCATCGCGCGGCGAGAGCGGAAATCGTTACGTCCGTCGCACGCGAAGGCGGCGGTCGCGCCATGGAAAAATGTTCATGGCGCGTCGTAGAAAACCTGGACAAGGACTCCATGGTTTTTTAATCTCTCTTTGATTGAATCCTATCCCTGGTTTCGGGGGGATTTGGGGGAGAACAGTGAGAAGTTTAATGGTGCGTGGGGCCCTCAGCTGTTTGGTCTTCGTAAGACTGTCGATCGCCTTGGCCGCTGCGCTGTTTCTCCTGGTCCCCTCGCTCGCAACCGCGAAGACCGAATCGTACATCGTCATCGATGCCGGTACCGGCAAAACGCTGACCGAGAGCAATGCCGATGCGCCGGCGCATCCCGCATCGCTTACCAAGATGATGACGCTGTACCTGCTGTTCGACGCTCTCGAAAAAGGAAAAGTGACGCTCGATACGCCGTTTACGGTGTCCCGGTGGGCCGCGGCGCAAGCTCCTTCGAAGCTCAATCTGGTCGCCGGCCAGACGATCCCGGTGCGCGATCTCATCCTCGGCATCGTCACCAAGTCGGCAAATGACGCCGCGGTCACCGTCGCCGAGAATCTCGGCGGCAGCGAGCCGGCTTTCGCCGAGATGATGACCGAGAAGGCGCACGCCCTCGGCATGACGCACACCTTCTATCGCGACGCGTCCGGGTTGCCCAATCCGGGGCAGCTTACAACCGCACGTGACCTCGCCAAGATGGCGCTGGCGCTCTATCGCGATTTCCCGAAGGAATACCACTACTTCTCGACCGAAGAATTCACCTATAACGGCGTCCACTTCGCCACGCACAACCATCTCATGGAGAGCTTCCAGGGGATGGATGGCATCAAGACCGGCTATATCCGCGCCTCGGGCTTCAATCTGGCCGCTTCGGCCGTGCGCGACAATCGCCGGCTGATCGGCATCGTCCTGGGCGGCGATACGGCCCATGCCCGCGACCTCGAGATGGCCCGCCTGCTCAACACTGCGTTTGCCGGCCAATCCGCTCCGGCGGTCATGACCGCAGAGGCGACGGAAGACGCCGACCAGCAGCCCTCGTTGACCCGTCGGGCGGCCCATACCTTGGCGGCGCTCTCACCGGTCGCGCGCGCCGAAGCCGCGACGCCCGCCCCCCGGGCGCGTCATGTGCGCCACGAAGCGGCCGAGCATTGGAGCATCCAGGTCGGCGCCTTTGCCCAGCAAAGCGCCGCCGAGAAGGCCGGCACCGTCGCCTTGGCGAAGCTGCCGGCTAAGGGCCGCACGGTCCAGGTGC
>DATIXQ010000101.1:0-5578 GCA_035518375.1 Allostellaceae bacterium | reverse complement strand
TCACTCGGTCGAGGCCGTCTAGCTCACGTCATCCTCGGCCGCGGGAGGTCGGCGTCCGCGAGCACTGGGAAGCGCCGCGCGTCGAAGAGCTGATAATGCCACCACTCGTTGCGGTAGAAGTCCCAGCCGGCCGCGGACATGAGGCCGAGCAGCAGGAGACGATTCTTCTGCGCTTCGGCCGAAATTGTGATCGTGCCGTGATGGGACAGGGGCGTGAAGGCATCGAACGCCGTACCCATGTCGAGCGCGGCGCCGTTGCCGTCGATGAGCGTCACGTCGACCGCCGCGCCGCGCGAATGAGGCGATCCGCGCCGCGGATCGGCGAGAAAGTCGGGGTCTGGCTTTGCGTTCCACAGCATCCACTGCGCCTCGCTTGGCCGCAGCGCGTCGAAGACCTTGAGCCGCAGGCCCAGCGGCTCGGCGAGCGCGACCGCATGCTCGAGCATGCCGGCCGCCTCTTCGTTGAGATAACAGATGGCATTACGATAGATCGGCGCACCGGTCAGATTGTTCGCCGTCGCATAGGCGAGTTCGATGACGAGCCGGTGCTTTGCTTCGGTGATCTCGACGAGATTCATAAACTTTCCGACGCTCCTCACTGGATAGTACCATTGCTTGCGACATGGTGAATGTGCTCGCCTTCGATTGCGCCGGAAACGGCGCGGCGGTCGCGGTGTTGGCCTCGGGCCATATCGCCGCGAGCCGGAGTGATGAAGCGGCCGTCGGGCAGGCGGAACGGTTGATGCCGATGATTGAAGCGGTTTGCGCCCAGGCGGCGACCGGTTTCGCCGATCTCGATCTCCTTGCCGTAACGGTGGGACCGGGCTCCTTCACCGGCATCCGCATCGGGCTTGCTGCGGCGCGCGGACTGGCGCTCGCGACCGGGCTTTCCTGCCTCGGCGTCACCAGCTTTGCCGCCGTCGCCGCTGCTGTCCCGCCGGAGCTGCGGCCGCTCGTGGTCGCGCTCGACAGCCGGCGCGACGAGATTTTCGTGCAGTGCTTCCGCGCCGAAAACGATCCCGACGCACCGGTCATACAGCGCCCCGAGGACGCCGCGAAAACCCTGCCGCGAGGCGGGCTTTGGCTCGCCGGCGACGCTGCGGGCTTGCTCTTGCCGTGGCTTGGGCCGGGCGCGCGCATCGTGCCCCGATCGGACCGTATCGAACCGGGCGCACTGGCACGTCTCGCCGCCGCCCAATGGCGCCCGGGCGAGCATCCGCCGCGCCCGCAGCCATTTTATCTGCGTGCGCCCGATACCACCCTCCCGCGGACGGCCGCGCGATGAGCCTCGTTCTTCGCCCGGTTGCGCGCCACGATCTCGAGCAGCTCGCACGCGTTCATGCTCAATGTTTTCCGGATGATGCGTGGGACACGGCGGCCCTCGAGAGCGTGCTCGCTATGAGCGGCGCCGAGTCGCTGCTCGCCGAGGAAGGCGGCGCAAAGATCGGCCTTTTGCTCGCGACGGTTTTGCGGGAGGAGGCCGAGATTCTCACTTTCGGCGTCGCGCCGCGCTGGCGGCGTGGCGGCGTTGCGCGGGCGCTCCTCGCGGAGTTCTATGTCCGCGCCCGGGCACTCGGCGCGAACCGCGTCGTGCTCGAGGTTGCCGCCGACAATGGCGCTGCGCTCGCGCTCTACGAGGCGGAAGGGTTCCGCACCGTGGGTCTTCGCCACGCCTATTACCAGCGCGGACGGGGGCCGGCGGTCGACGCCTGGCTCCTGCGCCGGATCCTCGACTGATCCATTCTAATCTCGCGGTCGATTTGCCTAGTGCTGGATGAGCCAAGACGGAGCGCAATACCGCCGTGTGTCGGGCCCCCTTTTGTTTCTATTCCTGCCAGGATTTCAAAAAAATCATCTTGGGCGCCACTTGCGCATTGCTTCCAGTCAAAAAATAACTAATATTCGAATTCGCGAGAACGAGGAGGAATACAGAAGCAATGACTGAACAGTCGCACGGAAACGACCTTCTCGCCTTGACGACGGAAATCGTCGCTGCCCACGTATCAAACAATACCGTGTCCGTGGGCGATCTTCCGACCCTCATTAACCAAGTTTATCAGTCGCTCGCCACGATCGGCCAAAGTCCATCCGTGTCGGCAGAGCGGCCGCAGCCTGCGGTCAGCGTCAAGCGCTCGGTTCACCCGGACTACATCATCTGCCTCGAGGACGGCAAAAAACTCAAAATGCTGAAGCGCCATCTCAAGACGGCATACAACATGACGCCGGAGGAATATCGCGACCGTTGGCAGTTGCAGCCGGATTATCCGATGGTGGCGCCGAACTATGCGCGCCAGCGTTCGCGGCTTGCCAAGGAGATCGGACTCGGCACGCGCGGGCGGCGCAGCGGCGCTGCGTGAGGCGCCCGGCGCGCGCGGCAGCGGCACTCTCTAGCGCGTCAAGGCGTTTGCGCTATACTCATCATGCGAAACTGCTTACCGTTTGCAGGGAATGCCGTCGCGCCTCGAAAAACTCTGCATCGACAAGGGTCTAAAGATGACCGAGCAGCGGCGCGTCATTGCCCGTGTGCTCTCCGAATCGGCCGATCACCCTGACGTTGAGAGTGTCTATCGCCGCGCCATCGAGATCGATTCCAAGATCAGCATAGCCACCGTCTATCGCACCGTCCGCCTGTTCGAGGAAGCGAGCATCCTTGCGCGCCATCATTTTGGCCAGGGTCCGGCCCGATATGAGGAAATGCCGCTCGACCACCACGATCACCTTATCGACATGAAGAGCGGGCGCGTAATCGAATTCCGCAACGAGGAGATCGAGAAACTGCAACGCGAGGTGGCGGCGCGGCTCGGCTATAATCTCGTTGATCACCGGCTCGAGCTTTACGCCGTGCCGATCGAGGGCCGCGAAGGCGGCAAGAAATGAAGGACCGCCGCAGGACCCCGTGAGCAACGCCGAGACCTACGACTTCGCGTCCGTGCGCGCCGCGGAACCAAGAGTCGAAGTGTGGTCGGGCGCGCTTGAGGCCCGCCTTGCCGAAAGCGCGTTCGATCTCGATGCGGCCCAGGCGTTGCGCTACCGCGTGTTCTACGATGAGATGGGCGCCGTACCGAGCGATGCCATGGCGCGCGCACGGCGCGATTTCGACACCGTTGACGCATATTGCGATCATCTTCTCGTCATCGACCACTCGCGCGGCGATCACGTCATCGGCACCTACCGGCTCTTGCGCCGCAGTGTCGCGCGTCGGCATGGCGGCTTTTATTCGGCGGCCGAGTTCGACCTGTCACGCATTGAGAGCCTGGCTGGCGAGGTGATGGAGCTCGGCCGCTCGTGCGTCGACGCCGGGGCCCGCAACCGGCCGACAATGCAGCTTCTCTGGCGCGGCATCGCGGCCTATGTGTTTGCCCATCGCGTGCAGCTGATGTTCGGGTGCGCGAGCCTGCCCGGTACCGCGCTCGACGACCTCGCCGCGCCGCTCTCGTATCTCCACCACCATCACCTTGCGCCGCCGCATCTGCGCGCCCGCGCATTGCCCGAGCGTTTCATCGACATGGCGAAGCTCCCGCCCGATACGTTCGACGTCGAGCGTGCACGCGCGGACCTGCCGCCGCTGCTCAAAGGGTATCTCCGGCTGGGTGCCTTCGTTGGCGATGGCGCCGTGATCGACCAGCAGTTCAACACGACCGATGTCTGCATCCTGGTGCAGACGGATCTTGTGACGGAAAAATACTATCGCCACTACGAGCGGCACGCGCGCGAGGACGCGACCAATCAATGACCGAGGGCGGATTCCTGCTGCGCCTCTGGCGCGCGACGCTCTATTTGCTGGTGACGATCCCGACCGGGCCAATCCAGGCGCTGCTGCTTTTCGTGAAGAGCCCGCTTTCGCGGCGGTTCCCGACTTATTACCACCGTCTCTGCACCCGCATCCTCGGCTTCCGCGTCGAGCCAAGCGGCGAGCCCTCTTCAACGCATCCGACCCTCTACGTCGCGAACCACGCTTCCTACCTCGACATCCCTGTGCTCGGCAGCCTGATCGACGGCTCCTTCGTGGCGAAGGCCGAGATCGCAAAGTGGCCGTTCTTCGGCATACTCGCGAAGCTGCAGCGCTCGATCTTCGTCGACCGCCGGCCGGGATCGACTGCCAAGCAGCGCGACATGCTGCTCTCCCGTCTCGAAGCGGGCGATGACCTCATCATTTTTCCGGAATCGACGAGCGGCGATGGCATTCACATGCTGCCATTCAAGAGCTCGCTCCTGAGCGTCGCCGAGCTCAGGCCACGAGGCGCGCCGCTCGTCGTGCAGCCGGTGACGGTTGCCTATGTCCGGCTCGACGGCATGCCTCTCGGCCGCTTTTATCGGCCTTTCGTGTCGTGGTATGGCGCGATGACGGTGGCGCCGCACCTTTGGACCATGCTCGGCTTGGGCGCGATCACCGTCAAAGTCGTCTTCCATCCCCCCGTGACCATCGAGCAGTTCGGCTCGCGCAAGCTTCTGGCAGTCCATTGCTACAAGGTGATTTCGGGCACGCTCGCCGCGGCGCTCGCGGGCCGCGGCCCGGACGACGAGCCGCTCGCCGTCGAGGCAGCCGACGACATGATGGCCGAGCTCGACGCGGAATGAGCCGGGTGCAATGAAGAAGCTGTTCATCAAGACCTATGGCTGCCAGATGAACGTCTACGATTCGGCACGTATGGCCGACGTTCTGGCGTCACTTGGCTACGCGCCCACGGCCACGGCCGAAGATGCCGACATGGTGATCCTCAACACCTGCCATATCCGCGAGAAGGCGGCGGAAAAGGTATTCTCCGAGTTGGGCCGGCTCAAGCCGCTCAAGGCGCGCAAGGAAAAGCGCGGCGAGAAATTGCTGCTCGCGGTCGCGGGCTGCGTCGCGCAGGCGGAAGGCGATGAGATCCTGGCGCGCGCGCCCCATGTCGACATCGTGATCGGACCGCAGACCTATCACCGCCTGCCGGAGCTCGTGGCGCGCGTTGCGCGCGAGGGCGCGGCCGTGCTCGACACCGAGTTTCCGGCCGAGCCCAAGTTCGATTTCCTGCCCGCAGCTGCGCATGGCGCGGGTGTCTCGGCCTTTCTCTCGATCCAGGAGGGCTGCGACAAGTTCTGCACGTTCTGCGTCGTCCCCTATACGCGCGGCGCCGAAATCTCGCGGCCCGTCGCAGATGTTCAGAGCGAGGCGCGACAGCTCGTTACGCATGGCGCGCGCGAGATCACGCTGCTCGGTCAGAACGTCAACGCCTATCACGGCAGCGCCGCGGACGGCGCGAGCTGGGGTCTCGGCCGACTCATCAGGACTCTTGCCACGATCGAAGGCTTGCTTCGTATCCGCTACACGACATCCCATCCGCTCGACATGGACGATGAGCTTGTGACCACGCATCGCGACGTGCCGCAGCTCATGCCGTTCCTGCACCTGCCGGTCCAGTCGGGCTCCGACCGTGTGCTGAAGGCGATGAACCGCCGCTACCGCGTCGACGATTACCGCCGCGCGATTGAGCGCCTGCGCCGAGCACGCGCCGACATCGCGCTCTCCTCCGATTTCATTGTCGGATTTCCCGGCGAAAACGACGCCGAGTTCGAGGACACGATGACGCTCGTCGCCGAG
>DATIXQ010000100.1:0-9749 GCA_035518375.1 Allostellaceae bacterium | reverse complement strand
GACCGGCACCGCCGGCACCGGCACGCCTTTGACCGGCGACGGCGAGGGCGGCATCGTCGAGTTCGATACGGCGTTGCGCTCGTTCTGGGACAATTGGCGCATCAGCCCGAGCGAGATCTGGGTCTCTTCGCAGGAAGCAATCAACATCTCGAAGAAGATCGCGCAAGGGCCGGGCAGCGGTGCCTCGAGCCTGCGCTTCGTGCGCGACGCCAAGGACGGGCTTCTCGTCGGTGCGCTGATGGCGCGGAGTTACCTCAATCGCTTCAGCCTCGCCGGCGGCAACGACATCCCGATCCGGCTTCACCCGAACCTGCCGCCCGGCACGGTGCTCTTCAACACCAAGGGGCTGCCCTACGCGCTCTCGAACGTGCCGAACGTGAGCCAGATCCGCACGCGGCGCGATTATTTCATGATCGACTGGCCGTGGAAGACGCGGCGCTACGAGTACGGCGTCTATGCCGACGAGGTGCTGCAATGCTACGCGCCATTCTCGATCGGCCAGATCACCAACATCGCGAACGGGTGAGCGCGACGATGGTGCGGCTCAAGGCGCCCAAGAACCAGGCAAGCGTCGGCTTCGCCGGCACCGAGTACGAGGTCTGCGACGGCTTCGTCGAGGTGCCGGAGGAGGCCGAGGAGGTGCTCCGTCCGCACGGCTACAAGCCGGCGGCGGAGCCCGAGCGCATTCCGCAAAAGAAAGGACGCTGAGCCATCATGGGCGTGCCGGGCGACATGACGACGCTTGCGGCGGTGAAGGCGTGGCGCTCGCCGCCGATCGCGACCACGGCCGATGATGCGCAGATCGCGCGCGTCATCACCGCGGCGAGCGAATTCATCCGTCACTACCTGCAGCGCATCCTCGTGTCGCAGACCTATACCGAGGTGCGGAACGGGCAGGGCGGACGCGAGCTCATGCTGCGCCACGCGCCGGTGACGGCGCTTTCGGCGCTCTCGGTCGACGGCACCGCCATTCCGGCGGCGCCCGATGCGCTCTCGTCCGGATATGCGCTCGCCGGCGAGAGCGGCATCGTCTATCTCCGCGGCTATTCCTTCCGGCGCGGCGCGCAGAATGTCGCCGCGACATATACCGCGGGCTTTCTGACGAGCGAGGAGGCGCAGACCGTGCCGTCCTCTTCGCCCTATCAGATCCCGTGCAGCGCGCTGTCGCACCTCTGGGCCGCCGATGCCGGCGTTTCCTATGCCGGGGGCGCTGCGCTCGTCGTGGTGGCGCCGGGCGCAAGCCCAAGCGCCGGCCAATATCTTCCGCCGACGGCGCCCGACGGGTTCTACGGCTTCGCTGCCGCCGATGCAGGCGAGGCGATCGCCGTTAGCTACTCCTACACGCCGCCCGACCTCGAGCAGGCCTGCATCGAGCTGGCGCTCCTTCGTCTCAACGAGCGCGCCCGCATCGGCGAGGCAGGCAAGACGCTCGCGGGCGAAGTCGTGTCGTTCGTGCAGCAGGACGTCACGGCGAGCATCGCCGCAGCACTCCAACCCCATCGCCGCGTGGTGCCGCTGCCGTGAGCGGCGTGTCGATCGCCGACGCGGGGCGGCTCATCGCGCGGTTCGAGCAATTCGGCGCACGGCTTGGGACCGGGCTCGGTCCGGCGGGTGCGCGCATCGGCACGCGGCTCGCGGGCCGGATCAGCGACAAGCTTGGCGGGGCGGTGCTCCATCGCCGCTCCGGCCGCCTCGCCGCGGCGCAGGAGACGAGCGTGACGACGGCACCTGGCGCGCTTTCGGTCGCGGCCGGGTTCGATCCGCGCGCGGTGCCCTATGGCGCGATAGAGGAATATGGCGGCACGACGCGCGCGCATCTGATCGCAGTTAAGCAGGCGCGCGCGTTGCGTTTCTCGCTCGCGGGCGAGCTTGCGTTTGCGAAAAGCGTCCACCATCCGGGCTCGCGCATTCCCGCGCGCTCGTTCCTGCGCTCGGCGCTTGCCGAGGAGGCCGACGCGGCGCGGGCCGACACCAGCGACGCGGCGATGGAGGCGCTTCAATCATGACGCGCGAGCCGATCTACCAGGCGCTCTTCGCGCTGTTATCGGGCGCTGCATCCTTCGCGACCGCGAGCCGGCGCCTGCGTCCCTGGAGCGCGGTCGAAGCGGCGGAGCAGCCGGCGCTTTTCCAGGTACAGAAGCGCGAGACCGCGAAGGCCGCCGAAGGCAGCCCGACGCAATGGCGCGCCGAAATCGACGTCTATCTCTATTGCCAGGCGCCCGACGACGAGACCGCGCCCGCGACCGTGCTCAATCCGCTGCTCGACGCGCTCGAGGCGGCGCTGCTGCCGGCGGGCGCCGATCTCGCGCGCGGCACGCAGACCTTGGGCGGGCTCGTCAAGCATTGCTGGATCGTGGGCGCGATCGAGACCGACGAGGGCGCGCTGGGCGGCCAGGCGGTCGCCATCGTGCCGATCGAGATCCTCGCGACGCCCTGATCCTGCGCATTCATTGAAACGAAGGAGCGTCCATGCTTCCCGTGTTCGGACCGGGTGCGATCTTCCTGCAGCGCACCGACATCGCGAACGGCACGCCCGTCAATATCGGCCGCGCCAACGAGTTCCAGTTGGACCAGCAGTTCAACAAGAAGGAGCTCTACGGCCAGAACCAGTTCCAGCTCTTCATCGCGCGTGGCGGCGCCAAATTCACGGCGAAGGCGAGCGCAGCACTCGTCTCAGGCATTGCCTTGAACAGCGCCTTCTTTGGCGCGAGCCTTGCGGCGGGGCAGCAGGCAACGGCGCTGTCCGAAAGCGGCACGATCGCGTCGGCCGCCTATACGACCGCGAACCACACGACCTTCGTCGCAGATCTGGGCGTCGTTTATGCCGCCACCGGCCTGCCGCTCATGTTCGTGCCGTCGAGCCCGGCCGCCGGCCAATACACGCAAAGCGCCGGAATCTATGGCTTCAACGCCGCCGACAACGGCAAGGGCGTGTTCGTGACATATACCTACGGCGTCGCGGGATCGGGCCAGCAGCTGGCCCTCGCGAACCCGCTGCTCGGCACGACGCCCACCTTCCAGCTCTGGTACTACACCAGCACCAACGGCGTGCCGCTCAACATCCAGCTCTATAGCTGCATGTCGGACAAGCTTTCCTTCGCCTTCAAGCTCGAGGACTTCATGGTGCCGGAGTTGAGCTTCTCCTGTTACGCCAACGCTGCCGGCAATGTCGGGCTCTACAGCTTCGGCGAGGTGTCGTGATGCGCGAGCTGAAATTCGCAGGGTTCGAGGGCGCGGCGGTGACGCTCGCCGGCCGGAGCTGGGTGATCGCAGATCTCGCGCCGCGCCAATTCCGCAAGGTGATCCCGGCCGTGCTCGGGCTCGCTGCGGTGAAGCGCGCCGACGATCTCGACGAGGAGGCGATCGACCGGCTGCTCGATGCGCTCTACTGGGCGCTGACGCGCAACTATCCCGATCTGACGCGCGACGAGTTCTTGGATCTTCCGATCAAGCTCACCGAGCTGCTTGCAGCATTGGCGCCGCTTGCCAAGGCCGCGGGGATCGAGCGCCGCGAGGGTACGCCCGCGGGGGAAGCGCGTGGGGCGGCGGCGACTTCGACGACTTCGTCGATGCACTGATCTGCCGCGTCTGCCAGGCGACCGGGTGGAGCTGGGACGAAGTCGAGGACCAGCTCACCTTGCGCCGCCTCAGGGCGCTCGCGCGCCACTGGGCAGACGCGCCGCCGCCCCATCTGCTGCTGCGGGCGATCGCCCGCGCGTTCGGCTGGCGCCCCGCGCCGCCGGAGAAGCCCGAACAACGCTGGAAAGATCTGATGGAGCTTGCCGCCGATCCGCGCTCGGGCATCGCGGTTGCGGGCAAGCCGCCGGCATGAGGACGCGCCATGGCTGACGATCGCATCGACGTCGTATTCGGCGCCGAGTTCTCCGAGCTTCTGTCCGCGGTGCAGCAGATCAAGACTGCGCTCGACGGACTCGCGGCGCCGGCGAAGGCATTGGGTGACCAGTTCGCGCTCACCGGCATGCGCATGACCGACGGCGCGCAAGCGGGTGCCTTGAGCTGGGCCGACGCGCTCCACACCATCGAGGGCGACGCGTTCACGGTGTTCGACGCGGTGCTGAGCGGCACCACGACGTGGCGCGCGGCGATGGAGAAGCTGTTCGCGGACCTGGCGCTTTCGTTCGGCGAATACGTGGCCGAGATGGTCGTCGACTGGGTCGCGTTCGAGGCGCTCGGCATTGGTGGCGAGGGCGCCGGTGGCTCTGGCGGCGCGGCCGGCGGACTCCTTGGCTTCGTCGCCGGGCTGTTCGGCAGCGGCGGCGGCGCGGGCGGTGCCGCGGACGCGGGCGCCGGATTGGCCGACCTCGCTATGTTCCAGGCCGGCGCCTGGTCGATCCCGCGCGACATGATCGCGGTCGTCCATGCCGGCGAGATGATCCTGCCGGCAGAGACCGCGGCGGCGGCGCGCGCCGGCGGGCCCGTGCCGGGCTTTCCATCCGCGAGCGCGACGGGAACGTCCGCGGGCGCAAATTTCGCGCTCAACGTCACGGTGCAAGCGATCGACAGCGCCGGCGTGGCGCAATGGGCGAACGCCAACGCCAAGACGCTGGCGCAGACGATCACGCGCTACATGGGCGTCAACCCTTCGGTCAACGGCGTCTAGATGCTGCCGCCGCTTTTTCCGACGCTGCCCGGTCTCGAATATCCGGTGCAGCGCGCGCCCGTTGCCGCGAGCTTGCGGCAGAAGGCGATCTCGGGCCGCGAGACGTTCCAGCCGCTGTGGGCGGCACCGCTTTACAAGTACGAAGTCTCGTTCGCCCTGTTGCGCGCGGACGAGAGCTTCGCCGAGTGGCAGCTGCTCCAGGGCTTCTGGAACAGCGTCATGTTTGCGCCGGGCGGGGTATTCCGCTTCGACGATCCGAACGACGACAGCGTCGCGGCCGAGCTCTTCGCCACCGGCGACGGCGCCACGACGAGCTTCCAGCTCGCGCGCAGCCTGGGCGGCTTCATCGAGCCGGTGCTCGGTCCGACGCTCGCGCCGTCCGTGCCACGTGCAACGCTCGATTACGGCAACTGCACGAGCGCGCCCACCCAGACGCTCGATTACGGCAATTGCACGAGCCCGCCGACCGCCGAGCTCGACGAGGGGTTCTGCGCATCGCTGCAAATCTTCGCGGCGGGGCTTCTGGCCGATTGGACACTTGGCGATGGCGGGATCGTGACGATCGCGCCGGCGCCACAGGCGGGCGCGGCGCTCACCTGGACCGGCGCCTACACGTGGCTCTGCCGTTTCGACGGCGACACGCTCGAATTCTCCAACTTCATGTACCTCTTCTGGGAGCTGAAAAAATGCAGCTTCACCACCATCAGACTGTAACGCGCGCGCGTGCGCTTGTTGCGGCGCTCGCGTTTCTTGGGCTCGCCGGCGCCGCCGAGGCGCAGGCGATCACGGCGACCGATCTCTCGGGCTCGTTCGCGCCGATCGGCACGACACCGGCGCTTGTGGTTCCGGCGCTCGGCGATCCGCGCGTGCCGGGCGAGCGCGCAACGCTCTTCCTCATGAACAGCTCGGCCTCTGGCGGCAACGCGATCTCGTGCGGCTACAGCGCCGCGATCAGCGTCAACGGCAACGGCACCTTCACGCTGCCGCCGCAGCAATCGATGTTCTGGCCGCGCGGCAGCGCGCCGCGGAACGCCATCTGGTGCGTGGCCTCGGGCGCCGCGACCCCCATGCAAATCATCATCGGGAACTGAGCGATGCGGAAAATTCTGATGGTCGTCGCTGCTCTGGCAGCGACTCCGGCGCTGGCGCAGCAACAGGGCGGCGGCGGGAGCGGCGGTGGCGGCGGCGGCTCCGGTACCGTCACCAGCATCACGGCCGGGAACGGTGTCGCGTGCTCGCCCAACCCGGTCACCACGACTGCTACGTGCTCCGCGTCGAAGACCGACAGCACCAAGACCTCGAGCTATACGGCCGCAACGGGTGACATGGGCGGCGCGCTCAATCTCGCCGGAACGAGCGGCACGCCGGCGCTGACCTTGCCGGCGAAGAGCTCGACGCTCTTCGCGCCAGGGATGACGCTTAATGTCGCCGTCACCGGCACCGTCAACTGGACCCTCACCAACTCCACGGGCCTCACGCTCACCGGGCTCAACAGCACGACGCTGCCGCCAGGCACATCGGGCACGTTCGTCGCCAACGCGAACGGCACCGGGCTCGACTTCTTCGCCGGCGCACAGCCGCCGGCGACGGGCGCATTGGGCGGCGTCGAAAGCGTCGGCGCGGTTTCGCACAATTTCCTGACTGGAATATCGACGGCTGGCGTTCCCTCGCAGGCGCAGCCCGCCTTCACCGACATATCCGGCACGGCCCAGGTCGCGCAAGGCGGAACGGGCGTCACATCGGCGCAGGGCAATGGCACAAAGGTTCAGCTTTCGACCGGAAGCACGACGACAAACGACTGCGTCAAGTTTGACGCCAACGGCAACACCATAGACGCCGGCGCGGCCTGCGGCAGTGGCGGCGGCAGCGGGGTGAATCAGGCGCTCTTCGGCAACGGATCCGATGGGAACCTGAACTCTGGCTTCGGCACTGTCACGGTGACGCGCGACGCGCAGTACAACAACGTGACGATCGGCGCGACCGATCACATCATCACGCAAGGCAACCGTCTTTTCGTCGCGGGCACGTGGGACGTGTCGAGCGCGGGCGCGAGCGCCATCGAATACCGCACGACGGCGACGAGGACTGGCACCGCCGCGTCGGGCGCCACGGGCGGCACGTTCGTCACGCCGCTCCGCTCCGTCTTCGCCCCGGTCTGCTACCAGGGCGGCTCCGGCGGGGCCAGCAGCGCCACGACCGGCTCGGCGGGCGGTGGCGCCGACAATCCGACCAACAATGCCGGCGAATACTCCGCCACCGGGTTTCCGGCCGGCTCGACGGGCGGCGCGGGGACCAATGCGGCGGGCTCGGCGGCCGGCATCAACAGCACCGGCTTTGCCGTCACGCTCGTCGTGCCCCAGACGGCGCTCCCCACGGTTTACACGGCGACGACAGGGCCCGCCGAAAGTCTTCTCGTGACGGACGGCGGCTCGGGTGGCTCCGGCGGCGGCGGCGACGGCACGCATGTCGGCGGCGGCGGTGGCGGCGGCGGGGATTGCGGCGGCGGCATTTATATCTACGCCAACACCATCGCGCGCGGCACGAATACGACCGCGAGCATCATCGACGCGGTCGGTGGCACGGGCGGCACGGGCGGCAACGGCAACGCGGGCTGCACCGGCGGCTGTGGCGGCGGCGCCGGAGGCAATGGCGGCAATGGCGGCTACATCTATATCGTCGCCGGCAGCTTGACCGGCTCGACGATCACGAATGCGCTCGACGTTTCGAGCGGCGCAGGGGGCGCGGGCGGCACGGCGACAGGAACGGGCGCGAACGGGAGCGGCGGGAACAGCGGCTATAGCGGCGCAATCTCCGTCATCAATCTCGGCGCCGGAACGGCTGCGACGACCGCGGCCGGGAGCACGTCGAACACCCATTCCGGCGCGACGGGCGGCGCCTCGGTGGCGGCGCAGCAGAATCTGTGAGCCGGTCGGGACATTCGGATGATCGGCTTTCTCCTCGGCGCTCTCAGCGTTGCCGGCTTCGGCTTCGTGATCTGGCTCGCGGAGCGGCAAGCGCGCCTCATGGGCATCCAGCGGCTGCCCATGGCCGAGCGCGAACTGATCGAGGCCGAGATCCGCGCGGAGGAAGCGGCCATGCGTGCGATCTACGACATGGAGCGACCAGCGCCGCAACGCCACGAGAACTATCCGTGACGCCGGCGACCGCGACGGGCCTTCCGTCTCGACGGCGCTTCATCACGGCGATGTCGCGAAGAACAGCGGGACGATGACATGACCACGACACAGCTGCAGCTCCGCCGCGACACGGCGGCCAACATCGCCGCGATCACGCCGGCGCAGGGCGAGCCGATCTATGACGTGACGAACGGCACCCTGCGCGTCGGCGACGGCGCGACACCAGGCGGCACGATGCTCGCCGGCCCCTATGCCTTCGGCACGTGGACGCCGACGCTGGCGGGCGCCGGCACGGCCGGAAGCCCGACCTACACGATCCAGTCCGGGTCCTACGAGCGTATCGGCCGGCTCGTCATGTGCCGCTTCACGGTCGCGGTCTCCGCGACGGGCGGCATGGCCGGAAGCGTCGAGGTGGTCGGCCTGCCGTTTACGTCCGCCAGCACGGCGAACGATGCCGGCGGCGGTCCCGTTACTGCCCTTGTCGGCATCACCTTCGACAGCGGGTACACGCAGGCGGCGCTTCAGGTCAATCCCGGCAACGGCTATGCGACGCTTGTCGAGCACGGCTCGAACAAGACGACGCAGGCGATTGCCGCGGCCAACCTCGCGGCAGCGTCGGAGATCGCCGGCGTGCTGATCTACCACGTTTGATGAAAACCCCCTGGTACGAGGTCTCGGCCGGCGCGACGGCGGCGCTCCTTGCCACGCGCGCGTTTGTCGATGTCGATTGCTATACGTTCCGGCTCGCCGGCGCGTTCGGCGGCGTGAGCGAACTCTTCTACAGCGCTGGCCCAGTCGATGTCAGCGCCGCCGGCACGCTCTGGACGGCGCGAGGGCCGACCTTCGATCAGGCGAAGGCGAAGGCGCGCGCGCACTACAAGGCCGGGCTCGACGTCGATACGTGGCAGGTCGTAGTGGCGCCGCGCCTCGTCGATCCCCTGTCCGGCACGCCCTTTCCCGACGCGATCGGATCACAGCCGTGGCTTGCCGCAGCGCAAGCGGGCGCGCTCGACAACGCCGAAGTGCAGGTCGATCGCGCGGTAGCAGCAGCATGGCCCGCGCCGGGAGCGGCGCTCGCGCCGACCGGCATGGTCACGGTGTTCTATGGCACCGTGGGCGAGCTCGACGTCGGCCGCAGCCAGGCTGTCATCACTATTTACAGCCACCTCAAGAAGCTCACGAACCTGCTGCCGCGGAACCTGTTCCAGGCCGGCTGCGTCCACACGCTTTTCGATCAGGGCTGCACCCTGGCGGCGGCGGATTTCGCGATGAACGGCACGGTCGCTTCGTCCGGTCCGGCCGCAAATCAGTTCGGCTCGAGCATTGCGGCGCCCGCGGGCTCCGGGAATTACGCGCTGGGCCGCGTCGTGATGACCTCGGGTGCGAGCGAAGGTTATGCCCGCACGGTGCGGAGCTGGTCGGGCGGCATCTTCACGCTCATCGCGCCGTTCCCGTTCGGCATCAGCACCGGCGACAGCTTCACAGCCTATCCCGGCTGCGACAAATCGTTCGGCACATGCGCGCTCTTTCAGAACACCGCAAACTTTGGCGGGTGCCTCAGCATTCCCGCACCTGAAACCGCCGTATGACAGAAGAGCAAGGCCGCGCCGCAATCATAAGCGAAACGCGCTCGTGGCTCGGCACCGCGTTTCATCATCGCGGCCGCATCAAGGCCGTGCGCGACGCGGATGGCCGCGTCGTCGACAAGGGCGGCGTCGATTGCGCGCAATCGATCTACCTCATCGCGCGCGCCGCCGTGCCCGAGCTCGTACCTGCGATGTCAGAAGCCGATGCGGATTACGCCTTCCAATGGAACCTTAGGCGGTCGGCCGAGGAGACCTATCTTGCTGCGGTGCGTGCGCATGCGCGCGAGATCGTGCCTAGGGATGCGCGGCCCGGCGACCTCGCACTCTTTCGGTTTGCGCACGCCTGGGCGCACGGCGCGGTGGTGATGCCGCCTGGCTGGCCCGCGATCGCGCACGCGAATGCCG
>DATIXQ010000099.1:0-54064 GCA_035518375.1 Allostellaceae bacterium | reverse complement strand
GTTCTTCTCGACCGCGGGATATGACCTGACGCGCGCCGTGTCGGGCACGAGCTTCTGGCCTGGCACGCGCACGCACTGGCCGGCGCCGTCGATGATGAGCCCGTGATAGCCGCACTGGATCCCTTCCTCGACGAGCGTGCCGCGCGATAGGGGCGCCGCGCGATGGCAACAGCGGTCATCGAGCGCGGCGACCGCGCCATCGCGGCCGCGGAAGAGCACAAGCGGCTCGTTGCAGATGCGGCGCGCGAGCGGCGCGGTCTTGAGCTCGTCGGCCCAGGCAGCGATGTACCACGCGTTGCGCAGGAACATGGGGCATCCTCCGGCTTTTGCCGCGAGGATGAGCCCGCCGAAGGGCGCTGGCAAGGGCGGCCCATGACGAGGCTCTGATCCGGCGAGCGCAAATCACCCTCGCCCCACCGGGGAGAGGGGTCTTGCCTAGGCGTGGCCGGCGTCGCCGGAGAGCGTGAGCGGATGGACCCCGAGCTTGGCCAGGGCGCGCTGCCATTTGTCGCCGAGCAGCGGGTCGAACACGATCGCCTCGTCGGGCGCCACGGTGAGCCAGCCGTTCGCCTGGATCTCGGCGTCGAGCTGACCCGGCCCCCAGCCGGAATATCCCAACGCGAGGAAGCTCCGCGTCGGCCCCTCGCCGCGGCCAATGGTGCGCAGGATGTCGAGCGTCGCGGTCAAGGCGAAATGGTCGCCGACGACCAGGGTCGTGGGCTCCTGGTAGTCGGCGGAATGGAGCACGAAGCCACGGCCGCATTCGACCGGGCCGCCGAAATGCACGTTGCGCTTCAGCCCAAGCCGCGGCGCCTCGACCCCGAGCTGGCGCAAGAGCTCGGGCAGGCTCAGCTCCTCGATGAGCTTGTTAACGACAATGCCGAGCGCGCCCTCCTCGTTGTGGGCGCACATGAGGATGACCGAGCGCTGGAAGCGCGGATCCTGCATCTGCGGCATTGCGACAAGCAGCTGACCGGCCAGCGAGGTCACCCAAACCCTCCCTTTGGCCTTGACATGGGGCCGGGCCGGGCGCCTTACAAGCGCCCGTCGATGTTGACCCGCTTGCTCCTTCCAATGGCCCTCGCGGCGCTCGCGCTCGCAGCCCCTGCGCGCGCGGCGACCGCCGCGTCGGACTGGTTTGCGACGGACCAGGGCCGGGTCCGGCTCGTCGCGGCCGAGCCCTTCGTCGGCGACCAGCGCGAGGTCGAGCTCGGCCTGCAGTTCGACCTGAAGCCGGGCTGGAAGATCTATTGGCGCGCGCCGGGCGACGCGGGCTATCCGCCGCACGTCGACTGGGCGGGCTCGCAGAATCTCAGCGGCGCCGAGATCGCGTGGCCCGCGCCGATGCGCTTTTCCGTGCTCGGGCTCCAGACCATGGGCTACGAGGGCGAGGTCGTGCTGCCGGTCCACGCGACCCTCGCGCACGCGGGCGCGCCCGCCGCATTCCACGCCGCGCTCAGTTATCTCACCTGCAGCGAGATCTGCGTCCCGTACGAGACGACCCTCGCGCTCGACCTCCCCGCAGGACCCGCGGCACAGCCGGGCCAGGGCTTCGGCGCGCTCATCGCGCGCTATGCCGCGCGCGTGCCGGGCGACGGGCGGAGCGCCGGGCTCGCGCTCGGCGGCGCGGTGCTGCGGCCCGGCAATCCGGCGACGCTCGAGCTTGCGATCGCGACCGACCGGCCGCTCGGCGCCGGCGCCGACGCCTTTATCGAGAATGGCGGCGATGCCTCGTTCGGCGTGCCGACGGCGCGTGCCGCGGGGCCGAACGAGACGCTTCTGCGGCTTCCGGTGTTCGGTCCGCGCGCGGCAAGCGACGCGCTCGTCGGCAAATCGCTCACCGTGACCGTCGTCGATGGCGAGCGCGCGATGAGTGGGCGGGTGGCGCCGCAACGCGGCGCGCCGCTCGTCGATCTCGCGGTGCTGCTGCCGATGCTGCTCGTGGCGCTCGCCGGCGGACTCGTGCTCAACGTCATGCCGTGCGTGCTGCCGGTGCTGTCGCTGAAGCTCATCGGCGCGATCGAGCACGGCAACCGCCCGCTTCGCGCCGTGCGCGCGGGGTTCCTCGGCACCGCGACGGGCATTCTCCTATCGTTCGCGGCGCTCGCGCTTGCCATGATCGGCGCGCAGACGGCCGGGCTCGCGGTCGGCTGGGGCATGCAGTTCCAGTCGCCGTTCTTCCTCGCCGCGATGGCGGCGCTCCTCACCCTCTTCGCCGCCAATCTCTGGGGGCTCTACGAAATCGCGCTGCCGCGCATGTTTGCCCGCGCCGCCGAGAGGATGCCGATCGGCAACATCGCGACCGGCGCCTTCGCCACGCTCCTCGCGACGCCCTGCTCGGCGCCGTTCCTCGGCACGGCGCTGGGCTTCGCGCTCGCCGCCGGACCCGTTGAGATCATCGCCATCTTCATGGCGTTGGGCGTCGGGTTCGCAGCGCCCTATCTCGTCGTCGCGACGGTACCGGGGCTTGCGCGCCTCTTGCCGCGGCCGGGCAACTGGATGGTGGCGGTGCGGCGGCTCCTCGGCTTCGCGCTGGGCGGGACGGCGCTGTGGCTCGTCTTCGTGCTGGCGGCCGAGACCGGCGCACGCCCGGCCGCCGCCACCGGTGCGCTGCTCATGGCGATGGTCCTCGCGTTCATCGCGCTCCGCGGCGCGGTCCGCGCGGGCGCCGTCGCGGCGTTCGTGGCGCTGACGCTCGTCGCGCCCTTTGCCGCCCGACCGCCCGAGGCGACGGCAGCGACCGGCCTGTGGAGCCCGTTCGCGCCGTCGAAGCTCGGGCCGCTCGTCCATGACGGGCGCGTCGTCTTCGTCGACGTGACCGCGCAATGGTGCCTCACCTGCAAGCTCAACGAGCGCCTCGTGCTCGACAATGCCGCGATCAGGAAGCAGCTCGCAGCACCCGGCGTCGTTGCCATGCGCGCCGATTGGACGCGGCCTGACCCGGCAATCGCCGATTATCTGAAGCGGTTCGGGCGCTACGGCATCCCGTTCAACGCCGTCTATGGCCCTGGCGCACCGGCCGGCCTCGCGCTGCCGGAGATCCTGACAACGGATGAAGTGCGCGCGGCGCTCGCGCGGGCCGCCGTGCCCGCCGACGGGCGGGGATGATTTTTCGCGCCCGAGCCATTAAGGTTGCGGAAGAGCCAAAGCAAAGAGAGGGAAGGCAAATGGCAATCAAGGTAGGCGACAAGATTCCGGCGGCGAAGCTGCGCGTCATGTCGGCAGAGGGGCCGAAGGAGATCAGCACCGACGAGATCTTCAAGGGCAAGAAGGTAGTGCTATTCGCGGTTCCGGGCGCGTTCACGCCGACCTGCTCGGTGAAGCACCTGCCGGGCTTCGTCCAGAACGCGGGCGCGATCAAGGCGAAGGGCGTCGACACGATCGCCTGCCTCGCCGTCAACGACGCCTTCGTCATGGGCGCGTGGGGCAAGGCCCAGGGCGCCGACGACAAGGTGCTGATGCTCGCCGACGGCAACGGCACCTTCACGAAGGAGCTGGGGCTCGAGATGGATGGCAGCGCCGTCGGGCTTGGCTCGCGCTCGCAGCGCTATGCCATGGTGGTGCAGGACGGCGTGGTGAAGACGCTCAACGTCGAGGCGCCGCGCGCCTTCGAGGTGTCGAGCGCCGAAGCCGTCATGAAGGCGCTGTAGCAAAGAAGGCTTCCCGCCTCTCGTCGTCATGCCCGGCCTCCGGACCGGGCATCCACGTGTTCCTAGGAAAAGCCCGCGTGGATGGCCGGAACAAGTCCGGCCATGACGAAAGGAGAGGAACCTCGCGGAGCTACACGCGAATCGCAGAGCGATTCCACGTGAACCGATCCGGCACTAGGCGGGGTCGGCGCGCCTGAGCACCAATATCTGCTTTCTCGCGAGCTTGTCCGCGCGCTCGTTCTCGACGTGCCCGGCGTGGCCGCGCACCCAGCGCCATTCGACGGTGTGGTGTTCGAGCGCCGCCTCGAGGCGCTGCCACAGATCGATGTTTTTCACCGG
This sequence comes from Allostellaceae bacterium, assembly GCA_035518375.1. Lineage (GTDB taxonomy): Bacteria > Pseudomonadota > Alphaproteobacteria > ATCC43930 > CGMCC-115725 > DATJLY01. The sequence continues at coordinate 50,075 of DATIXQ010000099.1, read as the reverse complement.
CTTCTTGTCGGCGGTCTTCCAGCCGCGCGCCTGCCATTGCCGCAGGTAGCGCGTGATGCCGTCGTGCAGATACTTGCTGTCGGTATGAATGATCGCGTGGCTGCGGCGCGTCAGCGCTTCGAGCGCGGCAATCGCCGCCATCATCTCCATGCGGTTGTTGGTGGTATGCGGTTCGCCGCCCGCGAATTCCTTCTCCTGCCCCCGCCAGCGCAGGATCGCGCCCCAGCCGCCCGGGCCCGGATTGCCGCTGCAAGCGCCGTCAGTGAAGATTTCGACGGTGTCGCTCACGGTTCGAGGCCATATTCCGAGGCGCGCGCGACGCCGCGGTGGAAGCGCAGCTTCGCCAGATATTCGAGCGGGTCCTTGGGCCGCACCAGCGCGCCCGCCGGATGGTTCAGGAGATCGTAGAGCCGCGTCAGCAGGAAGCGCAGCGCGGCGCCGCGCGCGAGCAGCGGCAGCGCCGCATATTCCGCCGCCTCGAGCGCGCGCACGGCGCGGTAGTTCGCGAGCATCAGCCGCGCCTTCGTCACGTTGAAGCTGCCATCCTCCTCGAAGCACCACGCATTCATGCAGATCGCGATGTCGTAGGCGAGCGCATCGGTGCAGGCGAAGTAGAAATCGATGAGGCCCGAGATCCGGTCGCCGCGGAAGAACACGTTGTCGGGGAAGAGGTCGGCGTGGATCACGCCCTGCGACAGATCGACCGGCCAGCGCTGCGTTATGTCGTCGAGCTCGCGGCCGAGCTCGTCGGCCAGACCGCTGCGCACCTCGTCGGCGCGCGCGCGGCACGACTCGTAGAGAAGCCGCCAGCCCGCGACCGAGAGCGCGTTGACGCGGCGCCCGCGGAAATCGAGCCCGGCCTGGTGCAGCCCGGCCAAGGCGCGGCCCAAGGCCGCGCAGTGGAACGGCTGCACGCGCCGCGGCCACATGCCGTCGAGGAACGTCACGATCGCCGCTGGCCGCCCGCACAGGTGACGCAGCGCCTTGCCGTCCTTGGCGTGGATCGGCGTCGGGCAGACGATGCCGCGCCCTGCCAAATGGTCCATCAAGTCGAGGAAGAACGGCAGATCGGCCGGCGCCACGCGGCGCTCGTAGAGGGTCAGGATGTAGCCGCCGCGCTCGGTACGAAGCAGGAAATTGGAGTTCTCGACGCCTTCGGCGATGCCTTTGCACGAGATCACTTCGCCCAGCGCGTAATCGGCAAGGAACGTGCGGAGCTCATCGTCGGGAACGTCAGTATATACGGCCATTCCTGGCTTCGGCGCTTGTGCAGATGCAGGCGGGTCGAATAAAGTCGGGCGCGCGCGTCACGTTAGTACGGGCGGGATTGCCGAGGAAGAGGAAGATGAGTGTAGTACGACCGGCGGCGCTCCTTGCCGTGGTCGGCGCCGCGGCTTCGCTCGCCGGCTGCAATTTCGGCAGCACGCGCGAGGGGCTCAACTGCCCGTCGGTCGTCAACGCGCCCAACGCCGACACCATCGCGATCTTCAGGCCGGGGGGCCATGACGCCAAGGACGTGGCCGTGGGCGGCAAGATCTACAAGGTCACTTCCACCTGTGAGCGCGAGAAGGAGGGCGTCGTCATCAATGCCGAGCTGACCTTCTATGCACAGCGTGCCGCGCTCGAGACGAAGAGCGTGACGCTCCCTTATTTCGTGGCGCTCGTCGATCCGCAGCAACGCGTGCTCAGTGAGGAATCGTTCCAGGTCCAGCTCCCCTTTCCCGCCGCTGAATTCTACCGCGAGAGCGCGCCCGAGAAGATCACGGTGCATTTGCCGCTGACCGACCGGACGCAGGCAAGCGCCTTTAGCGTCGTCGTGGGCTTTCAGCTCACGCCCGACCAGATCGCGTTCAACCGCGCCGCTCATCCGCAATGAGCGCGATCCCCGGTTTCGCCGAGCGGAGCGTCGCGACGCCCGAAGCGGAAATTCACGTCGCGATTGGCGGCGAGGGCCCGCCTCTCCTGTTGTTGCACGGCTATCCCGAGACCCATGTCTGCTGGCACCTCGTGGCGCCAACGCTTGCGCGCTCGTTCACGGTCGTCTGCCCCGACCTGCGCGGCTACGGCAAGAGCCGTTTCACCGGGCGCGAGAGCGCCGATCACGCGGCGTTTTCCAAGCGCGCCATGGCCGCCGATCAGGTGGCGCTGATGGCGGCCTTGGGCCACGATCGCTTCGCCGTTGCCGGCCACGACCGCGGCGCGCGCGTGGCTTATCGGCTGGCATTGGATCATGAGGCGCGGGTCGAGCGGCTCGCGCTCCTCGACATCGTGCCGACGCTCGAGACGTTCGAGCGGATGACGCAGGCAAGCGCACTCTCGGCCTATCACTGGCTCTTCCTGGCGCAGCCTTTCGACCTGCCCGAGCGCCTCATCGGCAAGGACCCCGACTTCTATCTCGACTGGACGATCGCGAGCTGGTGCGCGCCAAGTGCGCGGCTTGCCGAAGCGGCGATGGAGGATTACCGCCGCGCCTTCCGCGATCCCGCCGTGATCCACGCCACGTGCGAGGACTATCGCGCCGGTGCCACGCTCGACTGCGACTACGACCGCGCCGATCGCGAAGCCGGACGCCGCATCCTGTGCCCGCTGCTCGTGCTGTGGGGCGCAAAGCGCCGGGTCGCGGCACAGGCGGCGGCCTTGGGACCGCTCGACACGTGGCGGCGCTGGGCCGCCATAGTCGAAGGCGGGCCGCTCGCCTGCGGCCATTTCCTGCCCGAGGAGGCGCCGGACGAAGTTGCCGCGGCGCTCCTTGGCTTCATGAGCCGGTGATCGGCTTCCCGATCAGCACCCAGCGCTGGCCGTCATACTGCTTCAGCTGCAGCGTGTGGATCGGAAAATAATCGTCGGGCGAAGTGTTGAGCGTGATGCCCGGTAGCAGCAGCGGGAACGAGACATTGTGGAGGTGGGACGCGATCTTCATGATGTTCGCGCGGGTGAGAGTGTTGCCTGCCTCCTTCAGCACCTCAACCATCGTCTGCGCCGAGACATAGGCGAGCGGCGAAGTCTTATCCGATTCCTGGTCCTGCGCCGGCACGTATTTCTTCACCCAGGCGAGATAGTCCTGTGCCGCCTTGTCGCCGGCCCAGGCCGGATCGGTCGGATCCTTGGTGCTGTCCGACGAGATGACGCCCTTGAGCTTCTCGTCGCCGACCGGCCCGACGACGCTCTTGGCCGAGGCGACATAGGGCAGGAACAGGAGCGCGTTCCACCCGGCCTGGTCGCGCGCCACCGAGATCGCCTGCGCCGCGGCGCGGCTTTGCGCGGCGAGATAGAGCGTGTCGGCGCCCGCCGCCTTGAGCGAGATGATCTGCGACTGCACGGTCGGGTCGGAGACCGCGTAGCTCACCTTCGCCACCACCATCTTGCTCGCCTTGTCGCCCAGAGCCGCCATGAAAGCGCTGACGCGATCCGAGCCGAAATCGTCGTCCTGATAAAGGATGCCGATCTTGGCGTTCGGCCGCTCGGCCATGATGTACTTGGCGAAGACGATGCTCTCGAGCGCGTAGCTCGACTGGAAGCCCATCGTCCACGGATATTTCTTGGGATTGATGAGGCTGCTCGAGCCGGTGAAGACGAAGAGCTGCGGTACCTTCTTGCTGTTGAGATAGGGCTCGACCGCGACGTTGGTCGGCGTGCCGAGCTGCCCGTCCATCAGGAGCACCTGCTCCTGCTCGACGAGCTTGCGCGTGTCCTCGACCGTCTTCGGCGGAATGTAGCCGTCGTCGAGCGCGATGAAATTGATCTTGCGCCCGTTCACGCCGCCCTGATCGTTGATCATGTTGTAATAGCCCGCCATCTGGCGCTGCACCGGGCTCGTCGGCGACACCGGCCCGGAAAAGGCCCAGGTGTTGCCGAGCTTGATCTCGGTGTCCGATGCGCCGGGATCGTAAGTGCCGCCGGCCATTGCCGGGCCCGCAAAGGCGAGGGTGGCGAGCGCGGCCATGGCAAAGATGATTTTCATGTCGTTTCCTCCCTTATACTGAACTCTACCACCGTGGCGGCGGACGCCAAGGGACGGGTGGCGCGGATACGGGACAGGATGGCGGCGCGCAGGAGCGAGCGAGGGGAGCGGCGGCAGCAGCGGGAGATTTCGCCGGCGGGGCCGGCCGCCCGGCGCGCGACGTGGCGACGCTTTGCCTTCGAGGACGCCTATCACCGGCTCCTCACCATGCCGTGGCGCCTGTTCTTCGCGCTCATCGCCTTCAATTATGCCGCGTTCAACGCGATTTTCGCGGTGCTCTACCGGCTCCAGGACGGAAGCATCATCGGCGCGGATCGCGGCTTCGCCGATGCCTTCTTCTTCAGCGTGCAGACCATGGCGACGATCGGCTATGGCGAGATGCGGCCGGCGACGCTCTACGCGAACGTGCTCGTCAGCATCGAGGTGCTGCTCGGCCTCGTGGGCTTTGCGCTCGCGACCGGGGTCATCTTCGCCCGCTTCTCGCGCCCGACCGCACGCATCCTCTTCAGCGATGTCGCCGTGGTGACAAGCCACGATGGGCGCCAGACGCTCATGTTCCGCGCCGCCAACCAGCGCGCCAACCGCATCCTCGAGGCGCAGGTGACCCTGACCTTGGCGCGCAACGAGACGACGGCCGAGGGCGACTGGATCAGGCGGCTCCGCGACCTGCCCGTCGAGCGCCGCCGCACGCCCTTGTTCCGGCTGAGCTGGACCGTGATGCACGTCATCGGCGCCGAGAGTCCGTTTCACGGCGCGGCACCGGCCGAGCTCGCGGCGAACGAGGCCGAGCTCATCGCCACCATCATCGGCATCGACGAGACGCTGTCGCAGACGGTCCACGCGCGGCACAGCTATGCCGCCGACAAGATCCTGTTCGGCCGCCGCTTCGCCGATATCCTCCCGCGCGGCGACGGCGGGCGGGAGATCGACTTCAGCCGCTTCCACGACACGGTCGACTGAGGAATTCCGCGATTCGGGGCTGGGCGGCGTTGACAACGGACGCAGCACTCGATTTTAGTGCAGCGATGCTGTCGCGCCTCCTCGCCGTCTTCGCGCTTGCCGTCGCCGCATTCGGGGCGCACGCCGCCGAGGAGAAGATCCTCAACATCTACAACTGGTCCGACTACATCGCGCCCGACACGGTCGCGAACTTCGAGAAGGCGACCGGCATCACCGTCCATTACGACGTCTACGACAGCAACGAGGTCTTGGAGGCGAAGCTGCTCGCCGGCGGCTCGGGCTACGATCTCGTCGTGCCTTCGGCCTCGCCCTATCTCGCGCGCCAGGGGCAGGCCGGGGTCTATCTCCCGATCGACAAGAGCCGGCTCAAGAACTACGGCAATCTCGATCCGCAGATTCTCGCGGCGGCCGCGACGGCCGATCCCGGCAACCGCTTCGGCGTGCCTTATCTCTGGGGCACGACCGGCATCGGCTACAACAAGACGATGGTGCGCGCGGCACTCGGCGCAGACGCGCCCACCGACAGCGCGGCGCTCTTGTTCGATCCGGCCAACGCGAAGAAGCTCGCACCCTGCGGCATCTCGCTCTTGGACAGCGCGCAGGAGATTTTCCCGGCGGCGCTCGCTTATCTCGGCCGCGATCCCCTGTCGCGCGCGCCCGACGAGCTCGCACGCGCCGCCGCCGCCGTCACCGCCATCCGCCCCTACATCCGCAAGTTCCATTCCTCGCAATACATCAACGATCTCGCCAACGGCGATCTGTGCGTCGCGTGGGGCTATTCCGGCGACGTGATCCAGGCGCGGAACCGCGCGCGCGAGGCCAAGAACGGCATCGACATCGCCTATTCCGTGCCGAAAGAGGGGGCGATGATCTGGATCGACATGATGGCGATCCCGAAGGACGCGCCGCATCCGGAAAACGCGCTCGCCTTCATCGACTATGTGCTCGAAGGCAAGACCATCGCCGCGATCAGCAACGCCGTCGCTTATGCCAATCCCAACACGGCCGCCACACCCTTCGTCGATGCCGACCTGCGCGACGACCCCGGAATCTATCCGCCGCCCGAGGTGAGGAAGCGCCTCTATTTCGACCAGCCGGTCAGCGCGCAGTACGAGCGCTTGCGCACCCGCGCCTGGACCAGGGTCAAGACGGGTGAGTAGCGAAGCGGGCGCGCCGCACCTGCGCATCGAGGAACTTTCGAAGCGCTTTGCAACAGCGGCGCGGCCGGCGGTCGACAACGTGTCCTTCGACGTGGCGCGCGGCGCCTATTTCGCGCTCCTCGGGCCCTCGGGCTGCGGCAAGACCACCCTCTTGCGGCTTCTCGCCGGGTTCGAGCGGCCCGATAGCGGGCGCATCCTCATCGCCGGCGAGGACATGGCCGATGTCCCGCCTTATCGCCGGCCGGTCAACATGATGTTCCAGTCCTACGCGCTCTTTCCGCACATGACCGCGGCCGAGAACGTCGCCTTCGGCCTGAAGCAGGAGAAGCGCGGTCGTGCCGAGATCGAGACGCGTGTTACGGCCATGCTCGATCTCGTGAAGCTCGGCCATCTTGCTGCGCGCAAGCCGGCGCAGCTTTCGGGCGGCGAGCGCCAGCGCGTGGCCTTGGCGCGCGCGCTCGTCAAGGAGCCGAAGCTTCTGTTGCTCGACGAGCCGCTGACGGCGCTCGACCGCAAGCTGCGCGAGGAGACGCGGATCGAGCTCGTGCGCATCCAGCAGCGCGTCGGCATCACCTTCCTCATGGTGACGCACGACCAGGAGGAGGCGATGAGCATGGCGACGCGCGTCGCCGTGATGAACGAAGGCCGCATCGCCCAGATCGGCGCGCCGCGCGAGGTTTACGAGAACCCGGCCACGCGCTTCGTCGCGGACTTCCTCGGCGCGGTGAACCTGTTCGCCGGCGTGGTGCGGGCGCAGGAGGGTGCGAGCGTGCACGTCGACTGCACCGAGGCCGGAGCGACGCTTGCCGTCGCGCACCAGGCGGCGCCGGGCCGCGCCGTCGCGGTCGCGGTCAGGCCCGAGAAGATCGCGCTCGCGAGCACGCCGCCCGCGGACGCGGCCAACATGCTCGCCGGAATGGTCGAGTCCATCTCCTACCGCGGCGAAGCCTCGACCTACCGCGTGGCGCTCGCCAGCGGCAAGATCGTGCGCGTCACCGTGCCGAACCGCGCGCGCCAGGATGGCGCATTTGCACCGGGCGTGCGCGTCTTCCTGTCGTGGGGCGCCGAGGCGGCGTTGGCACTCGAGGAATGAGCGAGGCACGGCGCCGCGCGCTTGTGCTGGCGGCGCCGGCGCTGTGGCTCGGCCTCTACTTCCTCGCGCCCTTCCTCATCGTGCTCGGCATCAGCCTCGCCGAGCAGGCGATGGGAATTCCGCCCTACGCGCCGCTTCTCGCGCATGGCGCACTCAACGCCACGCTCGACAACTATGCGCTTCTCGCGAATGATCCGCTTTATGCGACGGCCTATCTCGACAGCGTGCTCTATGCCGCGTTCGCGACGGCGTTGGCGCTCCTCTTGGGATATCCGATGGCGTATGCCGTGGTGCGCGCGCCTAAGCGCTGGCGCGGCGTGCTGCTGCTCCTCGTCATCCTGCCGTTCTGGACGAGCTTCCTCATTCGCGTCTATGCCTGGATCGGGCTCCTGCAGAACAACGGGCTCGTCAATTCGGCGCTCATCGAGCTCGGTCTCATCAAGGCGCCATTGCCGCTTTTGAACTCGCTCTTCGCGGTGCAGGTGGGGCTCGTCTACTCCTACCTGCCCTTCATGGTGCTGCCGCTCTATGCCGCGCTCGAGAAGCTCGACCCCGCTCTCATCGAAGCGGCGTTCGATCTGGGCTGCCGCCCGTCGGCGGCGTTCTTGCGCGTGACCTTGCCGCTGTCGCTGCCGGGCATCATCGCCGGCGTGCTGCTCGTCTTCATCCCGATGTGCGGCGAGTTCGTCATCCCCGATCTTCTCGGCGGCCCGAGCACGCTGATGATCGGCAAGGTGCTGTGGGACGAGTTCTTCACCAACCGCGACTGGCCGATGGCATCGGCGGTCGCGATCGCAATGCTAGTGCTCCTGCTGCTGCCGATGGGGCTCGTGCGCCGCTATCTCGCCGGCACGACGGAGTGATAGTCACACATTTTCATTCTCGCCTAGTTCACCAGAACGTCTAACGGTAAGTAGATCACGCGTTTCCGCATCAAGGGCCTTGCGTCTTTCCTCGATTCGGAGTTCGGCTCGCCGCTGTAGCTCAAGTTCCTTCTTTATCTGGGGACCTGGGGCGCCGGGCAAGCCCGATACGATAAGGTCCAATCGGTCAAGGGACTCGATAGTGACGCTGATCGTAGCTCCGTTTGCGATCGAAATGCACAAGGTTGGCGCGTGCTTGCGAATTGCATTTTCGATCTCGTTTACGCGGGAGTCTTCCACCTTCGCTTGCACGGAGGCCACAGCCTCTGTGACCGCGCGGGAAAGCTGATCTTCGACAATTGATTCGATCTTCCCTTGGAGGTCCGCTGGGTCAATCGTCCCCTTCGGCATCTCCCGGAGAGATCTCAAGGTTTGACAAAGCGAAATTTGTTTCTCCGCCACTTCTAAAATTAGTTTATAGAGTTTCAGTACTCCGTATGCGGCAACGCCCCAGAGACCGAGCGCTACAACCGGGTCCGTTGTGGCTGTGAAAATAAGACGAGGCGGTTCCGCTGAGCCCGTCGCCAATTCGTTGAAATACGCAGCTACCTCGACGAACGCCGATAAGATGCGTGTATACTCATCCGCACGATTATCAAACACCTCCCGCGGAATGGTAACATCTAGGCCAACGTTTCCTTCAGGTATCGTGATATCTACGAGGTGAAACTGCGACGCCGCACTGATGAGGGCACTTAGCTCCGCCGCGGCGCGGTTGGCCAACTGGACGTATATTTGCAGTTCGCTTGAGGAGATCGCTTGGGTTTTGTCATCGGGAAATCCATGCAAAACGACGTTTGCGAGCCTTTCGGGGAGTGCTTGCATGTATGCGCTTTCCTCCAATAACTCTCGAATGCCTCGCGGATATTGATTCAGTTTTGTACTCTGGATCGCGCTCTGAGCGCGACTTCGGAGTAGCCTCGCACGTTCAATGTACTGAGGATCATTCAGACCGGATCTTTGCGCCGAGAGGTTTGATGCTTCCTGCAACATTCCTAAAATCTGGAAATCCGCGTATTCCTTGAAAATATCCTTAGCGACGCGAACAAGTCGGCTTGCATGCATATGTTTGTCCTCAAGATTGCTCGCTGACGCGTATTATACATTGTACATATTCGCTGCCGCAGCGGCATATCACATGCCACGTCGATTGGCTGAGAAGCTGGCGTTTCACGTCACGAGCCGCTCGAGCGCGTCGACGATATCCGCCTCGGCGGCGGGCTTGTCCCAGCGGATGCGGTGGACGCGCGGGAAGCGCATGGCGAGGCCCGATTTGTGCCGCGTCGAGCGGTGGACGCTGTCGAACGCGATCTCGAGCACGAGCGCCGGTTCGACCGCGCGCACCGGTCCGAAGCGGTCGACCGTGTGCTCCCTGACCCAGCGGTCGAGGCGTCGCAATTCTTCGTCGGTGAAGCCGAAATAGGCCTTGCCCACCGGCACCAGCTCGTCGGCGCGCCAGACGCCGAACGTGTAGTCGGAATAAAAGGACGAGCGCTTGCCGTGGCCGCGTTGGGCATACATGAGCACGGCATCGACGGTGAGCGCGTCGCGCTTCCACTTGAACCACGGGCCCTTGGGGCGGCCGGCGATGTAGGGCGATAGCTTCTCCTTCAGCATGATGCCTTCGATGCCGCGCTCGCGCGCGCGGTCGCGCAAAGCGGCAAGCTCGTCCCATGTCGCGAACGGGATGAGCGGCGAGAGATCGAGCCGCGGGCGCGGCGCCGCGCCATACCATGCTTCGAGACGCGCGCGGCGCGCATCGAACGGCAGCGGCCGCACATCCTCGCCCGCGTCCTCGAGGATGTCGTAGAGCCGCACGGCCGCGGGAAAATCGTGCAGCATCTTCTCGCTCGCGGTCTTGCGGTTCAAACGCTGCTGCAGATCGTTGAAGGGCGCGACCTCGCCCTCGCGCAGCACGATCAGCTCGCCGTCGAGCACCATGCCGTCCGCGACGGCGGACAGGATCTCGGGAAAGGCCTGGCCGATATCGTCGCCGGTGCGCGAATAGAGCCGCCGGCCGCCGCGTCCGACAAGCTGGACGCGGATGCCGTCCCATTTCCACTCGGCGCGATAGGCCGCGGGATCGAGCCGCGCCAAGTCGGCATCTTCGAGCGCTTGGGCCAGCATCAAGGGTGCGAAGGTCGGCCGGCCCGCGGTCTCGGGCCGCGCGGCCTTGCCTTCGAGCCAGGCGAAGAGCGCCTCATAAGGCGGCGCGAGCCCGTGCCAGAGCGCTTCGATCGCATCGAGCTCCTGGCCCGACCATTCGGCGAGCGCGGTTTTGGCGAGCCGCGCCGACACGCCGATGCGCAAGCCTCCAGTCACGAGCTTCAAAAGCGCCCAGCGCCCGGTCGTGTCGAGCCGGTCGAGCCAGCGCTCGAGGATGAAGCCTGCGTCAGCGCGCGTCGCGGCGGAAAGCTCGCTCACGATCTCGGACAATCCCGGCACATCGTTGGCGCCGGCGCGCGCCGGCCAGATGAGCGACACGGTCTCGGCAAGGTCGCCCACGAAATCATAAGACCAGGCGAAGAGCGCTTCGTCGACGCGCGTCAGCACGAGGTCGCGAATGGCGGCGGGCTTGACCGCGGCAAACGCGATCTCGCCCGTCAAGGCTGCGAGCGCCCAGCCGCGCTCCGGATCGGGCGTCGCTGCGAAATAATCCTGCATCAGGCGCAACTTGCCGAGCCGCGACGGCGTGAAGAGGAGCGCATCGAGGAGGCGCGCGAAGCCTTCCATCATTCCTCCTCGGCCTCGAACCCGACGAGATGCAAGGGCCGCGCGGCGATCCCCATGAGCCCGGCCTGATGCACGAGCGCATCCTCGGCGCCGTGCGTCACCCATACTTCCTGAGGTGCCAGCTCGCGGATCGTCAGCAGCAGCTCGTCCCAATCGGCGTGGTCGGAGATGACGAGCGGCAGTTCGACGCCGCGCTGCCGCGCACGCTGCTTCACGCGCATCCAGCCCGACGCCATCGCCTGCACCGGATCGGGGAGACGCCGGCCCCACGGCTCGGCGGCGGCGCCGGGCGGCGCGAGCACGATCTTGCCCGCGAGTTCCTCTCGCTTGACGCCAATCACCGGCAGCACGGGACCGAGCGAGACGCCGAGCTGCTCGTAAAGCGCCGCGAGCGGCAGGAGCGCACCGTGGAGATAGACCGGCTCCTCGTAGCCCCGGCGCCGCAGGAGCGCCAAGACGCGCTGGCATTTGCCGAGCGCATAGACGCCGACGACGTGGCAGCGCTCGGGGAAAAGCGCGACGGAATGGAGAAGCCGGTCGATCTCGCCGCGGTCGTCGGGATGGCGGAACACGGGGAGCCCGAAGGTCGCCTCGGTCACGAACACATCGCACGGCATCGGCTCGAACGGCGCGCAGGTCGGATCGGGCCGGCGCTTGTAGTCGCCGGAGACGACGACGCGCGTGCCGCGGTGATCGAGCACCACCTGCGCGCTGCCGAGGATGTGGCCGGCGGGAAGAAGGCACAGGCTGACGCCGGCGATGTCGCGCACCTCGCCATAGGCCAAGGGCTCGAGCGTGCCGCCGGCATTCTCGCCCATGCGCTGGCGCATGATGGCGATGGTCTCGGCCGTTGCCAGCACGTGCGCATGGCCGGGCCGGGCATGGTCGCTATGGCCGTGCGTCACCACCGCGCGCTCGGAGGCGCTCGTCGGATCGATGAAGAAGCCGCCGGGCACGCAGTAAAGCCCGCGCGGGGTCACCTTGAGCCAGTCGAGATCCATGCCGCCTGATAAATTGGGTTCGTTCGGTAGATTTCAGTTCGCTCCGTCACATTGGGTTCGTTCGGCGAATTACTGAGCCTCTCCCGGCGGGGAGAGGGAGTCGTCGAATTGGGTTCGTTCGGTCATTTCGCTCGCATCGCTGAATTGGCTTCGTTCCGTCGATCGCGGCTGTCGCGAAATCGCTCGTGTACGTCTACAACGTACAGTAGCTAAGGTCGCGGCGCCGCGGCGTCAAGGCAGGCGGCCGTGCGACCAAACCGGGTGGAGGGGAACATGAAGCACCTTGCTCTGGCCGTCGCCGCGCTCCTCGCCGCGGCCCCGCACGGCGTTCGCGCCGGCGAAATCACCTTGATCGCACCGGGCGGCATCCGCGCCGCGCTCGACGCGCTCGTGCCGTCCTTCCAGCAGAAGACCGGCAACACCGTAACGATGACCTTCGCCTCGGGCGGCGGAACGAGGGATCAGGTCGTGCGCGGGGCGGCCTATGACGTGGCGATCCTCGAGCCGCCGCTCGACGCCGTGATCGCCTCCGGCCATGTCGTCGCGAAAAGCGCGACGCCGCTTGCGAGCGCCGCCGTCGGCGTGGCCCTGCAGCCCGGCCGGCCGAAGCCGCGGATCGCGACGCGCGAGGATTTGCGCTTCCTGTTCCTGCGAGCGAACGGCATTTCGGAGCCCGACGCCGCGCATGGCGCCGCGGCCGCCGAAAGTTTCGCCGCGACGCTCGAGAAGCTCGGCCTTGCCGAGCGGGTCAAGCCGCACCTCCACGTCGCGACGAACGGCCGGGAGGCGATGGCGATGCTGGCGCGCGGCGAGGTCGATGTCGGCGTCACCTTCGTCAGCGAGATGGTGGGCATGCCGGGCATCGAGATCGTGGGCGCGTTGCCGGCGGAATTCTCGGCGCGCACGCGCTATATCGCCTTCGTCTCCACGACGGCGCACGATCCCGACGCGGCGCAGGCGCTCGTCGCGCACCTCGGCGCCGCGGCGGCCGCTGCCGCCTACAAGACCAGCGGCATGGAGCCGGCCCATCCGGGCAAGTGAGTGCGGAGCGGGACCCCGAACCCCAGGTAGCGGGTCACCCAAAATTGTCGCCTTAGACGTGACCCCCGTCACAGAGGAAGGCCGCACGGCCGGGCTAGAGTCCCCTTCGCACTGCAACAGTGGAGGGAGCCATGGGTCGCTCGCTCGCCATTCCCGGATGTCTCGTCCTGCTGCTCGCCTCGGCCGCGCCTGGCCTTGCGTGCGGCTTCCGCGACGGCCCGTGCCCGCCCACGGTCTCGGCGCCGCAGCCCGTCTACATCCCGCCGATCGCGGGCCAGCAGATCAACACCGCCTCGGCCCCGATCGCGCTGCCGGGCGGACTGCCACCCGCACCCGACGAACACGCGGCGGTGCCGCCGGCCGCGCCCTATGACGGCACGAACGGGCTCACCTCGATCGCCGATCTCGACCGCGGCGTGCAGTCCTGGGCCGCGATCGCGCCCGACGAGGACTTCGTCAAACTGCCGCCGCACGGCCTTACTTTTATCGGCCTGACGAAGCCTGCGGCGCGCCCGCGCCCGCTGCCCCCCAGGACCGAGGTCACGGTCGGTCTCAGCCTCGCGATGGAGGTGACGCCCCCGATTACGCCGGAAGGCGTGCCCGGCGTCGATCAGCCGACCCTTGGCTCGGGCAATCGCGCGTTATGGTTCGGCACGTCGTCGCGCGAATGAGAGCTGGACTTGGGCTGAACTATCCTTTGTCACACACAACCTGCGCGTTATGACGCAGGATCGAATCGACCACGTCCGTAGTTAGCGGGCGAAAGAGGAGTCCCGGATGATGCGACTGGCCATGGGCGCCGCCCTGGTCCTGGCACTTGCAGCGGCAAGCGGACCCGTCCGGGCGGACGGGGCGCTCAAGTCGCTCTCCGACCTTGATGGCGGGGCGCAGGATTGGCATGCGATCGCGCCGGGAAGCGGCGCCGACAAAAAGCCCGCCGACCCGCTCACAAGCTCGGCCGCCGCCCCAGCATCGGCTCCCGCGGCCACGACCCGCGGCGTCAAGCAGATCGACGACACGCTCGCGATCGACACCACGCCCCCGCCGCCCCCGCCGAAGCCCGTCCCCTCGCTCTGGTTCACGCAGCCGACGGGCAGGCCGGCGCAAGGCAAGTAGCTTCTCGCCGCCGGCAAACCTCGTCGCCTAGGGCACTGACGGATCGCGCCGCGATTCCGTCTGCGCCGATCATGGTTTGCGCGCCCGCGAGCGGGCATAGTGGCGGCCCGATGGATTGCGCGCGGCCCTCGGGCCATCCGATCGAGCTGAACGGGGCGCGGCTTCTGGCCGAGCCGTCGGGCGCGGTGTGGTGGCAGGACGAAGGCACGCTCATCGTCGCCGACTTGCATCTGGACAAGGGTTCGAGCGGCGCCGCCGATGGCGCGCCGCTGCCGCCTAGCAACACCATCGCGATGCTCGAGCGGCTCGTCCAATCGATCCGACCGGACCTGCGCCGCGTGCTCTGCCTCGGCGATGGTTTTCCCGACTCGCGGGGGCCGGAGCGGCCATCGGACCCGGACCGCGCGCGCATCGCGGCGTTGACCCAATCGTGCGACTGGATCTGGCTTGAAGGCAGCCACGATCCCGGCCTTCCCGACGGGCGCGGCGGGCGTATCGTCATGGGCGAGCTTGCCGCGGGCCCGCTGGTCTTCCGTCCCATCGCGGCGAGCGCGGCGGATCCTGGCGAAGTGAGCGGCCACTACCATCCGAAGGTGGGCGTCAGCCTGCGCGGGCGGCGCTTTGCCGGTCCTTGCTTCCTCTATGACGGGCGCCGCCTCGTCCTGCCGGCGTTTGGCGCCTCTGCCGGCGGACTCGATCGCGGCGCGCCGGAATTGCGTGCGCTTTTCCCCGGCAGGATGAGCGTCGCGTTGATCGCGCGCGGCCGGGTCGTGGCGCTGCCGCCATGGTGAACCGGCTGTCGCCCTTCCTCGCCACCATGCTGGCGCTGGGCCTCGTCTTCCTTTACGCGCCGATCGTCTCGGTCATCTTCTATTCCTTCAACGCTTCGCGCCTCGTGACCGTGTGGGCGGGCTTCTCGACGCACTGGTACGTAGAGCTGATGCGCAACGACCAGATCCGCGCCGCCGCCCTTGTGAGCCTCGAAGTGGCGGTGCTGTCGGCAAGCGCCGCGCTCGTCCTCGGCACGCTCGCGGGCCACGCGCTTGCACGCCACCGCCGCTTCCGCGGCCGCGCCTTCTTCGCGACGCTCGCGACCGCGCCGCTCGTCATGCCGGAAGTCATCACCGGCCTGTCGCTGCTTCTGCTGTTCGTGGCGCTCGAACAATGGACCGGCTGGCCCAAGGGGCGCGGCATCTTCACCATCGTCGCCGCGCACACGACCTTGGGGCTCGCCTACGTCGCGGTCGTGGTCGAGGCGCGGCTTGCGGCGTTCGACCGCTCGCTCGAGGAAGCGGCGCTCGATCTCGGGGCGACGCCCGCCACCGTGTTCGCGCGCATCACGCTGCCGCTCATTGCGCCCGCGCTTGTCGCCGGCTGGCTCCTCGCCTTCACCCTCTCGCTCGACGATCTCGTGCTCGCGAGCTTCACCTCGGGGCCGGCCTCGAGCACTCTGCCGATGGTGATCTTCTCGAGCGTGCGGCTCGGCGTCTCGCCGCAGGTGAACGCGCTCGCGACCATCATCGTGGCGCTCGTCGCCATCGTCGTGACGGTGGCGGCGCGCCTTATGATCAGGCGTCAGGAGTCGTAGGGAAGGATCGAGGCGAACGGCACGTCGAGCCTCTTCCGCCCGTTGAGGAAGGAGAGCTCGATGATGCAGGCCGAGGCGACGACATTGCCGCCCACCTTGCGGCAGAGCTCGATCGCCGCCGACATCGTGCCGCCCGTCGCCAGGAGATCGTCGAGCACGGCGACGCGCTTGCCGCTTTGGATCGCGTCGCTCTGGATCTCGATCGTGTCAGTGCCGTATTCGAGGTCGTAGGTGTAAGGCACGGTCGCGCCCGGCAGCTTGCCGCGCTTCCGCACCATGACGAAGCCGCAGTTGAGGCTGTAGGCCAAGGGGGCCGCGACCAGGAAGCCGCGCGATTCGATGCCGACCAGCAGCTCCGGCTTGTGCGGGCGGAGCGCGTCGGCGAGCTGGTGCACGGTCTCGTGCCAGGCGCCGGCATGGGCGAGCAGCGTCGAGATGTCATAGAAGAGGATGCCGGGCTTGGGGAAATCGGGCACGCTCCGGATATGCTGCTTCAGGTCCATTCCTTGCCTCGTTCGGCCAGCCTCCAGCGGGTTATAGTTGCTTCCGATTCGCCGCTCAACCGCGGTGGCGCAGCTGCACTTGGCCCATTATAGAGACGCGCGATGACGGCCGCGTGGATCGAGCCGGAAGGCGATGCCGACACGCTCGTGCTGCGTGCGGGCGGCGAATGGTCCTTGGCCGGCGCCGCGGCGCTCGACCGGCGCCTCGGCACCCTGCGCCTGCCGCCGGCGCGCCGCGTCAGCATCGATCTCGGCGCGCTCGAGACGCTTGACACGGCAGGCGCATGGCTCCTGCTGCGCCTCGAGCGCTCCCTGAAGTCGCGCGGCAGCGAGGTCCAGATCGACAATCTCGCGGAAACGCTGGCACCGCTTCTCGGCCAGGTCGAGCGCGGGCCGGAAGAGGTGCCGCGCCCGCCCCGGCGCCCCGTGCATCACGGTTTGCGGGATTTCCTCGCCTATATCGGCGAGGGCACGCTCGACCGGCTCGTGACCACGGCGGGCGTGCTCAGCTTCCTCGGCCTTGTCGTCGTCACGGTCGGGCGCGCGTTTGTGACGCCGCGCCGCATCCGCGTCACCTCGCTCGTCGCGCACATGGAGCGCTCGGGCTTTTCCGCCATGCCGATCGTCGGGCTCCTGTCGTTCCTGATCGGCATCGTCACGGCTTACCAGGGCGCCGATCAGCTGCGGCGTTTCGGCGCCGAGATCCTCACCGTCGACCTGCTCGCGGTCGGATTCCTGCGCGAGCTCGGCGCGATGCTGACGGCGATCATCGTCGCCGGCCGCTCGGGCAGCGCGTTCACGGCCGAGCTCGGCGCGATGGAGGTGCGCGAGGAGATCGACGCGCTGAAGACCATCGGGCTCGACCCGGTCGAGGTGCTGGTCCTGCCGCGGCTCTTCGGGCTGATGCTGACGCTGCCGCTCCTTACCTTTTTCGCCAACCTCATGGGCCTTCTCGGCGGCGCGCTCTTGTGCTGGCTCGTGCTCGGGATCGCGCTTCCCGTCTTCACCCAGGAGCTGCGCGATGCGGTAAGTCTCTGGAGCGTGTGGCTCGGCATCATCAAGGCGCCGTTCTTCGCCATCGCCGTGAGCCTCATAGGCTGCTACGAAGGCTTTTCGGTCGAGCGCAGCGCCGAAAGCGTCGGCCGGCACGCGACCCGGTCGGTCGTCGAATCGATCTTCACCGTCATCGTCATCGATGCCGCCTTCTCCATCCTCTTCTCCTGGCTCCAGATCTGAGCCGGTGCTCCGCTTGCGCGGAGTGGCGACCCGGATCGGCGGGCGCATCCTGCAGCGCGGCATCGATCTCGATCTCATGCGCGGCGAGGTGTTGGGCGTGGTCGGCGCCTCGGGCGCGGGCAAGTCGGTGCTGCTCAAGACCGTGGTCGGGCTCCTTCATCCGGCGGCCGGCACAATCGAGATTTTCGGCCAGGATGTGGCATCGCTCGACGTGAAGAGCCGCGAGCGGCTCGAGCAGCGCTGGGGCGTGCTGTTCCAGGACGGCGCGCTCTTCAGCTCGCTCACGGTCGGCGAGAACATCGCGCTCCCGATCAAGGAGCGGCTCGAGCTACCGCGAGCGCTCTTGCGCGAATTGGTCTGCATGAAGCTCGCGCTCGTCGGCCTTCCGCCGCAGACGGCGGAGCTGTCGCCGGCGGCGCTGTCGGGCGGGATGAGAAAGCGCGCCGCCCTGGCGCGCGCGCTCGCGCTCGATCCGCCGCTTCTCTTCCTCGACGAGCCTACCGCCGGGCTCGACCCGATCGGCGCCGCGGAATTCGACAAGCTCGTGCGCGACCTCAAGGAGGGGCTCGACCTTACGGTCTTCATGGTGACACACGACATCGACACCCTCGTCGCGGTCGCCGACCGAATCGCGGTCCTGATCGACAACCAGCTCAAGATCGGCACAATGGACGATATGCTCCGCGACGCGAATCCGTGGATTCAGGCGTATTTCCACGGGCCCCGTGGCCGCGCCGCTGTCGGGAAAAGCGGCTCCCGAGACGCTTAACGATGGAAACCCGGGCTCCCTATGTCGCCGTCGGCACCTTCGTGGTGCTGCTCATCGCCGGACTGGTGGTCGCGGTGCTCTGGTTCGCGCAGACCCAGTTCCGCGAGCAGCGCGTCTATTACGACATCTATTTCGTCGGCTCGGTCACCGGCCTCACGAACGGCTCGACCGTGCGCGAGAACGGCGTCCCCGCCGGACGGGTCGCCCAGATCCGGCTCGACCCGTCCGACCCGTCTCGCGTCCGCGTCACGGTCGAGCTTCGCGGCGGCGTTCCGGTCAAGACCGACACGGTCGCGGCGCTCGAATTGCAGGGTCTGGCCGGCGGCGTCTACATCGACCTCACCGGCGGCACGCGTGACGCGCCCGATCTCGAGCGCAAATCCGGTGAGCGCTATCCCGTGATCGCCTCGCGCAGATCGGGGCTCGAGCAGGTCGTGACCTCGGCACCCGAACTGTTGCAGCGTTTGCTCTCGCTGTCGGATCAGCTGAGCAAGGTGCTGAGCCCCGAGAACGTGCAGGCACTTAGCGACATACTCGCCAATTTCCGCGCGGTCTCGCAGGGCCTCGCCAGCCGGAGCAGCGAGCTCGACGCCGCGATCGACAATGGCGCCCAGGCGATGCAGGGGCTGCACGACACGCTCAATTCGGTGAACGACATCCTCGCCGGGCTGAAGCAGCTTGTGCTACCTCAGGGCGGCATGCAGGAGACGCTGAAGTCGATCGACGAGACCTCACGCCGCTTCGGCGAGCTGGCGCAGCATCTCGACAGCCTCGTCAGCGCGAACGGACCGCAGATCGGCGCACTGACGGAGCAAAGTCTGACCGATATCACGCAGCTCGTGCAGCAGACCTCGGCGCTGGAGCAGCAGCTCTCGCGCATTGCCGACGAGATCGAGCGCGATCCCTCGCGCTTTCTCTACGGCGAGCGTCGCGAGGGGTATCGCCCGCGATGAAACTTTGGGCGATTCTCCTGGCCACGCTGGCACTCTGCTCCTGCAGCGGCAGCATTTTGCCGAAGCCGGCGCCGCCGCCACAGCTCTACCACCTGACGGCGCTCGCACCGGCGCAGAACGCCGGGCCGCCCATCGAGCTACAGCTTGCCGTCGACGAGCCCGCGGCGCCCGCCTCGCTCGACGTCGATCGAATCGCGCTTACGCAAAGCGAGCTCAGGCTCGATTACTTCGCGAACGCGGCCTGGGGCGACCGCGCGCCGGCGATGATCCAGTCCCTCATTGTCGCATCGCTGACCGATGCGGGCCGCATCCGCGTCGTCATGCGGTCGACCGGCGAGCTCAGGCCCGACGCCACCCTCGCGATCGACCTCCAGCGTTTTGATGCCGAGTATCACGGCGGCGGCGCGCCGGAAGTCCACGTGCGGCTCGTCTGCCGGCTCGTGCACGACCGGAACGCCGTCGCCGTGCGCACGTTCTCGGGCACGGCGCAGGCCGGGCGCAACGACACCGCCGACATCGTCGCGGCGTTCGACGCGGCGATGCATGACGTGCTCGGCGCGCTCGTGCCATGGACGGCCGATGAGCTCGCGGCGATGAAGCGATGAGTGCGGCGCGCAACTTGAAAGGGCTCGGCCGGGCGGCGCTCGAAGCGATGCGCCAAGGCGGCGAGGCGATGGCCGCGGCCGAGCGTGCGCTCGCGGCCGAGGGCGCCACCGTCGTCACGGCGGCGCTGGGCGCGGCCGGGGCATGCGTGCCGTGGCAGCATTATCCCGCGGGCGACGTCTATGACCGGCGCTCGCACGCGCAGTTCTTTTATCACGCGCATCCCGAAGGCGAGCGGACGCCAAACGAGCACGGCCATTTCCATCTGTTCCTGCGCGCCGGCGGCATGGCGCCGGGGACGCGCCCCTTGGTGCTGCCGGAGCTGGTGATCGCCGGTGCGGCGCCGGTCGGCACTGCGCCGTCGGCCCCCGAACCGCACGCCGGCGAGGACGGCGAATGGTGCCACATCGTGGCAATCGCCATGAACAGCACCGGCGAGCCGATCCGGCTCTTCACCACGAACCGGTGGGTCACCGGCGAGACGTGGTACCGCGCCGTGGACGTCATCGAGATGCTCGATCGCTTCTCGGTCAGCGAGACCGGGCCTTTAGGGCTTCTCAATCGCTGGATCGGCGGCGCCGCGCGCTTCTTCCGGCCGCAGATCGCGCACCTCATCGCCGAGCGCGATGAAGCGGTGATGGGCTGGCGCCGGCGGCGGCGCGGCAAGGCGCATGTGTTCGAGGACCGCCGCCTCGAAGTGACCTCGGCGCTCGACATCTCGGTCGCGGCGCAGTTCGCGGCGATCGACGCGGCCTTGGGCGCGGCGGCGTAGATTTGATCAAAGCACTTTCCAGGGTCCGTCCTTGCGAGCGAAGCGAAGCAATCCCCGGAGATTGCTTCGCCGCGTCCGCTCCTCGCAATGACAGGTAAGGGTTCTCGACCTAGATCGTCTCGCGCCGCACGGCTTCCGCCACCAGCACATAGTTACGGAACATGTGGCTCGCGAACTGGTAGCGCGGGCCGCCGATGCCGACGATGCGGCGGAGCGCATGACCGCGCTCCGCGGTCGCGAGCTGCTGCAAGAGCGCGGCCAGCGCCGCCTCGCCCTCGGCCGGAGCCTCGACCGACGCCACGTCGGCCGCGGTGAAGGCGCCATACTCGTCGCACGGCGCGCGCGCGGCGGCGTAGAGCACGTCTTGGAGCGCCGGGTCGAGCGGGGCGCCGAGCGCCGCCTCATACGCTTCCTTGATGCGCGATTCCGCCTCCTCGCCGGCGCGCGCGACCGCATAGCGCAGATCCTCGCGCTCGACCTCTTGCGAGCCGCGGCGTACGGCGTTGCGGGCGGCGAAGAGGCAAAGGAGCTGTGCCTGGTAGGGCAGGCCCTGCGCGAAATCGACGATCGCCCGGCGCACGTCGGGCGCGAAGGCGAGACCGGCGTGGGTCTCGCCCGCGGCGATGAGGCCTTCGATGTCGCGCCGCGACATCATCGGCATCGGCACGGTGACGAGCGTACGCTGGAGCGATGGATGCTTGCCGAAGAGCTCGCGCACGTCGTCGGCGACGCCGATCAGCAGGAGCGTCACCGGAACGGCCGCGTCCGACACGATCTTGATGAGCTCGGCGAGCCGCGCCTTCACGTCCTCGCCGGTGACGCGGTCGTATTCGTCGATGATGAAAATGCAGTGGCGATCGTGGATGCGGGCGAACACATCGACGAGGTCGCTCACCGCATAAGGCGGCTCGGGCAGGAGCTGCGCGAAATTCTCGACCCGGCGGCTGCCGACGCCGAGGCCCTCGGCCAGGAACGACGTCGGCACGCGGCGCAGGAGGTTGCGGAAGATCTCCTCGAACGTCACGCCCGAGCTGCACGCGTACTGCAACGTGAAATAGCCGGCCTCGCTCGCCTTGCCGGCGAGGATGTTGCAGAGCGAGGTCTTGCCGCTGCCGCGCTCGCCATAGACGACGACATGCGCGCGCTCCTCCTCGATCGCGGCGATGATGCGCTCCATCTCGCGGAAGCGGCCGGAGAAGAGCCGGGCGTCGTGCTTGGGCCGGGTCGGCGTGAATGCGTCGCGCAGGAGCGCGTGCATCCGCATCGCGTTCTCGGCTCCCTTGGGCCGGCCGCGGATCCACGAAGGGCCGGGCGCCGCAAGCGTGAAGGCGGTCGGATCAGCGGGAGCCGCGCGCTCCGTCTGCGCCGGCGGCGCGGGCGCAGCCGGCGGCGGCTTGCGATTGCCAAGGCGGAACTCGAAAGCGGCGCGCCGTTCGGCCGGCGGCGGCTCGCGCCGTTCGGGCGGCAGCGGCTCACGGCGTTCCGGCGGAGCCGCCTCGCGGCGCTCGACCTGGATCGGCTCGCGGCGCTCGGGCCCCGGCGCCGGCTGACGCCGAGGCGGCACCAAGATCGAGGGCGCGCGCGGCGGCTCCGGCGGAGCGTCGCCAGGCGGCGCGTCGCGGCGCGTGATCTGCGGCCGGAGCGCGAAAGCGCTCGACGGCAGCACGCGGCCCGAAGCCGCGGCGGGCGGCGCCGGCACAAGCGGGAGCGTGACATGCGGGGGCGGCACCTGCGCCGCCGGCGTGTCGCGCAGCACGACGCCGATGCGGCCGAGATCAAGGATGCCGGCCTCGTTCAACGGGTCGTCATTACCCTCAGGCATGGGGCTGCGACGGCGGAGAAACCAGTTCTTCGGATTGGGCATGCGCTCACGCGGCGGCTGCGGTTCGACCCTGCCCTACCCATGGTCGAACCAAACAATCGGGTGGGCTACGCGGAGGTTTAACGGCGACGGCGAGGAATGGTTCACAACTACACGAAAATGCCGCGATATCGATACATACGCGTCACAGGGGATGTCTGCCGGCGATGCGCGCTCAACCTCCGGGACGCAGGCGCGGCGGTTGCCACCGCTCGCGCAAAAAGCGCAGAGGAAGCCAAGCGAGGACGTAAAACAGAAGCGGCGCAAGGATGAACAGGACCGATTTCGCCTGCTCCTGCCGCAAGAGCCGCTGCGCCTCCTCGCCGCCTTCGCCGAGACACGTGACGGCGGCCGGGCCGACGCGCTGGCTGCAGCGGTCGGCGAGATAGCTTGTGACGGTGGTGAGCCGGCCGTCGACGCGGATCGCATCGCCGAACTGCGGATAGATGCGCCACGTCATCGCCACCATCCACAGCGCGGCCAACGCAAGCGCAAGACGCAGATGCCCGCGCGTCATTCTTCAGTCAACGCTCGCCGCGCGGCGTACGCTCCAGATCATCGAACTGCGCAGCAGATAGTCCCGGGCGAGCACCGGATCGGCGGCAGTGCGGCGCAACTCATCGAAGTGTCGCGCACGCACCGCGGGGTCGCGCTCCTCGAGAAGGCGCTTGTTGCTGATCGACTGCGCCTGGACGAACTCGACGTTGGCGGCGCGGCGCTGGCGCACATAGAGATCGAGCAGGCTCTCCTCGGCCTCGCCGCGCCACACGGCCGCGAGCTTCGGCGCGAGATTGAAGGCGCCGTGCAGCGCGCCATTGAGGCCAAACGCCCCCAAGGGATTGTTGACGTGCGCGGCGTCGCCGACGAGGAGCAGGCGTTCCTTGCGGAACTGCGCGGCGACGCGCTGATGGACGCGATAGGTGCTCTTGGCGACGATCGGATAGCGCACGGGGCGAGGCAGAAAATTCTGCAACCGCTCTTCGACCGCGTCCGCGTCGAGCAGGGTCTCTTCCGGCAGGTCCGCGTCGGTCGGGAAGAGAATGCGCCACAGGCCCTGCGGCGTGTCGCCCGGCATCTTGAAGATGGCGCCCCAATCGACCGGATCGGCGATGTAGGCATTGGCGGTGAAGCCATGCTGCGCGAGATCGTATTCGGTGCCGACGACGAGGAAGCGCTCGGGCCAGGTGAAGCCTTCGAACGCCGTCTCCATGGTCTGGCGCACGGCGCTGCGTCCGCCGTCGGCGCCGACGAGATAGCTCGCGCGGATCGTATCGATCCCGCCCGGCGTCTCGACGCGCGCGGTGACGCCGTCGGCGTCCTGCTCGGCATCGAGGAACGTATGCGAGAAGCGCACCTCGCCGCCCAGCTCCTCGAAGCGCTTCAGCAGCAGCGGCGTGAGCCTGAACTGCTCGCAGTGGAAGCGGAACGGATAAGGCGTCACGTCGGCGATGACGCCCAAATCCCATTCAACGATGACGCCTTCGCTGCGGCCGCGGATCTGCCAGCGCGGCACGCGGATGCCGATCGAAAGGAACTGATCGAGGACGCCCAATCCGCCCAGCATCTCGAGCGTCGGCGGATGAAACGTGCCGGCGCGCAGATCGCGCGGCAGCTTGGGTTCCGTCTCGACGACGATGACCGCGACATCGCGCAACAGCAAGCTCGTCGCGAGCACGAGCCCTGCCGGCCCGCCGCCCACGACAATCACCGGTTCCCGCTTCATGCGCGAAAGCTAGGGCAAGGGGTGATCGGTTGAAAGCGACAACTATGTCGCGCGACACACGAACCCCGCCGCAGATTCCGGGCGGGGTTCGCTACGGGTGGCTTTCTAAGCTCACCGCTCGATCACGCGACCGAGCCTTTCGCTTGGTGCTGATTAACAATGATCCGGTGGAGTCATGCTTGTTGGGCACCCTCCAGGTTTGTCGCACCGAGAAAAACGGTATGCCCATCGCCTGCTGCCTGCAACAGCGAAGGCTGCAATTATCTTGCAAAGTTTGGCGTGCGTGCGGCGCGCGCAAAGGCGCGCCGCTTCGCCTTAGAATTTCACATCGGCGGCTTGACGCCGTTCTTTTCGACGGAAACGTTGCTCGCCGTGACCATGCCGTCGGCGCCTTTGGTCGCGCGGAAAATGAACACGGCCTTGCCGGGCTTCAGGTCCGCCATCGTCGCCTGGCCGGGGCCGACGATCACGGTCTTGGGGTCGATCACGATATCGGTGGCGTTGCCCTTGTAGGTCAGCATCACGTCCGTTCCGCCGCTGACTTTCGCCATGCCCGAAACGTGCGCGTTGGTCATCACGCTGTCCTTGCGCAGATCCCACGGGGTTTGCAGCTCGGGCGCGGCGGCCGGGATGAAGTGGACCTCGATCGCGTGCAGCTTGCCGTCCTTGCCTTTCATCGACGTCGAGGCGATGTAGTCGCCGTCATGAATGTCGCTGAGCTTCTTGCGCACGTACGAGCGCACGGCGACATCCTGCGCCAGCATGATGTTGACCGCCACGCCGTCGCGGCCCTTCAAGGTCAGGGTCTGGCCGCTAAGCTTGGTGATCGTGCCGCGGACATTCATCGGCGTGCCTTGCGGCCCCCCTGCGGGCGCCTGGGCAAGCGCCGGCAAGGCGGCAACGGAAGCCGCAAATCCTGCGGCAAAAATGAGCGAACGCATGAGTTTTCCTCCCCTCCCGGAAACGCGTTAGCGCAGTCCTAGCACGCGGCCGGAAGGCGACGACAAGCGTTAACGGTCACATTTGCGTGACGTGCGACATTGAATTGCCCACCGCCCGTCGCTATTTAGGCGGCGGCCCATGGACGCGCTTTCCGCCGAGATCGCCAGGCGGCGTACCTTCGCGATCATCTCCCACCCCGACGCCGGCAAGACCACCCTCACCGAGAAGCTGCTGCTGTTCGGCGGCGCGATCCAGCTCGCCGGCGAGGTGAAGGCGCGCGGCGAGCGCCGGCGCGTACGTTCCGACTGGCTCGACATCGAGCGCGAGCGCGGCATCTCGGTCAGCTCGGCCGTGATGACGTTCGAGCATGACGGCCTCACCTTCAACCTGCTCGACACGCCCGGCCACCAGGATTTCTCGGAAGACACGTATCGCACGCTGACGGCCGTCGACAGCGCCGTCATGGTTTTGGACGCGGCCAAGGGCATCGAGCCGCAGACGCGAAAGCTGTTCGAGGTGTGCCGGCTCCGCGACGTGCCCATCATCACCTTCATCAACAAGATGGACCGCGACGGACGCGAGCCGTTCGACCTGCTCGACGAGATCGCGCGTGAGCTTGCGCTCGACACGGCGCCCGCGAGCTGGCCCATCGGCATGGGCCGCGACTTCCTCGGCACGTACGATCTGCGTGCCGACGCGCTGCTCCTGTTCACGCGCGGAGCGGGCGAGCGCATCGTCGAACCGACGCGGGTCGCAGGGCTCGACGATCCCGCGCTGGCGAAGCTCCTGCCCGCGCCGGCGCTCGCGCAGCTGCGCGAGGATGTCGAGATGGTGCGCGGCCTCTGCCCGCCCTTCGATGCGCGCTCCTATCGCGAGGGGCATCTGACCCCCGTCTTCTTCGGCAGCGCGCTCAACAATTTCGGTGTGCGCGAACTGATCGCCGGCATCGCCGAGCTGGCACCGGCGCCGCGGCCGCAGCCGGCGCTCCCACACGCGATCGAGCCCGCTTCGGACAAGGTCACCGGCTTCGTCTTCAAGGTGCAGGCCAACATCGACCCGCAGCATCGCGACCGGATCGCGTTCCTGCGCCTCTGCTCGGGCCGCTTCCGGCGCGGGATGAAGCTGAAGCACGGGCGCAGCGGCCGGCTCATGAGCGTGCAGAACCCGGTCTTCTTTCTCGCGCGCGACCGCAATCTCGCCGAGGAGGCGTGGCCCGGCGACATCCTCGGGATTCCGAACCACGGCACGCTGCGGATCGGCGACACGCTGACCGAGGGCGAGGACATCCGCATCACCGGCATCCCGAGCTTCGCGCCCGAGATCCTGCGCCGCGTGCGGCTCGACGACCCGATGAAGTCGAAGCACCTGAAACGCGCGCTCGAGCAGCTTGCCGAAGAAGGGGTGATGCGGCTCTTCAAGCCTTTGGCGGGCGGCGATTTCATCATCGGCGTCGTCGGCCCGTTGCAGCTCGAAGTGCTGGCGGCGCGGCTCAAGAGCGAATACGAGCTTGCCGTGCGCATGGAGGAGGCGCCCTACGAGACCGCGCGCTGGGTCGACGGCGCAACCGCCGAGGTGAAGCGCTTCGTCGATCGGGTGCCCTCCTCGCTCGCCGAGGATCGCGACGGCGCACCCGTCTTCCTCGCGCGTAACCGCTGGGACCTCGACCGCACCCAAAAGGATTGGCCCGCCCTCTCCTTCAAGGCAACGCGCGAAGAGGTCTGAACCCCTCCCGGTGCGCAAGGTGACGATCCCGCCAATTCCCCCTATATGTGCGCCATGCCCAAACCCCATCCCCACGCCGAAGCCACGTATCGGGTCGTTCAGCGCGCCGACGGCTTCGGCGTCGAAGTGACGGTCCCGGAGACGTTTCCAACGGTCGTCTCCAACTTCGCCACGGCCGAGGCGGCCGAGGCGTGGATCGAGGATCACAAGCGCCAGGTCAAGGAAGGCGACCCCGGCATGCGCGCCCGGCGCAAGACCTGGAACCGCGCCGGCTGACGCGTCCCCCTCCCCTCGACGGGCGGGACCTGTAAGCTTCCCCCATGACCCGTCTCTCCGTCCTCGACCAGTCGCCGATCCGCGCGGGCGGCACGCCGGCGCAGGCGATCGCCGAGACGGTACGGCTTGCCGAGGCGTGCGAGCGCCTCGGCTATCACCGCTACTGGCTCGCCGAGCATCATGCATCGGAAGGGCTTGCCGGCACCGCGCCCGAGGTGCTGATCGCGCGCGTGGCGGCCGCGACCAACGCGATGCGCGTCGGCTCGGGCGGCGTCATGCTCGCGCACTACAGCCCGCTCAAGGTGGCCGAGACGTTCCGCATGCTCGAGGCGCTTTATCCCGGCCGCATCGATCTCGGCATCGGCCGCGCGCCGGGCAGCGACTATCGCACGTCGGTGGCGCTCCAGGCGGGGCCGCAGCCATTCGGCATCGAGAAGTTCCCAAACCAGGTGCAGGACCTGCTCGGCTATATCAGCAACACGCTTCCCGCGAACCATCCGTTCGCCGCCGTCGCGGCCCAGCCGCGCGGCGAGACCGAGCCCGAGCCCTGGCTTTTGGGCTCGAGCGATGCGAGCGCGGCGATCGCCGCCTATTTCGGGACCGCCTTCTCGTTCGCGCATTTCATCACCGACGAGGGCGGGCCGCAGGTGATGGCGGCCTACCGCGAGCATTTCCGCCCGTCGCGCTGGCGCCAAGAGCCCGAGGGCAGCATCGGCGTCTTCGTCATCTGCGCCGAGACGACGGCGGAGGCAAGCCGGCTCGCGCTTTCGCGCGATCTGTCGCGGCTCAGGCTCGAGCAGGGCCGCATGGGCCCGGTGCCTTCGGTCGAAGAGGCCGAGGCCTATGCCTTTACCGATGCCGAGCGCGCGCGCATCGCGTATCAGCGCCGCCGCATGGTTCTCGGCGCGCCGGCCGAGGCGAAGGCGCGGCTGCTTGAATATGGCGAGCTCTACGGCGTCGACGAGTTCGTGGTGGTGACGATCTGCCACGATTTCGCGGCGCGGCTCCGCTCCTACGAGCTGCTGGCCGAGGCGTTCGGCCTTCAGCCGCGCTAGAGCCGGATCGGTTCACATGGCATCGCTCTGCGATCCATGTGAGCCGTGAATCCGTCTCTACTCAGATGATTAGAGTGCGATTCACGGTTTAGAGGGACGCGTCCCTCTAAACCGATCGCACTCTAGGGCGCGGCCTCGCCCGCAGCGGGCTGAGGCGCCGCCAGCTCCGGCGCCGGGTTGCGCAGCGCCTCCGCGGCGCGGCGCAAACGCCGATAGCGCAGAATGCCGATCGGCAGCGAGACGATATAGGCGACGCCGACCGCGAGCAGCGTCGCCCACGGCTCGGTCGTGAGAAACGCGGCCGCGAGCCCGAAGGCGAGGAACGTCGGCAGCACCAATTCCTTCGAGACGTGGAAGCGCTTCATCGAGAAGGTGGGAACGCGGCTCACCATGAGCGCGGCGACGGCGGCCAGCACGGCGCCGTTCAAGACCGGCGAGCGGAACAACGCGACGTTCCACTCGAACGACGCCATCATCGGGATCATGACGAGCCCGGCGGCGGCGGGCGCCGGCACGCCGGTGAAGAAATTGTAGGCATAAGGCGGCAGGTCGGCGCCGATCTGCGTGTTGAAGCGCGCAAGACGCAAGGCGCAGCACACGGCGAAGAGCAGCACGAGCGCCCAGCCGAGGCTTTGGATCGCGCCCATCGTCCAGAGATAGAGCAGCACCGCGGGCGCCACGCCGAAGCTGACGAAATCCGAGAGCGAATCGAGCTGCGCGCCGAAGCTCGACATGCCTTTGAGCAGCCGCGCGATGCGGCCGTCGAGCCCGTCGAGGACGCCGGCGATGATGATCGCCGTGACCGACGCCTCATAACGCTCGGCCATGGCGAGCCGGATCGCCGTCAGGCCGGCGCACAACGCCATCAGCGTCAGAATGTTGGGCACGAGCCGGTTGACCGACCAGCCCGGCATGGGCCGCACGCGGATGCGGCGGCGGCGACGGCGGCGGCGCGGCATCATGTCGGACGGCGCCATGTCAGTGCTCCGTCCCTTGGCGCCAAGGCTCGTTGGCGCGCGCATCGGCGATCACCGTCTCGCCGCCGACCGCACGCTGGCCGACCACGGCGAGCGGGGTCCATGCCGGCGGCAGGTAGACGTCCGTGCGGCTGCCGAAGCGGATCATGCCGAAGCGCTGGCCCGCGATCACGTCCTGCCCGGCATCGACGTCGCACAGGATGCGGCGCGCGATGAGGCCCGCGATCTGCACCACGGCGATATCGCCGCCGTCCTTCGCGGCGACGCGCAGCGCCATGCGCTCGTTGTGCTCGGCCGCCTTGTCGCCGCCGGCATTGAGGAACTTGCCCGGGCGGTAGACGCGCTTCACGACCCGGCCGGCCAGGGGCATGCGGTTCACGTGCACGTCGAGGACGCTGAGGAAGATGCCGATGCGCAGCATCGGGCCCGCGCCCATCTCGAGCTCGGCGGGCGGGGCCGCGCGATCCACCGCGATGACGAGACCATCGGCCGGCGCCACCGCAAGGCCCGCGCGCACCGGCGTCACGCGCCACGGGTCGCGGAAGAAATAGACGCACCACGCCGTCGCCACCGCGCCCGCCCAGCCGAGCGGATGGGCGACCAGATAAAGAAGCACGCTCGCAGTCGCGAAGAGCGCGACGAAGCGCCAGCCGTCAGGATGAATGGGCGCCAAGACCTGCCGAAACAAACCCGTCTCCTCGGGAGCCAAACTCTAGCGCAGTTGCGGCGCCCGCGCCGAGTGGAGTCCCGGAGCGGGCGGGAGATTGCTTCGTCGCTTGCGCTCCTCGCAATGACAACACCGAGATGTCATTGCGAGCGAAGCGAAGCAATCTCATGCCGTTCATGGCCGACCCAACCCGACTATGCACTCCCCTACCGCCCTTCGCGGCGCCAGGCGAGGAGGAAGAATCCGAGCGCGAGGAGGAGCGCCAATGCGCCCGGCAGGAGCGGCGTCTCCTTCATGCCGGTGACGACATAGTCGCCGTTCGCGCGCAAGCCCATCCAGTCGCGCCCGCCGGCGCCGCGGTCGGGCTCGACGCGGCGCAGGTCGGGGATGGCGCCCGGGCCGACCCAATGGATGCTGCCGCCGGTCGCGGCGACATCGGCCTTCACCTTCTCGTCGGTCGTACGCACGTCGGCGAGCTCGATGGGGGAAAGCGCGCCGGCGGCGGCGAGCGCGGTGCGCGTGCCGTCGCTCGCGCGGTAGAGGCCGCTCTCCGTCACCGGCAGCGCGCCGGTGCTGCGCCCGCCGCCGGCAGGCGTGAGGGTGAGCGTGTGCGGCACGCCGTCGGGCCCCGTCACAGTCACCGGGCGATTGTCGGGCTCGAGCGACTGGCGCGTCACGACGAGCTTGTTGCCTTCGACCGCGGCGCGCAGATCGTTCTCTTCGAGATCGGGCTCCTTCATCAGCCAATAGACGACGCGGCGCAGCAGCTCGGCCTGGGGGCCGCCGCCTTCGAAGCCGCGCGTCCACAGCCACATCTCGTCGGACAAAAGCTCGGCCACGCGGCCCTCGCCGACGCGGTCGAGGATGAGAAGCGGGCGCTCGCTCGGCCCGGTCATCACCGTCTCGCCACCATGCGGGATGGCCTCGACCTGGCGGAACCAGCGGCCCCACGGCGGAATCTTCTTAGGATCAGCAGGCTCGCCCGGCAGCTCGGCGGTGACGGGATGGCGCTCGCCCGTGGCGCTGACGCGCGGCACGAAGCCCTGCTCAAGGACGTTGCCGGTGGGCTCCGCCGGCAGCACGCTGCCCAAGGGCGTGCGATAGAGGCTCAAGGGCGTGCCGAAATCGGGCCCGGCCGCATCCAAGAGCGCGCCGCCCTTCCGCACATAGCGCGCGATGTTGTCGAGATAGGCCTCCGGCAGCACGCTGCGGCGGCGGTAGCGGTCGAAGATGATGAGATCGAAATCGTTGATCTTGACGTCGAACAGCTCGCGGATCGGGAAGGCGATGAGCGAAAGCTCGCGGATCGGCGTGCCGTCCTGCTTCTCGGGCGGGCGCAGGATGGTGAAATGGATGAGGTCGACCGAGGGATCGGATTTGAGGATGTTGCGCCAGGTGCGCTCGCCCTGGTGCGGCTCGCCGCTGACGAGCAGCACCTTGAGCCGGTCGCGCACGCCGTTGATGGTGAGCGCGGCGCGGTTATTGTCGAGCGTGAGCTCGTGCGGGCCGCGCTCGGCCTCGATTTCGAGCACGTTCGGGCCGCCGTGGTCAATCGCGACCGAGAGCGGGACGTCGCGCCCGACCGGGATCATGCGCGTCGTCAGATTGCCGCCGTCCTTGCGCACCGTGAGCTTCGCTTCGCCGCTGCCGCCGCCCGGCAGGTCCTCGATGCGGACAGTGAGCTCGACCTCCTTGCCGACGATGCCGAAGCTCGGCGCGTTCTTGACGACGAGGCGGCGGTCGGCCTCGCCCGGCTGCCCGGTCAGCAGCACGTGGAGCGGCGCGCGGAAGGCCAAATGATCGGGCGCGGGCATGTCGTGCACTTCGCCGTCGGTGATCATCACGGCGCCGGCGACGCGCTGCGCCGGCACGTCGGAGAGGCCGCGCATCAACGCGGTGTAAAGCTCGGTGCCGGTGTCGGCCAGCGGCGCGTTGGGATCGGGCGCGCCGGCATGAATGACACGCACGTCGAGATCCTTCATCCGCGCAAGCTTCTGCGTCAGCGCATCGAGCGCCGTGTCGGCGAACTGACGGCGAGAGCCGATGCGCATGCTCGGCGAATCATCGACGACCACGGCGGCCACGTCGTGCTGCGGCTGGCGCTGCTCTTCGACGAGCGAGGGATCGACGAGGATGAGGATGAGCGCGGCCAAGGCGAGCAGCCGCCAGGCGATGCCGCGCGCGCGCCGGAATGCGCCGAACGCCACCGCAAGCGCGGCGACAGCCGCGAACGCGGCGACGGCCCACCACGGCAGGAGCGGCGAGAAGGCGAGCGAGAGGCCGCTCATTGCCCGAGCCTCTCAAGGATCGCCGGCACGTGCACCTGGTCGCTCTTGTAGTTGCCGGTCAAGGCGTACATGACGAGGTTGACGCCGAACCGATAAGCCATCTCGCGCTGCTGCTCGCCGCCCGGCACGACCGGGTAGAGCGGCCGGCCGGAGCCGTCGATCGCCCACGCGCCGGCCCAGTCGTTGCCGCCGACGATGACGCTCGAGACGCCGTCATTCACCACGTCCTCGGCCGGCTCGACCCAAAGCTTGCCGCTGCTCCAGCGGCCGGGAAACTCCTGCATCAGGTAGAACGATTTGGTCAGCACATGATCGGGCGGCACCGGCTCGAGCGGCGGGATGTCGAGCCCGTGCGCCAGCTGCTGCAGCATCGCCTGCGCGTCCTCGCCGCTGCCGCCCTGGTCGCGCGTGTCGAAGAGGATCGTGCCGCCCGTGGCGAGGAAGCGGTTCAATCGCTCGATCGCCTGCGGCGAGGGCGGCGTCTCGCCCGGCGTCACGGCCCAATAAAGCAGCGGGAAGAACACGAGAGGGTCGTGCTCGACATCGACTTCCATCGGCTCGGCGGCATCGACCGCGGTGCGCCGGTTGAGAATGTCGGTGAGGCCGGCAAGGCCGGCGCGCACCTCGTCATCGACGTCGGGAATGCCGGTGCGGATATAGGCCAGGTGAAATTCGCTCGCGGCCTTGACCGCGAACGCATCGTCGTCGTCGGCCCGCGCCGGATGGAGGAAAACGAGCGCCGCAAGCACAGCACCCGCAACAGCGCCGCCGCGACCGAGCCGCGGCAGGAGCCCGCGGAGCGCGAAGGCGATGAGGAGGTCGACGAGCGCGAGCGCGAGCGCCGCGCCCAGGAGCGCCGGCCGGAAATCGACCTCGTTGCTCGCGCGATAGGATTCCCGCGCCACTCCCGCCGGCAGCGGCGGCAGCGCCGCGAACGTCTTGATCGACGGCGCGAGATTGAGCGCGCGGCGCGCATCGGCGGTGCCGTAGAAACCCGGCGGATGGCGCGGCGAGACGGACGTCGTTGCGAAATCCGCCGCAGCGATCGTCTCGGCGGCAGGGTCGGCGGGGTGGAGCCGGCCGAAACCGTCGAGCGTCTCGACCGGCGGCAGCGGCTTGTCGGACGTGCCGGAGACGCCCTGGCTTACCGCGACGATGCGGCGCAGCATGCTGACGAAGAGGCCGGACTCGGACAGGTTCGACCATTCGGGGTCGGCCGATGTGTGGATGAGCACGAGCCAGCCCTGGCCGCGCTTGTCGGCAGTGACGAGCGGCGTGCCGTCGGTCAATCGCGCCCACGTCTTGTTGGCGAGATCGAGCGTCGGCTCCGCCAGGACCTGGCGCGACACCGTCACGTCAGGCGGGATTTCGAGCCCGGCGAACGGGCTTTGCGCGTCGAACGCAGCGAGATGCGCCGGCTTTTCCCACGACAAGGCCCCGCCGAGCGTGCGCCCGCCGCGCCGCAGCGTCACCGGCAAAAGCGTGTCGGACGTATCCTCGGCGAGATGCGGCCCCGCGAAGCGCAGCACCGTGCCGCCCTTCTCGATCCACTTGCCGAGCGCCGCGACTTCCCCCGGCCCCGAGGGCGCGGCATCCGGCAGCACGAGCACGGCGATGTCGCCTTTCAGCAGCGTCTCGATGTCGCCGGTGCGCACCTCGCTGAACGGAGCCAGCGCCTTGTCGAGGTAATAGGCGCCCGAGAGCAGCGGCTGCGAGCTTTGCCCGGCGCGCGGGCCGACGATGCCGACGGGGCGGCGGCGCCAGCGCTCGTCGAGCAGCAGCACCGCGCCGGCCGAAGCCTCGCCTTCGATCTCGATTTCCGTCGCCCGGTTCCTGAGTTCGCTCGGCATCGGCAGACGCGCGAGCGCATGGCCCGATCCGGCCGGGATCGTCACGTGCGTGCGGCCAAGAAGCCGCCCGTCTTCGCCCACGACGCGCACGTCGGCCTCGGTCGGAAGCGACTGATCGGCGCGCGCGACCTGCGCCGTCAGGTCCTTGTCGTCGGCATCGCCCGGCGCGAGAAGGCGCGGCAAGGCCGCGGGCTCGTCGGCCATCACGGTGAGCGGCCCAAGCTTGGCGAGGCTCGTGGCGAAGCTGGCGGCTGCGCCATCGTCGATGCCGTCGCTGAGCCAGACGATATCGGGTGCTGGCCCGAGATCGAATTTCTGGAGCCGCGCCAGCGCAGCGGAGCGGTCGTTGGGCCACGGCTCGGGCGCCAACGCATCGGCGGCGGCGCGCGCGTCGGGCGGCCGCAGCAGCGACAGGTCCTTGGGCGCGGCGCTGCCGGGCGGCGGTGCCGTCTCGAGCAGCACGATGCGGCGCGTCTCGCGCTCGGCCTGGTCGATGAAGCGGCCCAAGACCGACTTGCGCTCGTCCCAGCCGCGCGCGGACGCCCAGCCATTGTCGACGACGAGCACGAGCGGGCCCGAGCCCGCCAGCCGCGCGTTCGGATTGAGGAGCGGATGGGCGAGCGCGAGGATGATGAGCGCCGCAAGCACGGTGCGCAGCAGGATGAGCCAGAGCGGCGTCTTCGCCGGCGTCTCCTCGCGCGGAACGAGCCCGAGGAGAAGACGGAGCGCCGGAAACGGCACGCGGCGCGGCGCCGGCGGCGTCACGCGCAGGAGCCACCACAGCACCGGCAGCGCGGCGAGCGCGACGAGAAGCCAGGGTGCGGCAAAGGCGAGCGAGCCCAAGGACAGCATCGCGCTACCTCCACGCCTCTTGCGGCGCGAGCGCCGCATAGAGCGCGAGCAGCGCCGAAGGCGGCGCGCGATCGGTGCGGTGCGTACCGAAGCTCCATTGCGCGGCGCGCGCGATCGCGCCAAGCCCTTCGCGATGGCGCGCGAGCGCCTCGCCATAAGCTTCACGCACGGTCTCGACGCGGCTTATGAGGAGCGGCGCCTCGCGCTCGAGCCCTTCGAAGCGGACACGGCCGGCGAAGGGCAATGTTTCCTCCGCCGGGTCGAGGATCTGCAACAGGTGGCCCCTGACGCCCGAGGCGGCGAAGCGCGCGACCACGGCGTGAACCTCCGGCAGCGACGACAGAAGGTCGCCCATCACCACGACATGCGCGTGGCGCGGCAATGGCTCGAAGACCGGCAGGTTCGGTCCGGCCTCGTCACGGCCGAGAAGAAGCGACAGGCGATCGATCATGGCGCGGCCGTGCGACGGCGGCAGGCCCGAGCCCAGAAGCGTCACGCGCTCGCCGCCGCGCACGAGCAGCACCGCGAGCGCGAGCGCCAGAAGATCGGCGCGGGCGCGCTTCTGCGGCAATTCGCGCGTCGAGGCGTAATTCATCGACGCCGACGCATCGCGCCAGAGATAGATGCTTTGCGCCGCCTCCCACTCGGTCTCGCGCACGTAGAGGCGCTGCGACTTCGCGCTCTCGCGCCAGTCGATGCGCGTCGCCGGGTCGCCGGGCTCGTACTGCCGGAATTGCCAGAAGGTCTCACCGGTGCCGACGCGGCGGCGGCCGTGCACGCCCTGCGCCACCGTCGCCGCCACGCGCTCGGCCGCGACGAGGAGCGGCGGCAATGACGCGGCCGCTTCCTCGGCGTGCTGGCGCAGAAGCGTGAGCTCGGCCATCAGCGGAGCGGCGCCACCAGCCGGTCGATGAGCTGCGCCATGCCGACGCCGTCGGCGCGCGCGGCGAAGGTGAGCGCCATGCGGTGGCGCAGCACCGGCGGCGCGAGCGTCACGACGTCGTCGACCGAGGGCGCGAGCCGGCCATCGATCAGCGCGCGGGCGCGTACCGCCAGCATCAGCGCCTGGCTCGCGCGCGGACCCGGGCCCCACGAGATGTGCCTCGCTTCGGGCACATCCGATTCCTCGGGCCGGCCCGAGCGCACGAGCCGGAGGATCGCCTCGACCACGCTTTCGCCGACCGGGATGCGGCGCACCAGCCGCTGCGCCTGCAGCAGCTCGGCGGCATCGAGCACAGGCGTCACCGTCTCCTCGCTTACGCCGGTCGTGGCGATGAGCATGCGCCGCTCGGCCTCGAGATCGGGATAGCCCACATCGATCTGGAGCAGGAAGCGGTCGAGCTGCGCCTCGGGCAGCGGGTAGGTCCCCTCCTGCTCAAGCGGGTTCTGCGTCGCCAGCACGTGAAACGGCCGCGGCAGCGGATGATATTGCCCAGCGACGGAGACGCGGCCTTCCTGCATCGCCTGCAGCAGCGCCGACTGCGTGCGCGGGCTCGCGCGGTTGATCTCGTCCGCCATCAGGAGCTGGCAGAACACCGGGCCGGGGATGAAGCGGAACGAGCGCCGGCCCGTGTCGGACTCCTCGAGCACCTCGGAGCCCAGGATGTCGGCCGGCATGAGGTCGGGCGTGCATTGGATGCGCTTGTCGGCGAGCC
Organism: Allostellaceae bacterium; assembly: GCA_035518375.1. Taxonomy (GTDB): domain Bacteria; phylum Pseudomonadota; class Alphaproteobacteria; order ATCC43930; family CGMCC-115725; genus DATJLY01. The sequence goes on along the minus strand of DATIXQ010000099.1, from coordinate 13,795 downwards.
CCAGCACGATGCCGAGCGTCTCGACCAGCCGGGTCTTGGCAAGGCCCGGCACGCCGATGAGGAGCGCATGGCCGCCGGCGAGAAGCGTGATGAGGGCTTGATCCACCACCTCGCGCTGACCGAAAATCACGCGGCCGATGCGCTCGCGCACTTGCGCGAGGCGCTGGCCGAGGGCTTCGATCTCCGCCACGAGGGCGGCAGGTGCTGTGGAAGCAAGGTCAGTCGTACTCACGGCTCAAGGCTCCTCTGCGGCGGTACGGAGGCGAAAAATCGGACGCGGGGCATCATCGAAGCCTATACCGGAAGCGAGCGCGGACCTGGCGCGACTTGCTGCCGCGGCAGAAGGGCGGCCCACACCGGGCCGCGCCGTGCCCCAGGATTGCGGCGATTTCGACATCCGCATCGCCCGGGATGGTAGCTGGTTCTATCGCGGCACTCCAATCAATCGCGCGGCATTGGTTAAGCTTTTCAGCACGGTGCTGGAACGCGACGCCTCGGGCGCGTTCTTCCTGCGAACGCCGGCCGAGCAGGGAAGGATCACGGTGGAGGACGCGCCGTTTGTGGGGGTCGAGCTCGGGTGCGAAGGCACGGGCCGGGAGCAGGTGCTGACCGTACGCACCAATGTTGACGATATTGTGATGATCGACCGCGACCACCGGATCCGCGTGGCGCCGGGCGCACGCGCTGACGAGCCGCGTCCTTATCTTCACGTCAGGAACGGGCTGGAAGCGCGGCTTCTGCGTCCGGTATTCTACGAACTCGTGGAGCTCGGACGAGAGGAGCGGGTCGGCAACACGACCCTTTTTGGCGTATGGAGCAAGGGCGAGTTCTTTCCGCTGGGCCGGCTCGACGGGAGCTGACGGCGGCGGACGTGCGCGCACGCTTCACGCGTCACCACGCGGGCGTGCGGCTCTCCGAAAGCGCGCGCGGCGACCACACGCTCGCGGGCGGCATGCCCCCCGCGTCGTTGACGCCGGCCGCGGTGCTGGTGGCGCTCGTCGAGCGCGACGAGAGCCTGCGCGTGCTTCTGACGCAGAGGACGGCGCACCTCGCGCATCATCCCGACCAGATCTCGCTTCCGGGCGGCCGCGTCGATCCCGGTGACAGCGACGCCATCGCCGCCGCCTTGCGCGAGGCCGAGGAGGAGATCGGCCTGCCGGCGAGCCATGTCGAGGTGGTGGGCCGGCTCGACACCTATATCACTGGAACGGGATTCGAGATCACGCCGGTCGTGTCGCTCGTGCGCGCGCCGTTTTCCGAGCGGCTCGACCCCTTCGAGGTGGCAGAGCTGTTCGAGGTGCCGCTCTCCTTCATCATCGATCCGGCGCATCACGAGCGTCATACACGCGAACTGCGCGGACGGCAGCGCAGCTATTATGTGCTGCCATACGAGAACCGCTACATTTGGGGCGCGACCGCGGCGATGCTCGTCAATCTTGCCGAGGTGCTGAGCGCACAAGGCTGAGCGCGCGATGCGGGTCTTCCTGACGATCGTGCTGCCGCTGTTGCTGCCGACGGCGCTCTACGTGCTGTGGACGATCGGCGCCGGGCGCTTCCACCTGGAGGAGACGCCCGAATTTTGGCGCGAGCTGCCGTTTCTGTGGCTCGCGCTTGCCGGCATGGTATTGACGCTCGCGCTCGTCGTGAGCGTGGCGGAATTGGGGGGAGCGAAGAATGGAGTTTACGTACCGCCGCATCTCGAGAACGGCACGATCGTGCCCGGCCGGCTCGAGCCGGAGCCGGGCCACTAAACTATCGCTCTTGGCGCTCGCGGTGCTGGCTCTCGCCGCGCCGCGCGCCGCCGTCGCCGCCGACCACATCAAGGCGACGATCCCGGTGCCGACCGACACCGCCTATGCGATGTATTGGGTCGCGGCCGACAAGGGCTATTTCGCCGCGGAAAATCTCGACGTCGACGTCGTCGTCGCGGGCGGGGGTGTCGCGACCCCGGCGCTCATCTCGGGCGACACGCAGTTCTCAGGTTCGCCGGGCGCGGCCATCCCCGCGATCCTCAAGGGCGCGCCGATCAAGCTGGTGTTCGTGACGCAGGACCACCCCGCCTATCAGCTCTGGGCGAGCGATCCCGCGATCAAGACGCTGCAAGACCTCAAAGGCCGCCAAGTCGGGGTCATCTCGCGCGGCGATTCCCTCGAGGCCGCGACGCGGCGCGCGCTTCTCGCCGCGGGCGTCGATCCCGCGACCGTCGCCTTCACCGGCATGAGCATGCCGGGCGCGCGCGCCACCGCGATCCTCACCGGCGCGCTGCCGGCCGCGGCGCTTACTTTCGACGACGTGGCGACGGTCGAGAATTCCGGCAAGGCGCATCTCCTCGCCGACATAGCGAACACCGTGCAAATGGTGGTGGGCGGCGCCGTCACTTCGGACCGCATGCTGAGGGAGAATCGGCCGCTCGCCCTCAGGTTCATGCGCGCCCTCATGAAGGGCTACCGCTACGTCCGTGCCGAGAAGGACGGCACGATCGCGATCCTCACGAAGCGCTATCCCAACCAGACGTACGACCACTACGCCCTCGTCTATGGCCGCGTCGTCGCGACCATGACAAAGGACGGCACCGTACCCGATACGCTGGCGCAGCAGGCCATCGACGAGAACGCCGAGGTGCTGGGCATCCCGCCGGAGAAGCGCCGCCCACTCTCCGAGTTCGTGGATTTCTCGCTGGCGCGCGATGCCAATGCCGCGCTCGACGCCGAGGGTTGGAAGCCCGTGCCCTGACCCTTTGGGAGCGGCGCGCTGACCCCTTGTGTTTGAGTCAACTGCGGGACGCTTCGATTGGATGCAAAGGCCTGCAGAAATCTGCTCAACCCGCGTGTAACTGAGCGTGCCTAAAGCGTTAGTGCGTAGGCATGATCCTTTCTTTGTGGAAGGGGTCATCCGATGCAAGCGCGGGGATGCTACCTGGCGATCGCCGTCACTCTCGCCTCGACACCAGCGGTGGCGCGGATGCGCACCGAGACCGGTGTCGCGTCCTGGTACAATCTCAGCGGCCGTCTCACCGCAAGCGGCGAGCTGTTCGACCGGCAGCGCCTGACCGCGGCGCATCCCTCGTTGCCGTTCGGCTCGGTCATCGAGGTCAAGAACAAGAGGAACGGCCGGACGGTGCTCGTGACCGTCAACGACCGCGGACCGCACGCGAAGGCACGCATCATCGATCTCTCGCCGGCGGCGGCCGCCGTCCTCGGCATGCGCGCCAAGGGCATCGCGATCGTCGAAATCCGCCCAGCGACATTCGAATAAGGGAAGACGCCATGAGCATCGCCACGCCCACCGCCGATGAGACCACGGCGAACCCCGTTGCCGACGATCGCATCAATCCGCACGAGGCCACGGCCGGTTTCGTTGCGCTGGGGGTGATCCTCCTCGGCGAGGTCTTGCTGATCCTCGGCGCGGTGCACCACGACGTGCCGCTCGCCCCGCTGGCCCAACTCATGGCGCGCATCTTCGGCGCTTAGGCCGCTCCGACTGCATCCAATTCCGGCCCGTCATGCCCGGCCTCCGTGCCGGGCATCCACGTGTTCATGTGAAGAAACTCGTGAATGGCCGGGACAAGCCCGGCCATGACGAAAGAGAGGGTCAGACGTGACCCGACTGGAAGCGCCCTAAGGCAGGAATTTCTCGCTGATGAGCTGGTCGTCGGGCGGCATCTTGTCGGTCTGGCCGCTGTCGATGAGCGCCTGCTTCACCACGGCAAACTTGGCGCGGTCGAAATGCCCGTCACTGAAGAAGGTCGGCGCCTCGGCGTCGTAGATCGCGCTGGCGATGTCGTCGGGCACCTTCGTGTCCTTCTGGGTGATGCGGATCGTCTCGGCCTTGTTGGCCTTGATGAAGCGCATCGTGTCGAACCAGGCGGCGAGAAAGCGGCGCAGCTCTTCCGGATGCTGGTTCATCATCCCATCGCTCGCATAGATCATGTTGGCGATGAAATTGTGAATCTCGTCGCCCGCCTTGACGATGATGCGCGCGCGGCCCTCCTTTTGCATCACGAGCGCCTGCCCCGTCGTGCCGACGACGGCGTCGACATCCTTCGCCAAGAGGCCGGCGATGATGCCGTTCATCGAGCCGAGATACGCGAACTTGATGCCGTCGGGGCCCCAGCCGTGATCGATCGCGATCTGGCGCGCGATCCAGCCGGTGAAAGAGCCCGAGGTCGTGACGCCGACCGTCTTGCCCTTCACGTCGTCGATCGTCTTCACCGTGTCATCGGCGCGCGCGATGAGCGACAGCGAGTTCAAGTCATTGCCGAAAGCGGCGACCGCGCGCTCGGGCGCGCCGCGGCTCACAAACAATATGTCGGTGCCGGTGGCGATGGCGACGTCGATCGCGCCCGCCGACATCGCCTGGGCGAGCTTCGCCCCGCCGGCGAAGTCGACGCGCTCGGCGTCGAGCCCGTGTTTTTTGAAGATGCCGGTCTCGATGCCGACATCGACCGGCGAGAACACGAAGGCCGTCGGCTCGGGCGTGCCGACGCGCAGCTTGTCGTCGGCGCGCGCGGAGACTGCGGCGAGCGCGGCGAGCGTCAAAATCCCGAGGAAGGTTGCACGGTGCGGCATGGCGGCCTCAGTTCTTTGCTGGCGCCAGGATGATATCCGCGTTTACGGAGAGAGACACCGTGGTTTCTCCGGGCTCGGCCACTGGGGGCGGCGCTGATGATGACATGGCGCCAGCCTGCGCCCGCATCAGGAGCGGGCGCGCCACGACCTGGTCGCCGACATTGCCGACATCGATCGCCTTGTAATGATCGACAACGACGCCGAGGTCCTTTGCCACCGCGTCGGCGCGCCGGCGCAGCGCGACAAGGGCGTTGGCGGTCAACTCGTCCTCCGCCGCGGCAAGCGTCTCGGGCGCGAGCGAGAACTGCACGTTCGACATGAGGCAGTTCATTTCCTGGAGGTCGCCCGCGAGCGCGAGCGCCGCGCCAAAATCGGCCGAGGTGAGCGCGAAGCTCGCCACCGCGCCCCAGCGCGGCGGCGCGACCTTGGCCGGCTGCGGATAAGGGCCCGGAAAGACGGTGTAGCCGCCGGTCTCGAACTTGACCGCGGCGACCGCCTTTGCCTTCGTCTGCGCCGCCTCCATGCGGCGATTGACCTCGGCCTGGATCTGGCGCGCGTCGGCGCCCGATGCCTCGATGCGGAAATCGATGCGGATGCGGTCGGGCGCCATCATGCGGGTGGCGATCTGCGACAGATGAATTTCCGTGCCCTCGCTATCGGCCGCGCGCGCCAGTGCGGGCGCGAGGAACGCGGCGAGCACCAACACGGCAACGGACGCAGTTCCTCGGAGCATGGCGGCCTCCTGATGATCGCAAGTGGACCCTGCGCCGCGAATATGGCGGCAGCGCGACCGAGTTGGGGCGCCATTTTGCATGGGCTAATCTCGGCCGGCCAATGCCCGAAGGCGAACAGCCCGTCACCAAAATCGAACCGCTGCCGTGGATGACGGCGGCGCCGACGCGCGCCGTGCTGGCGGCGCTTGGGTCCGGAAATGCGCGCTTCGCCGGCGGGCCGGTTCGCGATGCGCTTCTGGGACGCGACGTCGTCGACATCGACATCGCCACGAGCCTTGAGCCGGAGGAGGTCATGCGGCGGCTTGCGGCGGCAGGTATCGCGGTCGTGCCGACGGGGCTCGCGCACGGCACCGTCACGGCAGTGATTGCGCCGCGCCATTTCGAGATCACGACCTTGCGCCGCGACGTCGAGACGTTCGGCCGCCACGCGCGCGTCGAGTTCACCGCCGATTGGGCCGCGGACGCGCGCCGGCGGGACTTCACCATGAACGCGCTCTATCTCGACGCGGCCGGCGCCGTGTTCGACCATGTCGGCGGGCTTGCCGATCTCCGCGCAGGCCGCGTGCGCTTCGTCGGCGACGCGCGCGAGCGCATTCGCGAGGACGTGCTGCGGCTTCTGCGCTTCTATCGGTTCAGCGCGCATTACGCCGCCGGACCCTTCGACGAGGATGGCCGCGCGGCCGCGCGCGAGCTCAAGGACCTGCTGCCGCGGCTCTCGGCCGAGCGCGTCGCCGCGGAACTGCTGAAGCTTCTTGCGGCGTCCGACCCGGCGGCGGCGTTGGCCCTGATGGCCGAGGATGGAGTTCTCGCCAGGATTCTGCCGGAAGCGCGCGGGCTCGCCCTCCTTGCCGCGCTCGTGCCGCTCGAGCCCGCGCCCGATCCGGTGCGGCGCCTCGCCGCCCTCGTCGCCGACGATGCGAGAAGCGCCGAAGCCGCCGCGCGGCGCCTCAAGCTCAAAACGAGCGAGCGAGCGCGCATCGTCGCGATTGCCGCACCGCCCTTTCCGGTCATGCTTTCCGGCGACGACGCGACGCAGCGCCGCGCGCTCTATCGACTGGGGGCCGCGCGCTATGCCGATCTCGTGCTCATGCGCGCTGCCGCCGAGGGCAAGGGCGCGCGCGCCACGGCGCTTCTCGCGTTCGCGGCGGCGTGGAAGAAGCCGCGCTTTCCCTTGAAGGGTGCCGACCTTGTCGCGCGCGGCTTGGCACCGGGGCCCGAGGTGGGCGAGCTTCTCGGCGCGATCGAACTATGGTGGGAGGCGGGCGACTTCCGCGCCGACCGCAAGGCAGCGCTCGCCGAACTCGAACGCAGGATGGGGCGGCATGGCTGAGCACGCGGACAGCAGATCGGCCGCAGCGCCGGGCACCCCCGCCGAAGTGCTGGCGGCGTTCTTCGCGCTCGGCCTGCGCTCGTTCGGCGGACCGGTTGCGCATCTCGGATATTTCCGCGCCGAGTTCGTAGCGAAGCGCCGCTGGGTCGACGAGGCGACCTTTGCCGATCTCATCGCGCTGACGCAGCTTCTGCCCGGCCCCGGCAGCAGCGAGCTCGGCATGGCGCTCGGCAATCTGCGCGCCGGCTTCTGGGGCGCAGCCGCGGCGTGGCTCGGCTTCACCACGCCGTCCGCGGTGCTGATGGTGCTGTTCGGCTATGGCGTGACGCGGCTCGGCGACATTGCCGGCGCGCCGTGGCTCCACGGGCTTACGATCGTCGCCGTTGCGGTCGTGGCGCAAGCCGTGTGGGGCATGGCGCGGAGCCTCGCGCCCGATCGCCCGCGCATGACGCTCGCGGTGGCAGCGGCCGCGATCGCGCTGACATTTCCGGGCACGGCAGGGCAACTCGGCGCGATCGCGCTGGGGGCGATCACCGGGTTCTTCCTGCCGGCGCCGGAGCGGCAGGACGCGCCGCCGCCTGTGGCACGCAGCCACTATGCCGGCGCCTGGACGGCGCTCGCGATCTTCGCCGTGCTGCTCGTCGGCCTGCCGCTTGTGGCCGATGCGACCGGGGCTCTGCCGCTCAAGGTGGCGGCGAGCTTCTATCGCTCGGGCTCTTTGGTGTTCGGCGGCGGGCACGTGCTGCTGCCCCTTTTGCAGGCCTCGGTCGTGCTGCCGGGCTGGGTCGGCAATGAGACATTCCTCGCCGGCTATGGCGCGGCGCAGGCATTGCCCGGGCCGGTCTTCACCTTCTCCGCCTTCCTCGGCACGGCGATCGGCGGCGTCCTTTATGCCGCGATCGCACTTGTCGCGGTGTTCCTCCCAGGCTTTTTGCTCGTCGTCGGCACGCTGCCGTTCATGAGCGCCTTCCGCGGCAACGCGCTCTATGGAAAAGCGTTGCGCGGCGTCAACGCGGCCGTCGTTGGGCTCGTGCTGGCGGCGCTCTACACGCCCGTGTGGACGAGCGCCATCACGAGCGCGCGCGACTTCGTACTCGCGCTCGTGGCTTTCCTGCTGCTGCTCTTCTGGCGCGTGCCGCCGTGGCTTGTCGTGTTCCTGGGCGCCGTCGCGGCGGAGACCGTCAGTCGATTTTCATGACGAGCTTCGGCACGTCGAGCTTGAACGAGGGATCAAGCTCGCGCTGCGCGTTGTAGTAGTTCTCGAGCTTCTTCAGCGAGACCGTGTCCGAGCGCTCGAAATAATTGATCTTCTTCAGGAAGTCGTACGACTTCGCGATGTCGTCGGGCGACATCTTGGTGACCTTGCCGAGGATGTCGACCGCCTCGGCCTTGTTCTTCTCGTCGTCGAACCATTTGATCGCGCCCGAATAGGCCACGAGATATTTCTTCGCGGTCGCCTTGTTGGCCTGGGCCCAGGCGCGGTTGACGAGCTCGACGGTGAAAGGAGTGTCCGGCGCGTATTGCGGCACGGTCCCGAGATTGACGAAGCCATGCGCCTCGGCGGTGAAGAGCTGCGGCGCGGTGATCATCGACGCGGCCGCGGCGCCTGACTCGAGCGCGGCAAAGCGCGCGGCCGTGGCGCCGGCGTAAACGAAATCGACGTCGCTGCGCTTCATGCCGTTGGCCGCAAGCATCTTGTTGAAATAGACCATCGTCGTGCCCTTGGCCTCGTCGACCGAGACGATATGGCCTTTCAAATCCTTGATGGTCTTGAATTGCTTGCTGGCCTCGAGCGCGTAGGGACCGACCTGGCCGTCGATGCGCACGATGGCGATGCCGGCGCCCGACGCAAAGGCGTACATCGGATCGGCGATGCCGGCTGCGATCGCCATCTTGGTCGAGCCGGCAGTCAAGGCCTGCAGCACCTGGGCATTCGACTGCGAATAGTTGAGATCGATCTTGAGCCCTTGCGCGGCGTAGAGGCCCTTGGCCTCGGCGATGTAGTGCGCCCACACGACCGCGTTGGCGCCGCCCACACCGCCGATTTCGAGCGTCTCTTCGGCGCGCGCGGCACTGCCCGCAACGAGCCCCGCCGCGATCAGCATCAGCGCCTGAAATTTCCGCATGTTCCCCTCCCCGCCGCGCCATCCGCGCGCGCTTCTTGCGCCAGTCTAACGCGCCGGCCCGCGCGACCGAGTGATTTTTTACCCGGGCCCGCGCCGGCCCACATTCTCGTAGGGCGTGCCGTCGCGATGCGTGTAGAGCGCGGGCTTGCGGCCGGGCGGCGACATCATGTCGAGATCGGAATAGAAGGCGCCGCTCTCGGCGACGCGCGTGCCGACCTCGAGGACGCGCGCCGGCGCGGCCGAGCGGTTCTGCAGGCAATGGCCGTTCGGGTCGCCCGCCTTGAAGCCGGCGCTGTCGCCCGCGCGCAGGATTTCCTCGCCGGCATCCGTCACCAGCACGACCTCGCCCGCGAGCACATAGACGAACTCGTCCTCGTGCGTGTGCCAGTGGCGCTGGCTCGACCAGGTGCCGGGCGGAAGCGTCAAAAGATTGACGCCGAACTGCGTCAATCCCGCTGTGTCACCGAGGCGCACACGCTCGCGCGCGCAGCACGGCTCATCGTAGGGCGGCGGATAAAGCGTGCCGATCACCGGCGCGAGCGTTGCGGCATCGATGCGTTTCTGCGCCATAGTCGACCTTCCCTTTCGTAGAACGGTACCTAATATGGCGATCATGGCGGGAACGCAAAAATTCCAGGTGGCCATCGCCGGCGCGGGCATCGCCGGGCTCTTCATGGCCGAGATGCTGAAGCGCGCGGGCATCCCATTCACCGTCTACGAGAAGGCGGACGAAGTGGGCGGCACGTGGCGCGACAACACCTATCCCGGCCTCTTCGTCGACGTGCTGTCGCGCCAGTACGAATTCCCGTTCCGGCCCAACTACGACTGGTCGCGGAAATATGCGCCCGCCGCAGAGATCCAGGCCTACATCAAGCAGGTCGCGGACGAGCGCGACTTGCGCAAATACATCCGCTTCAACGAGGAGATCGTCTCCGCGCGCTTTGAGGGCGGGCGCTGGCATCTCAAGACGGCGAAGGGCGAGGCGCTCGCCGCCGACGTGTTCGTCGCCGCGACCGGATTCCTCAACCACCCGCTCTATCCCGCGATCGACGGGCGCGAGAGCTTCGCCGGGCCCTCGTTCCACTCGGCGCGCTGGGACCACGGCGTGCCGCACAAGGGCAAGCGTTGGGGCGTCATCGGCTCCGGCTGCAGCGGCGTGCAGATCACCGAGGCGCTTGCGTGGGAGGATGTCGAGGTCACGCAGTTCATCCGCCGCGCGCAGTGGATCCACATTCGCGAGAATCCAGAGACGAGCCTCTGGCAGCGGCTCTCGCTTCGGCTGCCCGGCGCCTATCGCAAGGAGCAGCAACGGCTCTGGCAATTCATCAACGTGATGGACCGCTGGCGCCTTGTGCCCGGCCCGCAACGCGAGGCGATGGAACGCGAGTTTGCCTCATATCTTGACGTCATTAAGGACGCCGAGCTCAAGGCGAAGCTCACGCCCGCTTACAAGCTCGGCTGCACGCGCATCCCGAAATCCGACCAGAACTACTACGTCGCGGTGCAGCGCCCGAACGTCACGGTCGAGAACCGGCCGATCCGCCGCATCGTGCCACAGGGGATCGAACTCGCGGACGGCACGCTCTGCCCGCTCGACGTGCTTGTCTATGCCACGGGCTTCGACACGCACGCCTATATGCGACCGATGAATGTCGTGGGGCTCGACGGCGCCACCATCGAGGAGGCGTGGAAGGAGCGGATCTATTCCTGGGGCGGGATCGCGCTGCCGCGCTTCCCGAACCTCTACATGCTTTATGGGCCGTTCAGCCCGGTCAACAACGTGCCGGTGCCGTTGGGGCTCGAGCAGGAGATCGGCGCCATCCTGCGCCTCATCGAACTGGCGCGCGACGAGCGCGTGGCGATCGCGCCGACCGAAGTCGCGACGCAGAAATTCGTGGCGCGGCTTGATGCGGCCTTCCCCGGCACGGTCTGGGTCGGCTGCAAGAACTGGTACGCCGACAAGCACGGCACGCCGATCCTGTGGCCCTTACCGCAGGACGCGCACCGCGACTTCTTCATGTCCGTCGCGCGCGAGGACCTGCAGCTCATTCCGGTATAAAACGCGCTGTCATTGCGAGGGGCCGAAGGCGACGAAGCAATCTTCCTGAGATTGCTTCGTTGCGCTCGCAATGACAGACGAAAAGGGCACGAAACACGGACGGCGTGCCGTCGCCCCCTCACCCTGCCCTCTCCCCGAGGGAGGGGGTTGTGCGGGCGCTAAGGCCACGTCACTTCGGGCGGGAGCGACATCAGGATCGCCTCGACATTGCCGCCGGTCTTGAGGCCGAAGAGCGTGCCGCGGTCGTAGAGCAGGTTGAACTCGACATAGCGCCCGCGCTTCCTGAGCTGCTCCCGGCGCTCGGCCTCGGTCCAGGGCTCGAACATGCGCCGGCGCACGAGCGCGGGATATATCGCGAGGAACGCCTCGCCCACATCCTTGGTGAAGGCGAAATCGCGCGGAAAATCGCCCGTGTCGAGATAATCGTAGAAGACGCCGCCGGCGCCGCGCGGCTCGTTCCTATGCTTCACGAAGAAATATTCATCGCACCACGCCTTGAAGCGCGGGTAGTACGCCGGATCGTGGCGCGCGCAACAGGATTCGAGTGCGCGGTGGAAGTCGGCGACGTCGTCGGCCTGCACCACGAACGGCGTGAGATCGGAGCCGCCGCCGAACCAGCCCTTGGTCGTGCGGATGTGGCGCGTGTTGAGGTGGACGGCCGGAACGCGCGGCGAGCGCAGATGCGCGACGAGCGAGACGCCGCTCGCCCAGAAGCGCGGATCATGCTCGGCGCCCGGGATCTGGGCGCGGAACTCGGGCGCGAACTCGCCCCACACGGTCGAGACATTGACGCCGACCTTTTCGAACACGCGGCCACGCATCATCGCCATGACGCCGCCGCCGCCCCCTTCGCGCTGCCACGGCGTGCGCACGAACCGGCCGGCCGCGCCGCCCGCGGGATTGGCCGCGGCATATTCGTCCTCGAGCGCCTCGAAGATGCCGCAGATGCGGTCGCGCAACTCCTCGAACCACGCGGCTGCGCGCTCCTTCTCGGCGGCGGCCGTGGCAAGATTGCCGGTCATCAACCCTCCGTCTCCGCCAGAAGCCCGGTCTGGCGCAGCGCCTCGGCCAGCACGATCGCGGCCGCCGTGGCGACGTTGAGCGAACGTGCGCCCGCCACCATCGGGATGCGGAGGCGCGCATCCGCCAACGCATGAACCTCGGCGGGTGCGCCGGCGCTCTCGCGCCCCAAGAGCAGCGTGTCGTCGGCGCGGAACGTGAAGCAATGATATGCCACGGGCCCCGTCGTCGTCAGCAGCAGGAGCCGGCCGGCGCCGCGCACGGCCAGGAAGCGCTGCCACGACTCGTGGCTCGTGAGCGCCGCGCGCGCGGCATAATCGAGGCCCGCACGCTTGAGGCGCCGGTCGTCGAGGACGAAGCCCACGGGCCCGATCACATCGACGGCAACGCCGAAACAGGCGGCGAGCCGCAGGATCGCGCCCGTGTTTTGCGGGATGTCGGGCTCGTAGAGGGCAAGCCGCATCGGACCTCTCTTTTCAGCGCGCCGCCAATCTTCTATAGGGCGCGGCAGGATGTCGCATAAGCCCGCCGCGACCCAGGGGTTAGGGTCGCGCGTCCACCTCCGAGGCGCGGGCGAGGCGGGGATTCGAAGCGGGGAGTTCGAACTACATGACGGACACGGTAGCGCCGGGGCCGCACGGCGCGCATGAACATGACGGCGAGAGCCGCCGCGACTTCCTGACCCTGGCTGCGACCGCCGTCACTGCCGTCGGCGCGGCCTGCGCGGTGTGGCCGCTCGTCACCAGCATGGAGCCGTCCGAGGACGTGCTCGCCGCCGGCGCGCCGATCGACGTCGACATCTCCAAGCTCGAGCCAGGCCAGCAGATGATCGTGCTGTGGCGCTCGCGGCCCGTCTTCATCGCACACCGCACCGCCGACGAGCTCAAGACGCTGCAGGACCCGAAGGAGACCGCGGACCTGCGCGATCCCGACTCGAACGTGATGCAGCAGCCCGACTACGCCAAGAACTGGCACCGCTCGGTCAAGCCCGAATATCTCGTCGTCGTCGGCATCTGCACGCATCTTGGCTGTATTCCGGAATTCCAGCCGCAGCCCGGCAGCGAAGGGGCCGATTGGCGCGGCGGATATTTCTGCCCCTGTCACGGCTCGCGCTATGACCTGGCCGCGCGCGTCTTCCAGGGCGTGCCCGCGCCCTACAACCTGCCGGTGCCGCCGCACCATTTTGTCAGCGACACGATGATCCGCGTCGGCGAGAACCCGCCGAACTCGACCTTCGACCTCAACGACGTCGAGCAGATTTAGAGAGCGCGCGATGGCGGAAGCGAAAGCCCAGAACAAGCTCGTGGCGTGGATCGACCATCGCCTGCCGGTCTTCGCCTATATGAAGCACGAGCTCTACGAATATCCGACGCCGCGCAACCTGAGCTACTGGTGGAATTTCGGGTCGCTCGCCGGCATCACGCTCGTGATCATGATCCTTACCGGGATCATCCTGGCGATGCAGTACACGCCCAACACGGCGATGGCGTTCGATTCGGTCGAGCGCATCATGCGCGACGTGCGCTGGGGCTGGCTCATCCGCTACATCCACATGAACGGCGCCTCGTTCTTCTTCATCGTCACCTACATCCATGTGTTCCGCGGCCTCTATTTCGGCTCCTACAAATATCCGCGCGAGCTTCTGTGGATGCTGGGCGTCGTCATCCTGCTGCTCATGATGGCGACCGCGTTCATGGGCTACGTGCTGCCCTGGGGCCAGATGAGCTTCTGGGGCGCCACCGTCATCACCAACCTGTTCGGCGCGATCCCCGGCATCGGCAACACCATCGTGACGTGGCTCTGGGGCGGGTTCGCGGTCGGGAATCCGACGCTCAACCGCTTCTACGCGCTGCACTACCTGCTGCCCTTCGTGATCCTCGGCGTGGTCGGGCTTCATCTGATGGCGCTCCACACCCACGGCTCGAACAATCCGCTCGGCATCGACCGCAAGGGGCCGC
>DATIXQ010000098.1:0-20082 GCA_035518375.1 Allostellaceae bacterium | reverse complement strand
GCCGATCGGCACCGGCGAGTTGCGCACGATCCACTCGCGGATGGTGTGGATGTTGCGCCCGGTCGACAGGTCCATGACCGTGTCGGCGCCCCAGCGGGTCGACCACACGAGCTTGTCGACCTCCTCGGCGACCGACGAGGTGACGATCGAATTGCCGATGTTCGCGTTGATCTTCACCAGGAAGTTCCGGCCGATGATCATCGGCTCGCTTTCCGGGTGGTTGATGTTGGCCGGGATGATGGCGCGCCCGCGCGCGACTTCGTCGCGCACGAATTCGGGCGTGACGTGGTCCGGGATCGCGGCGCCGAATGATTCGCCGTCCCGCACCAGCTTGTCCTTCGCCTGCGCGAGGCCGAGATTCTCGCGGATCGCGATATATTCCATCTCCGGCGTGACGATGCCGCGCCGCGCATAGGCGAGCTGTGTCACGGCATGCCCGGCGCGCGCGCGCAACGGCTTCCGCATGGCGCGGTCGAAGGCCGGGACGGGGCTTTCCTCGTCGGCGCGGAGTCCGTTGTCCTCCGGCCGGATGTTGCGTCCCACCACCTCCTCGACATCGCTCCGCGCGCGGATCCATTTCTCGCGCAGCGGCGGCAACCCGGCGCGGATATCGATCGCGGCCGCAGGATCGGTGTAGGGCCCCGACGGGTCGTAGACCGGCTGAGGGGGCTCCTTGGCCGAAGGCGTGATGTCGATCTCGCGCATCGCGACGCGAACGTCGGCGAACCGGCTGCCACCGACATAGGTCTTGCGCGACGCGGGCAGCGGACCGGTCGAAACTTTGAACATATCTCTCGACGTGCCTTCGGGCATGACGGTCTCCTGGCGATACGCCTCGTCAAACGATCCAGGCCGGGTGCGTAAGGGGATAGCGTTTCATGTTCCTGTCCCTACGCCGGTACGAGCCGGATCAGGTTCGAAGGGTTCCCGCGTCGCAGGTCTGCTCGAGCGGAGTCTCAGCCCCTTAGCGGGGCGCCCCTTGGAATCGCGGTCAGTTTCCGGTAGCGCGAGGTCCCCGTCAAGCGGTCTCCCTTGCCGCGGAAGCGGCCATGCGATAGCGGTATGCTCATGCCGACCCAAGACCTCGAGGAGATGCGCGCCACTGCGCGCCTTCCCAATCTCGACATCGAAATCGTCCATCGCCGCGCGCCCGACGCAAGCGCGGAGCAACTCACGGTGAGCCTCCGCGCCGTGCCGTCTTTTGCGGCTTTCGCCGACCACATTGAGGCGGCGAATCCTTTCCTGTTCTGGGCGCGGATGATGGAACTGGCGTGGCAGCCCTGGCTGCAGGCGTTTGCGCCGCGCCTTCCGGGAGCGAAGCCCGAGCGCTAACCCGGCGGTTCACGTCGCGCGGCGAGGATGCGGTCGAAGGTCGCGAGCCGCGCCGCCGCCCGGCCGAAAATCGTGTCGGGGGGATAATTGCCGTCCGCGTCGGCGCTTCCCGCGAGCGTCCCCATCATCAGCTCGGCCGCCTCGGCGAGCGTCGCGACCGTCCAGAGATGAAAGCGGCCGGCCGCAACCGCCTCTGCGAGATCGTCGTGAAGAATGATGTGCATGCGGTTGGCCTCGGGCAGGATGACGCCTTGGCCGCCGGTCAGGCCGCCGGGGCGCGCGCTGCACAGCCGGTAGAAACCTTCAATTTTGGTATAGGCGCCGCCGATCGTCTGGGCCATCCCGGCCTGGTTCATCGAGCCGGTGATGGCGATGTCCTGTCGTACCGGCAGCTGCGCCAGATCGGACAGCACGGCGATGAGCTCAGCCAAAGATGCGCTGTCGCCTTCGACGCCGCCATAGGTCTGCTCGAAGGTGATCGAGCACGTGAAAGACAGCGGCCGCACCTGCGCGAAGGAGCCGGCGAGGAATCCTTGCAGCACCATCGCCGCCTTTTGCTGGATCGGGCCGCCCAGCGCCACGTCGCGCTCGATGTTGACAAGGCCGGCGCGCCCAACCGAGGCGCGCGCGGTAATGCGCACGGGCGTGCCGAAACGGCGGTCGCCCATATCGTAGACGGTGAGCCCATTCACCTGGCCGATCGCGCGTCCGGCCGTCTCGATCATCACCTCGTTGTCGAGAATGCCGCGAAGGATGCGGTCCTCGATGCGCGAATTGCGCCGCCGGCGTGCCGTATAGGTGTCGTGCACGGATGACTCGGTCAGCATGACGGCCTTGGCCGCGGTGTCGCGCGGCGCCGCCTCTGCAACGAGGTCCTCGATCAGCTCAACCCGCGCGGTGAGCCGTTGGCGATGCCCGGCCCAGCGCGCCGAGATGCCCAAGAGGCGCCCGACCGCCTCGGCGCTCGCATCCTTGAGGCCGCGGGCGCGTGTCATCGCGGAAATGAGGCCGGCGTAGACGGCGATATTTTCCGGTGACGCCGCCATGTCGCTGTCGATGTCTGCCTTGATCTTGAAATAAACGTGGAAATCCGGATCGCCCTCGAAGAACAGCGAGTACCAGCGCGGCGCGCCGACGATCACGACCTTGAGATCGAGCGGGATCGGCCGCGGCTGCGGCGCGCCGGCGATCGCTTGCCCTTGGGCGCGCTGCAACTCCTCGATGCGGATCAAGCCGTCGCGCAGCGCCGCCTTGAGGAAGGACCAGCTCGCGGGATTGGCAGCGAGCGCTTCCGCGCGCAGCACAAGCATGCCGCCGCCGTTCGCCTGGTGCAGTGCGCCGGGGCGGATGAGCGTGACGTCGGTCGCAATCGTCCCTTGCGCCTGGCGGTATTCGATGCGGCCGAAGAGATTCTCATAAGTCGGATTGCTCTCGAGCACCACGAGCGGATGCACGTCGTTGTAATGATCGACGAAGAGATTGACGGCATAGCGCCGTTCGGGCGCTTCGACCGCCTCGCCCTCGCGCTCGCCCGAGGTTGTGCGAAACCGTCCGGGGTTGTCGATAACGTCGCCGCGCAGCTCGTCGAGCCATTGCGCGAGGCCGCCCTCGGCGCCGAATTCGTGCTGCAGCTCGCCGAGCAGGGGGACGATGACCGTTTCGGCGATGGCGCGGTTCAGCGCTTCGATTCCTTGGTTGAGCCGGGCACGGGCTTCGATAGCCATGCGCTGCAAGCGCATGAAGGCGGCACTCAATTCGCGCTCCGCCGCTTCGTCGAGGGGTGCTGCGGCGGGAGCGTCTTGCGGGCGCGCGAGACGCGGTCCTTCCGGAGATTCCACGAGCTCCATGCCATGCCGGCGCGCCGTAGCGCGCAGCGCCGCCATTTCCTCGCCCACTGCGGCTTCCGCGCCCTCGCGCAGCGCCATGAAGCGCGCCTGATACGCCTCGCCGCTGAACGCGGCGCCAAATGCCTCGCGCAGCCGCGGCACGAAATCCGCCATGCGATCGCGGAATTGCCGTCCCATGCCGGCGGGAAGGGCGCGCGGAGTTGGGCTCGCCGCATCGCGGAAATTATTGAGGAAGATCCAGTCCCGCGCGGGCGCCCGATGCTGCGTCAATTCGTTGAGGTAGGCCAGCGTCGCCGTCATGCGCGACGCGCGATCGTCGCCGATCACGAAGACGTTGAAGCCGATGTCGGACACGGAGAGTCCGAAATCGAGCGCTTCGCGCGCGCGGCGATGGCTTTCGAGGCTGAACACGTCGGCCGTGCCGGTGTCTCCGATCGAGAATTTCGGCAATCCGACTTCGCCCGCCGTGAGCTCGCGCGCAGCCATTCGGCATCTCCATTTCCGTCCCGCGCGCACGCTAACACAGGCCGGCGCGCGCCCCATCGGGGAAAAACGACTCGGGGCCTGCCACGGCCTGATTTAGACTTCGCCGCCATGAGCGAAGGCGACGGGGTGCGCACGGGCGCGGACTATATCGACGGCATCCGCGATGACGGGCGTCGCGTCTTCATCGACGGCGAAGTGGTGCGCGATGTGACGGCGCATCCAGCCTTCCGCGCTGCCGTGCGCTCTATCGCGCATCTCTACGATATCGCCGCCGATCCGGCGAACCGCGCGGTCATGACCTATGCCTCGCCCGCCACCGGAAAGCCGGTCCTGCGCTGCTGGGAGATACCGCGGACGCCGAGCGATCTCGCCGCACGCCGCGCCATGAGCACGCGCTGGGCCGAGGCGACTTTCGGTCTCATGGGCCGCACCCCCGATCACGTCGCCGGATTCTTCGCAGGATTTGCCGCAAAGCCAGGAATCTTCGCCGCCGCCGGCGCGCAATGGGCAGAAAACGTCACGCGCTTTTACGAATTCGCGCGCGAGCGTCACCTCTATCTCAGCTACGCGATCGTGCCGCCGCAGATCGACCGCAGCAAGCCGGCGCACCGTCAATCCGATCCGACGCTCTATGCCGGCGTGGTCAAGGAGCGCGACGGCGGCATCGTGCTCAAGGGCGCGCAGCAGCTCGCCACCGGCGCCGCGCTTTCAGACTGGCTCCATCTCTCCTGCATCCATCCGCTGCAACCTGGCGACGAGGCCTATGCGCTGAGCGTCGCGATGCCGATCGCGGCGCGCGGTCTTAAAATCTATTCGCGCCGCTCCTATGGCGCCGCGGCGACGAGCGCGTTCGACTACCCGCTGTCGAGCCGCTTCGACGAGAACGACGCGCTCGTGGTGCTCGACGACGTGTTCGTGCCGTGGGAGCACGTGTTCGTCTATCGCAATGTCGCGCTGTGCCGGGACCAATGGTGGCGAACACCGTCGCATGTCTATGGCAACCACCAGGCGCAGGTCAGGTATGCCGTGAAGCTGCGCTTTCTCGCGGGATTGACTAAACGCCTCTGCGAGATCACGGGCTCGGCGAGCCTGCCGCCGGTGCAGATCATGCTGGGCGAGATGGCGGCGCTCGTGTCGATCGTCGAGAACATGGTGATCGCGCAGGAGGCCGGGGCAACAACGGACGAGGAGGGCGTGCTCTGGCCCTCGCGCGCCGCGCTCTACGCGGTGATGTCGCTCCAGTCGGAGCTCAATCCGCGCATGGTCGAGATCGCGCGCGAGCTTGCCGGCGGGGCGATGATCGCGCTGCCGTCCTCGCTCAAGGACTTCGCCAATCCCGAAAGCGCCGCCGATCTCGAGCGCTATGTCCATTCGCCCGGCTTTCCGGCGAAAGAGCGCGTGCGGCTGCTCAAGATGCTTTGGGACCTGATCGGGAGCGAATTCGCCGGCCGGCATCAGCAATACGAGAAGTTCTACGGCGGCGCCTCGTTTCTCGTGAAGCAGAACATGTACCGCAGCTTCGATTTCGCGCGGGCCGAACGGCTCGTCGACGCGGCGCTTGCCTTGCCCGAGCCCGAGGACTGACTAACGCTGATAGTGGCCGTCGACGAACGAGAGGTCGAGGATCGTCGCCGGATCGACCGATTTGTCGACCATGCCGTGCGCCTGATACCACGCAATCTGCCGCTCGATGTCCTTGACGAGGAGCCGCCCGTCAGGGTCGACGAAGGCGACGCCCTGGTCGATCTGTTCGGGCTTTTGGCCGATATATTTCGCGAGGATTTCGAGGAGCGCGGGCGCCTCTGGTCCTTCCCGCCGCTTGCCGTCGGGCCCCTTGATGAGGAATGCGTCGTAGAATTCGCGCGCGGCGCGGCGATAAGCCCGGATATAGGCCTCGAGCAGGGGCCGGTGCGCCGCGATCATGCTCTTCTTGACGAAGATCGCGCCGAGCTGCCACGGAGCCGTATCGCCGGCCCAGCCGAGCAGGTGCGCCTCCTTTCGGTCGAGCAAAGGGAGCGCGAGCGTCACGGGGATGACGCCGGCATCGACCTGACCGCCTGCAAGCGCCGAGATCTGGTTCGAATTCGTTTGCATTGCCACGATGCGGATGCTGTCGAGCGGGACGCCGACTTTCTCCGCGAGGATCGCTATCGCGTAATGTGTTGGCGAGCCGACCGTAGTCACCGCGACGGAATGGCCGCCGAGGTCCTTGTAGGCGCGCAGGCCCGCGTCCCAGGCGTGGTTCGAGACAAGGATGCCGTTGTTGGGATAGCCGGGCTCTTCGCGGCTTTGCGCGGCGACGATGGCGAGCGCGCCCTTTCCGGCGAGATTGTAGAACCCGGCAGCGACGCCGGTGACGCCGACATCGATGTCACCCGAGACGGCGGCCACGGCGATGGGCTGCGCCGCGTCGAAGTAGACGAGTGACGCGTCGATGCCCTCGGCCGCGAAATAACCCTTGTCGAGCGCGATGAAAGTCGGGCCGTTGGTGGAGAATTTGAGTAGCCCGATGCGTACCTTCTCGGCCGCATATGCAGGCGTGGCGAGGCCAATGGCGGTGGCGAGCAGCAGGATTACGACGCGCTTCATGCCTCGCCTCGCTCGATGAGGCGCTTCAGCACATCGAGGCGCAGCTCGACCGGCGTCCCGAGCCACAACGCAAAGCGCGCGTGATCGAGATAAGCATCGCCACTCAAGGGATGGACGAGGATACTCAGCCCCTCGCGGTTAAGCATGAGCCATGGCACGATCGCCGGAAACTCGGCCGCTTCGAACGCGACCTGGTACATTGAGACCGGGTGGGGACCGACCGCCTCGTCGTGCCAGTTCCCGAGTCTGGCCTTGAAGCGCGCGCCGATCCCTTCGCGCACCCGCGCCGCCGTGTCGCGTGTCGCGGGCGCGTAATAAATATGGGCGTGATAGCCCTTGATCGCGGCACTATCGGCCCACTGGTCCTGCATCGCGCACATCCCGCATTGGACGGAGCCCGGTACGCCTGCTCAAATGGCTGCCGGGCCGCTACGGGAGAGAAGCCTAGCATGGCGAATGACGATCTTCACCGTCCCCGCGATCGAGTGCTCATTCTGCTGCTTCTCGGGCTCTCTGGCTGCGGTGCGTTCGAGGGGCCGCCGGTCGGCGAGGAGCAGCACACCATCTGCTATTCCCGGCTTGCCACCAGCCCCGACCAGCTCCACACGCTCGCGAAGAACGCCTGCAGCGGCGCTGAGCCGCGCTTCGAGAAGCAAAGCACGGACGTTTCCGCATGCCCGCTCCTCGTGCCTGAGCGGCTTTATTTCAGCTGTGCCGAATGACCCCGCGCGTCCGTCCCACAATGAAAAAACCCCCGAGACTCCGTCCCGGGGGTTTTCCTTTTCGGGGGGCGTTCAGCCCTTTGAAGCGGCCGGCATCGTCGTCTTTTTCGTATTCTTGGCGGTGGTCTTCTTCTTTTTCGCGTGGGCGACGTGCTTCTTGGTAGATTTCTTGCTGGTCTTCTTCTTGGTCGACGCCTTCGGGGTATGGGCTTGGGGCTGCGACATCGAGGATGCCGACGGCGAGGAACCCGGGTTTTGCATCTGCGTCTCTGCCGCGTAGGTCACGGTCGACGCTGCGACGAATGACAGCAAAGCGAACGCTGAGATTAGCGCCTTCATAAGAAGCTCCTAGTTCTGGCAGGAAGAGGGGACACGGGCGGAAGGAACCTGAGGCGATCGCCTCTGACGACCGGTTGGCCGCAGAGGTATCTCGTTTATCCTATCCGAACGTCGTTGCGAATAACAAGTTTTGGACGGCGAACTAAAAAAAATTTCATCAACTGTCGCCGCAACGACACGGTGCTAGAGCCCGACTCGTAGCGCGGAGGAAGTGACCGCGCCCGCAAGTTCGCGGCGCGTCACACCATCGCCCCTCCGGCGCACGATCTCGGAGCGCGCCCGCGCGGCAACGGTGGCGAAGAGTGCGAGGGCAGCAAGCGGCAGCACGGGCACGTGCAGCGCCGCGGCGAGGTTGCGGCCGAAAAGCGGCGTCAAGAAGAGCGCAGCAAGCACAGTCCGCTCCCACGGCAGCCAGCCATCCTCGCGTGTGCCGCGGGCAAGCCACAACACCGCGACGGCAGCCAGCAGGAGATCGTAAACAAGGAGCACCGGGGCCGCGAGAAGCGTCGCCGCGCTCAGGGCTGCGGCGCGCGTCGGCAAGGCCAGTTCCCGGCGCCACACGATTGCGACGAAGGTCACGGCTGCGACCATAGCGGCCGCCTGCACAGCATAGGCGAGCGCCGGGCTGCCGGCGGCGAGGCGAACCGCACCGAATGGGCTGACGAAGCCGGCAAAATCGATTCGTCCCCCCACGTAGGTGCCGTACGACTGGCCGGCGGCGGCGAAAAAGCCGCGCCAGCAATCGGCGCCATAGAGGCCAAGCGACAGGAGCGCCAAGGCGGTCGCGCCGGCCGCGGCCGCGCCGAATGCACGCCAACGCCCCGAGGCGGCAAGCGCCACTGGAACGAGGAGCCCGACATGCGGCTTGTAGCAGAGCGCGCCGAAGAGAAGCCCGGCCAGTACCGGCCTACGGTCGATAGAGAGCGTCGCGGCCGCGAAGAGCGCCGCGGTAAGGAAGGCGTTCTGCCCGAGCCCGAACGTCCAGAAGACAGAGGGGAATGCGACAAGTGGCAGCAGCACCGAAAGCCGCCGCTCGCCTGCGATCGCGCATCCTGCCGCGAGGAAGAGCGCGAGCGTTGTTGCCTCGAACAAGAAGAACGCGGCCATATAGGGCAGGCGCGCTAGGACCGAGCACAGCAGCAGATAGACGGGCGGGTAATAGAAGTATTGATAGTCGATCCCTTGCCCACGGATCTGCCGCTCGACGGCGTAATGTGTCGTCGGGTCATAGGCGAGGGCGGGCGCGCCGTGATTGGCGAGCACGCCGGCGCTGTAGAAGCTTACGAAATCGGTCGTGGTCGGATGGGCGAGCGGCACAATGAGGCCGTGCGTGCCCGCCACCATGAAGAGGAACGTCAGCAGTTCGAGCACGAACAGGATAAGGCAGTATCCGGCAAGCCGTTCGCGGTCGAGCCAGGCGCCGGTTCGGAGCTGCGTGATCACCGCGGCCGCTCCGCGGCCCAGTCGCGCAGCGGATCGGGTATCGGCATCGAAATTGGCGGTACCGCAGCGCAGCTTCCGCTCCGGCGTCCGATGCAGATGGACCCGAAGCATTTCTCATAAGGGAATTTCTGCACCATGCCTTCCGGTGGCGGCGCGCTTGAGATGAGCACGTCAAACCCGGCGTCAGTGGCCGCGAACTCGTGCGCGTTCTTGGGCCAGTAGATGGGCACCGGTTGTTGTAAATGGGTGTAGCCGCCCGACTCGACCCAGTCATGGCCCTCGCGCCCGTAAAGGCCGATGCCGCAGATGCCCGGCATATGCTCGACGTAACGTGCGGCAAGCAGGTCCTGGTGCATAAGGCCGCGCAGCGCTTCCATGGTTTCGCCGGTCCAGGCGAGGTACGCGAGGAAGCAGCCATAGGCGGCGCACAGAGCCGGGTAAGCGATGCTGGCGCCGCGGCCGCGGTATCGCGCCTCGGCCCAGGCCGCGACCTGCGCGAAGCCGATCGCCGCCAGCGCCGCGAGCAGGACGATTGCGGGATAGATGAAGCGGGCTTCCTTGTGCGGAATGGCCGAGTGGCAGGCGATGATTATGGCGGCCGTCGCAAAAAGCAGCGGCTGCCGCATCGCTCCGATGAGCACGAGAACGGCGAGCGGCAATAGTCCGCCCTGCCACAGCGCGACCTCGAATCTCAGGTAGTAATTCCACGGCAGGGTGCCGAACAGCGAGCTCACATTCTCGAACAGATTGATATCGAGATAGCGCCAGAGCGACGCGAACGGATAGCCGAGCGTCAGCATATCGATAAGCCCCGCGAGGCCGAGGCTCATTGCGCAGCCGCTCGCGAGCGGCCAGAACCGCGCGCGCGGCGCGCGCCAGATCGCCCAGAGTCCGACCAGCGCCAGCGCCGGCGCGAGTTGGAGGCGGAGCGCGAGGATAAGCCCGAGCAATACGCCCGCGGCAACGAGGCGGCGACGCTCGGCGGGCTCAGGGACGGGCTCGATCAAATAGATCGCGAGGATGAGCAGATGGCCGGCGAGCACCTCGGCAAGGGTTCGCGCGCCGAAATAGACGAGCTCGGGACTGATCGCGACAATGAAGCCGCCGAGGACGGCGCCGGAGAGGCCGAACCAGCGCTCGCACCAGCGGAACGCACAGTAGACGGGAATGGCCGCGATCGCCGCGAAGACCACGGCAATGAGCGGCAGGTAATAGTCGGGTCCGTCGCCGAAGATGCGCGCCGCTTCCATCAGTGCAGCGAGCGCCCCGGGCAAGAGCCACGAGCGGATGCCGAGCTCGAATTCCCAAGGCACGAGGCCGGTGCCGTAGACAAGACGATGGGCCTGCTCGGTCGATTGGAAAATCTCGTCGCCCCACACCACGCTCGGCGAGACCAGAACCGGCACGAGCCGCAGCATTATCGCGAGCGCTACGAGCCCGCCGAGGATCCACTCGGCAGGACGGCGCTCTCCCTTCGCGCGCACGAAAGGCGAGGCGGCTTGGAACTCTAGGGCCACGGAAACATCTCGACCGGAAGGAGAAGCACGGGACCAGCAAAACTAGCTGCAACGCGGTGATCAAAGCCTTAAGGCTGCGCCGCCCGGGGCTTGGCTCGGGAGATTGCTCTACATTTGCAGTTCTGGCGAATTTTGTAAAATTTGCGGGAATTGTTCATGGAAATCGAGGCGCGTTATTTACGATCTATTTCGCTGTTACTTGCCCTGTTAACGCGCGCTTAGGGACTGTGCGCCCAGGATTTAACGTCCCTCACCAAGTGGAGATACAGATGCGCAAGTTCCTCGCCAAGTTTCGTTCGGACGAGTCCGGTGCGACGGCCATCGAATACGGTCTCATCGCCGCGCTCATCTCGGTCGCGATCATTTCGGCCGTGACTTCGGTCGGCGGGTCGCTGACGAGCACCTTCAACAGCGTCGCCAGCGCCCTCTGAGTGGCCGGAGCGCGGGAAAGCCGCCGCGCCCGGAATCGGGTGTGGTGGCTTTCTCCTTTTCGGTGCTCTGCCGAGACGACCAGCACGCTTAACGCTTTGTTGTCTCCCTCACCGCATCATGTTGCCTGCTCGAACGAGCCCAGCTGAGACATCGCCATGTCGTTCCGACGCCTCCTGTTCGTTCTGATCGCGCTCTGCGTCTCGGGCGGGACCGTGCTTCTCGGTCGCGCCTGGCTTACGCCGAAGGAGCCTGTCCAAGCGCCTGTTGTCGTCGACCAGGGCCCGCACGTACTTGTCGCCCAGGCGAATCTTTCGGCCGGGCAGTTCGTGCGCCCCGAGAATTTGCGCTGGCAAGCTTGGCCTGCCGACGGAGTGGCCGCGAGCTACATCGTCGAAGGCAAGGGCCGGATAGAGGATTACGTCGGCGCGGTGGTGCGCTCGGCAGTCGCCGAGGGCGAACCCGTCACCGATACACGGCTCGTGCGGCCGGGCGATCGCGGTTTCATGGCCGCGGTGTTGACGCCGGGCTATCGCGCGGTCACGGTGACGGTGACCGTTAGCTCGGGCCTCGCGGGCTTCGTCTTCCCGGGCGACCGCATCGATCTGCTGCTAACGATGGCGGTGCCTGAACCTAATTCCAAAATGCAGCGCCACGCGGCCGAGACGCTCCTGACCGATCTGCGCGTACTCGCCGTCGACCAGCGCTCGGACGATCAGAACAAGGACGTCGTTGTCGAGAAGACGGCCACGCTCGAGGTGACCCCGAAACAGGCGGAGACGATCGCGGTCGCGATCGAGCTTGGATCTCTATCGCTGAGCTTGCGGAGCCTCGCGCATGGCGACACTCCCGATTCCGTCCAGTACAGCCACACTTGGGACAGCGACGCGACGCATCTCATCGACATGCCCGAGCAGAAGGAGCCGGCACCGGCCACTGCCGCGGCACCTGCGCCGCCCGTCGTGACCAATTTCAAGGTGACGGTCATTCACGGGGAGCAAGTGAAGGAGCTGCAATTCGCGAGGGGTGGGAAATGAAACGGCTGACGCTTTACTTCACGGCGCTCTTCGGGCTCGCCATTGTCGGCGGCGCCCATGCGGCGCCGCCCGCAGTGAGCGAGATCGTGCCTGCGGCGGGCTCGCGCATCGATGTCTCGGTCAATCAAGGCCAGCTCGTCCATCTGGCGAAGCCGGTCGACAGCATCTTCGTCGCCGATCCCGCGATCGCCGATGTCCAGGTGAAGTCGCCGGAGCTCGTCTACATCATCGGCAAAGCGGCTGGCACGACCACGCTCTACGCAGTCACGGCCCAGGACCAAATCGTCCTCAACACCCAGGTGCGTGTGCGCTTCGACGCCGAGCGGGTGGCGCAGGCGATCCACGACCTCGTTCCGCAGAGCACGGTGATGGTCAACGCCGTGGCGGATTCGCTGGTAATTTCCGGGACCGTCTATTCCGCCGCCGACGGCGATGATGTGCGCCGCATCGCCGCGCGCTTCGTCAAGGACCCGAAGCAGATCGTCAACAAGACCAAAGTCGATGCGCCCAACCAGGTCAACCTGCGCGTCCGCGTCGCCGAGGTCGATCGTCAGATTCTGAAGCAGTTCGGCATCAATTGGGAAAACGTAGCCAACAAAGGCGCAGTCGTGTTCGGCCTTGCGACCGGCGGCGTGCTCGGTGCCGCTTCGACGCTCTCGGGTCTGCAGCCGGGCGCCCCGGGCGCCGGCGGCTTCTTCGCGCAGCCGACCACGACTTCGGCGACCGGCACGGCGACGACCGTTGGTGGAACCAACTTCGCAGGCAGCTTCAATGTCCTCGGCCCGAGCCTCAACGGCGGCGGCACGGTCAACAACATCTTCGGCGGGGTCCGTGGGCGAACCTACGACCTCAACGCGCTCATCGACGCGCTGGACAATCACGGCCTCGTCACGGTTCTGGCCGAGCCCAACCTCACCGCGATCTCCGGCGAACCGGCGAATTTCCTCGCCGGCGGCCAATTTCCAGTGCCGGTACCGGCGGGGCAGGGCCTTGTCGGGATCGAATGGAAGGATTTCGGCGTGAGCCTCAATTTCGTCGCGACGGTCGCCGCCGACAACCGCATATCGCTTCATGTCGCGCCCGAGGTGAGCGAGCTTTCCACCCAAGGTGCGATCCAGATCGACGGTATCAGCGTGCCGTCGCTGACGACGCGGAAGGCGGAGACCACGGTCGAGCTCGCAAGCGGCCAGAGCTTCGCGATCGCCGGCTTGCTGCAGAATAACGTCACGCAGAACATCAATAAGTTTCCCTGGCTCGGGGACATCCCGGTGCTTGGCCAGTTGTTCCGCGACGAGGCGTTCCAGCGCAATGAAGCGGAGCTCGTGATCCTGGTGACGCCCTATCTCGTCCACCCGATCGGAGAGGCGAGCCGGGCCATGGTGCCGACCGATGGCTATGTCCCGGCGACCGATGGCCAACTCGTTCTCCACGGCAGCGAGTACCAGCAGCACGCGCCGCCCGCGCCTGCCGCCAACGGCGCCTCGAATCTCGTCGGCCCCGTCGGCTTCGATCTCGAGTGAGGCCCGCGATGCTTATCCGCACCCTTATTGCCCTAGCCGCGCTCGCTGCGCTTACGGACTGCTCGTCTGAACAGCCCCTGCCGCCTCCGGCGGAGATGGGGAAGTCGATCCGCGTCGAGCACGTTCGTGTCCAGTATGCGGCGGCCTTTGCGCCCGGCGTCACCGATCTTCCGGCGTCGGAAGCAACCCGGCTGAATGCCTTTCTCGACCAAGCTGGCATGCTGCCAGGCGACCGCGCCTTCGTCGCGGCGGCGCCCGGTGATCCGTTGGCGAGCCAACGGACCGGTCGGATCGCGAGCCTGCTCGCACGGCACGGGCTAGGCGCCGAGCCGGTCCCGCCGCCGCCTGGCCTCGATCCCAATCACGTCGCGGTGCTCGTCGATCGCTATGTCGCGATACCGCCAGCCTGCCCGGACTGGTCCGATGATCCCGCAGGATCGCACAGCAACAGCGTGACAAGCAGCAATTATGGCTGCGCGACCCTCAGCAACTTCGCGCAGATGATTGCCAATCCGCGCGATCTCACGACCGGGCGCCAACTTGGACCTGAGGCCGGCGATCCGGCGGCCGACGCGGTGGAACGCTATCGCACTGGCGCGGTGAAGCCGCTTTCGAGCGGCGCCTCCTCTTCGTCCTCGGGCGCGAGCGGTGGCGCCTCGTCATCCTCCGGCGGTTCGAGCGGCATGTCGGCGTCGGCCGGCTCGAGCCCGGCGCCGAGCCAGTAAGAGGGATCACGCATATGGCGCAAGCGGCCAAACTTACTGCCGACACTCCGGCGCCGAAGCTCGTGGCGCTGGTTGCCGACGAAGTGACGCGCGAGGCGGCAAGCCGTGCCGCAGCCCAGCTCGGCTGGAACGATGCCGTCGTCCGCGCCGGCGGGATCGCGAAGGCGGCGCGCGCGCTCGATAGCGGCCGTCCGCCCGCCGTGCTGCTCGTCGATATAGCCGACGAGACCGAGCCCGATGTTGCGGTCGGTGATCTCGTCAAGCGCTGTGGCAGCGCCACGCGCGTCGTCGCGATTGGCACCGCCAACGACGTGACTTTGTTCCGCCGGCTCATGATGCGCGGCGTCGCCGATTACATGCTGAAGCCGGTTTCGAGCGAAGTTCTGTGCGACGCGCTGCGACGTGCCGTGCGCAACGACGCCGAGGCTCCCGACGCCAAGCGTCGCGCGAGGATCCACGCGTTCGTTGGCGCGCGCGGCGGCATTGGTGCTTCAACGCTGTGTCTCGGCCTCGCCTGGATCCTGAGCCAAGAGCACAAGCTTCAGACCGCGGTCGTCGATCTTGACCTTCATTTTGGCAACCTGCCGCTTTCGGTCGATCTCGAACCCGGCCGCGGCCTCCGTCAGGCACTCGAGCATCCCGAGCGCACCGACGGTCTGCTGCTCGCGTCGGCGATGGTCAAGGGCGAAGAGGGGCTGCCGATCCTCGCCGCCGAGGAGCCGCTTGAGGATATGCTGCGTTTCGAAGCCGAAGGCGCGAACGCGCTCATCGACGCGCTGGCGCAGGACTATGATTGCCTGCTGGTGGACGTGCCACGGTCGCTCGACGCTGCCGCGCGCCACGTCCTTGCCATCGCGGACAGCACTCTCGTCGTCACCGACCTCTCTCTCTCGGCGCTGCGCGATGCGTTTCGCCTGAATGGCCTCGTGAAGGCGCTCGGCGGACCTGATCCCATCACGGTCGGAAGCCAAGTGGGTGCGGTTCATCGCGGCGAGATCGGGCGCTCGGAATTCGAGCGCGGTCTCGGTGCGCCGCTCGACTTCAGCATCCCTTACGATGCCAAGGCCGCTCGTGCGATGGCGGTGAGCGGCAAGTCGCTGCCGGCGGCGGACGGGGCCGGCAAAGCTGCGGCCGAAATGCGCCGCATCGCCGCCCGCATCACCGGTCAGGAAGCGAAGCCTAAGAGCGGCTGGCGGCGCTGGTTCGGATAGTGTTGCATGTTCGCGCCTCGCGACGGAGATAGCGGTCTCAGCGCCCGCGTGAACGCCCTGCAACTGCGTCGCAGCGAGCGCGACCGTTCGCCGTTGGAACCGGCCGGGTCCCCGCCGCCGGCATCATTGCAGGAGCCTCGGCCGCCACGGACCATGGAGGCCGAGCGGCCGGCTCCGGCCGCTCCCTTCGCACAAGATTTCGACGACGAGGAAAAGGAAGCCGCTCCGCCGGACGAGCCGCTGTCCGCAATCGTAGAGCCCGCGCCGCTTCCGTTCGAGGAGCAAGCCCCGGTCTCCCGTGTTGCGCAAACGCGCGGGCAGACCCAGGCGACGAGCCGCGCCAGCATCGAGGCGGCGATCCCGCGCATTTACCCCTCCGTCATGGAGCGGATCGACACCGAGATAGCCACGAAACTGAGCCGCGAGGATCTCGCCTATCAGTTGGGCGCCGTCGTGGGCGAAGTTCTCCTCGAGCAAAAGATCCAGCTCAACCAGGCCGAGCAGCGTCAACTCGTCACCGTGCTGCTCGACGACATGCTGGGCCTCGGCCCGCTCGAGCAGCTTCTGGCCGACGAGTCCGTGACCGACATCATGGTGAACGGGCCGAACCAGGTTTATGTGGAGCGGAAAGGCAAGCTCGAGCTCACCGACCTCATGTTCCGCGACAACGCGCACGTGATGAGCATCGCGGCGCGCATCGTGACGCAGGTGGGCCGACGCATCGATGAATCGACCCCGCTCGTCGACGCGCGCCTTCTCGACGGCAGCCGCGTCAACATCATCGCCCCGCCGCTCGCGATCGACGGCCCGTCGATCTCGATCCGCAAATTCGCCAAGAAGGGCATCACGCTCGACGTGATGGCGCGCCAGCAAAACGTCTCGCCGGCGATGGCGACGGTGCTGAAGATCGCGGCGCGCTCGAAGCTCAACATCCTGATCTCCGGCGGTACCGGTTCGGGCAAGACAACGCTCCTCAACGCCATGTCGCAGATGATCGACAACGGCGACCGTATCGTCACCATCGAGGACGCCGCCGAGCTTCAGCTGCAGCAGCCGCATGTGGTGCGGCTCGAGACGCGCCCGCCCAATCTTGAAGGCAAGGGCGAGATCACGATGCGCGATCTCGTGAAGAATGCGCTGCGCATGCGCCCCGACCGCATCATCCTCGGTGAAATCCGTTCCGCCGAGGCGCTCGACATGCTGCAGGCGATGAACACAGGCCATGACGGCTCGCTTTGCACCATCCACGCCAATCGCCCGCGCGAGGCGCTGACGCGCCTTGAGAACATGGTGTCGATGGCGGGATTTTCGCTGCCTGCGCGCGCCGTGCGGACCCAGATCGCCGCTGCAGTCAACATGATTGTTCAGGTGAGCCGCATGCGTGATGGCGTGCGCCGCGTCACTTCGGTTACCGAGATCGTCGGGATGGAAGGCGAGATCATCACGACGCAAGACCTGTTCTCCTACGAATACGAAGGCGAGTTGCCAGACGGCCGCCTCAAGGGGCATTTCAATTCGACCGGGCTGCGCCCGAATTTCACGCCGCGCGCGGCCTATTTCGGTCTCGACAAGGCATTGCTTCAGGCGATCGAATGAACACGACGCAGATGCTTTTCCTGGCGGGCGGCCTGTTCATCGTGGTCGTGGCGCTTCTGTTCGCGTTTGCCGACAATGACAGCGGGGGCCTCGTGCGCCGCGCGGGTCGTCTGCGCGGGCGGCTGCGGGAAGTGGTGACGAGCGACGATTTGCAGCTGCGCCGCGATCTCTCCGACCGGCGCACGCTCGACCGGCTCGTGCAGCGTTTGACTCCGCAGCCGAAGGAGCTGCGCCACCGCCTCTCACGGACGGGCTACAATATCGGCATCGGCTTTTATGGCGTCACGTGTGTCGTGGTCGCGGCCGTGGCCTTCGGCGTTGCGCTCGCGAGCGGCTTGTCGGCGCTCCTTTCGCTGCCGATCGCGCTCCTGGTCGGGCTGTGGCTGCCGCATCTCGCCGTGGGTTTCCTCGCCGGGCGCCGCACGAAGCGCTTCGGCAATCTCTTGCCTGAGGCGATCGGCCTCATGGTGCGGAGCATCAAGTCGGGCCTGCCCATTACCGAGTCCTTCCAGATCATCGGGCGCGAGATGCCTGATCCGATCGGCGGCG
This sequence comes from Allostellaceae bacterium, assembly GCA_035518375.1. Taxonomy (GTDB): domain Bacteria; phylum Pseudomonadota; class Alphaproteobacteria; order ATCC43930; family CGMCC-115725; genus DATJLY01. The sequence continues at coordinate 2,740 of DATIXQ010000098.1, read as the reverse complement.
AGTTTCGCCAGATCGCGGATCAGATCCGCCTTGGCCAGCCGATCGAGCAGGCGCTGCTCGATTCAGCCAAACGCAGCGGCGTCGCCGAGATGAAGTTCCTGGTCGTCACGCTCGCAATCCAGCGTGAGACCGGCGGTAATCTCGCCGAGACGCTAGAGAATCTCGACAATATTCTGCGTCGGCGCCGGCAGATGCGGCTCAAGGTGAGGGCGCTTTCGTCGGAGGCGCGAGCGAGCGCCATGATCATCGGCTCGCTGCCGTTCATCATGATGGTCGTGCTGTCGGTCGCGGATTCCGGCTATCTCTCGGTGCTCTTCACCGACCATCTCGGCAATATGCTGTTGGGCGGTGGCGCGTCCGCGATGTCGATGGGCGTGTTTGTCATGTGGAAGATGGTGAGGTTCGAGATATGAACCCCTTGAACCTCATTGCCTCGCATCTCGACGAGCAGAGTTTCTCGATCATCGCGGGACTTGCCGTTTTGGTGACACTCGTGCTCCTCGGTCAGGCATTCCTGCCCGAAGATTCGATGTCGTCGCGCGTTAGAAGTCACATGCGCCGCCGCGACTACCTGCGGTCCGATCGGCTCCAGGTACGCCAACGCATCGCCAACTTGCGCACCGCGCCGATTGGCTCGCTGCGCTCACTGCTCGCGCGGCTCAAGCTCCTATCGGGTGAGGAGGCACGCAAGGGCGGCGAGCTTCTCGCCAATGCCGGCTGGCGCGCGCGGGACGCGTTGACCATCCTCATGGGCGTGCGCCTGGCGCTGCCCGCGATCCTTGGCCTCGCCGCCTTCGCCGTGTGCCTGACGCAGCAAGACATGCCGACGATGATTCGTCTCACGACGACCTTCGGCAGCGCTTTCGCCGGGACATATCTTCCGCTCTTGGTGTTGCGTCGCATCGTCAAGCGACGTCAGCACCACATTCGTAAGCAGCTTCCCGACGCGCTCGATCTTTTGGTGATCTGCGCCGAAGCGGGATTGAGCCTCGACGCCGCCCTGACGCGCGTTGCGGCCGATCTCGGGCACGCGGCCCCCGAACTTGGTGACGAACTCGGACTGACCGCGGTCGAACTGGGCTTCCTGCCCAATCGTCGGCAAGCGCTGCAAAACCTCGCGCGGCGCACCGACCTGCCGGAGATCCGTGGCGTCGTCAACACGCTCATCCAGACCGAGCGTTACGGAACGCCGTTGGCCCAGGCGCTCCGCGTGCTCGCCGCAGAATTCCGCGAGGAGCGGCTCCTGCGCGCCGAGGAAAAGGCCGCGCGCCTGCCGGCGACGCTTACCGTGCCGATGATCGTCTTCATCCTGCCGACGTTGTTCGTCGTGCTGATCGGCCCGGCGGCGGTGCGGGTCGTTCACACCTTCCTGAAGTAACCGCGCCTCAGCCGGCGCGCCGGACCGTATCGGCAGTCTGCCCGAACAGAACCTTGCGCGCTTCGGGATCGGTCGCCGGCACGCCGCGATATTGCTGCCCGACCTCGTAGGCCTTCTTCACGGCGGGGCGGTTCTGCATCGTGTGCCACCACCGTTTCATGTTCGGGAAATCGTCGAGGTTCTGGCCGTAGCGCTCATAGGGCACGGTCCACGGATAGCTCGCCATGTCGGCAATCGAATAGGCGCCGGCAATGTATTCGCGATCCGCGAGACGCTTGTCGAGCACCGCATAGAGACGGTTGGTCTCGTTGCGGAAGCGGTCGATTGCGTAGGGCAGCTTGTCGACTGCGTAGTTGGCGAAGTGATTGTTGTGCCCGGAGACGGGACCGAGATTCGCCATCTGCCAGAACAGCCACTGCATCACCTCGAAGCGGCCGCGCAGGTCCTTTGGCAGGAATTTGCCGGTCTTCTCGGCGAGGTATTGCAGGATGGCGCCGGACTCGAACACGCTGATGGGGGCGCCCTTTTCCGCAGGATCGTCGTCGATGAGCGCCGGCATGCGGTTGTTGGGGCCGATCTTGAGAAACTCAGGCTTGAATTGATCGCCCTTGCCGATATTGACCGGCACGATCTTGTAGGGAACGCCCGCCTCCTCGAGGAAGATGGTAATCTTGTGACCGTTGGGCGTCGGCCAATAATGAAGCTCGATCATAGGCGCCATCCCTTGTTGGTCTCTCTCTGCGAGAGACTATGGCGTTCGCCTCACCGGGCGGCAAGGGAGGCGCGCAGGGCAGCGACGAGGCGCTTTGCGGTGGCTTCGGGATTGTCCGCGCGCATCAGTTCGCCCATCACGGCGGCGCCGGCTGCGCCCGCGGCGACCACGCCGGCGAGAGTGCGCTCGTCGATGCCGCCGAGCGCCAGCACCGGCAGGCGTGCCGCGCGCGCCGCGCTATCGAGTACTGCGAGACCAAGCGCGGGACCATATTCGGGCTTGCTTGCGCTCACGAAAACGGGGCTCAGTGTCGCGTAGTCGGCGCCGGCGGCCGCGGCGCGCGCGAGGCCTGCTGCGTCATGCGCCGATAGGCCGACGAGCACATCGCCGAGGCGCGTTCGCGCCGTGCTGACTGACGCGCCGTCGGGAAGATGGATCGCACGCGCTCCTACGGCTGCCGCGCTTTCCACGTCTTCGTGCACGCTTATCGTTGCACGGTAGCGTTCGCCGAGCACGACCAGTCCGCGGAGCAGGTCGCGACGCTCCGTTTCCCGCAGATCCTTCTCGCGCAGCGAAAGCCAGCGCACACCGCCGATGAACAATGCCTCCGCGATCTCGAGGAGCGGTCGGCGTGCCTGCTGCCGATCCGT
>DATIXQ010000097.1:0-11474 GCA_035518375.1 Allostellaceae bacterium | reverse complement strand
CCGCGAGCTCGATCGCGTATGCGATCCAGAAGCGGTCTTCCGGCGCCTATGATCGCGGCAACTCGGCAAGCGGCTCGCTCGACGGCATGACGATGCGGTCGGGGCTCTTCGGCAGCCTCGGCGTCGCGCACGCCGAGATCGAGGGGCTCGACGTGCAGCAGCCGCTTGCCGCGCTGCTCGACGGCCAGGACATGACGCCGGCGCTGCTCGACGGAATCTCGCTCAAGAGCATGAGCTACGGGCCGATGTCGGTGCAGGGCGCGGTCGGCGCGCCAAGCGTGCTCGGCACGTTCTCGCTCGCCAACCTCGCGTTCCGGCACGGCTGGCTCGTCTCGATCGACCTCGCCTTCGACGGCGTGCGCGTCAATCGCGATCAGATCCCGAACCTCAATGCCGTCGACGCGCTTGACCGGCTCGGCCTCGACGCCATGACATTCGATTTCGATCTCGCCTATCGGTGGGACCTGGCGAAGGGCGAGATGACGGTCGCGAAGGCGGTGCTCGCCGTGAAGGAGCTCGGCTCGCTCACGCTGTCGTTCGACGTCGCCAACGCCGCCACGCCGCAAGATTTCGGGACAAAGGCGCGGCTCGTCCACGCGGTGCTTCTTTACCAAGACGCCTCGCTTGCCGAGCGGGCGATCAAGATGGCGGCGGAGGAGAAAGGCAGCAATCCCGACGATCTGCGCGCGCAGATCATCGGCACGCTACAGCAGATCCAGAAGGCGCCCGACGCCACGGCCGCGAGTGCCGCGACCGCGCGCGCCATGGGCGACTTCCTCAACGCGCCGCACTCGCTCGCGCTCGAGTTGGCGCCCAAGGAACCGGTTCCGCTCCTCACCCTCCTCAGCGCCGGCCAAATCCCGCCGCAGCGGCTCGTGCCGATGCTGGGGCTGTCGATCGCGGCGAACCGCTAGCGCCCGATTCGGCAAGTTGGAATCACCCTCTCCCCACCGGGGAGAGGGCTGCACGGCGCGTGAGCGCCGTGCGGGTGAGGGGGCAATCGCTCAGGCGCCCGTCGCTTATCCCCCCTCGCCCTTCCCTCTCCCCGGAGGGGAGAGGGTTAGAGAGAGGCCGCGTTTCAATACGGCTGGATCAGACGCTAGCGTCACGCCGAGTCAGAGCACTTTCTTTTTATCAGCCGTCATTGCGAGCGCGGCGAAGCAATCTCCCTCGAGCGACGGGACTGCCTCGTCGATGCGCTCCCCGCAATGACAATATGGTGCGGCGGGCGCCTCCTCGCGCGCGGACGCAAGCTGCGGCAGGAACTCCGGCGCGGCTACCTCATCCTCTTTCGGCTTCCTGCGCAAGGTGCGCTCGAGCCATTCCGTCCACATCATCGCCTCCGCGCCCGCATCGGCCCCGGAGGCAATGAAAAAGCCGCCTCGCGGGGTGCGGGCGGCTCGCCTTTGCTATCGAGAGGGTGTTATCTCGGTCGACCCTCCGTTCGACGCCAATGGCAGCCGCACGCCGGCGCGTGTTTGCGCCAGTCGACGATAAGGCAGTACTTGGTGCCGAAGCGGTTCATGCAGCGCACCTTAGGCGACGCGCGGCGGCCGCGCAAGGCCGGCTCTATCCCGTGGGCGGAGCGATCGCGTCGAGCGCCAGGCCCTTCGTCTCGGCGCTGATCTGCGTCACGGCGATGGTCGCGATCGCGAGCAGCACGGCGATCACCGTCATGACGTAGCCGAGCCCGATCGAGCTCAGGATGCCGATCGTGTAGAAAGCGATGGCCGAGCCCAACCTTCCGCCGCTCTGCGCGAGCCCGAAGCCCGAGGCGCGTGCGTTCGTCGGGAACACCTCCGCCGTGAAGATCTGCATTGAGTTGCCGGCGAGTTGGATGAAGAAGTTCATCAGGAACCCGATCACCAGAACCATGGCGTCCGACTGCGAATAGTAGAACGCGATCGAAAAGGCCGTCGCGAGCACGAAGGCGACGAACGCCGTGGGAATGCGGCCGAAGCGCTCCAGCGCGTACATCATGAAGAGGCTCGAGAGCGGGAACGAGATCTGCATGCCGAGCACGAATGTCAGCGACTTGATGATGGTGAAGCCGCGATCGGCGAGAATGTTGGGAAGCCACCCGCCCAATCCCAGGGCGGCGCTGAAGAACGCGAAGAAGCAGATCATCGAAGCAATGATGCGCTTCCTGTATTGGCGGAAGACGACGCCCATCGGATCGCTGCGGATGTCGGCGACGGCATCCTCGACGAGCCCCTCAGGCGCCTTGCCGAGCCCCATGCGCTGCAGCATGTCGAGCGCGCGCCGGCCTTGGCCGTGCGTCACGAGCCAGCGCGGCGATTCCGGGAGCGCGAAGCTCAGCACGAACACGACAAGCGCGCACACGCCGATCGCCATCCAGATGCCGCGCCAGCCGATCGTGTCACGGAAGCCCAGTGCGAAGAGCGTGCCAATGGGCCACACGCACGCGCCGCCGACGAACTGCATGAAGGCGGTGACGCCGCCGCGGATGCGCTTGGGCGCGTATTCGGCGGCATAGGCGAAGCACAAGGGCTGCGCCGCGCCGAAGCCGATGCCGGCGATGAAGCGGCCGAAGGCAAGCCAGCCGGCCGTGGGCGCCTGCGAGGCTGCGATCGTGGCGATGCCGTAGAGCAGCACCGCCGCCTGGAAGACGGCCTTCCGGCCGAAGCGGTCGGTGAACTCGCCCTGACCCAACGCGCCGACGAAGAGGCCAAAGATGGTGACCGCGCCAATCGTGCCGATCTCGCCCGCGGTCGCGAAATGCGAGCGCACCATGTCGGGGACGAGCGAGCCCAGGATGATGTAGTCGATGACGTCGAAGAAATAGCCGAACGTGATGAGCGCCAGGACCCGGTAATGCGTGGATCCCATCGCCGCGGTGTCGAGCCGCTCGTCGACATAGGCGACGATCGATTGCGCCATGGACGTTCCCTCCTGCCCCTCGGCCGCCCCCGGGCCTTTTAGTTGCAGGTGGGAATAGCTGTCCCCGGCGCAAAAGGAAAGGGGTTGGAGCGCCCCTTGCCCGTTGTGGTGTGCCGCCGAAAGAGCGGCAGGTATCCGCTCACGCTCGCGGCATCAGCGTCGATTGGCGGCGTGGCCATCCATGCGGTCGAGGAGAGTCGCCATGTCCTCGGCGTGCTCCTCCTCGGTCTTGAGGATGTCCTCGATGATCCGGCGCGTCGTCGGATCGTTAGTGCCGAGCCAGCGGATGATTTCCGAATAGGATTCGATCGCGATCCGCTCCGCCACGAGATCCTCGCGGACCATCGACTGCAAATCGGACCCCGGCACATACTCGGCATGGCTGCGCCGGGCCAGGATCTCCGGATTGAAGTCGGGTTCGCCGCCAAGCTGGGTGATCCGCTCCGCCACCCAATCGGCGTGCTGCTGCTCTCCCGCCGCGTGCGCGGCAAACTCGGATTTGATCGACTCCGAATTTGAGCCTCGGGCCATGAAGAAATGGCGCTTGTAACGAAGCGTGCACACGAGTTCCGTCGCCAGAACCTCGTTGAGGACCTCGATGACCTTCTTGCGGTCCGCTTTGTAGCTTTCCGTCACCGCGCCAGCCTCCATCCGCTTGCGCGCCCGCTCCCTGATCGCCGCTACGTCCGAGACGAATTCACCCATGATTGCTCCATCGCGATAGCGCAGGCTGACGCGGAGGCGCGGCTGTGAGGGGCCGTCTCCGCAGCTTGCCATCCCCTAAACGCCGCGCCGGCGAGGTCGCTCCCATGACGGCATCAATTAACCGCTTGGCGCATTCGGCACATTTTTGACTGGTGCCCGCGGCCGGACTCGAACCGGCACTCAGGTTTCCCCGAAACGGATTTTAAGTCCGTTGCGTCTACCCGTTCCGCCACGCGGGCACGAGCGGCGATCCTACTCCTCGGCCGGTTCGCCGCCTAACGCGCGGATGAGATCGGCGATGGCGTCCTTGCAGCGCTCGAGCCGCGCCGCCTCGCGGCCGCGCACTACGAGCGCGACGCCGAACGTGCCGCGCCGCTGGAACGGGTAGGAGCCGATGTCGAGATCGGCGAAAGTGTTCTGTATCTCTCCCAATCCCTTCGCCAGGAGCCCCTCGGGGATGGTGCAGACGAGCGTGCGCGAAAGCACGGGCGGGCCGCCGCGCAAGCTCCCTTTGACGCCGTCGAACATCGCCTGCATGACGCTTGGGATGCCGGCCATGACGAAAACGTTGGCGATGCGGAACCCGGGCGCGCGCGAGATCGGGTTGGGAATGAGCGTGGCACCCTCGGGCGTCATCGCCATGCGCATGCGCGCCTCGTTGAGCTCGCCAGGGCGGTAATAGGACAGGAACGCCTTGTGCGCGTCGGGATGGACGGTGAGCGGCAGGCCGAAGGCGCGCGCGACGCATTCCGACGTGATGTCGTCGTGGGTCGGACCGATGCCGCCCGTGGTGAACACGTAATCGAATTTCGCCCTGAGCTCGTTGACGGTGGCGATGATGATTTCGGCGATGTCGGGAATGACGCGCGCCTCGCGCAGCACCACGCCGGCCGCGCCGAGCCCCTTGGCGAGAAAGTTGAGGTTCGCGTCCTGAGTCCGCCCCGACAATATCTCGTTGCCGATGACGATGACGGCGGCGGTGACGATGTCCGGGTCCGGTGCGGCGTTCATGGGTGGCGCCCTTCCTAACGGCAAAGCACGCCCCTTTCAATCACGGACCCGCATTGTAGACTGGCGCAATGATGCACATATTGGCGCCGTGGGAGCCGATGGCATGAACGATCAGCTGACTGTTCCGCCGGCGGAGAGCCTCGCGGAGCGGCCGATCAAGCTGCACGGCCCCGAGGGTTTCGCGGCGATGCGCAAGGCAGGGCACCTTGCCGCGGAGCTCCTGGACTTCATCACGCCCTACGTGAAGCCGGGCGTCACGACTGACGAGCTCGACCGCATCTGCCACGGCTTCACCATCGATCATGGCGCGGTCTCGGCGCCGCTCAACTATCGCGGCTTTCCGCGCTCGATCTGCACGTCCGTGAACCACGTCGTGTGCCACGGCATTCCGGGCGATCGCAAGCTCGTCGAGGGCGACATCGTCAATATCGATGTGACGCCGATCGTCGACGGCTGGCATGGCGATTCAAGTCGCATGTACCTTGTCGGCGAGCGCGTGTCGCTGAAGGCGCGGCGTCTCGTCGAGGTGACCTACGAGGCGATGATGCGCGGCATCGCGGCCGTCCGGCCGGGCGCGCATCTCGGCGACATCGGCCACGCCATCCAGACCTTCGTCGAGGCGCAGCGCTTCTCGGTGGTGCGCGATTTCTGCGGCCACGGCGTCGGCCGCGTGTTCCACGACGCGCCTTCCGTCCTCCATTTCGGCCGGCCCGGCGAAGGTCCGCAGTTGCGCACGGGCATGATCTTCACGATCGAGCCGATGATCAATGCCGGACGATACGAAGTGAAAATCCTGAGCGACGGCTGGACCGCGGTGACGAAGGACCGCTCGCTCTCGGCACAGTTCGAGCACACGGTGGGGGTAACGTCCGACGGATGCGAGATCTTCACGCTCTCGCCCAGGGGATGGCACCACCCGCCCTACGCCGCCTGAATTGCAATGCCACGCGCGACGGGCGTCCGCGCGAAGCCGCACCATGTCGGCCACCGCGCGCGGCTGCGCGCGCGCCTGCTTGCCGGCGGCACCGAGAGCATCGCCGATTACGAGCTTCTCGAATTCCTGCTCTTCGCCGCCAATGCGCGCCAGGACATGAAACCCGTCGCGAAGGATCTGCTCGAGCGCTTCGGCGGCCTTGCCGGCGTGCTTGGCGCCGAGCGCGAAGCGCTCCTTGCCGTCCCGAATGTGGGACCGGCCGTGGCGGCGCAGATGATGGCGCTGCGCGAGGCGGGGGCGCGGCTTGCCAAGAGCGCCGTCCTCAAGCGCCCGGTCATCTCGTCATGGCTGCAGCTTCTCGACTATTGCATGGCGCGCGCGGGGTCGGCCGAGACCGAGCAGCTCCGGCTCCTGTTCCTCGACCGCAAGAATGCGCTTATCGCCGACGAGAAGCAGCAGACCGGCACGGTTGATCACGTGCCGCTCTATCCGCGCGAAGTGGTGAAGCGCGCGCTCGAGCTTGGCGCCTCCGCCATCATCCTCGTGCACAATCATCCTTCGGGCGACACCACGCCGTCAAAAAGCGACATCGACATGACGCGCGCGGTTGCGAAGGCCCTGGAAGCCGTCGGCGTTGCGGTCCACGACCACGTCATCATCGGCCGCGGCCGCCATTCGAGCTTCAAAAGCCTGGGGATACTTTAGGCCAATCCCCAAAAGGGGGGTGCGCGCCCTCGAAAGTCGCTGCGCGAATGAATTTCATGAGCCGCCAGTTGTTTACCCGGCGTGGCTCTGATCCTTCCCCGTACCCTGCCGCCCGCTATGGACGGCGCCGCCGCCGAGCTCGAAGCGACGCTCGCGCGGCTCCCCGACGAATGGACCCTTTTGCCCCGCCGTCGCATCGGCGGCGACGACGGGCCCGAAGCCGGCATCGTGCTGCTCCACCCCGAGATCGGGGCCGCCGTGATCGATCTCGCGCGGAACCGCGCCGCCGCCGCGGAGGCGGCGCTCACCCGGCTCATCGCGCAGGAGCGCATTGCGGGCGACGGCGAGAGCCTGCCGGTTGTGGCGCTCGCTCTCGAAAAAAGCGAGATCGCCGATGTCGGCGCGCGGCTTGCGGCCTCGTTCGAAGGGGCAGTGCGCTGCGAGATGAGCGACCCCCAGTGGCCCGATCGGCTGCTCGACGTGCTGCTCTCGGCGGAGGATGCGGCGATGGCGCCCCTGTCCCCGCCTCCAACCCGCATGACGGCGGCACGCGCGATGGCGCCAGAGGCAGAAGCTGCAGCGCCGTCCCCGTACGTTTTCCGCGTCGAGCCCGAGGATGCACCGCTTCTCCACGATGAGGAGGACGCCGCAGACGAGTACCCAGTTGCGCCGCCGCGGCGGCTGCCGTCCTGGGCTGCGCTGACGCTCGGAGTCCTGATCCTCGCCGGCGGCGCCGGCACGGCGTTCTTCCTCGCGAACGAAGCCGCGGCCCCCTCGCACGTCGCGATCGAGAGCAACCCGCCTCCGGCCACTTCCGCTGCGCCACTACAGGCCCCGGCCGATCTGGCGGCCAAGCCGACCGAGCCGCCGCTGGCGCCGCTCGCTTCCGCGCCGCCGCAGCCGCCCGAGCCCGTGCCCATGCCGGAGGTCGCCTCGGCCCCGCCAGCCGCCTCGCCCGGGCCGCAACCCACCCCTGCTCCGGCAGCGGAAGCGACGCCTCATATCCCGCCGCCGGCCGTGGCCGCCGCGCTCGAGCCGAAGCCGGCACCGACACCACCGGCGGTCGCCACCGCGACTGCATCGAAACCGGCATCGCCCGCGCAAGCCAAGCCCGTGGCCGTGCACGCCCCCCCGAAGGCGCCAGCCGCCGCCGTTGCGGCGAAGACAAGGCCGCCCGCCCCGCCGCGCAAGTCGGATAAGGCGCTCGCTGACCTTGAGCCCAACCCGGCAAAAGCCGCCGGCACCAGCCCTCGCCTCGGCGCAATTCCCGACAGCAGTGACCCGCCTATCGACGCAAGCGATCTGCCTGCGCTCGAGGGGTCTGCCGCGCCGCCGGCCAACCAGTCGGCCTCGGCCCTCCCGCCCGATCGGCCGCAACCTGCCTATTACGGAGTTCCGGCGCCAAGCCCGCCGTTGACGCTGCTGCCGCAAGCCTCGGCGCCGGCCGCGATGCCGCCCGCGAACAACGGCCCGCCAGTGGGCGGGATGGACACGGAAATCAGGTAGCCGGCTACTTCGCGCCGCCGCTGCTCCGGGCACAAAAGCACGACTCGCCCCGGCGGTTGCGCGCCCGGAGACGCTGGGCTAAGCGCCTCGCATGATCCCGCGCTACAGCCGGCCCGAGATGAGCGCGATCTGGGAGCCGGAGAACCGCTTCCGCATCTGGCTCGAGATCGAGACGCTGGCGGCCGAGGCGCTCGAGGCCGCGGGCGTGATCCCCTCGGGCGTGGCCAAGGCGGTGCGCGAGCGCGGCGCGTTCGAGGTCGAGCGCATCGACGAGATCGAGCGCGAGACCAAGCATGACGTCGTCGCGTTCCTTACCAACCTCGCCGAGCATGTCGGGGCCGAAGCGCGGTTCGTGCACCAGGGCCTCACCTCGAGCGACGTGCTCGACACCTGCCTTGCGGTGCAACTGAAGCGCGCGAGCGACATCCTCATCGCAGATCTCGACGCGCTCCTCGCCGCGCTGAAGCGTCGCGCGCTCGAGCACAAGAACACGATCACGATCGGCCGCAGCCACGGCATCCACGCCGAGCCCACGACGTTTGGCCTGAAGCTCGCCGGCTTTTATGCCGAGTTCGCGCGCGCCCGCGCGCGGCTCGTGCGCGCCAAGGAGGACATTGCGACCTGCGCGATCTCGGGCGCGGTCGGAACCTTCGCCGACGTGCCGCCCTCGGTCGAAGCGCATGTGGCGCAGAAGCTCGGCCTCACGGTCGAGCCGGTTTCGACGCAAGTGATCCCGCGCGATCGTCATGCCTACTACTTCGCGACGCTGGCCGTCATCGCCAGCTCGATCGAGCGGCTCGCGACCGAGATCCGCCACCTCCAGCGCACGGAGGTGCGCGAAGCCGAGGAATATTTCTCGCCCGGCCAAAAAGGCTCGTCGTCGATGCCGCACAAGCGCAATCCGGTGCTCGCCGAAAATCTCTGCGGGCTCGCCCGGCTCGTGCGCGCGGCGGCACAGCCCGCGCTCGAGGACGTGGCGCTCTGGCACGAGCGCGACATCTCGCACAGCTCGGTCGAGCGCGTCATCGCGCCCGATACGACGGTGACGCTCGATTTCGCGCTGGCGCGGCTTGCGGGGCTCGTCGACAAGCTCGTCGTCTATCCCGAGGCGATGCGCGACAATCTCGCGCGCCTAAAAGGGCTCCACAATTCGCAGCGCGTGCTCCTGGCGCTGACGCAGGCCGGCATGAGTCGCGAGGATGCCTATCGCATCGTGCAGAAGACCGCGATGGAGTCCTGGCGCGCGGGCAAGTCCTTCCTCGATCTGCTCGCCGCCGACAGCGAAGTGACGCGCCACCTGCCGCGCGAGAAGCTCGCGCAGCATTTCGACGATGCCTATCACCTGAAGCACGTCGATACGATCTTCGCCCGCGTATTCGGCGAATAATCCCGGCGCCTCCTCGTCATTGCGAGCAGCGCAGCGACGAAGCAATCTCAAACATAATGACCGACCACGTTCTCCTGATCGCCGCCGCCGCGATCTTCTGGGCGCATATGGGCGTCATCGCGTTCAATGTCGTGGGGCTCGTCGCCATTCCGCTGGGCGCGTGGCGGCGTTGGGGCTTCGTGCGGAATTTGTGGCTTCGCGCGCTCCATCTCGGAGCACTCGTGATCGTGGCGCTTCAGGCGCTGCTCGGCCAAGCGTGCTTTCTCACGATCTGGCAGAGCGATCTCCTCGCCCGCGCCGGCGAGCCGACATCGGCAGAGCCGCTCATCGAGCGGTGGGTGGAGGCGATCGTATTCTGGAACCTGCCGATCTGGGTCTTCGCCGCGCTCTATTGCGCGGTCGCACTCTACACGATCGCCCTATGGCGCCTCGTTCCGCCGCAGCGGCCGAGGCACGCCTGATACGCCGGCGCTAATGCGCCGACGCCGTTTCCTCCTTTGCGTAGCGCCTTGCTGCGCGCTCGACGAAGCTCAGGTCGGAGTATTTTTTCACGTCGATCGACTTCTTGATGAAGCCGAACTTCACCTCGGCGTCGATGTTGCGCTGCAGCGCCACGAGATCGGGTTTGGCGTCGGGATCGTGGTACTGATCCTTCTTCGTCAGGAAATATGAGTCGTAGAGCGCCTCCGGCTGCTTCGTGACGTCCGCCACGAATTTGATCGCCGCCGTGCGGTTCGAAGGATTGAGCATCCAGTGCGTGCCGCGCACCAGGTCGTCGAAGAAATCGTCGAGCGCCGCACGGTTCTTGTCGAGGAAGCCTTTTCGTGCCGTCATCACGATCATCTGCGACACGCCCATGCCATCCTTCATGGTGAAGAGCGTGTGCGTCCCTTGCACGACGGCGGGCGTATAACTGAACGGCGGCGGCACCGAGGCGATGTCGGCCTTGTGCTCGAGGAGCATCGGCCCGATCGTCGGGAAATTGGCCTCGACGATGGAATAATCACGCGGGTACATGAGTCCGTGGTCGGCCAGCACCGCGCGCCCGCCGATATCGACGGCGGCGCCGATCACGTTGATGGCCAGAATCTTGCCCTTCAGATCTTCGATCTTGTTGACGCTGCCATCGTTGCGCACGCGGTATTCGATCGAATTGTAGCCGGGATGTCCGTCCTGAAATCCGTCGGAGACGATGCGCATGTCGTCGAGGTGCGCGTTCTCGATGGCGATCGGCAAGCTCGAATAGGCAAGCGAGGCGATGTCGAGTTCGCCGGCGGCCAATGCGGTGATCTCGGCCGACGTGCCCTGAAAGCGGGTCGCCTCGACCGTATAGGTCTTGCCGTAATTCTTCAGAATGTCGGGCTTCAAGAATACCAGCGGCGCCATGTCGTTCGAAAGCACGACCCAGCCTACGCTGATCTTGAGCGGCTCGGCGGCGCGGGCCGGCGCTTGCGGCGCCGCCATCGCCAAGAGCAAAGCCGTGGCAGACAGGAGAGTCCTGACGCGCATTGTTTCCTCCCATGGATGAGCGGCATTCGCCGTTCTTTATCGCCAGCCTACTATGTCACGGGCCGCGCCTGCGGCCAAGCTCACGTCGCGGCGCCCAGCTCCTTCTTGGCCGCGCGGTCGAAACGCTCGGATTCGAGCGCGATGTGCGCCCGGTCAAGTGCAATTCCCTTCGCGGCGAAGTCGCGCGCGATGTGCTCGACCTCCTCCTCGTCGCCGCCGCGGTGCAGACCGAGCGCCGCGAGGCCGTTCGCATAGGCCTCGGCGTCCTGTCCCGCGAGGCCAAGCTGCTGTGCCGCCCAAAGCCCCAGCAGCTTGCGGCGGCGCGAGCGCACCTTGAAGGCCAGTTCCTGGTCGTGCTCGAACTTGCGCTCGAAGCTTTTCTCGCGGTCTTCGAAGCTCGGCATCGCCCGTCCCCCAGATTCCGGTCGGCGGCGATTATGGACTGTTCTATCGTGCGGCGCGAGGTGGCAACTTGTGTACGCTCGTAATGTTACGCCGGCCCGGCCATGCGTGGCCCGTGATCGTGGGCGCCAACCGCGACGAGATGATCAATCGCCCATGGGAGGAGCCGGCGCGCCACTGGCCCGACCGGCCCGAGGTGGTGGCCGGGCGCGACACGCTCGCCGGCGGCTCGTGGCTTGGATTGAACGATTTCGGCGTCGTCGCGGCAGTGCTGAACCGGCACGGCTCGCTCGGGCCGGCACCGGGCCAGCGTTCGCGCGGTGAGCTCGTGCTCGAGGCGCTCGACCATGCCGACGCGCGCGAGGCGGCCGCGGCGCTCGCGGCGCTCGAGCCTGGTGCCTACCGCACCTTCAA
>DATIXQ010000096.1:0-6770 GCA_035518375.1 Allostellaceae bacterium | reverse complement strand
GCCCGTAATAGATGGAACAAGGTCCGCGCCCTGGCCCTGAACCAGGCTCGAGCCGTGATCGAGAGCCACGGCGTTGCCACCGCTTGCCGTATTGGCGATCGTGTTGCCGCCGGAAAGCATCACGTGCGAGACGCCACTTGCCTGGAGCGTCGGATAACTCGTGGTAGTGTTGCTGAGATTGGTGTCGAGCACGGCCAGCGATGAGGCCGAGGTCACGACGACGGCCGAACCATCAGCACCGGCCTCGACCGACGTGCCTAGGCCGAGCATGACGCGAGATGCCTGATAGGCATAGACGGCAGCGGCTTCGGCGACGTTTGGCGCGTGCTGTTGCTGGATCGTTGCACCGAAGATTCCAGCGTCAGATGTACCGTTGAGAAAAATCTCGATGCCGCCATTGCCCTCGATCGTGCCGCCGACGAGCGTAAGGCTGCTGGCGGAAACGAGCGAGACGCCGTTGCAGGCGTTGCTCACGACTGTGACAGTGTTCGCCGTGTCGACCGCGCCGCTTCCGGTGTATTGACCTAAGTAGACACGCGAGCCGCCCTCGGCGCGGATGCCGTCGCATTGTCCGGAGACATTCAACATCCCGTTGCCCGAGACCGTGGCGTTGAGAAGCCGCGCCATGGCGTTGTGGGACGCGGCCATCCCATTGCGCCAGCCACTGATGATCTGTGCATTTTCGATTGTGACCGTGCTGTTATCGATCTCGAGCACTGCGGGATAGCCCAGATCGCTGGAGGGCCCTTCGAGCGTAAGGCCCGAAATCGTCACTTGGATCAGCCCCGACACTTTGAGCTGGCCCGCGATGCCGTCGCCGGCGATGAGCGTTGCGCCGATCAGCCCGGTCTCGTTTGTCAGTGTTATGCCCGCGTCGAGCACGCTCGCGATAGAGATCTGTCCCTCGCAGATGCCGGTGATGGCGAGGATCGCGCCGGGATTGGCCTCGGCAATCGCGGTGCTGAGCGCGGTCGGATCGAGATCGCAACGAACCGCCGTCTGCGCGCGCGCGTCGAGGCACGCGAGCATTAGCAACGCGGGCACCAATATCGCCGCCAGGCGTCCAGCCAAGGATTTATACGCCGCCATACTCACGTATGACGGTATATTTACATCCGCGGCGCGTCAATTTTGCAGAATTTGGCCGTTAATTCGGATCAAAGCCTTGGGCCCACCGCTTGACGACATAGGGCCGTCCCTGTGCGTCGCGGAGAAACACAAGCGCGCGACGCACGAAGCGCGCACCCGTGTCGGTTCTCGCGTCCGACGTAACAGTGAAGGCCTGTGAAGTCGCGGGTGCCAGGAAGGGCGCCAGTGCCGGTGGCGGCGCACCCCCGATCCCCTTTCCTTCCGCCTGCGCGACGCGCGCTGCGATGAATTGGTCAATATCGTCTGGGCTTGCTCCAGGCAGCGCCAGCAGCACGCCGCGGGGAGCAGTCGCCGGATCGATCGTGGCCGCGCCCGAATAGACAGTGACGAGCGGCATTGCGGCATGAAGCACTTGCGGCGGGATTCCGGGCAGCGCACCCAGATCCTCCACGTCCGCGAAGGGCGGCATGCCCGGATCGATGGCGCCGTTGACCGCTACGACTTGCAGCGGCGGGTTCGCGGCCCGCCGCGCCATTGCTTCGCCGGCAAGTTGCGCGCTCGTTGCGTCGTCCGCGCCCGAAGCGCGGAAAAGAGTCTGCAGCACCGCCTCGGGCGCGGCGTTCAAATCGATCTTGCCGCTCTCCGCGACGATCGTAAGCGTGACCGTACCGCCGCCGAACGGCCACGCGTAGGGCGTACCATCCGCACGCCAACGCAGCTTCGGATCGCTCTGGCCTACGGCGAGTACGGCGCGGGCGACACCGGCGTCCGCAAGCTCGCGCGCCCGCGCGCTTTCGACGTCGTTGCGCGCGATTGCCACGTCCGATCGGGTGGTGCTGAGAAAAGCAGCCGCGAGAAGCGACAAGAGAAGGAGCATCCACAGGACGATAAGAAGCGCCGCGCCCCGCTGGCCATCGCGCTTCGGCATCACTGCATGGCGGGCGGGATGGGCGCGATGTCCTGCATACGGCGTTCGAGCTCGTCCGTCGCGGCGCGCGCGTCGTCGACACCGTGGATGATGTGCGGCTCGATCAGCACGAGAAGTTCGGTGCGCATCGTCTTGTGGTCGTTATTGCGGAACAGGTTGCCCAGGACGGGAATGTCGCCCAGCAGTGGAATCGCCGATCGGGTCTTGGTGACGCTGTTGCTGATGAGCCCGCCCAAGGCCACTGTCTCGCCGCTGTCGATTGAGACGGTGCTCTTGATGCGACGCTCGTCGAGCGTCGGTGCGTCAAGACCGCCGGTCGTTACGCTGGCGACGTCGCTCACCTCCTGTTCGATGTCGAGCGTCACCTCGCCGGTCGAGTTGGCGCGCGGCGTCACCGACAGGATCACGCCCGTGTTGACATAGTTGATCGTGTTGACGAGCGGTGCGCCCGCGACGAGCGTGCTCTGTTGCTGCTCGACCGGCACCGGTACTTGCTGCCCGACCTGAAGTTGTGCTGTCTGATTGTTGAGGACAAGAAGCTGCGGCGAGGAGACGACGTTGACGTTGGTGATCGAGGAGAGCGCGTTCAGCACCACCTGCACATTCGCGTCGGGCAGCAGAAATTGGTAGGAAAATCCCGGGAATATTTGACCCGGCGCGGCGGTCGCCGTGTTGGAGAAGGCCTCGCTGTTGTTGTGCTGGCGGAAAAACCATTGCAGGCCGTACTGAAGCTCGTCGTTGAGCGTGACCTCTGCGATCGTGGCTGCGATCTCGACCTGCATGGGCTTAACGTCGAGCCGCTTCAGTGATTCCTCGATGCGCCGGTACTGGCGCGGCGTTGCGACAACGACGATGGCGTTGTTGCGCTCGTCGGTGACGAAGCGCAGCGATTCCGGACCCAGCGTCGAAGGTTGCGCCGCCGCGGCTCCGGTCTCGGTCGGTGCCGCAGGCGAAGTGAGGGCGCTTTCCGTGCCCGGCGCTGGTGAAGCACCCAGTGTCGATGGTGCCGGCGTCGACGAGGGCGGCGCACCTGCCGTCTGCCCAAGCCCGGTTCCTGCTGATGCCGCGCCGAGCGCCATTGTATTCGTGCCCGTCAGCGACGGTAGGCTGCCCGATGAGAGTCCTCCCGTCGGCGATGACAGCGACGAGGCGGGCTGGAGATAGCTCGAGCTCGTGGTGGCGGGCTTCGTTGCGCTTGTTGTGGTGGCGGCGCCGGAGCCGAAGATCTTCGACAGCACGTCCGCCAGGTCGCTCGCGCGGCCATATTGCACATGATAGATATAGGTGCGTTGGGCGCTGTCGGCGCTGCCGTTGTCGAGCAATTCGATCTGCTGTCGCGCCCAGTCGAGATAGCGCCGCTGCGACGTGATGACGAGCACCGCTTCGAGCTGCGGCACGGGGACAAGGCGCAGATTTGCTACCGACTCCTCGCTGCCCGACGCGGCTTTGACGATCGCTTGCATCTGCGTGGCGATCGCGTCGGCGGTGCCGTTTCGCAAAGGCACCAGCGCAAACGACATGCGCGAGAGCCAGTCGGTATCGAAACTGCGGATGAGGTTCGCAAGCGAATCCATGTCCTCACGCGTGCCTGCCAGCACCATCACATTGTGCGCGCTGTCGGTCTGGAGCGACGAGCCGAGCGGAACGAAGGGCTGCACCACCTTCTGCAATTGGTCCGCCGTCATATACTGGAGCGGCAGGATGCGGATGGCGTTGCCCTGGAGCGGTGCGCTCTTCTCCGTGCCGTCGAGCGGCATGATGCGCACGAGCCCGTTATCCTGAATGAGCGCGGCACCGCTTGCGCGCAGCACGCGTTCGAGCGTCGGCAACACCGCTGCGCGTGGCAAGGGCCGCGTCGTCTCAACCGTCAGCGTGCCCTGCACTTTCGAATCAATGTAGTAGTTGAGGCCGAGTGTCTGGCCAACGACCGCGCGAACGACTTCGCGAATGTCGGCTTCGGCGAAATTGAGCGTGACATCGCCGCCCGGCGTTACCACGACTGGCGCGCCGCCGGCGGCGACGGTGCGCGCAGGCGCCAACGAACCTTCATGTACGACGGGTTCAGGCGGCGGCGGATTCGGGATCGCCTCTGTGCCGGTCTTTTGCGGCGGCGGGGGCGGGAATTTCACCGCGGGCGTTGCCGTCGCGGGCTGCGGCGCCGATGCCGGATGCGCGGCGCAGGCCGCGAGCAGCAGCGCCGCGGGCAAAGCTCGTAAGGCTCCCCGCATACCGGTTCGTCGTTGCGCACGGCCGCGCATGGCGCCCGCGATCCTCCCCGAAGCCCGTTTATATAGACCGAGTTTACGCAAGAGACACAGAAACATCAGAGACAAAAAGACGAGTTTGCGCCGAGCTGACACTTTCGCACGAAAAAAAGCGGATTTCCGTCGGCCCAGCGAAATTCGCCAGAGTTTCCAAACATTCCGCCGCGATTTATTCCCTCATTGCGGATTGCGCCGCCGGACTGTTCCCTGACGATCGAATTTCGCGACCGGCACATCGACCGTCGCACCCGCTGCGCCCAGCACAAGATGATCGAGGGCGATGCTTTCGATGCGCCAGCCATCGACCGTATCGCCTTCGCCGAAGGAGTCGTATTTGAGCGGGCTGCCATGGGCGATGACAGCGAAGTGCCGGCCGGCCGACATGACCACGCCCTGCACCGCGAGCGCGGGCGGCGGCGGGGCTGGCGCTTGGCGGATCGGCTTGTCGTCCTGCGGTTGCCGCCCCGGCACGAAGAGCGGCCGCGCGGCAATCTCGGCATATTGCTGCTGCGGGGGCGGCGTGAAGGCTTGCGTGGCCGCCATAACCGAAGGCGCGGCGGCCGGTGCAACGGCGCGCTGCGTGGGCGGGCTTGCCGCGATCCCGGTCCATTCGAACCCGAGCACGACCGCGAGCGCCGCGGCTATGCTGAGAAGCGTCCAGGGCGGCTTCAATCGAATGCCCGTCGCGCTCATGGCGAGCCAACCCGCGCATAGGCCGACAGCTCGAAACGCGCGCTAATCTCGTAGGCCGGCGGGCCCGTTCGGTCGCGCCGCACTTGCCGCGATTCGATGTCGAAGGTGTTGATGAAGAGATAAGGAGTGCCCGTCTCCATCTCGTACCAAATGCGCTGGAGCGCCGCCGTGTTGCCCTGAACCTCGACCCGAGCCGTCACTCTGCGCATGCCGTTTTCGTCGGCGATCGGCAGGATCTGCGTGCTCTTGAGCTGGCCACCGTTCGCCTCAACTGCGCGCTTGATGCGGTTCTGCAGTTCGGCTGCGATGAGCGATTCGTTGGTTGCCTGGAGAAATCCTCCTTGCGTCGCGAACGCACGCTTCAGGGTCGCATTCTCGGCCTCGAGCCGCGGCAGCCGCGCCGCCACCGCAGTGAAGCGCTGCAACGCTGCCTCGCTGTCGACGACGGATGCGGCGAGCGTGTCGAAGCTGGCAATGGCGGGCCAGACAACGCCCATCGCAACGAGCACCAACGCCGCCACGAAGAGCGCGAGCGCGAGGGCGCGGCGGAGCGGCTGGGAGACGGTGAGGCTCGCTGCGTCGAAGCTCATTTCGCCGCCCCCGCAACATCGGTCGAGATCACGAAATGCTCATCGCCGGTCGCCTGATCGGGCGTCACCGGCGAGCGGAACTGGGCGTTGCTGAAAACCTTCGATTGCTCGAAACGACCGAGGAGCGCCGAGGCCGAGCGCGAGAGACCGGTGATCTGAACCTGCTTGCCCGTCAAGGACACACTCGAAAGCCATGTGTCGTCAGGGGCGATCCGCGTGAGTTCGGCGAGAAGGTCGAGCGCCATCGGCGAGCTGCGCTTGCGGTCGGCCAGAAAATTCGCGGCTTGCCGCTCGGCGGCGATCTCTTTCTCGAGCTTCTGCGCCGCTTCCGCCTTCGCCCGCACGGCGGCGAGCTGTTTCTGCACCGCGTCGGCCGCCGCTTCCTCGCGCAGAAACGGCACCGCGATGGCGGCGGCCGCGAGCACAAGCATGAGAAGCGCGGCTGCTGCGGTCAGCGCGGACTGGCCCAGGGAACGCGTGCGCAATTCCGGCAGCGGCAGCGTGTCGGCCTTGCCGCGTGGCTCGGCCGCGTCGACCTCAACCGCGCGGACCAAAAATCCGAGGTTCTTGGCGTCGGCGATCGCGCGCTCCACGACCGGGCGCTCCACGAGCGTTGTCGCAACCGCGACGTGGTCGCCGTCGCTCTCGCGCACCGCGCAGGTGAGGTAGACTTGGTTGGCTTCGAACGGCGTATAGCGGTCGAGCTGGAAAGCGACCGCCTCGCGCAAATTCTCGAGCGCCGCCGCCGGCAGCAGCAGCACGAACCGGAGGGCACGCCCAGCCGGAAGCCTGAGCCGCACAAGCGTGCCGCCGCGCCCGGCGCTTCTCGGCGCCTGCGCTGAAAGCCGCCGCAGGATTTCGGCGCTTCCGTCGCTGCGCTCGCGCGCGAGAATGGCCTCACGCTCGTCGAGATGAAGGACAAGATCGTTACCCGACCATGCGCGCTCGAACCGCATCCAGCGCGGCAGGCACGACAAAAGCTCGGCGCCCCACCAATGGAAAAACCCCTGTAGGAGCGCGATCGTCGAGCGGAAAAGTTGGGCAAGCGTCATGGATTAAGGAGCTTCGAGTTCTCGGCGGAACGACTTGACCGCGGCCCAATTTAGCACATCGCCAACAGTGAGCCTGCGATTTCGTAGATTCCTGAAAATGAACGGGACATCGCCATGCGCGAAATAAAAGATCAGGGATAAAAGGATCGATGGG
>DATIXQ010000095.1:0-19746 GCA_035518375.1 Allostellaceae bacterium | reverse complement strand
TTTCGTCGCGCGTCGGTCCGATGAAATAGCAGCGCCTGCCCAGCGCGGCATAAAACGGCGTGTCGCGCCGCTTCATGCGCTGCCACACTTCTTCGCCCGAGGAATGAATGCCGCGATAAAGCTCGGCCGGAATGCCGATCTCGGTGAGGCGCGTGGCGATTTCCGGCACACGGCGAGGCGCGTTCGAGAGCAGCACGACCGGCTTGCCAGCGTCGCGGAGGCGCTTCAACGCATCGAGCACGCCGGGATAAGGCGCGTTGCCGTCGTGCACCACGCCCCACAGATCGAGGATCAGGCCGTCATAGCGGGCGGCAAGCTCGCCCACTCCGCGCAAGAGACGAAGGCTCATGCCGAGAGCGATTCCGCCGCGGAGCCGACCGCCGCCTGCACGGTCGGATAGCCGTCACGCTCGAGGAGCGTCGCGAGCGAGGCCTTGATCCGTGCGACGAGGCCGGGGCCCTGATAGACGAGCGCGGTATAGAGCTGCACGAGGCTCGCGCCGGCGCGGATCTTGGCATAGGCATCCGCGGCCGAGGCGATGCCGCCCACGCCGACGAGCGGCAGCTTGCCCGAGGTGAGCCGGTACATCTCGGCGAGGAGGGCGGTCGAGGGCTGGAACAGCACCGGGCCGGTGAGGCCGCCGGGCTCGGGCGCATGGCGGCTCCTCAGCGTTGGCGGGCGCGCCACCGTCGCATTCGAGATGATCAGCCCGTCGATGCCGGAGGCGAGCGCCACTTGCGCGATCTCGCTGCGCTCGTTCGGTGCAAGGTCGGGTGCGATCTTGAGGAGGAGCGGCGGCGGGTCGCGCGATACGGCGGCCTGGCGCGCGGCCATGACGCGCTCGATGAGGCGGGCAAGCGCGCTCTTGCGCTGAAGATTGCGCAGGCCCGGCGTGTTGGGCGAGGACACGTTGATGGTGAGATAGTCGGCAAGCGGCGCCAGCATCGCGACGCCCTGCACATAGTCGCCGATATCGTCCTGCGTGTCGCGGTTCTTGCCGATGTTGGCGCCGACGATGCCGCCCTTTCCGCGGCGCGCGCGCAGCCTCGCGGCGACCGCGGCGAGCCCGTCGCTGTTGAAGCCGAAGCGGTTGATGAGGGCCTGGTCCTCGTTAAGGCGGAACAGGCGCGGCGGCGGGTTGCCGGGCTGGGGCCGCGGCGTCACAGTGCCGATCTCGACGAAGCCGAAGCCGAAGCGCAGCATCGCGTCCGGCACCTCGGCCTGCTTATCGAAGCCGGCGGCGAGGCCAACGGGATTGGGGAACGTGCGGTGCCAGAGCCGCACGGCAAGCTGCGGTGGATCGGCCGTCGTCTCGCGCCGCACCACTCCCGCCGCGAGCGCCCGGATCGTAAGCCGGTGCGCCGTCTCGGGCGGCAGCGCTCGCACGAGCGGGAGGGCGAAATCGAAAAATGCGGCCATGAGGAAACGCTACCGCACCCGTGCCGCGCGCGACAAGGATGTGCTTTGGGATTTCTATAAATTGCCGCCGGCGCCGAGCGTCGGTGAGCGCTTTCTGTGCTATATCGCAGCGATGGTGCGTGCCGTCTCTCTGCCGTCGGCGCCTGCGCTTGTGGCCGGTGCCGGCCGCGCGGCGTGGCTCACGCCCGACGGCGAGATCTCCCTCCTGGCGCATGACGAGGCGGCGCGGCGCGCCCGCGCCCAGGTGCCGATCGTGTGTCATGCGCGCGCGACCGCGCGCCGGCTCGGCGTCTTGCCCTTTCCGGCGCTCGATCTTTTGGAGCTCTTCGCCTTCGTGCGGCCGGCGCAATTCTGTCTGCCGACGCCGCGCGGCCTCGCGCTCGCGACGGGGCTCGACGCGCCCGGCGCCGATCTCGCCGCGGCCGCGGGCGTACTCGTCGCCGCGGCGCAGCGATTGCTTGCGGAACTGGCGCAGCAGCGGTTCGATCCCGACGTGCGCGCGATCGCCGCGGCGATGGAGCGGGGCGGCTGGGGCTGGGCCGGATCGGTGCTCGCGGCTTTGCCGCGCCCGCGCGAGGACGCGCCGGTGGCGGCAGGGCTCGCGCAATGGCGGCGGCTGCCGGAATGGTCGGAGCTCGCGCCCGAGCCGGCGCCCGGCAACATTCCGGTCGAGGAGCGCGAGGCGCGCGAGCGGCTCGCCGCGCTGCTTGGCCGCGGCGCCGAGGCGCGGCCGCAGCAGGCCGATTACGCCGCCGCGGTGAGCGCCGCCTTCCACCCGCGCGAGCGCGAGGGCGAGCCGCGCGTCGTGCTCGCCGAGGCCGGTACCGGCGTCGGCAAAACGCTTGGCTATATCGCGCCGGCGAGTCTCTGGGCCGAAAAGAACGACGGCACCGTCTGGGTCTCGACGTTCACGCGCAATCTCCAGCACCAGATCACGGGCGAGCTCGACCGGCTCTATCCCGAGCCTGCGGTCAAGGACCGCCGCGTCGTCTTGCGCAAGGGGCGCGAGAACTATCTCTGCCTCCTCAATTTCGAGGAGGCGGTGGCGGGCTTGCCGCTCCGGCCCTACGACGCAGCGCCCTTGGGCATCATGGCGCGCTGGGTGAGCGCCACGCGCGATGGCGACATGGTGGGCGGCGATCTGCCGGGCTGGCTTCCCGACGTGATCGGGCGCGCGCAGAGCCTCGCCTTGGCCGACCGGCGCGGCGAGTGCATTCACAGCGCCTGTCCGCACTATCACCGCTGCTTCATCGAGCGCAGCGTGCGCCGCGCGCGGCGCGCGCGCATCGTCGTCGCGAATCATGCGCTCGTGATGATCCAGGCGGCGCTGGGTGGGCTCGACGACGCCAACCTGCCGCAGCGCTACGTGTTCGACGAGGGTCATCACGTGTTCGACGCCGCCGACGGCGCCTTCTCGCTCGAGCTGTCGGGGCGCGAGGCGGTGGAGTTGAGGCGGTGGCTCGTCGGCTCCGAGGAGCGCGGCCGCTCGCGTGCGCGCGGCTTGCGCCGCCGCCTCGAGGACCTGGTCGAAGGCGACGCCACGCTCGAGCGCGCGCTTGCCGCCGTCACCGTCGCCGCGCGCGTGCTCCCTGCCGAAGGCTTCCTGCAGCGCGTGATCGAAGGCCGGCCGCAGGCCGAGTGCGAAGCATTCCTCGCGCAGGTGCGGCAGCAGGTGCTGGCGCGCGCGCGTGGCGCCGAGCAGGGCTACGGCATCGAGACCGAGCTGCGCCCGGCGAACGAGGGTCTTCTTTCCGCCGCCCGCGCGCTTGCGCAGAAGCTCGCGGCGGTCGAGGCGCCGATGCGGCTCCTCGCGCAGCGCCTCAATGCGCGGCTCGACGATGAGGCGGCCGATCTCGACACCGGCACGCGCGTCAGGATCGAGGCCGCGGTGCGCGGGCTGGTGCGCCGCGGCGAGGTCGAGCTCGGCGGCTGGCGCCGCATGCTCGAGGAGCTCGACGAGGAGCCGCGCGACGAATTTGTGGATTGGCTGGCGCTCGACCGTTTCGACGGGCACGAGGTCGATGTCGCGATGCATCGCCGCTGGATCGATCCGACGCGGCCCTTCGCGGAATACGTGGCGAAGCCGGCGCATGGTCTCCTCGTTACCTCGGCCACGCTCACCGACGGCAGCGGCGACGTGGTTGCCGATTGGGAAGCGGCCGAGGCGCGCACGGGCGCGCGCCATATGCCGAACCCGGCGCTCCGCGCGCGCGTGCCGTCGCCGTTCGACTATGCGGCGAAGACGCGCGTCTTCATCGTCACCGACGTGCGGCGCGAGGATCCGCGCCAGGTGGCCGCGGCCTATCGCACCCTCATCGAAGCCGCCGGCGGCGGCGCGCTCGGCCTCTTCACCGCGATCGCGCGGCTGCGGGCCGTGCATAGGCTGATCGCCGAGCCGCTCGAGCGCGCGGGCCTGCCGCTTCTCGCCCAGCACATCGACGGCATGGACACGGCAACCCTCGTCGACATCTTCCGCGCCGAGGAGGATGCCTCGCTCCTCGGCACCGACGCGGTGCGCGACGGCGTCGACGTGCCGGGCCGCTCGCTCCGCCTCATCGTGTTCGACCGCGTGCCGTGGCCGCGCCCCGACATCCTGCACAAGGCGCGGCGCGAGGCCTTCGGCGGCGTGCGCTACGACGACAGCCTGACGCGGCTCAAGCTACGCCAGGCGTTCGGCCGGCTCGTGCGCCGGGCCGACGATTGCGGCGTCTTCGTGCTGCTCGATCGCATGATGCCGTCGCGCCTCTTAGGCGCTTTTCCGGAGGGGGTCCCTATCGAACGGGTGGGATTGGCTGACGCGGTCGCACGAACCGCGGCGTTTCTTCATGGTTTTTCCGACCCTAAAGAATAGGGTCTATCCATCGCTTTTTCGTGGCTAGATCAGAAATGGCCGTCGACAAGGAGACGAATGGGATGGCCGGCGTTTTGGCACCGCTGCGCCGCGCCGGCGCGGTGGTGCGTGGGGAGTTGCGGGCGCCGATGCGCCGCTCGCAGGCCGCGCTTATCGCCGCGGCGGTGCTGGGGCCGCTGCTGTTGTTCGCGGCCGTCGGCTGGTGGAGCTATGTGCGCGTCCAGGACGAGGCCTCCGAGCAGATCGAGCGCACCGCCGACCTCTTGCACGAGGAAGGGCTGCGCTTCTTCGAGACCGAGCGCTATCTCCTGCAGAACGTCGATTCCGAACTGTTGGGCTTGACCTGGCCCGAGATCATCGAGCGGCGCGGCCGTTTCAACGCGCTTCTCGACAGCACGGCGGCACAGATACCCGAGGTCGAGGCGATGTTCGTCGGCGATGCCAACGGCATCACCCAGCTCTCGAGCCGCGCCTCGCAGATCACCGCGACCGGGCCCACCGCCGTCAACGTGCGCGACCGCCCCTATTTCCAGAAGGCGAAAAACGGCGCCTCCTTGGTCATCGACGGACCGCTCAAGAGCCGCCTGAGCGGCGAGCGCGTGGTCGCCATCGTGCACAGGCTGTCGTCGGCCGACAACTCGTTCCGCGGCATCGTCGTGGTGAATGTCGACGTAAACCGCCTCGTGCGCTCGTGGCGCGCCGTGACGACGCCGGGCAATGCCGTTTCGCTCGTGCGCGACGACGGCACATTCTTCGCGCGCTACCCGATGCCGCCGGGCGAAACGACGGCGGCGCTCGACGAGGCCGCGAAGGAGCGCTTCTCCCACCTCTTTAGCTCCGACTCGGGCTTGTTCGATGCCGCGCCTCAGGGCTTCGACGGCATCGCGCGCCGCATCGGCTTCCGCAAGCTCGCGCCGTTCCCGGTCTACGTCATCTACGCGGTCGCCAAATCGAATATCGTCGGACAGTGGTATCCGATCGCCGGCGCCTTTGGCGCGATCGCCGTGGCCGCGGCGGCGGCGCTTCTCTTCGCTTCCTTCGCCGTCATCCGCCGCGCCCGCGGCGAGGCGGCGGCCTTGAGCCGCGCCGAGGCCACGGCGCTCGCCCTGAGCGAGAGCGAGGAGGCGCAGCGCGCGCTCTTCCGCAAGGCGCCGACGGCGATGCATTCGCTCGACAGCGAGCGCCGCATCATCGACGTCAACGACCGTTGGCTCGATCTCTTCGGCTATCGCCGCGAGGAAGTGGTCGGGCGGATGATCCGCGAATTCTACGAAGCGGCCGACGCCTCCCAGCGGGCCGAGCGCTGGCAGGAAATCCTCGATCAGGGCACGGTGCTCGACGTCTACCGGCGCTGCATCGGCAGCGGCGGCGCGAGGTTCGACGCGCTGGTCTCCGCCACGCTCGAGCGCGACGCCGACGGCCGCTTCACCCGCGTCATCACCACCGTGACGGACATCAGCGCGCGCCGCCGCGCCGAGGAGGCCGCGCGCCGGGCGCAGCACTTCGCCGAGATGCTCATCGACAGCAGCACCGACGGCATCATCGTCAAGGACCGCGAGCTGCGCTACACGGTTTGGAATCCGCCGATGGAGCAGATCACCGGCAAGAAGCGCCTCGACGTGCTTGGCCACACCGCGGACGGTCTTTTCCCCGGGTTCCGCAATACTGCGATCGCTCAGGCCTGGTGCGACGCCATCGAGGGCCGCACCACGACGCTCCAGGACCAATATTTCGAACATTTCGAGCCGCGCCGCGCGGGCTATTTCGATCAGACGGTGGCGCCCTTGCGCGACGCCGAGGGCACGATCGTCGGCGCGCTCTCGATCGTGCGCGACACGACCGAGCGCCACCGCTTGGAGGAGGTGCTGCGTCAGTCGCAGAAGATGGAGGCGGTGGGCCAGCTCACCGGCGGCATCGCACACGACTTCAACAATCTGCTCACCGTCATCCTCGGCAATCTCGAAACGGTGCAGCGCCGCCTGCCGGCCGGCGACGTGCGCAAATTCATCGATTCGGCGGTGCGCGGCGCCGAGCGCGCGGCAACGCTGACGCAGCGCTTGCTCGCGTTCTCGCGCCGCCAGCCGCTCGCGCCGCGGCCTCTCGATCCGAACCGCCTCGTCGGCGGCATGTCGGACCTCTTGCTCCGCGTCATCGGCGAGAGCGTCGCGGTCGAGACGGTGCTTTCGCGCAACATCTGGCGTATCTCGGCTGACACGAACCAACTCGAAAGCGCCATCCTGAACCTCGCTGTCAACGCGCGCGACGCGATGGCCGACAGCGGCAAGCTCACGATCGCGACAGCCAATGTCACGATCGCGGCAGGCGAGGCCGAGGCCGATCCCGACCTTGTCTCCGGCCAATACGTGATGATTTCCGTCTCCGACACCGGCCAGGGCATGACGCCGGAGATCCGCGCGCATGCGTTCGAGCCGTTCTTCACGACGAAGGAGACCGGGCGCGGCAGCGGCTTGGGGCTGTCGCAGGTCTATGGCTTCGTCAAGCAGTCGGGCGGCGGCGTCATGATCGGCAGCGAGCCGGGTCACGGCACGACCGTGCGGCTTTATCTGCCGCGGCTGCCGGCCGACGCCGCCCACGACGAGGCGCCGCCGACACTGCGTGTGACGCCGGCGGTGGGGCGCAACGAGGCGATTCTCGCGGTCGAAGACGACGAGCAGGTCTTGGAGCACACGGCCCGGCTGTTGCGGGAACTGGGTTATCGCGTGATCGAGGCGCGCGACGGCACGGCCGCGCTGGCGGCGCTCGAGCGCGAGCGCGATGTGGCGCTCCTGTTTACCGACGTGGGCTTGCCCGGCGGGCTCAACGGCCGCCAGCTCGCCGAGGAGGCGAAGCGCCGCTGGCCAAACCTCAAGGTCCTCTACACGACCGGCTATGCGCGGAACGCGATCTCGCTCGACGGGCTGCTCGAGCCGGGGCTCCAGCTCATCACCAAGCCGTTCAGCTATTCCGGACTCGCCGCCAAGATCCGCGACGTGCTCATCGGTTGAGCGCTGCCCAATCCCGCGTCATTCCCGGCCAAACGCTGGGCAACAGGTCGAGCCGGCCGAACCCTTCCTCGACCCGTTGCTCATCGAGCGCTGCCGCGTCGCGCGGCGCCTTCTGCGGCAGCATTTCCGAGTAAGTCAGGAGGCCGCACATGATGGCGGCGAGTGCCAGCGGCGCGGCGAGGACGGAACGCATCGGGGCTCCTTGGCCAAGGTACGACGATACCGCTGCACGAGGCGTGCCAAGCGCCGGGAGGAACGAACGGGGCGGGCGCGCCGTTTGGAGGAGGAACTAAAGGGAGCAGTTCCGCATGCGGATCGGGCAGGCCATCGCCGTTCTGGCGCTCGCATCATCTGTCGCCATCGGCGCCGCCCACGCGCTCGACAGCGACCGGGTCCAGGGCACCGGCAAAGAGCTCAAGGGAACGGTCGAGCAGGGCGCGGGCGCCGTGACCGGCGACCAGAAGCTCCAGGCGCAGGGGCAGACCGACAAGAGCAACGGGCAGCTGCAGGATGCCTGGGGCAAGTTCAAGGACTCGGTGCGCGATATCACCACCTCGATCGAGAACAAGTTCAGCGGCAAATAAAAAAGGGCCGCGGACGAGCCGCGGCCCCTTGGCTGCAAAGAAGGTTCGTGTGGACTAGAAGTCCATGCCGCCCATGCCGCCGTGATCGTGCGGCATTGCGGGGGCTTTCTTCTCCGGCTTCTCGGCGACCATCGCCTCGGTCGTGACGAGGAGGCCTGCGACCGACGCGCCGTCCTGGAGCGCCAGGCGCACGACCTTGGTGGGGTCGATGATGCCGGACTTCACCATGTCGACATACTCGCCCTTCTGCGCGTCGTAGCCCCAGTTGTTGTCGCCCTTGTCGAGGAGCTTGCCGATCACGATCGAGCCGTCGACGCCGGCGTTCTCGGCGATCTGCCGCACCGGCGACTGCAGCGCGCGGCGGACGATGTCGACGCCGACCTTCTCGTCGTCGTTGTCGGGCTTGAGCCGGCCCAGGGCCTTGGTCGCATAGAGGAGGGCCGAGCCGCCGCCGGCGACGATGCCTTCCTCAACCGCGGCGCGCGTCGCATGCATGGCGTCATCGACGCGGTCCTTGCGCTCCTTCACCTCGACCTCGGTCGCGCCGCCGACGCGGATCACCGCGACGCCGCCGGCGAGCTTCGCCAGCCGCTCTTGCAGCTTCTCGCGGTCATAGTCGGAGGTCGTCTCCTCGATCTGCGCCCGGATCTGGCTGGTGCGGCCGGTGATGTCGGCCTTCTTGCCAGCGCCGTCGATGATCGTGGTGTTCTCCTTCTCGATCCGCACCTTCTTCGAGCGGCCGAGCATGTCGAGCGTCACGTTCTCGAGCTTGATGCCGAGATCTTCGGAGATGAGCTGGCCGCCCGTGAGGATGGCGATGTCCTCGAGCATCGCCTTGCGGCGATCACCGAAGCCCGGTGCCTTCACGGCCGCGACCTTGAGGCCGCCGCGGAGCTTGTTGACGACGAGCGTCGCAAGCGCCTCGCCTTCGACGTCCTCGGCGATGATGAGAAGCGGCTTGCCGCTCTGCACCACGGCCTCGAGCACCGGCAGCATCGCCTGGAGCCCCGACAGCTTCTTCTCGAAGAGAAGGAGGTAGGGGTCCTCGAGCTCCGCCACCATCTTGTCGGCGTTGGTGATGAAGTAGGGCGAGATATAGCCGCGGTCGAACTGCATGCCCTCGACCACGTCGAGCTCGGTCTCGAGGCTCTTCGCCTCTTCGACCGTGATCACGCCCTCGTTGCCGACCTTCTGCATCGCCTTGGCGATCATCTCGCCGATTTCCTTGTCGCCGTTGGCGGCGATGGTGCCGACCTGGGCGATCTCGTCGTTGGAGGCGACCTTCTTCGAGCGCTTCTTCACGTCCTCGACCACGGTTTCGACCGCGGTGTCGATGCCGCGCTTCACGTCCATCGGGTTCAATCCCGCGGCCACCGCCTTGACGCCTTCGCGCACGATCGCCTGCGCCAGCACGATCGAGGTCGTGGTGCCGTCGCCGGCGAGGTCATTCGTCTTCGACGCGACCTCGCGCAGCATCTGCGCGCCCATGTTCTCGAACTTGTCGCCGAGCTCGATCTCCTTGGCGACGGTGACGCCGTCCTTGGTGATGCGGGGCGCGCCGAACGACTTGTCGAGCACGACGTTGCGGCCCTTGGGGCCCAAGGTCACGCGCACCGCGTGGGCGAGCGTGTCGACGCCGCGCAGCATTCGCTCGCGCGCGTCGGTGTTGAACTTGACTTCCTTCGCTGCCATTTCTCAGTCCCTCCTCAAGCGGCCTTGCGCTTCGTTGCGACGCCCTCGATCACGCCGAGAATGTCGCTTTCCTTCATGATGACGAGATCCTCGCCGTCGATCTTGACCTCGGTGCCCGACCATTTGCCGAACAGCACGCGGTCGCCGATCTTGACGTCGAGCGGATGGAGCTCACCTTTTTCGTCGCGGGCGCCGGGCCCGGCGGCGATCACTTCGCCCTCCATCGGCTTTTCCTTGGCGGTGTCGGGAATGATGATCCCGCCAGATGTCTTCTCTTCCTGATCCAGCCGCCGGATCAGCACACGGTCCTGCAACGGCTTGAACTTCATTTGGCTAACCTCCTCGAATGCGGGGGCGCCGGCCTGTGCTTTTGTCAGCACTCTTGGCCGGCGAGTGCCAGAGACTTAGGTTCGCGGCTCCCGACTGTCAAGCGGACTTGGCAGCAATCTTCGTCGCAGGCTGCTAAGTCTTTGAAATAATTTAAGTCTTGAGCCCGGATAATGATCGGCTGACACTCGTTCAGGGAGAGCACGATCCATTGCGAGGCATCTTATGCGCACCCTTGCCGTCCAGCTCCGCGGCTACCGGCTCACCACCGCCGAGATCCTCTATCATCTCCCCGACCACCCGCACTTGCTGCAGAGCTTCGTCTGGCAGCAGCTCGACCTCGCGCCCTCTTTCCCGGTCCTGCGCAAATTCCTCGATTTCTGGGCCTGCAATCTCGACGGTAAGGTCCATTCGGTGCGGGTGGCGCATGCGCCCGTGCTGAGCCCGGGGCGCCTGCGGCACGCCGAGGCAAGCTTCGCGCTGCACTGACCCGGCGCAAACGTCGCGGCCCCTTGCCAAAGCGGTGAGCGGCCCGCAGTTTCCGTCGGTGCCCGCCCTTGCCGTCCCCCGCGCCGAGACGCGCGCGCCTGCCGCCGAGCGCCAGGTCGCGCTTTGGCTTCTCGCCTGCTGCGCCATGGTATTCCTCATGGTGCTGATCGGCGGCGTGACGCGCTTAACCGAGTCGGGGCTGTCGATCACGGAGTGGCAGCCGGTGACCGGCGTCATTCCGCCCTTGAGCGCGGCGGAATGGCAGGCGGAGTTCGCGCGCTACCAGGCGATCCCGCAATACCGCGCCATCGACGCGGGCATGACCTTGGCCGAGTTCAAGGGCATCTTCTTCTGGGAATATCTGCATCGTCTCTGGGGCCGGCTCATCGGCGTGGTGTTCGCCGTTCCGTTCTTCTATTTCCTCGCGCGCCGCCGCATCCCTGCGGGTTTCGCGCCGAAGCTCGCCGGCATCTTTGCCTTGGGCGCGCTGCAAGGCGCCGTCGGCTGGTACATGGTGGCGAGCGGCCTCGAGAACCGGATCGAGGTGAGCCAGTACCGCCTGGCGCTCCACCTCGCGATGGCGGTGCTGATCTACGCGGCGATGCTGTGGGCCGCGCTGGATCTGCTCGGTTCGCCAGCGCACATCTCCCTCTCCGCCCCCGGGGGCGGAGAGGGTCGGGGAGAGGTGGGGGGCTCTCGCGCGGCGCAGGCCCACCTCACCCTCCCATCGCTTCGCGATGGGTCCCCCCCTCTCCGCCCTCAAGGGCGGAGAGGGTGCACAGCATGGCTTCGGGCCGGCGCGAGCCTCATCCTTCTGCTCGTCTTCGTCACGATGGTGGCAGGCAGCTTCGTCGCCGGTACGCGCGCAGGCTATCTCGACAACACCTTCCCCCTGATGGAAGGCCGCTTCGTTCCGCCGGGCTATTGGCACGACGCGCCGTGGTGGCGGAACTTCTTCGAGAACCTCGTCGCGGTGCAATGGGATCACCGCGTGCTTGCCGAGACGACGGTGGCGGCGACGATCGCGCTCTGGCTCGCCTCGCTCCGCGCGGCGCTCGCGCCCGGCGTGCGGCTTGCGTTCCACCTCATGGCGGCGATGGCGCTGCTGCAGCTCGGGCTCGGCGTCGCGACGCTGCTCCTGGTCGTGCCGTTACCGGTCGCGGTCGCGCATCAGGGCGGCGCGCTTTTGCTCCTGACCGCGGCGCTCGTGGTGCGCCATGGCTTGGCGCGCGCGCCGCTTGTATGATCTGAGCATGGGCGATTTCCCCGAGAAAACGCTCGCCGACTGGCAGGCGCTCGCCGTAAAGGAGCTGGGCGGCAAAAGCGCCGACGGGCTCCTGTGGGAGACGCTCGAAGGCATCCGGGTGAAGCCGCTTTACACGGCGGCCGACCTCGAAGGGATCGAGGCGCGCGCCTCGCTGCCGGGCTTTCCGCCTTATCTGCGCGGCGTGCGCGCCACCATGTATGCCAACCGCCCGTGGACCGTGCGCCAATATTCGGGCTTCTCGACCGCGGAGGACTCGAACCGCTTCTTCCGCGACAATCTTGCCGCGGGCCAGACCGGGCTGTCGGTTGCGTTCGATCTCGCGACTCACCGCGGCTACGACAGCGACCATCCGCGCGTCGTTGGCGACGTGGGCAAGGCCGGCGTCGCGATCGATTCGGTCGAGGACATGAATATCCTGTTCGCGGGCATCCCGCTCGACCGGATCAGCGTGTCGATGACCATGAACGGCGCGGTGCTTCCGGTGCTGGCGGCCTTCATCGTTGCCGCGGACGAGCAGGGCGCGGCCGAGGCAAAGCTTTCCGGCACGATCCAGAACGACATCCTCAAGGAGTTCATGGTCCGCAACACCTACATCTATCCGCCCGGACCATCGATGCGGATCGTCGCCGACATCATCGAATACACGGCGCGCCACATGCCGCGCTTCAACTCGATTTCGATCTCGGGCTACCACATGCAGGAGGCGGGTGCCTCGTGCGTGCAGGAATTGGCTTTCACGCTTGCCGACGGGCTCGAATATGTCCGCGCCGCCTTGTCGAAGGGGCTTTCGATCGACGAGTTCGCGCCGCGGCTCTCCTTCTTCTTCTGCATCGGCATGAATTTCTTCATGGAGGTGGCGAAGCTCAGGGCAGCACGCCTCCTGTGGGCGAAGCTCATGCGCAAATTCGAGCCGAAGAACGCGCAGAGCCTTGCGCTCCGCATGCATTGCCAGACCTCGGGCGTGAGCCTCACCGAGCAGGACCCGCACAACAACATCGTGCGCACCGCCATCGAGGCGATGGCGGCCGTGCTTGGCGGCACGCAGTCGCTTCACACCAATTCCTTCGACGAGGCGCTGGCGCTGCCGACGCCCGCCTCGGCCCGCGTCGCGCGCAACACGCAGCTCATCCTCGCCGAGGAGAGCGGCATCGCGCATGTCGTCGATCCGCTGGGCGGCAGCTATTACGTCGAAAACCTCACTCACTCGGTCGCGGCCGCGGCCGCGGCCTTGATTGACGAGGTCGAGGCCCTGGGCGGCATGACCAAGGCGGTGGAGCAGGGCATGCCCAAGCTCCGCATCGAGGAAGTGGCGGCGCGGCGCCAGGCGCGCGTCGATCGTGGCGAGGACGTGATCGTCGGCGTCAACCGCTATCAGCTCGAAGAGGCCGAGCCGGTGGAGCTTCTCGCGATCGACAACGACAAAGTGCGCGAGCAGCAGATCGCACGGCTTGCGCGGGTGCGGGCATCGCGCGACGGCTCACGCGTCACGGCGGCGCTCGACGCGCTGGTCGAGACGGCGAAGAGCGGCACCGGCAACCTTCTCGAGCGCGCGATCGCGGCGATGCGCGCCCGCGCCACGATCGGCGAGGTGTCGGACGCGCTCGAGCAGGTATTCACGCGCCATCGCGCCACCATCCGCTCGGTCTCGGGCGTCTACGGCGCGCTTAGCGAGGATGACGAGGACTATCGCTGCGTCGGGCGCGAGGTCGATGCCTTTGCCCGCGCCGAAGGCCGGCGTCCGCGCATGCTGGTGGCGAAACTGGGCCAGGACGGGCACGACCGCGGCGCCAAGGTGATCGCGACCGCCTTCGCCGATTTGGGCTTCGATGTCGATATCGGCCCGCTGTTCCAGACGCCCGAGGAAGCGGCGCGCGCCGCGATCGAGAATGACGTGCACGTGATCGGCGTGTCGAGCCAGGCGGCCGGCCACAAGACGCTCGTGCCGGCGCTCGTCAAATCCCTGCGCGATGAAGGCGCCGAGGACGTGATCGTCGTCGTGGGCGGCGTCATCCCGCCGCAGGACTACGAGTTCTTGCGCGCGGCCGGCGTTGCCGCGATCTTCGGCCCCGGCACCAACATCCCGCGCGCCGCCGGCGAGATCCTGAAGCTCATCAAGACGAAGCGCATGGCGGCCTAGTTCACATGTTGTCATTGCGAGGAGCGCGAGCGACGAAGCAATCTCCGGCAGATTGATTCGCTCCGCTCGCAATGACGGCGGTTACGCAAGGGAGGGCTTCATGTGGAAGATCGGGCGCATCGACCATGTCGTGCTGTGGGTGCGCGACCTCGAGACCTCGATCAAGTTCTACGAGGCGCTCGGCTTCGAGATCGACTGGGACAGCTATAAGACGCACAAGGCGGGCAAAATCCCGTTCGTCGCGGTGAAGGCGGGTCCGGTCTCGAAGATCGAACTGCGCCCCAGTCCCAGCTGGCAGCCGGTCGAGCGCGAAAAGGGCAACATGCAGCACATCAACGTCGTGATCGACGGCATCGAGGACATCAACGTCGTGATCGCCGAAAATCTGAAGCGCGGCATCCAGCATACGTACGGGCCGGAGATCCAGGGCGGCACGTGGCGCGTCGACTATTACGATCCCGACAACAACCGCATCGAGATGGCGCTCGCGGTCCCGGCGAAATAAGGCTTACGCCTCGATATTGAATATTGCGGATGATATCATATTCTATATGATATCATTCTGTAGATGCGGCTGGTGCTCGACACCAATGTCGTCGTTGCTGCAATGCGGAGTCCAGCGGGAGCCTCGGCCGCACTGCTGCGCGCTGCACGGCGGGCTCAGGTGGAGTTAATGGCGAATGTCGCGCTCGCGCTTGAATACGAGGCGACTTGCGCACTTGCTGAGCACCGTTTGGCCGCCGGTTTCGACCTTCGCCAAGTCAATATATTCCTGGATGCTGTTCTCGCGATGATGGAGCCGGTTGAATCCCACTACCAATGGCGCCCGCAATTAAGGGATCCTGCCGACGAGTTTGTGCTCGAAGCCGCGGTGAACGGACATGCTGATGCAATCGTCACGTTCAACCGGCGGGACTTTGCCGTAGTGGCCGCGACATTTGGCCTCGACATCATGACCCCCGCCGAAGCGATTGTGAGGATCGGGCGATGAAAGAGCACAGTACATATCCCCTGCGCCTGCCGCGTTCGGTCAAGGCTGAGGTCGAGCGGCGCGCCAAGGCCGAGGGGACCAGTGTCAACCAATTCGTGGCCACCGCGGTCGCGGAGAAGCTTGCCGCAATGAATACCGCCGCGTTCTTCGCCGAGCGGCGCGACCGCGCAGACTTCGCGGCCTTCGACCGTCTCATGCGGCGCAAGGGCGGTGAGCCGCCAAGTGCGGACGACGTGATCCCGCGCAATCGTCGGCGTGCGGCGCCGCGGCGCGCGAAGGGGCGCTAACGCCGTCCGCGCTCTGGCCTCGCGCCGTCCGAGGGTCTATCTATCCACCAGGAAATGCAGGTTCTCCTTCTCATCGTCTTCATCGACCTTGTCGGATTCGGCGTGGTCATCCCGCTCCTGCCCTACTACGCGCTGCGCTTTGGCGCCGCGCCGTGGGAAGTGACGCTGTTGATGGCGTGCTATTCCTTCGCCCAGTTCATCGCGGCGCCGATGCTGGGGCGCCTCAGCGACCGCATGGGGCGGCGCCCGGTGCTGCTTTTGAGCCTCGCCTGCTCGGTTGCCTCGTATCTCTGGCTCGCGGCCGCGCCGGCCTTGTGGATGCTGTTTGCGGCGCGCCTTCTCGCCGGTGCCGGCGCCGGCAACATCGCGACCGCGCAAGCCTACATCGCCGACGTCACGCCGCCCGAGAAGCGCGCCAAGGGCATGGGCATGATCGGCGCAGCATTCGGGCTGGGCTTCACGGTCGGCCCCGCGATCGGCGGCTTGCTCGCGGGCTCGGATCCCCTTCACGCGCATCTCGCGCGGCCGGCGCTCTTCGCCGCGCTGCTGTCGGCAATCGCATTGGCGCTCACCGCGGCGCGACTCGTCGAAAGCCGCCCGCCCAGCAAATGCACGGTCGAGGAGCGCCCGGGCCGCCTCGCGCAGGTGCGGGGCGCGCTCGAGCGTCCGATGCTGGGCCGCCTCATCCTGCTCTTCTTCGTCGCCATCTGCGCGTTTGCCGGCATGGAGACGACATTCGCGCTCTGGGCCAATCGCGCCTTCGGCTGGGGGCCGGAGCAGATCGGCTGGATCTTCTTCTATATCGGCGTGCTGCTCGCGGCGCTGCAGGGCGGCGCCATCGGCCATCTCTCGCGCCGCTTCGGCGAGGCGCGACTCGTCACGAGCGGCGCGGTCGTGATCGGCGTCGGGCTTTTGGGCCTCGCGCTCGCGGGCTCGCTGTGGTCGGTGCTGGTCGTGACCGGGCTCCTGTCGATCGGGATGGGGCTCCTCAACCCGTCGGTGACGAGCCTTGTCTCGCAGCTCGCCGGGACGGAGGAGCGCGGCGGCATCCTCGGCGTGTCGCAGTCGGCCTCGTCCTTGGCGCGCATCGTCGGACCGGCGGTCGCGGGCGCGGTGTTCACGCTGTGGGGGCGCGACGCGCCGTTCTATCTCGGCGCCGCGCTCATGGTGCTGGTGGTGGCGATGGCGCTGGGCTTGCCGCGGCGCGAGGGGGCGCTCGCGTCATGAGAGGGCGGCGGCCGGGCAGTCTCTCGAACCAGAAATCCGAGGTCGGATTCTGGCAGGAGCTGAAGGCGCTCGGCGGGCTTTTCCCCTATCTCTGGCCGCGCCATTCGCTCGAGCTGCGCGTGCGCGTCGTCATCGCCCTCATGCTTCTGGTCGTGGCGAAAGGCGTCAACGTCGTCGTGCCGCTTCTCTATAAGCGCGCGGTCGATGCGCTGACGCCGGGCCACGTCGCGGTCGTCGCGGTTCCGGTGATGCTCGTCGTTTCCTATGGCGTCGCGCGCGTCTTGGCGCAGGTCTCGGGCGAGCTGCGCGACATCGTGTTCGCCAAGGTCGAGCAGAACGCGGTGCGGCGCGTGGCGCTTGCCACGTTCCGCCATCTGCATGAGCTGTCGCTCCGCTTCCATCTCGACCGCCAGACGGGCGGGCTCTCGCGCGCGATCGAGCGCGGCATCCGCGGCACCGAGTTTCTGCTCTCCTACCTCCTCTTCAACTTCGTGCCGACCATGTTCGAGATCCTGCTCGTGTGCGGGATCCTGTGGCGCTTCTACAACGGCAGCTTCGCGGCGATGATGGTCGTCACCGTCGTCCTCTACGTCGTCTTCACCTTCACTGTCACCGACTGGCGCGTGAAGTTCCGGCGCGAGATGAACGAGCGCGACAGCGAGGCCAACACCAAGGCGATCGACAGCCTCCTCAACTACGAGACGGTGAAATATTTCGCGAACGAAGAACACGAGTCGCGCCGCTTCGACGTGGCGCTCCAGGCCTACGAGCGCGCCGCCGTCAAAGCGCAGACGACCTTGACCGCGCTCAACGTCGGCCAAGGCTTCATCATGGCGACGGGCCTCGTCGCGGTGATGCTCCTCGCCGCGAAAGGCGTCGAGGCGCGCGCCATGACGGTCGGCGACTTCGTCATGGTCAATTCCTATCTCGTGCAGCTTTATCAGCCCTTGAACGTGCTCGGCATGGTCTATCGCAACATCAAGCAGTCGCTGACCGACCTCGAGGCGATGTTCCGCCTCTTGAAGGTCGAGGCCGAGGTCGCCGACAAACCCGGCGCGCCGGCGCTTGCGGTGACGCGCGGCGAGATCGTGTTCGACCATGTGAGCTTCGCCTACGACCACCGCCGCACCATCCTCCACGATCTGAGCTTCCGCGTGGCTCCGGGCCACACGGTCGCGATCGTGGGCCCGAGCGGCGCCGGCAAGTCGACGATCGCGCGCCTCCTTTTCCGCTTCTACGACGTCGATCGCGGCGCCATCCGCATCGACGGCCAAGACCTGCGCGACGTGAGCCAGGACAGCCTGCGCCGTGCCATCGGCGTCGTGCCGCAGGACACGGTGCTGTTCAACGATTCGATCCGCTACAACATCGCCTATGGCCGTCCCGGCGCGCCCGAGGACGAGATCGTCGAGGCGGCGCGGCGGGCGCGCATCCATGATTTCGTGGCGGCGCTGCCCGACGGTTACCGCAGTCCTGTCGGCGAACGCGGCCTTAAGCTTTCGGGCGGCGAGAAGCAGCGCGTGGCGATCGCGCGCGTGATCTTGAAGCGGCCGCGCATCCTCGTCTTCGACGAGGCGACCTCGGCGCTCGACACCAAGACCGAGCGCGAGATCCAGACGAGCCTCGAGGAAGTGCGCGAGGCGCGCACCACGCTCATGATCGCGCACCGGCTCTCGACCGTCGTCGCGGCCGACGAGATCCTCGTGCTCGAAGGCGGCCGCGTCGTCGAGCGCGGCGACCATGCGGGCCTCTTGGCGCAAGGCGGCGTCTATGCCGCCATGTGGCAGCGCCAGCAGGAGGCCGACGAGGAAGCGGCCGCGCTCGCCGCGACCGTCGCGGCGGATTGAGCGCCGCCTCAGACACGGAAAAGCTCGCGGCCGCCGTGCGGCGCGGCGACCGCCGCGCGCTGGCGCGCGCCATCACGCTTGCCGAATCGACCCATTCCGAGGATCGCGCCGCGGCCGAGGCGCTTTTGGCGCAGATCCTGCCCGGTGCCGGGACGGCGCTCCGCATCGGCATTTCGGGCGCGCCAGGCGCCGGCAAGTCGACCTTCATCGACGCCTACGGCCGCGTGCTCACAGCCGCGGGCAAGCGCGTCGCGGTACTCGCCATCGATCCAAGCTCCAAACGCGGCGGCGGCGCGCTGCTCGGCGACAAGACGCGCATGCCCGAGCTTGCGAAGGATAGCCGTGCCTTCATCCGGCCGTCGCCCGCGGGCCAAAGCCTCGGCGGCGTCGCGCGCCGCACGCGCGAAGCGGTGCTCATCACCGAGGCCGCAGGCTTCGACCGCGTCATTGTCGAGACTGTGGGCGTTGGCCAGTCGGAGAGCGATGTCGCCGACATGGTCGATCTCTTCCTGGTGCTGGTGGCGCCGGGCGGCGGCGACGAGCTGCAGGGCATGAAGCGCGGCAATCTCGAGCTTGCGGATTTCGTCGTGGTGACGAAATGCGACGGCGATCTCGAGGCGGCCGCGCGCCGGGCCGCGTCGGATTATGCGCACGCGCTCCATCTCCTGCGCGGCGCAGCCGACACGAGCGTCGTCGCGGTCTCGGCCTTGGCCGGGCGCGGCATCGATGCGCTCGCCGCCGAGATCGAGCAGCGGGCCGAGGCCCTTGCCGCCGCCGGTGCCATCTCTGCCCGGCGCGCGCGCCAGGCGGGCGCCGCCTTGTGGCGCGAGATCGGCGAAGGGCTCACCGAGGCGTTTCGGGCTGACAGCCGGGTCGCGCCGCTTCTCAGGTCGCTCGAGGCGGAGGTCGCCTCGGGCCGCCTCACGCCTGCGGCGGCGGCGGCCCAGGCGCTCGCCGCTTTCTTGACGTGAGCGCCGTCTTTTCCTAGAACCGGCACCTTCCCACGCATCGGGTCAAGGTCATGTCGAAACGGTGTTCGATCTCCGGCAAGAGCATTCTTGTTGGCAACAACGTGAGCCACGCCAACAACAAGACGAAGCGCCGCTTCCTGCCCAACCTGCAGCGGACGACGCTGCTTTCCGATGCGCTGGGCGCGGTACCGATGCGGCTTTCGGCCGGCGCCATCCGCACGATCGAGAAGAACGGCGGCCTCGACGCCCATCTGAAGTCGGTGCCGGCGGCGCAGCTCTCGGACGAGGCAAAGCGCCTGAAGCGCCGCATCGCACGCGCCGTGGCGCGGCGCGAGGCGCCATGATCGGTGGGAGGCGGCCCACGGCCGTCATTTGCCCACGCAAGATTGCCCACTAAATCGCCCACTTTCAGAGTGGGCATGTTTATTCTTGACCGAGGCCCATCGGCGCTGGTTTCATCCTCTCTCGCCCAGCGGCCGGAGAGTCGCGGGGCGGGAGGATTTGCCCGCTTGGACAGCCAGACCCTCCTTCGGGAGATCTCGGGCTATTGCCGACAATTCGGCATAGCGGAATCGACGTTCGGCCGGCTTGCGGTCAATGACGGCAAGCTGGTCAACCGGCTGCGCTTTGGCGGGCGCGTCACGATCGAGAC
>DATIXQ010000094.1:0-45038 GCA_035518375.1 Allostellaceae bacterium | reverse complement strand
CGGCCGCACCATCGCGCGGCGCGCAGAGGGGTAGCACGCGAGGCGTAAGGGCGCGAGGATTTCCAGCGCTTGATTTAGGGCGGTGCGGCCATTAGACCCGCGCCTTGGTCCCCGTCGTCTAGAGGCCCAGGACACCGCCCTTTCACGGCGGTAACACGGGTTCGAATCCCGTCGGGGACGCCAAGCCTTCCGGCACGATGCGCCGCGCCGATTTCGCGGAACTCAGAAGGTATAGACGTAAGCCGCAAGCCCCGTGAAGCGGTCGGTCTCGCGCGCGTTGACGATGCCGGTTCCGAGCGTCAGCACGAAATGATTATTGGCGTTGAAATTGACACGCGCTCCGAAATCGATTCCGGTCTGGTCGGGGATGCCGATCTTGCTCGAGGTCGCGTTGAAGATTTCTCCCGTGAGCGACAGCGTATCATTGACTGTCTTCACCACACCGGCGGAGAACAGAGTCCAGTTCTTGTTGTTCGTTCCGGGATTGATCCAGTAGCCACCGCCGGCGAAGGGGGTCCAACTGCCGAAGCTCTTGCTGAACCAAAGAGGCAGAAACGCATGCGTGCTGCCCGTGCCGAGATTTCGGTTTTTATCACCCGTGGGGAAGTCGACCAGCGGATAGGCGGCGATGGCGGGCGTCCATCCGTTTGGATCGTCGTCGACGAAGCGGTAGCGAACGCCGGTTTCGAAATCGCCGATGCCCCAGTGGGTGGGACCGCCGCTAAGGCGATCGAACGCGTACGGGAGCATGGCGTGGAGCTGCAACCGGTCGGTCGGGGAGTAATTCACCTCCGCATTAGGTGCCCAGCCCGCGGCTTCGCCTTGGCGCTCCGTGTAAAGCCCGCCCAACGCGATCGACCAATGTTGTGTTTCCGGGGTTAAGGCCGGCTGCGCTTGCAACGTACCGCGCTGTTGCTGCGTCGTCGTATTGGACTGCGCGACCTCGAATGGCTGGCCATAGCGTTCGTAGAAAACATCATCATCCGCCGCCGCTATTCCCGGCAGTACCGCCGTCAGAAAGCTAAGTGTTAGCAGCCGCCCTGCCTGCATCGCTGACCCTGACCCTAGAACGAGGGAAGCGCACACCCGGACCGGCGGCGCCGCTCGAGACAGTTAATCCTCGCGGAAAAGTGGCAACGCCGCAACGAAAAAGTCTTGGAATATCCGATCACTGGCCCCGATCGGGCGAGGATCGGCCCTCGTTCGGATTGGGCGTGCCCAATTACGGCTTGCGGTCTGCAACCTCCGCCGAGCGCCAGCCGCGCCAGCCGCCGCCCATGGCGACGAAGAGCTGAGCCGTGTCGGCGTAGCGCTGGGCCACGGCGCGGACGTAGCCGAGGCGCGCCTGCTCGTACTGCCGCTCGGCATCGAGGATTTGCAGCAATGTTATGCTGCCATAGGGAAAGGCTTCGCGCGTCAGGCGCAGCGACTCCGCGGCGGTCGCGGCGGCGCCATGCTCATCCCGCACGAGGTCGGCATCGTGCGCCATCGCGTGCAACAGGTCCGCGACCTGCGTGAAGGATTGTAGGACCGTCTGCTCATAGCTCTGGAGCGCGGCGTCGAAGGCGTGCTCGGTTCCGCGCTTCTGTGCCTCGAGCGCCCCGCCTTCGAAGATCGGCGCGGTGAGGGCACCGGCAAGGCTCCAGATGTTCGCTGCAGGTACGAACAGATGATGGAGCGAAAGCGCCTCCTGCGCCATCGAACCCGTCAACGTGATGTTGGGGTAAAGCTGCGCTGTCGCGACGCCGATTGCGGCGCTCGCGGCGTGAAGCTGCGCTTCGGCGGCAAGCACATCGGGGCGCTGATGCACGAGGTTCGAAGGCAAGGTCAGCGGCAGCTCCCCCGGTAGGGTGAAATGCTCAAGGTCGAAGTCGGGCACCGTCCAGTCTGCGGGAGCCTTGCCGACAAGAAGCGAAAGGGCGTCCTTCGCCTGGCTCAATTGCTGTTCGAGCGGTGGAAGAAGCGCCTGGTCGTTCTGAAGTTGGCTCATCGCGCTTTGCAAGTCGATGCGGGTGAGCTCACCCGCTTTCGATTCGCTCCGCACGAGCGACACGTTGTGCTGATCGTCTGCGACGATGCCTTCGATCGTGCGAATCTGCGCGCGCAATGACGCGATGTTCACCGCCTCGGCCACCGCATTACCGGTCAGTGTCAGATAAGCGGCGTCAAGCTCATAGTCCTTGCCTTCGGCGAGCGCCTGCTCTTCCTCGATCTGACGCCTGTTGCCGCCGAACGGGTCGAGCGCATAGCTCACTGTCGGCCCGACCGAAAAGAGATTGAATTCGCCCACCGGCTGGCTATTTCCGAGCGTCGCGAGATTCGACCGCTGGCGCGCCGCCGATGCGCCGAGGCTTACCTGTGGATAAAGCGCGCCGCCCGCCTGCACCACGGCTTCACGCGCCTGAAGCAGCGTCGCCCGCGCCGCAGCAAGCGTGTGGTTATCGGCGATCGCCTGACGCAAGGTCGTATCGAGTGCGTCGGAATGAAAGACCGCCCACCAATCGGCGGCGATGCTTGCACCCGGCGCAAAGCGCTGCGCCGCTTCGCCCGGACCGGAAGCCAGCGTTTCTTCCGACCCGGTATAGGATTTAGTTTCTGGCGCGGCGGGTGAGGAAAAGTCGGGCCCAACCGTGCAGCTTGTGATGAAAGCCGCGGTTACAAATACGCCAAGCCGCCTCAGTGAAGCGGCACCGCCACCACAGCGCATGTTCAGGTTCTCTCCCGCCACAGCGTTCCTCGCACTGTGGGGAACGCCCGACGACGCGATGTGTCGTCGCGCGGGGTATTTCAAGCTCACAAGAATGACACATTTGCGCGAAG
Organism: Allostellaceae bacterium; assembly: GCA_035518375.1. Classification (GTDB taxonomy): domain Bacteria; phylum Pseudomonadota; class Alphaproteobacteria; order ATCC43930; family CGMCC-115725; genus DATJLY01. Next base: position 42,218 of record DATIXQ010000094.1, on the reverse strand, counting down.
GGGCTTGAATGGAAGGAAATCCCAGATTGAACCTCGATCGCCTCAAACAAGTTTCCTCGGTCACAATGGAACGATTGCCAAGAAATTCGTTTCTTTTTCTGCGTGGCATCGCGGTCCGATGAATTCGGTCCACGGATTTCACGGTGCGAGGCCCGTTAAAAGGAGAGCTCGAAGATGTGTGTGTCATACGAAAGCAGCGCCAGCTGCGACGGTCACGACGCCAAAGTGTCTGGCTCCTACGATCACAACACGACGCAAGTCGGCCTTGTGAACCTCGATAACGTGCTCAACCACGACTTCAACGGAAACAACGTGAACATCCTGAGCGGCAATGGCATCGGGGGCCTCATCGGCAGCGGCCACGCGTTTGCCTAACTAGCACTCAGCCGTACGCCGTGAGGGAGTTGGCCGATTGGTGCCGACTCCCTCTCGGCTCTTTCCGCCGCAATCCGCACGTTTCCGCAAAATTGAATTCGCGCGTATGAGGAGGGGACGGGAGTGCTGACTCCGCACGCATTTCATCGCGCGATGGCCGATTGCCGCCGCGCTTTTTTTTGGGCTGCGGGATTTAGCTTTGCCGCAAATCTGCTTTTGCTCACTGTTCCGCTCTACATGCTCCAGGTCTATGACCGGGTGCTGAATTCGCGCAGTGTTGCGACATTGGTCTACCTCACCGTCATTGCCCTGACCGCGCTCATAGCGCTCGGCCTCTTCGAAATGGCGCGTTCGCGGCTTCTCGTGCGCATTGGTACCTTCATCGACGCGCGCGTGGCGCCGATCGCTTTCGAGCGCATGCTCGCGAACAATATCGCCGGCACGCCTCGACGATGGGACGCGGTGCGTGATCTACGCGAAGTCCGAATGTTCCTTACCGGCACCGGGATCTTGGCCCTGTTCGATCTGCCATGGGCGCCGATATTTCTCGCCGCGATTTTTCTGCTGCATCCGTTGCTCGGCGCATTCTCGCTTGCTTCGCTTGTGGTGCTGATCGTGCTCACGCTCGCGAACGACCGGCTCGCGGGACCGCAACTCCGTCGCTCGAGCGAAATCAGCTTCGCGGCAGCGCGCGAACTCGAGATCTTCAATCGCAACGCCGAGACGATCGACGCGCTGGGCATGATGCGGGTTGTGGGCCGCCGTTGGCTTAGGAAGAACAACGAGGCGATCAGGCTTCAGGCTGATGCAAGCGATGTCGGCGGCGTCATCGTCAGCGTCTCCAAGGGCTTCCGTCTTTCGGTCCAGGTATTGATTCTCGGAATCGGCGCGTGGCTCGTGCTGCAGGGCGAGGCCACGGGCGGCACGATGGTCGCGGGCTCCATTCTGCTCGCCCGTGCTCTGGGGCCGATCGATCTCGCACTCGCGAGCTGGCGCGGCATGGTGTCCGCGCGGTCCGCCTACAACCGCCTCGACGAGTGCCTTTCCGCGCCCCACGTTCGTCCCGCAGGCATGAAGTTGCCGGCGCCCAAGGGACAGTTGGCTTTCGAGGGAGTGTCGTTCACCGCGCCGTCTAACGGCCGTATCATCCTCAGCGACATCTCCTTCGAATTGCCGGCCGGCGAGACGCTGGCTGTCGTCGGGCCTTCCGCCGCGGGCAAATCCACGCTCGCGCGCCTTGCCGTCGGCATTTCCGCGCCGTCGGGTGGGCATGTGCGCCTCGACGGCGCGGATCTCTTTCCATGGAACCGCGAACAGCTCGGCCGCCACATCGGATATGTATCGCAGGACGTGACGCTGTTTTCCGGGACGGTTGCGGAAAACATCGCGCGGCTCGAGGACAGCGACCCCGACGCGATCATCGAAGCCGCGCAGCGCGCCGGTGTGCATGAGATGATCCTGCGGCTCCCGCAGGGCTATGACACCGACATCGGCGATTTCGGCATGCGACTTTCGGGCGGTCAGCGGCAGCGAGTGGCGCTCGCTCGCGCAATCTATGGAAGCCCGACGTTTGTCGTTCTCGACGAACCCAACGCCAATCTCGACAGCGAAGGCGATGGCGCGCTCGTGCGAGCGCTCGCGGAGCTCCGCGAACTCGGGACCACGGTTATCTTCATCACCCACCGTCCTGGCCTCATCGGATGCGCCGACAAGCTCCTGTTGCTGCGCGATGGCACGGCCGAGATGTTCGGGCCGCGCCAGGAAATCGTCGAATTCCTGAAGCCGAACACGATCGCGCCAGCCGCAATGCGCCGTTTCGCGCGACCGATAGATCGCCATCGCGGAGGAGGGGCCTGAACCATGAGCCTCGTGCCCGAAGCATGGGACGTGCCCGTTTGCGTCGACGCTGATGAAATTCCGCGCGCGCCGTCGGATCGCGGCGCGATCGTCGTTGGCGGTGTCGTGGCCGCCGTTTTCTTCGGCGGCCTTGGTCTCTGGGCCGCGTTTGCTCCGCTCTCGAGCGCTGCTGTGGCGCCCGGCGAGCTGCGGGTCGACAGTCATCGCAAGACCGTATCGCACATGGAAGGCGGCATCGTCCGCTCCATCTTGGTGCGCGACGGAGATGAGGTGCAGCAAGGTCAAGCGCTGATACAGCTCGATGACACGCAAGCGATGTCGAACCTGACGGCGCTTCAGGGTCAGGAATATGCGCTCCTCGCAGCGCAGGCGCGGCTTGCGGCCGAGCGCGACAATTTGCCGGCGATCCAGTTCCCGCTTGCCCTCGAACGTGCCTGCGCCGATGAGAGATTCGAAGCCATCTGTATCGGCCAAGAGAACATCTTCGCGGACCGCAAGAAGAACCTTGATGGGCGCATTTCCGTCCTCAATGAGCAGATCGACCAGTTCCATTCCGAAATCAACGGCCGCCAGGCGCAGCAGGATGCGCTGGAAAAACAGATCAATATCGTCGGCGACGAGACGAAGCGCATAAAGCCGCTGGTCGATCAGAACTTGCTGCCGCAGCCGCGCCTTCTTGCTCTGCAACAGCAGGAAGCGCAACTCGAGGGCAACCGCGGCGAAGGTATGGCGGAGATAGCCAAGGCGGGACAGGAAATCGACGCAACGCAGATCGAAATCGCAAACGCGCTCAGCCAGAACAGAACCGATATCGCCAACGAGCTTCGCTCCACGCAGGATCAGCTCATCGGCGTCGAGGAGAAGCTCCGCGCGGCGGCGGATGTCGAACGGCGCACTACGATCGTTGCGCCGCAAAGCGGCAAGGTTGTGGATCTGCGGTACTTCACGCCGGGCGGCGTCGTTAAGGCAGGCGAGCCGATCCTCGACATCGTGCCGCAGCAGGACGAGCTCATCGTCGAGGCGTCGGTCAGGCCGATCGATATCGAGGCCGTACACAAGGGCCTCGCTGCGCAGGTTCGCCTCGTTGCGGTTCCGAATCGCAATTCGCCGACCGTCAAGGGAGTGGTGACCGAGGTCTCCGCCGATACGCTCGAGAACAAGCTTACTGGTCAATCCTACTACACCGCCGAAGTCGCGATTCCGCCGCAGGAGTTGAGCCGGCTCAAGGACGTAAAGCTCTTTCCGGGCATGCCGGTCGACGTGCTGATCGTGACCGGCCGGCGCACGCTCCTCAATTATCTGCTGGATCCGCTCCGCAGCAGTTTCAGCCGCGCTTTCCGCGAGAACTAGACCATGGGAACTCGCCGACGCTCACGTGCGACACAAAAGGCGGCGGAAGCACGCCGGCGCCGCAGGGACGCGCTGAGGGCCGAGTGCGCATGGCTCTTTTCCTATGACCCGCCGGATGGCGCGACGCTCACCAGCGCTGGCGGCGCCAGCGCATCGCACGGCCTCGGAGATGTGGCCGGCAAGACGATGCGCCGGGCATACGATACGATCGTCGCGGGCTGCCAACGGGAGCCTGGCCTCTATCTCGTGACGGGGCCGCGGGGCGTCGGCAAATCCTTTTTCCTTCGGCGGCTTCCGTCGGAGCTTGGCGCGGCTGGCCACCTCGTCATTCCGAGCCGTGCGTCATTTGATCTAGACCAGTTCCTTGGCAACCTGTCGGCCGGGCTGGACATTGCGCGACCCCTCAACGATTTCGGCGCATGGCTGGAAAGGTTGCGCATCCGGCTTGCGGAGAAGAGGGCGGCGCCGGTTCTCGTGCTCGATGACGCCGATCTCGTCAGCGACGCCGTGTTCCATGCCTTCCCGCCGCTGTTCGCGCTCGATCTCGACGCTTCGGCGGCGTTGCGCGTCGTCCTCGCGGGCCGCCCTGATCTCGAGCGTCGCATAAAGGAGCGGCGCGATCTGCGCGAGTACGTGCGCCAATCGGTCGGGCTCGAGTCGCTCGACGCCGAAGGGGTCGCCTCGCTCCTCGCCGAGGATGGCCTGTGCCCATCTCTGGACTCGGACAGCATCGCCGCTCTTATTTGGCATGCGCGCGGCCTGCCGGCTGATCTCTTTTTCCTGGTGCATCAGGCACGTCTATCGGCCGACGAAGCCGGGCGGACAATTCCGGCGCTTGAGGACGTCGAGCGCGCAGCTAATCGCCTGCGTCCGTCCACGGCGCCAACAAGCGCGCCCGCACGGGAGGAGCTGCCTTCACACCTGCCCGACCTGCATGCGTACGCGGCGGCGTGGCTCGCTCGCGTGCGCGAGCCGAATTGGCACGCGTGGCGGAAGCAGCTCATCGCTCACGCGCGCGCGGTGGCGCACGTGTTGCGCGAGGGCAGGGCCCTCCCGCAGGTCGTTGCGGTCAAGCATTCGCTTCGTCGCATTGCCGCGGGGCTGGAGCGGCGTGCCGTGGCGCTTGCGGATTTCTATCAGCAAAGCCGGACCAGGCCTGTGCGTGTGCGCCTCGTGGCGGCGATCCACGCACGACGGCGCGACCGCTTCTTCATTCCGGCGATGTATGGCGGAGTGGCCGCCGCCGCCGCACTCTTCGTCATGGTGCAGTTGGGCAATCATACGCCCGCCCCGTTGGCGCCGACCGCGCTCTCCGCGTCGAGCAAACTCGCGAGTGCGTCCGCGCCGCCCGAGGCGCCGACGGTGGTCCTTCCGATCGCGCCGTCGGCAGCGACGCTTGCCGATGGCCGATCGCAGCCCTTCGCGCCGCCGCTCGACCTTTCGTCACGTATCGTCATGGCCGAACCGCAGCCAGTCGAGCCGCCGATGGACGAGCCAGCCATTTCGCCGGCGCCGGCCCCCACCGTGGTCGCGCTCGCGCCCAATACCCAGGGCTCGCAGAGCCTGGCAGCTGCGGCTCCTGCCGTGCCACCGCAACCCAGCGTACCGGATGCGAACATTCAAGCGCCGCCGATGCCCTCGGTTCGTGTTGCGGCATTGTCGTCTCCGCGCGCCAAGGAAGCGCGAGCTGCGCCGCCGCCTGCACGCGACAAGGTGGCGCTTGATGTGCCTCAGGTAGGACGTGGTGCGCCGCCAGTGGCGCAGCCCGCCGCCGCCGCGCCCGTGCTCATGACCGCATCGCTTGTGACCGGCGGAGAGCCGCAATGCCAGCCCTACCGCTCGAATGCCGATTATGCCGGCCATCCGGTCCAGGTGAGCGGCCTTGCATGCCGAGATTCGGCAGGCCAGTGGTGGCTGATGAACCAGGCGAACTAGAGGCGAGCCAAGCGCTCGAGGAGGGACCATGTGGATCGTGAGCGGGCGGCGCGCTGAGGCTGTGGCGATTACCGCAACGGCCGTGCTGATCCTCGCGGACATTGTGGGCGCGAAGGCCGCCGGGATCGGCGGAGCGACGTCGGCGACGCATGCGGTCGGCGCGGCCGTCTCCGGTGCGCGAGCCGCTGTCGGTGCGGTGACGGCCGCCACAGGTGCCGCCACGGCAGCCACTACAAGCGCGACCTCCGCCGTTACGAGCGCGGCGCCGGCCGCCGTGAGCGCTGCCGCGCCCGCGGTCAGTGGCGCGACCTCCGCCGTGACGAGCGCGGCGCCCGCCGCCGTGAGCGCCGCCGCGCCTGCTGGCGCGACCTCCGCCGTGACGAGCGCGGTGCCGGCCGCCGTGAGCGCCGCCGCGCCCGCGGTCAGTGGCGCAACCTCCGCCGTTACGAGCGCGGCGCCCGCCGCCGTGAGCGCGGTCACGCCGACCGTGACGGGCGTGATATCCGCCGTTAGTGGCGCTACCTCCGCCGTGACGCCAACAGTGACGGGCGTGACATCCGCCGTCAGCGGCACGACCTCTGCCGTGACGAGCGCTGTGCCCGCGACCATCAGCGCCGTGACGCCAACAGTGACGGGCGTGACATCCACCGTCACCGGGGCAACTTCCACCCTCGTAAGCGACCCGCCGCCCATCATCGGGGCGGTAGCACCCGCACTCAGCGGCACCACGTCCGCGGTGCTCGCCGCGACCGACCCCGCCGTGAGCGCGGGGCTTGGCGCGGTCACGGGCGCCGCCGGATCGGTGACCACCGCAGGCACTGGGCTTGCGGGAGGCATCGCAGATCCGTTGGTCGGTGCGGGCGAGGTGCGCACCGTTTTCACTGCAGCGGAACTCGCTCCGGCTTTGAGCACGCCTGCGAGCATCGACCCCGTCGCCGCCGTCGATCCGCCCGATCCGACTGATCCGCCGTTGCCACCGCCGCCGCGCGGCTCGGACGATGATAGGCGTGCGCTCGCGGCGTTCATCGCGAGCGGCTATGCGATCGACACGTTCTATGGCGTCGACGGCATCTATCTCGCGCGAAGCTTCAGGAACAAGTCAGGCGAAGCGTGCCGCGAATATGTGCAGGTGATCGAGGTCGCGAGCACACGGGTGAGCGCCCGAGCGATCGTGTGCAGGAACAAGGCCGGCGAGTGGCAAGTGATGGCGCCGCATTTCGTCGGCCTCATTCCAGTGAGCTCGTCGGCTCCCCCTCCGTGAGCAGGACGTGAGCTGAAGCGGCTGCGGCGATCGAGAGCCAGGGCAGGAAACCCCGCGTGTACGCGCCTTACTGCGCCACCGCGAGGGGACGCGCCGGGTTGCGTGGGCCGATAAGCACCAGCATCGAGGCAGCGGCCATGATACACATGACGCCTGCGGCGAAGACAGCCGGAAGATATGTCGCAAGCTCATCACGCGCGACGCCGGCGGCGGCGGCCATGAGCGCGGCGCCGAGCTGGTGGCTTGCGAAGACCCAGCCGAACACCACGGGCGCGCGCTCGCGTCCGAAGGCCTGCACGGCGATCTTCACCGTGGGCGCCACAGTGGCGATGTAATCGAGCCCGAAGAACACGGCGAAACCCGAGAGGCCCCAGAAGGTGAAATTGCTGAAGGGCAGCCACAACAGCGAAAGGCCGCGCAGTCCGTAATACCAGGACAGGAGCCAACGGCAGTCATAGCGGTCGGAGAGCCAGCCCGAGCCGATCGTGCCGATGAAGTCGCAAACGCCCATCACCGCGAGGAAGCTTGCGGCGGTGACGGCGGTGACCCCGAAGTCGCCGCAGAGCGGGACCCAATGCGGCCCCATCAGGCCGTACGAGGACACGCCGCAGACGAAGAAGCTTCCGGCGAGCACCCAGAAGACCGGGCTCGAAACTGCGCCGCGCAGCGCTGCGACGCTTATCGCGACCGCGTTGCCCGTGATGGGTTTGGCTGGCGCCTGCGTTCCATCGTCGCCGAACGGCACGAGGCCGAGCTCCGACGGGTCGTTGCGCGCGAAGATCCAGTAGATGCCGCCGAACGCGGCGATGATGAGTACCGTCGGCGCCAGTGCCGCGCGCCAGCCATATCGCTCGGCGAGCCACGCCGCGAGCGGCAGGAACAGGAGCTGACCGCTCGCGATCGCCGACGACAATACGCCGACGACGAGGCCGCGGCGCTTCGCAAACCAGCGTGTCGCCACGGCGGCGTTGACGACGAGCGCGGTGAGGCCGGGGGCCACGCCCATCAGCACGCCGATGCTGAGCCACAATTCGAACTTCGAGCGCATGCCGATGGCGAGGATGAGGCCCGCGATAAGCAGGATGGCCGAAGCCGCCATCATCCGCCGCAGGCCATAGCGCACGAGGAGCGCTCCCGCGAAGGGCGCGATGGCGCCAAACAGAAAGAGCCTGAGCGCCATGGCCGAGGATACGTCGGCGATGTTCCAGCCGAACTCATGCGCGATCGGGATCACCAGGACGCCCGGCACCGTCATGGCAGTCGAGGCGGCGAGACCATAAGCGAAGGTCAGCGCCACGACGAACCAGCCGTAATGAATGCCGCGCGCCTCGAGCGCGCGGGCAGTGGAGAGCGCGATCATGCTCTGAGCTTCCTTGTTCGGCTGCCGGTTATAGCAGGCCGATATCGTTGCGCTTGAAAAAATCTCGAGGTCGGATCGGCGCTAGCGTCTATAGGGCCAGGGCGGCCACGGCGGCGGCGCCGCCCAGAATCCGGGCGGCGTATAGCGGCGCGCCAGGTCCTCGCGCTGAAGGCACGCGGCGAAGTCGGGTGTGCCCAGCTGGAACCCATAGCCGGCGCATCGCGCCTCGTCGGCTTGCCGCAACTCTTCGGCGGACACGCAGCCCGCGAGTGCGATTGCGAGCAACGCCGGGAAAAGCATGCGCATATTCATGCCATGCTATGAAGGCACCATGACGAGGCGCCTGTCCAGACCTGCCCACGTGATCGTGATGCTTGTCGCCTCGGCCGTCGCGCTGAGCGGCTGCGCCACGCCTGAAGAAGTGCGCCAGCGCGACGAGGCTGCCTGCTCGAGTTACGGTTTCCAGCCCGGCACACCCGACTTCGCCGCGTGCCTTCAGCGCGAAGACCTGGCGCGCCGCAATTCCAGCTGGTTCACGCTCGGCGTCTCCGGCGGCTTTGGACGCTAGGCGAGAAGCGCGTAGACCGCGAGGATAACGAAGCCGAACACGGCAAGCGTCGCGTGGACGCCGATGAGCCCGCCCGGAAGGCGCGTGCGTCGACGGCGCTGCTGCAGGAGCGCGACGCCGGCGAGCACGGCGAGCGCGAGCAGCACCGCGGCGATGGGGCCGAACGATGCTGCGCCCGACGCCGATCCGCGCGGCGGCCCGGCGAGCGCCACAAGTAACAGACCATAGCCGCCGAGTGCGAGCGTTGCGTGCGTTCCGGCGATTGCAAAGGGCGCGGGCGCGCCGCCCGCGCGCAGCGACATAACCGCAGCAACGCCGCCGAGCGCTACGGCCGTGGCAAGGAGGAAGGTCGCGAGATCGAGCATCATTGGGTGTCGCGCAACATCTTAGCGGTCCCGCGCAAATGTTGTTCGATCGCGCCGCGCAAGTCATAGTCGGCGCTCGATGGCAGGCGCAGACCCGATCGAGACCTATCGCGGCGCGGTCGCGGCGTGGGAATGCGACGCGTTCGGTCACATGAACATCGCGCTTTATCCGCAACGCTTCGAGGCGGGGGCGCGCGATCTCATGGAGCGCGCGGGCTCTGCCAGCGGATGGCGCACCGTCGCGCTTCATGTGCGTTATCTCGAAGAGCTGCGCGCGGCTGAGGGGATCGTGATCCGCAGCGGCCTTCTCGAGCGCGAGGGCGCCAGCGTTCGGCTCGCGCACGAGGCGTTGAAGCCATCGGGCGAACGCACGACACTTGCGGAGCATGTGCTGCGTCACGACGACGCGGCATTTGCCAGCGTATCGCTTGCGCCGATCGGCGGGTGGGAAAGGTTTTCGCCGCCGGGGCTGCCGCGCGGTGAAGGCACGCTCGCGACCGCGCGAACGCGAGCACGCGCTACTTTGTGCGAGGATGGTGCGCTGACGACAGGCGGCTACACGCACTGCTTTTCCGACGCCAACCTCTTCGTGATGGAAGCGATCGGCATGAGCAGCGCCTATCGCAGCGCATCGAACCGCGGCTTTGCGACATTCGAGACGCTGCTTTCGCTCGAAGGACGGCCCGCGGCTCCCGGCGACGGGCTCGTCGTCACGAGCGGCATCGTCGCCGTTGGCGCCTCGTCGCTGCGCCTGCTGCACCGTATGCGCGCGAGCGCGGACGGGCAGCTTCTGGCGCAGTTCTACCAGGCCGGGGTCCATTTCGACCTCGCTTTGCGGCGCTCGGCGCCATGGCTGCCGGAACTCCGCGCCAATGCCGAGAAACTCGTTCTTGCCGCGCTTTGATCGCTTGCGAGGAACGTACCGCTTCGTTTAAGGAAAGGCATGGTTTCGCGCCGCTCCTTCGCCCTCGGACTCCTGGCAAGCGGAGTCGCCCGGGCAGCCTTCGCGGCGCCCGCTACCTTCAACCAATGGCTTGATGGCGTGCGGCGCGACGCGCTCGCGCAAGGGATCCACGCTGCGACCCTCGACCGCGCGCTGGGCGATCTGCAGCCCATCCCGCGCGTCATCGAACTCGACCGGCGCCAGCCCGAGACGACGCTCACCTTCGGCGACTATATCAGCCGAGTCGTATCGCCACAGCGGCGCGAGGATGCGCGGGCGCACGTCCGCGAGAACCGCGCGCTCCTCGACGAGATCGGCGCACGCTACAGCGTCGATCCGCGCTTCATCGTGGCGCTCTGGGGCATCGAGACCGATTTTGGCCGCACCACCGGCGGCTACCCGGTGATTGCCGCGCTCGCCACGCTCGCCTTCGACGGGCGGCGGCCGGATTTCTTTCGGCGCGAGCTTATGAACGCGCTCCTGATCGTCGATCGCCAGCACATCGATCCGCAGCGCATGATGGGCTCCTGGGCCGGCGCCATGGGGCAGAGCCAGTTCATGCCGTCGAGCTTCCTCGCCTATGCGGTGAGCTATCGCGGCGACGGCCCCCCCGACATCTGGACTCGCCGCGAGGACGTGTTCGCCTCGATCGCCAACTATCTCGCGCGCTGCGGATGGCGGAAGGACGAATCCTGGGGCGAGGAGGTGGCGCTGCCGCAGGGCTTCGCCCCGACTCCAGGAGCGGGGCCGCGTCCGCTCGGCGAGTGGACGGCGCGCGGACTGACACGAGTCGACGGGAGCCCGCTCGCGGCGACGGCAGGGATGGCAGACCTCGTCACACCGGCGGGTCAAAACGGCCCCTATTTTCTCACCTACGACAATTACCGCGTGCTTTTGAAGTGGAACAACTCCAGTTATTTCGCTATCGCGGTGGGGTTTCTTGCGGACGCCATTAACCGCCGGTAGATTTTCGGCGCCTAAATTTCGCAGGAGATGCGCCGGACCTTGCGCTTTCGTTGGCCTCTCGCCTTGCTGCTGTTGCTCGCGGCTTGCCATACGCCGCCGCATGCGGCGTTGCGTCCGCCGCAAGCCGCGCAGCATCCGCTCTACAAGGTCGGCGATCCCTACGAGATCAATGGTGTCTGGTACTACCCGGCCGAGGATCTGAGCTACGACGAGACCGGCATCGCCTCCTGGTATGGCGAGGATTTCCACGGCAAGTACACGGCGAATGGCGAGACATTCGACCTGAACGCACTGACCGCGGCGCACCGTACCTTGCCGATGCCGAGCGTCGTGCAAGTGACCAATCTTGAGAACGGCCGCACTATCAAGCTGCGGGTCAACGACCGCGGGCCCTATCTGCGCGGCCGGATCATCGACGTGTCGCGACGCGCGGCGCAACTCCTGGGCTTCGAAGGGCCGGGCACGGCCAAGGTGCGGGTGAGGATCGTCCCGGAGGACAGTATCCAGGCGAAGCTTCTGGCGCTCGCCGGCACGAGCGAGGCTAACGCAGCGCCGATGACGGCGCCATTGCCGGTGGCACCCGTTGCCGCGGGCGCGCTGCCGACTCCGGCCGGCGTCCGCGTCGCGAAAGCCGACCTGCCGCTGCCGCCGCCGGCGCAGCCGGCGCCGGTGTTGACCCCGGTCGGCCCGCCGCCGGCGCTGAGCGAACATGTGGCGGTGATGCCTGTCCGCCCGACCGGCATCTATGTGCAGGCCGGCGCTTTCTCGAAAGCCGAGAATGCGACCCGGCTCCAGGCGAAGCTCAGCAACCTCGGCGACGTCCGCGTGAGCGGTACGAAGCTCAACGGCTCCGAACTCTACCGCGTGCGCATCGGCCCGCTTCCCTCCGTGAGCGACGCCGACCAGCTTTTGGACCGCGTCGTCGCAAGTGGCTTGCCCGAAGCGCGAATCGTGGTCGATTGAGGTTCCCTCAACCACAATTTCGGCGCAATCTCCGCTATGCTTCGGTTCGCCCCGAACTTTGATTGCGGAGCGCTTCGCATGAGCCAAAGGATGTTGCCGCGTGCCGCCGCGAGCTTGGCGCTGACACTTCTTGCCGTGCCCGCGCTCGCCGATCCACCGACCATCGACACGAGCGCGCAGCACGCGATCATCGTCGATTACAACACCGGAACCGTGCTCTTCGACAAGGGAGCGGACGAGCGGCTCGAGCCCGCCTCGCTCTCCAAGATGATGACCGCCTATGTCGTGTTCGACTACATCAAAAAGGGGCAGGTGACGCTCGATGATTCGCTGCCAGTGAGCGAGCGCGCCTGGGCCAAGCACAAGACCAACGAGTCGAACATGTTTGTTGCGTTGGGCTCGCGCGTCAAAGTCGAGGATTTGATCCGCGGCATGATCGTGCAGTCGGGCAACGACGCCTGCTACGTCCTGGCCGAAGGGCTCGCCGGCAGCGAGAGCGCCTTCGTTGACCGCATGAATGAGGTGGCGAAGCAGCTCGGCCTCGACCACTCGCATTTCGCCGACGTCGACGGCCTGCCCGATCCGCAGGAATACACGACTGCGCGTGACCTTGCGACGCTTGCGCACCATCTCATCGCCGACTTCCCCGACTACTACCATTACGAGTCCGAGAAGGACTTTACTTACAACGGGATTAAGCAGGGGAACCGCAATCCTCTGCTCTACAAGGACATCGGCGTCGACGGTATCAAGACCGGCCACACGGAAGAGGCGGGCTACGGCGTCGCGATCTCGGGCGTGCGCGACGGCCGCCGCATCATCGAGATCCTGGCGGGCATGAAGAGCATGAAGGAGCGCTCGAGCGAGAGCGAGAAGCTCTTCGAGTGGGCCTTTCGCGAATTCGCCGACTATCATCTCGTCAAGGCTGGCGATCCGGTGGATGACGCGCCCGTGTGGATGGGCGAGAGCACCAAGGTCCCCGCCACCACGGCGTCCGATGTCTTTGTCACGCTGCCGAAGCGCGCGCGTCATGATCTGAAGGTCATGGCGGAATATGACGGCGCGGTGAAAGCGCCGGTGCAGAAGGGCGAACCGGTCGGCAAACTCGTCATCAGCGCGCCCGACATGAAGCCGATCGAGGTGCAACTCGTCGCCGCCCAGCCCGTCGATAAGCTCGATGCGCTCGGCCGCATGGCGACCGCGGCCGGATATCTCCTGTGGGGCAAGCGCTGAGCCGAGGGCGCTTCATCACATTCGAAGGTGGCGAGGGCGCCGGCAAGACGACGCAGATCGGGCTCCTCGCCGAAACTCTGCGGCAACATAAGCTTGATGTCGTGACGACGCGGGAGCCCGGCGGATCGCCGGGCGCCGAAGCCATCCGCGAGCTCCTTCTGTCCGGCGCACCCGACCGCTGGGACGGCGAGACCGAAGCATTGCTGATGGTGGCGGCGCGGCGCGACCATCTTGTCGCGACCGTGTGGCCCGCGCTCGCGGCGGGCCGTATTGTGCTGTGCGACCGCTTCGCTGATTCGACCGAAGCCTACCAGGGTTTTGCGCGTGGCCTCGCCCGCGAGCGGCTCGCCGAGCTCCATCGTCTCGCCGCTGGCGATTTCTGCCCCGACCTTACCTTCATCCTCGATCTGCCGGCGGCCGAAGGACTCGCGCGCGCCACGAAGCGGGGCGCCACGACCCGGTTCGAGCGCATGCCGCTCGATCTGCACGAGCGCTTGCGCCAAGGCTTTCTCGACATCGCACGGCGGGAGCCGCAGCGCTGCGTTGTCCTCGACGCGCACCGCGAAGTGCAAGCGATCCACGCCGAGATCGTTGCAGCGCTGCGCGAGCGGCTCAAGATCGCGTGCTGATTTCCGCGGGCGCGCCGCTATTCTCCGACCATGACCGTGGGCGACGATGAGGATGACGGCGAGGGCAGGGGCGAAGCCCTGCCGCTGCCGCCGCCGCGCGAGAACCCAGAGCTTCTCGGCCATGCCGCCGCCGAGGAGACACTCCTCGCCTGCTGGCGCGCGGGCCGCATGCCGCATGCCTGGCTCATCACCGGCCCGTGCGGCGTCGGCAAGGCAACGTTCGCGTTTCGCTGTGCACGCTTTCTCCTGGCGCAGAAGGACGCAGGGGCAGACCTGCTCGGCGACGGGCCGTCGAGCCTTGCGATGGCGCCTGAGCAGCGCGTCTTCCGTCTCGTCGCCTCGGGCGGACATCCCGATCTTCTCGTCGTCGAGCGCGGCTACGACCAGCGCCGGAAACGGATGCGCACCGAGATCGTGGTTGAGGATGTCCGGAAGATCTCCGCGCTCTTGCGCCTCACGGCGGCCGACGGCGGCTGGCGCGTCGTCATCGTCGACGATGCCGATGACATGAATCCGAGCTCCGCCAATGCCGTGCTGAAAATCCTCGAGGAGCCGCCGCCGCGCGCCGTCCTCATGCTGCTGAGCGAGAACCCCGGCCGGCTGCTGCCGACGATCCGCTCGCGTTGCCGCATCCTCGCCTTGAAGCCGCTGGCGCTCGCGGAAGTCGCGGCGGCGCTCGAACGCTACCGGCCGGATCTTGGCGCCGCCGAGCGCGCCGAGCTTGCGGGCCTCGCCGAGGGCAGCATCGGCCGCGCGTTGTCCCTGGCTGCCGGTGGCGGGCTCGATCTTTACCGCCAGCTTTCGCGCCTTCTCGCGCGCCTGCCGGAGCTCGACGCCGAAGGCCTGAACGCCCTGGCCGACAGCGTCGCGCGCGCCGGGGCCGAGGAAGCGTGGGCGCTCGTTGGCGAGCTGCTGCCGCACTGGATCGCCCGCATGGTGGCGCTCGCGGGCGGCAGCGAAGCGCGAGCCGTCGTTTCGGGCGAAGACGCGGCCATGCGCGCCTTGGCCGCGCGGCGCAGCCTTGATCAATGGGTCGAGGTGTGGGAAAACGTGAACCATCTCTTTCGCGAGGCCGACAGCGTCAACCTCGACCGCAAGCAGGTCGTGCTGAACGCCTTCTTTGCGCTTGAGGCGGCGGCACGCACCCCCGCCGGGGAGAGGCCATGAGCGGCGGCGAGCCCTATTACCTGACCACGCCGATCTATTACGTGAACGACGCGCCGCATATCGGCCACGCCTACACCACCGTGGCGACCGATGTGCTCGCGCGCTTCATGCGGCTTGACGGGCGCGACGTGTTCTTCCTCACCGGCACTGACGAGCACGGCCAGAAGGTCGACAAGTCGGCGCGTGCCGCAGGGGAGGACCCGCAAAAGTTCTGCGACCGCGTGTCGGAGAACTTCCGCGAGATGGGCCGGCTGATGAACATCAGCAACGACGACTACATCCGCACGACGGAGCCGCGCCACATCGTGGCGAGCCAGGCGATCTGGCGCGCGCTCGAGGCGAAGGGCGAAATCTATCTCGGCAAGTTCGCGGGCTGGTACTCGGTGCGCGACGAAGCCTTCTATGACGAGAGCGAGCTTGTCGGCGGCAAGGCGCCGACGGGCGCCGAGGTCGAATGGGTTGAGGAGGAGAATTATTTCTTCCGCCTGTCGGCATGGCAGGACCGGCTTCTCGACTTCTACGAACGCAATCCCGACTTCATCGCGCCGCGCGCGCGCCGCAACGAGGTCATCAGCTTCGTCCGCGGCGGCTTGAATGATCTGTCGATCTCGCGCACGAGCTTCAGCTGGGGCGTTCCCGTTCCGGGCAACCCGAAGCACGTCATGTATGTCTGGCTCGACGCGCTCACCAATTACATCACGGCGGTGGGATATCCCGATCGCGAGAGCGCGCTCTACCGGCGCTATTGGCCGGCCGACCTCCACATGGTCGGGAAGGACATCGTGCGCTTCCACTGCGTCTATTGGCCGGCCTTCCTCATGGCCGCCGATATCGCGCCGCCCAAGCGCGTCTTTGCGCACGGCTGGTGGACGGTTGAAGGCCAGAAGATGTCGAAGTCGCTCGGCAACTTCATTCCGCCGCAGCAGCTCGTGAGACAGTACGGCGTCGATGCCGTGCGCTACTTCATGTTGCGCGAGCTTCCATTTGGCAGCGACGGCGACTTCTCGCACCGCGCCGTCGTCAATCGCATCAACGGGGACCTCGCCAACGATCTCGGCAACCTGGCGCAGCGCGTGCTGTCGATGGTGCAAAGCTATTGCGGCGGCAAAGTGCCGGAGCCCGGGCCGCTTGCGGCGTCGGACGAGGCGCTGCTGGCGGCGGCGCGCGGGCTCCTCGCGAAGCTCCGCGCCGAGTTCGCGGAGCAAGCGTTCCACCGCGCGCTCGAACTCACCTGGCAAGTGGTGGGCGAGGCCAACCGCTATGTCGACCAGGAGGCGCCGTGGACGCTCCGCCGCACCGATCCGGCGCGGCTCCAGAGCGTGCTGTGGACGCTGGTCGAGACGATCCGCCATCTCGCGATCTATGTGCAGCCGGTCGTTCCGGCGGCGGCGGCGCGGCTTCTCGACCAGCTTGCCGTGCCGGAGGGGGCGCGCGATTTTGCGGCGCTCGTCGCGGGGCCGATGGCGCCCGGCACGGCGCTGCCGAAGCCCGAGGGGATATTCCCGCGCTATGTCGAGGGCGAGGGCGCGCGCTAGCACGGAGTCAGCGGGCATGAGCGCGCGCGAAGCTTCCCTTCCGCGCGCAGTGCGCATAGAGTTTCGGTGTCGTCGTCGCTTTCGAATGTGGGGGAGAGCCAGGTGAAGATCGAAGATGTGAAGCGCACGGCGTTTGCCATGCCGCTGACGAGCCCGTCCTTTCCGCGGGGCCCGCACAAATTCGTCGACCGCGAGTATCTCGTCATCACCTACAGCACCGATCCGGCGGCGATCGAGCGCATCCTGCCCGAGCCGCTGAAGGCGCCGCAGCCGCATGTGCGCTTCAACTTCATCCGCATGCCCGATTCGAGCGGGTTCGGCGAATACCGCGCGGCCGGGCAGGTGATCCCGGTGACCTACGACGGCAAGCCGGGATCCTATGTCCATTCGCTTTTCCTCGACGCCGAGGCACCCTTGGCCGGCGGGCGCGAGATCTGGGGATTCCCAGAAAAGCTCGCGACCATCTCGTTCAAGGTCGAGACCGACACGCTTCTCGGCACGCTCGATTACGGCCGTCTGCGTCTCGCCACCGGCACGATGGGCTACAAATACCAGGTGCGCGACGCGGCGCAGATGAAGCGCGACATGGCGGAGCCGCAATATCTCCTCAAGATCATCCCGCACGTCGACTGCACCCCGCGCATCTGCGAGCTGGTGCGGTACAATTTCGAGGACGTGACGGTGAAGGGCGCGTGGACCGGCCCGGCCGCGCTCACGCTCCTTGGTCACGCGCTCGCGCCGGTGAACGAGCTTCCGGTACGGCAGGTCGAGTCCGCGATCCATTTCGTCGCCGACCTGACACTCGGCCTCGGCACCATCGTGCACGATTACCTGCGCTGAGACCGCGCGCGCGAAGAACGCCAGGCAAACAGCAGATTTGATTGAACTATCGGACCAGCCGCGTCGCGCGCGGATTGGGTTCGTTCGGTGCATCCGATGAATTGGCTTCGTTCGGTGGATTCGTCGCAAGGCTCCTGTCAGCGCCGCAAACGTACGCGAGTAACGTATCACGTTTACGTACGAAGTCAATCGGTCAGGCACCGCACGGTTCGCGGGAAAATTGGGTTCGTTCGGTCAAATCGGGGAGTGCGGCCGCGCGGCAGAGCTGAGCCGAGACGGAACGCACGCGGGACTTCCGCCCCGCGTGCACTCGCCAAAGCAAGAATTGGCTTCGTTCTGTCAGGTGGGCGCGGGGTGTACCCGGTGATGCGGGTCGACGCTCGCGCCCGGTCGCGGCATTATCAATGGATCCCAATCCCGCCGCTGGCGTGGCAGGCTGCGAGCGCGAACAGCAGGGCCGTCGTCATCCAAATCCTCAACATGGGTCCTTCCCTCAACGTGGTACCAATAGATGTAACAGGGCGGGCAGCGCGCCCGTTCCCGTCGCGGGCCCTTTGCCGATGACGCTCCGGTTGATCGACAGCCACTGCCATCTCGACTATGCCGTTCCGGCAGAGCGGGCTGCCGTCGTCGCGCGCGCGCGCGCGGCCGGCGTCGGCACGATGCTGACCATCTGCACCAAGCTCGCAGAATTCGCCGAGGTCGAGGCGATCGCCGCGGGGGATCCCGACATCTGGTGCTCGGCCGGCATCCATCCACACGAGGCGGCGGCGGAACCCGAGGCCGGGGTGGCGGAATTGGTGGCGCTGGCGGCGCATCCGCGCGTCGTTGGCCTTGGCGAGACCGGCCTTGATTTCCATTACGACCACAGCCCGCGGCCGCGCCAGGCCGAGTCGTTTCGCGCTCATTGTGCAGCGGCGCGGGAGACCGGGCTGCCGCTCATCGTTCACACGCGCGAGGCTGATGCCGAGACGATTCGCATCCTGCGCGAAGAGCGGCCGCCAAGCGGCGTCATCCATTGCTTCAGCACCGGGCGCGAACTTGCGGAAAAAGCGCTCGAAATGGGCTTCTACATCTCGCTCTCGGGCATCGTGACCTTCCGCCGCGCCGACGATCTGCGCGCGATCGCCAAGGACGTGCCGCTGGAGCGGCTCTTGATCGAGACGGACGCGCCTTATCTCGCGCCGGAGCCACTGCGCGGCCGGCCCAACGAGCCCGCGTTCATCGTCCACACCGCGGCGGCGGTGGCGAAGCTCAAGGGCGTCGCGGTCGAGGAGCTGGCGGCGCGTACGTCGGAGAATTTCTTCCGCCTCTTCGCCAAGGCCAAGCCATGCGCGTGACCATGCTCGGCTGCGGCCCGTCCTGGGGTGTGCCGCGGATCGGCAATGCGTGGGGCGCGTGCGACCCGGCGAACCCCAAGAACCGCCGGACGCGAGTTTCCGTGCTGGTCGAGGAGGAGGGGGCCCGCCTCCTCATCGACACCTCGCCCGACCTGCGTGCGCAGCTCCTGGCGGCCGACGTGAGCGCGCTTGATGCTGTCATCTTCACGCATGCGCACGCCGATCATCTTCACGGCATCGACGATCTGCGCGCGGTCAACCGGATCATGCGCCGGCCGCTGCCGATCTATGCCGATACCGAGTCGTTGCGCGAGATCCGCACGCGCTTCGGCTATGTGCTGGGCCCGGCGGCCCAGGGAGCAAAGACGGGGTTCTATAAGCCGGTGCTGGAGCCGCACGAGATCGCCGGCCCATTTGCGGCCGCGGGTGTGCGCGTGATCCCGTTCGCGCAGGACCACGGCTTCTCGACCACGCTTGGCCTTCGCATCGGCGGCTTTGCCTATTCCACCGACGTTATTCGGCTCGACGAGGCGGCGTTCGCGGCGCTCGCCGGAACGGAGCTGTGGATCGTCGACTGCATGCGGCGCGAGCCGCACGTGACGCACAGCCACCTCGAGCAGACGCTCGCCTGGATCGCCCGCGTCAAGCCGCGGCGCGCCATCCTTACGCACATGGACGAGACGCTGGATTACGACCGGCTCAAGGCCGAGCTGCCGCCTGGTGTGGAGCCCGGTCATGACGGGCTGGTGGTGGATTTATGAGGCTTCGTATGGGCTTGAGGCGCACGGTTCGGAATCCTGATTATATTTCCCATAATATACATTATGCGACTTTTGCCTGAGACGCGGGCCCAGCGAGAGCCCGGCGAAACGGAGTGCGGAATGAGCGAAGAACGTGAGATCGACCGCCTCCTCGCCATCATGGCGCGGCTCAGGGACAAGGAGGCCGGCTGCCCGTGGGACGTGGCCCAGACCTTCGCCACGATCGCGCCCTACACGATCGAGGAAGCCTACGAGGTCGCCGAGGCGGCCGAGCGCGACGACGCGCCCGCGCTGTGCGAGGAGCTGGGCAACCTCCTGCTCCAGGTCGTGTTCCACGCCCGCATGGCCGAGGAGCTGGGCCGCTTCGAGTTCGAGGATGTTGCGCGCGCGATCTCGGACGAGATGGTGAAGCGCCACCCGCATGTCTTCGGCACAGCGACGATCGCCGACGCCGCGGCGCAGACCGTGGCGTGGGAGGACCAGAAGGCTGACGAGCGCCGCGCCAAGGCGGCGGCCGCGGCAGAGCCGGCGAGCGCGCTCGACGGCGTGGGCGTCGGACTGCCCGCGCTCGCCCGTGCCGTGAAACTGCAGCGCCGCGCCGCCCGCGTCGGCTTCGACTGGGCCGAGGCGGCCCCGATCTTCGACAAGATCGCCGAGGAGATCGTCGAGCTCAAGGACGCCATCGCCGGCGGCGCGCCCGACCGCATCGAGGACGAGATGGGCGACCTGCTCTTCGCGGTCGCCAACCTCGCGCGCCGGCTGGAGACCGATCCCGAGCAGGCCTTGCGCCACGCCTCGCGCAAGTTCGAGCGCCGCTTCCGCGCGGTCGAGGCGGCACTCGCCGCGCGCGGGGTCGAGAACGCTTCGCTCGACGAGATGGAGGCGGAGTGGCAACGCGTGAAGGCGTCAGAGCGAGAAACCTAAGGCTTCGCCAGAAGATCGATGAGGCTCGACGTGTCCCAGCGGCCGCCGCCGCGCTCCTGCACACGCTGATAGAACTGGTCGACGAGTGCCGCCACGGGAAGCGCCGAGTGGTTGCGCCGCGCCTCCGCAAGACAGATGCCAAGATCCTTGCGCATCCAGTTGACGGCGAAGCCGAACTCGAACTTGCCTTCGAGCATGGTGGCGAAGCGGTTGTCGAGTTGCCACGACTGCGCCGCGCCCTTGCCGATCACCTCCGCGACCTTCTTGCCGTCGAGCCCGGCGTGCTGTGCGAAATTGAGGCCCTCGGCGATGCCCTGCACGGTTCCGGCGATGATGATCTGGTTCACCATCTTGGTGAGCTGCCCGGAGCCTGCCGGGCCCATCAGGGTCACAGCGGCCCCATAGTGCCGCATCACGGGCTCGGCCGTGCGGAAGGAAGCCTCCTCGCCGCCGACCATGATGGTGAGGCGGCCGTTCACCGCGCCCGCTTGCCCGCCCGAAACTGGTGCATCGAGAAATCCCAGGCCCCTGCCCTTCGCTCCTTCTTCGAGCGCGCGCGCAAGCTCGGCCGACGCGGTCGTGTGGTCGACGAGGATGGCGCCGCGCTTCATGCCGGCAAATGCGCCCTCCGGGCCGAGCGCGACCGTGCGCACGTCGTCGTCATTGCCGACACACATGAGCACGATCGCGGCATCGCGCGCGGCCGCGGCCGGGCTTCCCGCACGCTGGCCGCCATACTCCTTCACCCAGCTATCGGCCTTGGCCGCGGTGCGGTTGTAGACGGTGACCTCGTGCCCCGCCTTCGCGAGATGGCCCGCCATCGGATAGCCCATCACACCCAGTCCGAGAAACGCCAGCTTCATCGCTCACCTCATATCGTTAGAGCTGCACCGACGCCGTGAACGGCGCGCCGCCGCGCGCGAGCGCGAGGCTTACGCGGCTGCCGGGTGCGATCCCCGCCATGATGCGCGCGAGATCGCCCGAGGCGCGCACCGTCTCGGCGTTGATCGCGAAGAGTACATCGCCGGGCTCGATCCCGGCGGCGGCCGCGGGCGATGACGGCGCCGTCGCCACGACGATGACGCCCGCAGGCGGATCGGCGAACGGCGTCGCATTGGCCGCGATCACGGCAAGGCCAAGGCGCGGCGCATCGGGCGGCGCGCGCGGCGTCGCATTGGCGGCATCGCCCTGCACGAGATTGTCCACCTGCGTGAGCTGCTTGGCGAGGAGCGCGGGCGCGAGACTCAAGATAATGGGGTCGCCGTCGTTGGGCGTGAGCTTGACGCGATAGCCCTTCACCACATGCGCGCGGAGCGCCGCGTCCGGTACCGGCACGGTGACCGTCTGCGCTTCCGTACAGGTTGGATCGTTGACGCGGCACTTCTCGTCGACGATCGGCACGACCGGCAGCGGCGCCGCCGTATCGTCCGCGGCGAAGCGGTATTTGACGTTCTCCCGGGATGTGCCGACAGTCAGCAGCTTTGGCAGATGGCGCAGCGAAATCCACACGAGCAGCCGGTGCCCGACCACATGCGGCGGCGCCTTGCCGACCGCGCTCTGCAATTCCCATTCGTAGTCGGGGCCGCCGAGGAGCGAGGCATCGGTGGCGTGCGGACTGTCGATCGTTACGTGGTCGCTGAACTCGTCCGTCCGCGCCCCTTGCGGGGCGCAGGAGGCGAGAACGAGGCCGATGGCACAGCCGAGAAGCCGGTTCATGGCGGGCGAGAAGGTATGGGACGGCGCCTCGCCGCGCAATCTCCGGCCCCCCGGAAGGGGCACTCTCGGCCCTGGCCACGACGTGATACTCTCGGGTTCATGCAGCGCTTTGGGATTGCCGCGACGATTTTCCTGGTAGCGCTCGGCGCGGCCACGGCGGCCGCGGCACAAGCCGTTGTCGTCAGCGACGGCGCCGATATCGGCTTCGCGCGCGGCTCCACGATCGAGGAAGGTGCGACGCTCAAAGTGCCCGCGGGCCGCACGCTCGAGCTTATCGACGCGAGCGGCAAGGGACAGACGATCCGCGGGCCGTTCGAGGGCAAGCTCTCGACCGGCACGGCGAGCAAGGCACCGGATCCGTCCATCCTCCGCGCGCTCCATTTCATTCTCATCGATCAGCGCCAAAAAGAGACCGGCACAGTGCGCGCCGCCGGCGAGAAGCCGCAACCGCCCGATGCGCGCCTCGTCGACCTGAGCGACAGCGCGACGTTCTGCGTCGCGCCGGGGCAGCTGCCGCAGCTGTGGCGCCCTGCCCCACGCCCGCACGCGACGCTCACGCTGATGCGGCTCTCGAACGGGACGCGCGGCGATGTCGAATGGCCCGCGAACCAGCCGACGGTGGCATGGCCCGCGAGCGTGCCGCTCGCCGATGGCGAGACCTATCAGGCGCTCCTGCCGAGCGCGCTGGTGCGGCCGCGGCTTGTCATCAAGCTCGTGCCGATCGACGCGCCGAGCGTCGCCGAGGCGCAGAAGCTCGCCGAGGCGGGCTGCCGCGAGCAGGCGCTGACGATGCTTGAGGCAATCGCCGCACCGGGCAGCGACGGCCACTGAGGCTGGCCGCTCCTCGCAATGACAGATTAACCCTCTAATTCGCGGTCGTCGCGCGCGGGCGCACGAACACGAAATCGCCGGCCTCGTGCCCGGCCATCTTGATCGGCGCGTATTCCGGCACCTGGTGCATGTCGCGCTGGTTCATGCGGCTCGCGACGGCGGGCTCGATCTCCTGATAGACCTCTTGCGTCGCGACCACGCCGGAATTCGCCTTGAGCGCTTTCAGGAACAGATCGGCAAAGAGCGAATGGTCGCCGCTGCCGCCGCTGTCGGCCACGGGCTCGAGCCCGCCCGAGGTCAGCGCCACGCGCGACGGCTTCTGGATCATGATCTTGTACCATTCGGCGCGCTCGCTCTCGCTGCGCGCTCGGCCGATCGCGGTGACGACGTCGCGTGTCAGCGTGCCGGAATAGCAAGAGTCGGCCACGACCAGGATCTGGCGTGCCGCCATCGCATTCAGCATGTCGGTGATCTGGATGTTCGAGATCCAGTTCGCCGGATTGTCGGCCTGGGCATCGACCGGCAACCAGTTCCCGCGCTGGTTCACGGTGTCGAGCACGCCGTGGCCGGCATAGTAGATGAGAAGATTGTCGGTGTCGGTCAGCGTTTGGCGCAGCTTGTTGAGCGCGTCGAGGATCGTATAGCGGTCGGCGTCGTAGAGCTCCTCGACCTGGAAGCGGTAGTCGCCGCGCAGCTCCTGCGCCACGGCCTTGGCATCGTTGACTGGCGTCTTGAGCGGCGGCAGGAATTTATAGTTGTCGATGCCGATGACAAGGGCATGGTAGTGGCCGAATTGATCGACCGGAATGTTGATGGGCGGCGCGGCGCCGCCGCCGCTGCCGCGCTCCTGCGGCGAGGGTTGCGCGTCGAGCCGCGCCACCTGTGCCTGGAGCTTCTTGATTTCGTCGTCCTTGGCCGTGATCGCGGCCTGTCTGTCCGCCACCTCGTGCGCGAGCTTCTGCTTCAGGTCGGCCTCGCGCGCGGCGCTCGCCGTCTCCGCCTGCTGCGCCGTTTGCAGCTCGCCGCGCAGCTTGTCGGCATTGCTCTGCTGCGCCGTCATCGCGCCTTGGGCGCTCGCGAGATCGCGCCGCAGCTTGGCGAGTTCGTCGGGATCGACCGCGGCGAGCTTCGTCTGCAACTCGGCGGTGGACTTCTTGGCGCTGTCGAGCTCGCGGTCGCGTTCGGCGAGCGCGGTGCTCAATTGCTGCGTCTTCGCGCTTTCGCCGGCCGCGCCTTGCCGCGCGGCGCCGAGCTCGGCGCGCAGCTTGTCGGCTTCGCGCTGCTGCGCCCCGGTCGCGGCCTGGCTTTGCGCCAGCTCGGCGCGCATGCGCTCGAGCTCGGCCGGAGAGACGGCGGGTTGCGCCGGCTGCGCCGCCAAGGCGGCGAG
Source organism: Allostellaceae bacterium (assembly GCA_035518375.1). Lineage (GTDB taxonomy): Bacteria > Pseudomonadota > Alphaproteobacteria > ATCC43930 > CGMCC-115725 > DATJLY01. The sequence continues at coordinate 17,912 of DATIXQ010000094.1, read as the reverse complement.
CCGGGCTTGGAGATCGGCGACCGTGCTCTTCGTACCGGCAAGCTCGCGGTCGCGCTCGGCGAGCGTCTTGTCGAGGGCCTTCGCCTTCGCGTCGGCGGCAGCTTGGCTCTGAGCCTGAGTCTTCGTGGACTGGTCCTGTAGCGTCTTGAGCCGCGCCCGGTCCTTGCTGACATCGTCCTCGCGCGCCTTGAGCTGGCGTTGCAGCTCCTCGATCTGGCGCTGCTGCTCGCTGACCTTGGTCGAGAGCGCATCGTTCTGGGAGCCCGGTCCCGGCGCCGCGTCACCCGGAAGCTGGTCGGGCATCCCCGCGGCGCGGCGGAAGAGCTTCACCGCGAGCGCCGGGTCCTTGGGCGTGCCGAGCCCCTGCTCGACGAGAGCGCCGAGCGCGATCAGCGCCTGCGGGAAATTCTGATCGGCGGCGCGCTTGTACCAGGTCGCGGCGGCGGCGTAGTCGGGCTGGCCGGCCAGGCCGCGCTCGAAAATCTCGCCGACATAAGTCTGCGCCTGCGGATCGCCCTGCTGCGCCGCCGGCAGCCACATGCGCAATCCCGCCGGGCCGCCCGCGTCGCCGCGCGTGAACTCGCCGCCGCGCAGCGCGCAATCGTGCGCCGACGCCTTGATCGCCTTGCGCGGCGCGAGGAACGTGGCGCTCTGGCCGAGCTGGCGAATCTGCGCCGGCAGCAGGCAATCGACGATGAGGAAATCGTCGGCGTTGCCGGATTCGGCGCGCGCCGAAACATCCAGGCCGAAAAATGCCAGGAGCCCAACCGCCACGGCCGCGGCCTTGGCGCGTCGGCCCGGCGTCAATCGCCAAACCTCACCCCTCGCCCGCACTTACAAATACCCTCCACGCCTCTGGCGGCCCCAAGCAAGTGCCACTCTGTCTCCATTATGGATCGTTTGCCCCAGCTATGCTATGAGCGTTGCGGGGTTCGCGGGCGAGAGGGGTCGCCCTGCGCAAGGACGTTGGGGGAATCCATGGGTCGCATCATTCTGTGGGGCGGGACTGCGCTTGCGGTCGGCCTTTGCGCCGGCGGCGGATCGGCCGGCGCGCAGTCTTTGAGCCAGTCGGTCGAGAACGCGCTCTCCGGTAATTGCGCGGACCTCGGCCCAGCCGCGAAGCTTGGGCCGCAGCTGGCTCTGCTGTGCACGTCCATTCCCGCCTTTACCACCACCACCGCGCCCGACGGCGGCAGCCCCGAGGGGCTGTCGAGCTCGGCCGTGCAGGGCGAGGAAAATCAGGTGCGCAAGCGCCTCCAGGACCTGCGCGACAAGAAGTCGGGGATGCCGAGCATGACGCAATACGCCGACGCGTCGGGCTCGGGCGGGACATTCGACCTGCCGCAGCTCTCGGGCTATTTCAATTTCGACTACCAGAACGTGTCGAAGGACACGACCTATTTCACGCCGGGATTCAATTCCAACCGCTACCGGGGAACGTTCGGCGCCGATCACTCCTGGGACAACGCCGTGCTCGGCCTGTCTTTCGAGTATGGCCACACCGACGGCGACTTCAGCGGCGGCGGCAATTTTGACAGCGACCGCTACGGCGGCACGCTCTATGGCAGTGTGACGCCGGCGCCGGGTTGGTTCTTCGATGGCGCGCTCGGCTACGCGCACGAGGACCTGACGATCAACCGCGCAGTGGCCTTCAGCGACGTCGGCAACGGGTTCACCGTCGCCGGCACGTCCAAGGGCACGCCGGGGGTCGACGAGTATCGCGCGAGCCTCGATGGCGGCTACGACTTCTATTATCAGAACTTCACTTATGGACCGCGCTTCGGCATGGCCTATGCGCACCGCCGCCAGGGCCACTTCAGCGAGTCCGGCTCGACCGGGCTCGAGCTGAGCTTTGGCGACGAGGATTTTGAATCCATAACCTCGACCTTCGGCGCCAAGGCGAGCATGGCGATCAGCACGAGCTTTGGCGTGCTCGTGCCGCAGGTCGAGGCCGACTGGATCCACGAGTACAACAACAACCAGCAGACCTTCACTGCGAGCTTCGTGCAGGATCTGAAGGGAGCCCCCACGCCGCTTGTGTTCCAGACCGACAACCCGCACCGCGACTATGCCGGATTGAGCGCCGGCGTCGTGCTGGGATTGCCGCACGGCATCTCGTCCTTCCTCACCTACCGCGCGCTGGTCGGCAATCCGCTGGCGACGACGCAGACCGTGACCGCGGGCGTGCGTTTCGAGTTCTAGATCGCATCATTGCGGAGAGCGTTGGCGGCGAAGCAATCTCTTGGAAATTGCTTCGCCGCGCTCGCACTGACGGTCACCCTTGCACGCCACTTCCCCGCGCGCCAACCTCTGCGAGAGTGAGCGAGGCGGCAAGAAGCGGGGAAGCCCCATGACGACACATGTTCATCTCGTGGGCTCGATCGGGCTCGACACGGTCGCGGACGTGTTTACGACCTGCGGCGGGCTCCTCGGCCCCTATCTGAGGCGCATGCCCGATGGCGAGCCGGGCGGGCGGCGGCTCTGGATCAGCTGGCAATTCCCGGTGCTGCGCTCGAACCCCTATCTGGAGGCCGATGCCTCGACGCATCGCGGCGGCGGCATGGGGTTCCATCCGATCCGGCTCGCGCCGGGCGTGAAGGCCGAGGACGTGCGCTTCGGCGAATTGGGCTATGCGCGCGAAGCGCGCGCCTCCTATCTCGATTTCGTCGCGGCGCGCGAGCGCGGCACCCTGCCGAAGGATGTGCGTTTCCAGGTCTGCCTGCCGACGCCCTTCGCGGTGATTGCGCCATTTTGCGCCGACGAGGCGCGCGAGGCGGTCCTGCCAGCCTATGAACGCGCGATGCTGGCGGAGGTCGCCGCGGTCTGCGCCGCGATCCCGCACAAGGATCTCGCGCTGCAATGGGACGTGTGCATCGAGATGGTGATGTGGGACGGGCGCTGGCGCAACAACCCACCCTTCCCCGGCATGGACAAGGTCTTCGCCAGCACCTTCGCGCGGCTGGCGGCGCCGGTGCCGGACGATGTCGAGCTCGGCTTCCATCTCTGCTACGGCGATCTCGACGCCAAGCATTTCATCGATCCGGCCGATGCGACGAAGATGGTGGAGCTTGCGAACCTGATCGGGGCAAGCGTGAAGCATAAGGTCGCGTGGATGCACATGCCGGTGCCAGTGGCGCGCGACGATGATGCGTTCTTCGCGCCGCTTCGCGGCTTGAAGCTTGGATCCGGGACCGAGCTTTATCTCGGCCTCGTCCACGCCAAGGATGGCGTCGACGGCACGATGCGGCGCATCACCGCGGCGCGGAAATTCGCGGGCCCTTTCGGCATCGCATCCGAATGCGGTATCGCGCGCGCGCGCACGCCCGACACCGTGCGCAAGCTCATCGAGGTGCACGCCGGCGCTGCCAAGGCCGCGGGCTGAGGTCAGCCGGCGCGGCGGCGGAAGCGCGCGAGATCGGCCGGCGTCAGGCGCACGTCGAGATGAGCCTCCTGCTCATCGTCGGCGCGCTCCAGGATCTCGCCATGGCGATAGAGCCAGGCAAGCGCCGCGCCGTCCGTAAGCGGCACGGATAGGCGCACGGCACGCCGACCCTCGTCGAGCCGCGCGTCGAAGAGCGTCAGCAGCTCGTCGCACCCCTCCCCTGTCGCGGCCGAGACCGGCACAGTGTCGCGGTTGCGGCGCGCCTGGTTCTTGAGCGCCGCGCGCTGCTCCGGCGATAACAGGTCGATCTTGTTGAGCGCCTCGATGAGGCCGCGCTCGACCGTCTCGTCAAGCCCCAGGTCCGTCAGCACGGCATGTACATCCTCGCGCTGGGCCTCGCTGTCGGGGTGATGCACGTCGCGCACATGGACGACGAGATCGGCCTCGGTCACCTCCTCGAGCGTGGCGCGGAAGGCGGCGACGAGATGGGTCGGCAGGTCAGAGATGAAGCCCACCGTGTCGGATAGGATCGCACTCCGGCCGGACGGGAGGGAAAGGCGCCGCATGGTCGGATCGAGCGTCTCGAAGAGGCGGCTCGCGGCCGCGACCTCGGCGCGGGTGAGGCGATTGAAGAGCGTCGATTTGCCGGCGTTCGTGTAGCCCACGAGCGCCACCACCGGATAAGGCACGCGCTTTCTTGCTTCGCGGTGGAGCGCACGCGTGCGCCGCACGGTCTCGAGCTCGCGCTTCAGGAGCGTGATACGGTCGGTGATGAGGCGGCGGTCCATCTCGAGCTGGCTCTCGCCGGGGCCGCCGAGGAAGCCGAAGCCGCCGCGCTGGCGCTCGAGGTGCGTCCATGAGCGCACGAGGCGCGAGCGCTGATATGTGAGCGCCGCGAGCTCGACCTGGAGCCGGCCTTCATGCGTCCGCGCGCGCGCCCCGAAAATCTCGAGAATGAGGCCGGTGCGGTCGATCACCTTGCACTTCCACGCGCGCTCGAGATTGCGCTGCTGCACCGGCGTCAGGGAGGCGTCGACGATCACGACGGTGACGCCGAGCTCGGCAATGGTCTTGCCGAGGTTCTCGACCGTGCCGCTGCCGAAGAGCGTTGCGGGCCGCGCGCTCTTGAGGTTGACGATCTCGCTGCCGGCGATCTCGAGCGCGATGGCGCGGGCGAGTCCGACCGACTCTTCGAGTCGCGCTTCGGGCGCGCGCTCGGCCTCCCTGTGCCCGCCGGCCGCGAGCCGCAGGACCGGATGAACCACCAGCGAGCGTCCGACCGGACCCGGGGCCTCGTGCCGCCGCCCTTCCTCCATCCGATCAGGCTTCGTCAGCGTCTTTCGCTTCAAAGAGCTGGATCGGCTGCGCCGGCATGACGGTCGAGATCGCGTGCTTGTAGACGAGCTGCGAATGCGCGTCGCGCCGCAGCAAGACGCAGAAATTGTCGAACCAGGTGATGATGCCTTGAAGCTTGACCCCGTTCACGAGGAACACCGTGACCGGCGTCTTGTTCTTGCGCACGTGGTTCAGGAACACGTCCTGGACGTTTTGTGATTTTTCCGACGACATGGGGAGACCCCTTTTTTGCGAGTTCTTGTCGGTCGGAGCTTTCCGTAACGGTGTGCTCATCCGTCTTGGGAGAAATGGATGAGAAAGACCCCTTAAACCGCTGACTTTAAAATAAACACCTCCTCAGAAAATTCGAAGGTCAGGCTCAGCGGCAAAGGCGCAACCGTTACGCGCTCACCAGAATCCATATCAAAATTGGTACGGAAAGGGAATTCACAAGCCCTTCAGGTGGCGGGCAAGCGCGACGCAGGCGGGAAACTGCAAGGCTGGCGGGAAGCGCAGGAAGCCCGCATCGGCCTGGTCGAGCGCGCCCAGGAGCACGCCGAGGCAGCCAGCGTTGGCGGCGCATTCCATGTCGATCGCGGTGTCGCCGATGTACCAGGCACCCACAGGCTCGAGCCCCGTCCCTTCGAGCGCCTTCAGAATCGGTGCCGCGGCGGGCTTGTCGGCGGCGGCGTCGCCGGCGCCGACCAGCTGCGCGAAGAATCGCGACCAGCCGAGATGGGCAGCCTCGCGCCGCAGCACCGGCCCGGTCTTGTTGCTGACGACAGCGAGGTAGTGGCCGCGCGCTTGCAGCTCGGCCAGAAGCTCGGCGGCGCCGGCGACGGGCGCGATGCGCTCGAGGTGGGTCGCCGTGAAGGTGTCGAGATAAAGCTTTCGCGCCTCCTCCCACCGCGCCCCGAAAATGGCGGGAAAGGCATCGCGCAGGCTCAGGCGCACGCGCGCCTTCGTCTCGTCGAGCGACCACGGCTCGTGCCCCATCGCGGTGAAGGTCACGACGAGTGCGTGGTGGATCGCGTCCCAGCTCTCGACGAGCGTGTTGTCCCAGTCGAACAGGATCGCCTTGGGTGCGCTCATCGATCTTGGCCGCCCGCGACGGCGTAACGCGCGTAAGCATCGATAAGGCGGCGCGTAACCAGCCCCGGTTTGCCGTTACCGACCGGCGCGCCGTCGATCTTTACCACGGGAATGACGAAATTCGTGGCGCTGGTCAGGAACGCCTCGGGCGCAGCCTTGGCCTCGGCAAGGCTGAACGGGCGCTCGACGAGGGCGAGCTTCTCCTCCGCGAGGATGTGGAGGAGGCCGCGGCGCGTCACACCGTTCAGGATCGAATGGTCGGCCTGGCGCGTCACCAGCTCGCCGGCGCCGGTGACGATCCAGGCGTTGGTCGAGGTGCCTTCGGTGACGAAGCCGTCGCGGTCGAGCTGCCACGCCTCGTAGGCGCCGGCCTCTTTCGCGGCCTCCTTGCCGAGCACGTTGGGCAGAAGCGAGACGGACTTTATGTCCGGCCGCGCCCAGCGCCGGTCGGGAATGGTGATGACGGCGACGCCAATTTCGCGCAGGCGCGGATCGGCAAGGCCTCGGCGTCGCGCCGTGGCGACGAGGATGGGCCGCACGCCCTTCGGGAAGGGGAAATCGCGCGGCGCGGCACCGCGCGAGATCTGGAGATAGACGATGCCGTTCTCGACGCCGTTGCGGCGGGCGAGCTCATGCAACACGGCCAAGAGCGCGCGGTCGCTCATCGGCGCCGCGATGGCGAGCGCCGCGAGCGAGCGGTGGAGCCTCGCGAGGTGCAGTTCGGCATCGACGAAGCGCCCGTCCTTCACCGCCACGACCTCGTAGACCGCGTCGGCGAACTGATAGCCCCTGTCTTCGATATGGACGTGCGCGCTCTTGTGCGGAACATAGCGGCCGTCGACATAGGCGATGCGCGACACTAGCCCCTCATGCGTCGAGCTTGGGCGGGCGCTCGCCGTTGCCGTTGAAGAGGCCCAGCGACTTGAGCTTGCGGTGGAGCGCCGAGCGCTCCATGCCGACGAAGGCGGCGGTGCGCGAGATGTTGCCGCCGAAGCGCGTGATCTGCGCCAGAAGATATTCGCGCTCGAACATCTCGCGTGCGTCGCGCAGCGGCAGCGCCATCAGCTCGCCGCCGCGGTCCCATTTGACGACCGCGGGCGCGATGGCGCCGATCTCGGCCGGAAGCATGTCGGCGCGGATCGGTTCCCTCGCGTCGCCCGGCGACATGATGAGGGTCCAGTCGATGGCGTTCCTGAGCTGGCGCACATTGCCGGGCCACTCATAGGCCTGGAGTGCCGCCATTGCGTCCTCGCCGAGATCGCGCGGGGAAAGGCGCGCAGCCTCGGCGCTTCGCGCCATGAAGTGCCGGGCGAGCGCCGGGATGTCCTCGATGCGCTCCTTCAGGCGCGGCACGTGCAGCGGCACGACGGCGAGGCGATAATAAAGATCCTCGCGGAAGCGGCCGGCGGCAATCTCTTGCGCAAGGTCGCGGTTGGTGGCGGCGATGACGCGTACGTCGACCTTGACGCGGCCGCCGCCGACGCGCTCGAACGTCTGCTCCTGCAAGGCGCGCACGATCTTGCCCTGCGTCTCGAGCGGCATGTCGGCCACCTCGTCGAGGAACAAGGTGCCGCCATGCGCTTGCTCGAACGTGCCGACCTTGCGCGGGCTGTCGGGATCGGCGTCGGCCTCGGCGCCGAACAGCTCGAGCTCGAAGCGATCGGGCCGCATGGTGGCGCAGCTCAGCACCACGAACGGTCCCTTGGCTCGGCGCGAGCGTTGATGGACGAGGCGGGCGGTCACCTCCTTGCCGACGCCCGCGGCGCCGGTGACGAGCACGCGGCTGCCGGTGGGCGCGACGCGGTCGATCTGTCCGCGAAGCTGGCTGATCGCATGCGAGGCGCCGATCAGGTCCTCGTCGCCGCCGGCGCGGAGCCGCAACTCCTCGTTCTCGCGCCTGAGGCGCGAAGCCTCGATCGCGCGCTCGCACACGAGGAGGAGCCGGTCGGCCTTGAACGGCTTCTCGATGAAGTCGTAGGCGCCGATCTTGATGGCGGCGACCGCAGTCTCGATGTTGCCGTGGCCGCTGATCATGACGACAGGCAGGGTCGGCAGCTCGCGGCGGATGATCTTCAGGATCTCGAGTCCGTCGAGCTCGCTGCCCTGGAGCCAGATGTCGAGGATGACGAGCGTCGGCTGGCGCAGCCGCACGGCGGCCAAGGCCTCGGTGCTCGTGCCGGCCTCGCGAGTCTCGTAGCCCTCGTCGTTGAGGATGCCGCACATCAGCATCCTGATGTCGGCCTCGTCATCGATGACGAGAATCTCATGCGCCATAGCTGGCCGCTTCCGCGGGCTCGGGCTGCGCCGGAGCCGATGATTCAATCTCGTGGAAGACGAGGCTGACGCGTGCGCCGCCGCCTTCGGCGTCGTCGAGCACGAGCTCGCCGCGATGATCTTCCATGATCTTCTTGACGATGGCGAGGCCGAGCCCGGTCCCCTTCGCGCGCGTCGTGACGTAGGGCTCGGTCAACCGCTCGCGCCCGTCTTGCGGAAGCCCTCGGCCGTTGTCGGCGATGGCGACGATCGCGTCGCGCCCGTCGAGGCGGGCCGAGATACGGATGCGGCCCGCCGGCGCGCCGGCCTCGCGCGACTGAATCGATTCTGCGGCGTTCTTGAGGATGTTGACCAAGGCCTGGCTCACCTGACGCGAATCGCATTTCACCGAGAGCGGAAGTGCCGGCAAGGAAAGCTCGACCGCGATGTCAGGTGTCGAAGTGCGCTGCAGGAAGGCCGCCTGGCGCAGCAGCTCGCTGAGATCGACGGGGCGGATCACCGGTGCCGGCATGCGCGCGAAGGAGGAGAACTCGTCCACCATGCGGCCGATGTCGCCAACATGGCGGATGATCGTGTCGGTGCAGGTGACGAATGTCTCGGGGTCGTTGTCGATCTCGCGCAAGTACTTGCGCTTCAAGCGCTCGGCCGAGAGCTGGATCGGTGTGAGCGGGTTCTTGATCTCGTGCGCGATGCGGCGCGCGACATCGGCCCAGGCCGCCTTGCGCTGCGCCGACAACAGCTCGGTCACGTCGTCGAAGGTTACGACATAGCCCTTGACCTCGCTCTCGCCGCGCTCGGCAGCGATGCGCAGGAGCAGCGTCAGGCTCTTGCCGTCACGGCCGATCTGGATTTGCTTTTGCGCAAGCCGGTCGGGCCGGCGCGCGGCCTCGGCGAGCAGATCAGCCGTCTCCGGCACGAGATCGGAAAGCGGCTCGCCGATATGCTGATCGAGATCGGCGGCGAGCAGCAGGGATGCCGAGCGGTTCGGCAGGTTGATGCGGCCATCGTGGTCGAGGCCTACGACGCCGGCCGAGACACCCGACAGCACCGCCTCGGAGAAGCGGCGACGCTGGTCGAGCTGGCGGTTCGCCTCGACAAGCTCGCTTTGCTGCGTCTGGAGCTGGTGCGTCATGCGGTTGAAGGCGCGCGACAAGGTGCTGAACTCTTCGTCATGCGCTCCAACCGGTACGCGCGCGGCAAGATCGCCGCCGCGCACGCGCTCGGCCGCGGCGACGAGATGGCTGATCGGGCGCGCCATGCGCGAGGCGAAGCTCAGCCCCATCCAGACCGCGCCCGTCAGCAACAGCACGCCAACGCCGAAGAACAGCATCGAGAACGCGATCTGATATTCCGAGCGCTCGCCCTCGAGCTCCTCATATTCGGCAACGGCCTTTTGCGTGCGCGCCATGCGGCCGAGGACCGTCGGATCGACAAAGCGGCCGACATAGAGATATGCGTTGTTGAAGCCGGTGAGGCGAATGAGCGCGCGCACGCGATCGTCGCTGTTGCTCGTCAGGATCGCGACGTCGCCGGCGCGCGCCTGCTGCAAGGCCCAATCGGGCACGGGCTGCAGCTCAAGCGCGAAGGAAAGGCCGGTACGCGCGAGGATGCGGCCTTCGGAATCGAACACCAGCGCTTCGTTGAGCGAGCGCAGCTCGGCCTGCGCTCCCACGATCTGATTGAGGCGCGTTGGATCGATACTGAGAAAAGCGGCGTCGCGATCGAGATCGCTCGCCATGCTGATGACGTCGGCGCGGATCGCCTGCTGGTGCTCGTGCAGATAGGCCTCGGCGACGGCAAGCGATTCCGACAGCGAGGTACGCACCCGCTCGCTGAACCAGGCCTGCACGCCGAAGGTGAAGATGAGATAGGAGAAGACGGCGACGATGATCGTCGGGATGACGGCCAAGAGGCTGAACACGAGCACGAAGCGCACATGAAGCTGCGAGCCGGCGAGACCGCGCCTGCGCTCGGTCCACACCTGCACCAGGCGCCAGGCGACGATGGCGAAAAGCGGCAGGACGAGGACGAGGTTCAACAGCAGGTAGAGCGCGTCGAGATGGGGACGCGTGTCGAACGGCGGCAAACCCTTGAGCGCGGCCCACGTCGCCGCCGCCGAAAGCGCCGCCGCCACCGCGAGCGCAAGCGCCAGCTTCCGCCCGAGACGGATTCGGCTGGCCCACCTTACGAACTCGCCCCTGACGCTCATGAATTTTTTAACGGAGTCGCCCTACGCCGCGATTATTTTATGCCGCGTCCGACCTCGATGTCCAATTCGCGAATCTTCTTGCGCAGCGTATTGCGGTTGAGGCCGAGAAGCTGGGCGGCACGAAGCTGGTTGCCGCGCGTGGCGCCAAGCGTGAGCTGGATCAAGGGCCGCTCGATCTCGCGCAGCACGCGGCCATAGAGGCCAGCGGGCGGCAGGCCGCCCTTGTGGGCCGTGAAATAGTCGCGCAGGTGCCGCTCGGCAGCGCCGGCAAGCCCCTCGCCTTCCGGCTCCTCGGCGCGCTCGGGGAACGCCGGCTCGGCGAGTTCGGCCTCGATCGCGTCGAGCCCGATCACCTCCTGCGAATAGAGCGCCGCCAGGCGCCGCACGAGATTCTCGAGCTCGCGCACGTTGCCGGGCCAGCGATAGGTCTTGAGCCGCTCCATCGCCCCGTTGTCGACCGATTTGAGCGGCAGCCCCTCGCCGGCAGCGAGCGTGAAGAAATGCCGCACCAGGGCCGGAATGTCCTCGCTGCGCTCGCGCAGCGGCGGCAGGCGGATCGGCACGACGTTGAGGCGGTAGAACAGATCCTCGCGGAAAAGGCCCTGGCGGATCAGCTGGCGCAGGTCGCGATGCGTCGCAGCGATGATGCGCACGTCGGCGCGCACCGGCGTGCGGCCGCCGACCGTGGTGTATTCGCCTTGCTGCAGCACGCGCAGGAGGCGCGTCTGCGCCTCCGGCGGCATGTCGCCGATCTCGTCGAGGAAAAGCGTGCCGCCTTGCGCCTGCTCGAAGCGGCCGACGCCGCGCGCGACGGCGCCGGTGAACGAACCCTTCTCGTGACCGAAGAGTTCGCTCTCGATGAGCTCGCGCGGGATGGCCGCCATGTTGACCGGGACGAAAGGCCCGGCGCGGCGCTTGCCGTAATCGTGCAGCGCGCGCGCGACGAGTTCCTTGCCGGTGCCGCTCTCGCCCGAGATCATGACGGTAAGATCGGTGCTCATAAGGCGCGCGAGCACACGGTAGATCTCTTGCATCGCCGGCGAGCGGCCGATGAGCGGCAACGTCTCGTCGTCCTCGCCGTTCTGCGCTTGCGCCGGCGGGCCGGCGTGGGGCTGGGTCAGGGCGCGCTGCACGACGCTCACGAGCTCGCGCAGGTCGAACGGCTTCGGCAGATATTCGAAGGCGCCGCGCTCGGTCGCCTTGACCGCGGTCAGAAGCGTGTTCTGCGCACTCATGACGATGATGCGCAGCTCCGGCCGGAGCTTCTTGATGCGCGGCACGAGGTCGAGCCCGTTCTCGTCCGGCATAACGACGTCGGTGATGACGAGATCGCCCTCGCCGTCCGAGACCCAGCGCCACAAAGTCGCGGCGTTGCCGGTCGTACGCACGTCATGGCCGAGCCGGCCCAGCGCCTGGCTCAGCACGGTGCGGATGGCGCGGTCGTCGTCGGCGACGAGGATGCTGGAGGTCATGGCGCGGCCCTCGTGCCGGCCGCCATCGGCAGGAACACGCGGAAGACGGTGCGGCGCGGCTGGCTCTCGAATTCGATGACCCCGCCGTGGTCGCCCACGACCTTCGCCACGAGTGCCAGGCCAAGCCCCGAACCGTCGCGTTTTGTCGTCACGAACGGATCGAAGAGATGGCGCTGCAAATCCTCGGGTATGCCCTCGCCGTTGTCGGTAATCGTGACGACGAGCGGAAGCTGGATGCGGCTCTCGCTGCCGGCGACGGCAAGCCGCACGCCGTGGCGATAGGCCGTCGCGATCACGATCTCGCCGCTCTGTTGCGGCGCCGCTTCGGCCGCGTTCTTGACGAGATTGAGGAACGCCTGGATCAGGAGATCGCGGTTGCCGTCGACGGGCGGCAGCGAGGGGTCGTAATCCTCGATAAAGCGCACGTGACGCGCGAAACCCGAGGCCGCGAGCTTATGCACGCGCCCCAGCACCTCGTGGATATTGACGGGCTCGCGTTCGATTGGGCGGCGGTCGGAGAACACGTCCATGCGGTCGACGAGCGCGCAAATGCGGTCGGTCTCGTCGCAGATGAGGCGCGTCAGCTCGCGGTCGGCGGGGCTCGCCGTCTCCTCGAGAAGCTGCGCCGCGCCGCGGATGCCCGAGAGCGGGTTCTTCACCTCGTGCGCGAGCATCGCCGCCATCGCCGTGACCGAGCGCGCGGCGTTCCTGTGCGTGAGCTGGCGGTCGATCTTGTCGGCGATCGAGCGTTCCTGCAGGCTCACCACGACATAGTGCCGATCCTCGGCCAAAGGCGCCGCCATGATGGTGACGACGCGGGGGCCGAGCTTCGGTGTCTCGAGCGTCACGCCGTATTCCGAAACGCTGTGGCCGGTATGGCGCACCGATTCGACGAGCGCGAAGACGGGGCTGTCGTGCGGCAGGAAGTCGGCGAGCGAGCATTGCGTCAAGGTGACGGCGCTCGTCTCGAAGAACTGCTCGGCGGCGGCGTTGACATAATCCATGTGGTCGCCGTTATCGACGACGAGCACCGGCGCCGGCAGCGCGGCGAGAATTGCATAGGGTTCGACCGCGCCCTCGGGCCGCGGACGCGTGCGGGTGCGGCCGGCGGCGCTGTTCATGCGGCCTCCGCCAGCGGCTCGTAGAAGCGCCGGATCATCGCCGTGACCGCGGAGGGATCCTCGCACCGGTTGACTGCTGCGCGAAACTCGGCGGAGCCTGGCAAGCCCTTCGAGTACCAGCCGATGTGTTTCCGCGCGACGCGGGTCCCGACCGAGACGCCATAGTGCGTGAGCAGCGCCGCATAATGCTCGAGCACGGTTGCGAGCTGTTCCTCGAGCGGCGGATCGGGCCGGCGCGCGCCCGTCTTGAGAAAGTCGATGACCTGCGCGATGAACCATGGCCGGCCATAAGCGCCGCGCCCAACCATGACGCCGTCGGCGCCCGAGCGCTTCAACGCATCGGCCGCGTCCTCGAGCGTCTCGATGTCGCCGTTGGCGATCACCGGAATCGACACGGCTTCCTTGATCTCGCGGATGAAGTCCCAGTCGGCGTGGCCGTCATAGAATTGACAGCGCGTGCGGCCATGCACGGTCACCATACGGATGCCGCACTCCTCGGCGATGCGGGCAAGGCGCGGCGCGTTGCGGTTCTTGTCGTCCCAGCCGGTGCGCATTTTGAGCGTCACCGGCAGAGCGACGGCGCTCACCGTCTCGCTCAGGATGCGCGCGGCATGCGTCTCGTCGCGCATGAGCGCCGATCCGGCATAGCCGTTCACCACCTTCTTCGCCGGGCAGCCGAAATTGATGTCGATGATGGCGGCACCGCGATCGACGTTGAGGCGCGCCGCTTCGGCCACTCGCTCGGGCTCGCAGCCGGCGAGCTGCACCGCCATCGGAAATTCCTCGGGGTGGTTGGCGGCCATCTGCATCGACTGCCGCGTCTCGCGGATCATCGCCTCGCTCGCGATCATCTCGGAGACGACGAGCCCGGCGCCGTGCCGCTTCACCATGCGGCGGAACGGCAGATCGGTGACGCCCGACATCGGCGCCAAAAGGACGGGTGCCTCGAGTTCAATGGGGCCGATACGGATGCTCATAATTTAAGCAGGGTCTTCCTGTGCCTACAATTTGCGCATAGCACGGCTTTTGCTGCAATGCAATAAATAGTTTCAGACTAGGCCATCAGCACGTCGGTGACGAATTTAACCCCGGGATAGGCGAGGGTTAGCAGCAGATACGCCAAAAGCGCGAGGCGCGCCACGCGCTTTCCGCGAATTCCCATGACGCGCCGCGCAACGAGAAGCGCGCCAATCACGGCAAAGGCCGCCAGCGACAACACCGTCTTGTGGTCGAACGGAAGAAGGGCGCCGCGCAGGAAATGCTCGGCCGCCATGCCCGTGGCAACGCCCAGCGCGAGTACGATCTCGGCCGCGGCGAGGAGCGAAACCTCGAGCGCCTCGCTCTCGGCCATCGGCGGCAGCATCCGAGTAAGCGCGGTCGGCCGCTTCCGTTTCAGCGCGCGCTCTTGCAGGAACACGGCGGCGCCCGCGACGGCAGCGATGGTGAGGAGCCCGTAGGTCACAACCGCGCTCACGATGTGCGCGTCGAGCCAGCCCACCGGCACCGCCGCGGGTACCGGCTGCTCCGGTGCGTTCTCCCACAGCGTGCCGATGATGCCCAGGGCGATAAGCAGCGGCGCCAGAAGCGGCGTCAGGCGCCACGCGCCGGCCGCCGCCGCCGCGAGCGCGAGGAAGAGCGCCATCGTGACCGCTATGCTGATCCAGAGCGACATGGCGAAGCCGGTGTGCCACGTGCCGCCGAGCTCGCTCACGACCCACAGCACCGGACCGGCAAGGCCCAGCACGAGCGCCGCGTAATAGAGCGGGTCGCGCGCGTCGTTGCGGCGCCAGCGGACGGCGAGTTGCGGCACGAGCGCCGCGAGTGCAAAGAGATTGAGCGACAATGTCATCGCCGCCCAATCTAGAGCGCGGCGTCCCCATCGTCATGCGCGGGCTCCGATTCGCAGCACTCCAAGGGACAAGCGCGGCCATGACGGCGCGGCGAATTTGCTCTAGCCTCGGATCATGGCGTCCTGCATCGCTCTCGTCGTCGCGGCCGGGCGTGGCACGCGGCTCGAAGGGCCTCTTCCGAAGCAGTACCGGCCCCTTGGCGGCAAACCGCTCCTCCGGCATGCGGTCTCTGCACTCGCATCGCACCCGCGCATCAACGGTGTGCGTGTCGTGATCCATGGCGACGACCGCGCGCAGTACGACGCGGCGGTCGCGGGGCTCGATCTTCTTGCGCCGGTCGAAGGCGGCGCGGCGCGGCAGGATTCCGTGCGGCTCGGCCTCGAGAGCCTGGGCTCGCTCGCGCCCGAGCGCGTTCTCATCCACGACGCGGCGCGGCCGTTCGCCGATCCCGCCCTCGTCGCGCGCGTCATCGAAGCGCTCGACGCCGATGACGGCGCGATCCCGGCGCTTGCCGTGACCGACACGGTAAAGCGCGGCGAGAATGGCCGCATCAGCGCGACGCTCGACCGCGCAGGATTGTGGCGCGCGCAGACGCCGCAAGGCTTCCGTTTCGCCGCGATCCTGGCGGCGCATCGCGCCGCCAAGGGCAGCGATCTTCCCGACGACGCGGCGGTCGCCGAGCGCGCCGGCATGAGCGTGCGTCTCGTCGCCGGCTCGGACGAGAATTTCAAGGTGACGACGGCCGGCGATCTCGCGCGGGCCGAGCAAGTCCTGGCCATGCGGGGCGCCGACATCCGCACCGGTCAGGGCTTCGACGTCCATCCGTTCGGGCCGGGCGATCACGTCTTTCTCTGCGGCGTGCGCGTGCCGCACCAGCACGCGCTCGTCGGCCACTCCGATGCCGACGTGGGGCTCCACGCGCTGACCGATGCGATCCTCGGTGCACTTGGCGCCGGCGATATCGGCATGCATTTCCCGCCGAGCGATCCGCGCTGGAAAGGCGCGCCTTCGCACCAGTTCCTTGCGCACGCGGCGGGCCTCGTTGCGAAAGCGGGCGGGACGATCGCCAATGTCGATGTGACGATCGTCGCCGAGGCGCCGCGGATCGCGCCTCACCGCGACGCCATGGTCGCGCGCATCGCAGAGATCCTGGGGCTCGAGCGCGGCCGCGTCAGCGTCAAGGCGACAACGACGGAGCGGCTGGGCTTCACCGGGCGCGGCGAAGGCATGGCGGCCTACGCGACCGCGACCCTGCGCCTGCCGCTTTGAGCAATGGCGGCGCGCATGGCCACGCCGCTCTCCCGCGCCCATCCGGCGATGCTTGTCGCGACGCTCGCCGGGATCGGGTTTTTGCCGAAGGCGCCCGGCACATGGGGCTCGCTCGTGGCGTTGCCGTTCGTGTGGCTCGCCGCACACACAGGCGGTGCGGGGGCAATCCTCGCGGCCGCGGCGGCGATCTTCGCGATCGGCTGGTGGGCGGCGGCGATCGTCGTGCAGCACATGGGCGATGACCCGCCAGCCGTGGTCGTTGATGAGGCCGCGGGTCAATTCCTCGCGCTTGCCGCGGCGCCGCTCGATCTCTGGCATTATGCTGCGGGCTTCGCGCTCTTCCGCCTCTTCGACATCGCAAAGCCTTGGCCAGTCGGATGGGCCGACCGCACCATTCCCGGCGGCTTCGGCGTGATGGTCGACGACGTGCTCGCGGCGGTCTATGCCGCGGCGGTGCTCTTTGCCGGAGGACTGATCCTTGGACGATGATCTGCGCCGTGCGGCCGAGGCGGTGCTTGCGCGCTGCCGCGCCAAAGGCGCGAAGATTGCGACCGCGGAATCCTGCACCGGCGGCCTCATCGCCGGCGCCTTGACCGAGATCGCCGGCTCATCCGATGTCGTCGAGCGCGGCTTCGTCACCTATTCCAACGAAGCGAAGAGCGAGATGCTGGGCGTGCCGCCGGCGCTCATAGCGGAGAAAGGCGCGGTGAGCGCGGAGGTCGTGGCGGCGATGGCGGAAGGCGCTGTCGCACACGCGCCCGTCGATCTCGCCGTCGCCGTCACCGGCATCGCGGGGCCTGGCGGTGCCACGCCGGGCAAGCCCGTGGGTCTCGTCTGGTTCGGGCTGGCGCGGCGCGGCGCCAAGGTTGCCAGCGAGCACCGCGTCTTTTCCGGCGACCGCACAGAGGTGCGACGCGCGACCGTCGCGCGTGCGCTCGCGCTTCTCCTCGAAGCGGCGGAGAAGATCTGAGCGGTTTCAGTCCGGCAGCGGCGCGAACGGAATGGCGCCGCCGAGGATTGTTGCGAGCGGCACCGCGGCAAGCGCGGCCTCCTGTTGACGCAAGTACGAGGCCGCGAACGCAACCTGCTCCGACGTGGGGTTCCCGGTTCCGAAGAGATTTCGCTCGAGCGCCGCGTTGAGTTCCGCCTCGCCGCCCGCGAGCCCGCCCTCGTAGGCAGCGACGCGACCGTAGAAGCCGCGCGCCATTTCTTTGACATGCCTGCCCACGCCGATATCCGTCGCCCCCATCTCGCGCACAGCGCGGTCGAGATCGGCGAACATCGTGTCGAAGAGCGCCTGCGCGAACTCGTGGGCCTCGCCGTGGGCGGCCTTGAGGCGGCGCAGCACCAGGAAGGCGTGGAGCGCCAGCAGCTCGAAGCGCCCGTCAAGCGTGTCGGGCACGCCCCAACGCAGGAAAAGTGCCGGATCGCGCGCGCGCTCCACGATTGCGCGATATGCCTCCGTGACCGCGGCGCGACGCTCGCGCCGGCGCGCGAGAAGTCCCAGCCCTAGCGTCATGCCGCGCTTGCCCACGCGCAATCGAGTGCTTGCGCGGTTGACAGGTGCGCGCCCCCAGGTGCATGTTCCCGCTCGTCATGAGGGGGATTCTGCGAAGCCTGCCGCTCCTTGCGCTTGCGGCCTGCACCAACCCGGCCGATCAGCACGGCAACCTGCCCGAGGCCGACAAGGTCTCGCAGATCAAGCCCGGCAGCACCGACAAGGCGACGGTGACGCAGCTTCTGGGCTCGCCCTCCTCGATCGCGGAGTTCGACGGCAACACCTGGTACTACATCAGCGCGAAGACGCGCCGTGTGCCGGTGCGGCTCCCCGAAGTGCTCGACCAGCAAGTCGTTGCCGTTCATTTCGACAAGGACGGGATCGTGAGCGGCGTCGACCACCGTACCCTC
>DATIXQ010000093.1:0-31858 GCA_035518375.1 Allostellaceae bacterium | reverse complement strand
TCGGCCTCGGCGCGCTGCCGCTCCTTTATTTCGGTGCCATCGGCAAGCCATCGGCGGAAATGGTGCTGACGCTCGTGTCGGCGAGCTTCATCTTCGTGAGTCTCCTGGCGCTGAGCCTCGCGACATACACGGCCGAGAACTATCCGACGCACATGCGCGCGCTGGGCGGCGGTGTCGCCGGCGCATGGCAGCGTCTCGCATCGATGACCGGCCCGCTCCTCGTCGGCTGGATTCTGCCGCATTGGGGCCTCAACGCCGTCTTTGTGCTGTTCGGCATCTTCGCCGCCGTGGGCTGTGTCATCACCTTCTCGTTCGCGATCGAGACGAAAGGCCACGTGCTCGAGCAACTGAACCCGACGACACGCTAGCCGCGCTCTGGAGGCTGGCGCCGACGCTGGTCTCGCGCCTGAGGCTCGTGTAGCGTTGCGGCGGGGAGGTTGCCGATGATTTCGCCGCGCATTCTTTGGGCCGCCGCCGTCGCGGCGATGCTGCTCGCGCCCGCCGCCGCACTGGCCGATGCGACGCTCACCATGAACGTCGCGATGCCGCGCACCTCGTCGTTCTTTCTCGGCCTCTATGAGCCGTGGAAGGAGGCGGTGGAAAAGGAGTCGGGTGGCCGCATCAAGATCGAGATGCCCGCTGCATCGTTGGCGCCGCTCGCGCGGCAGTGGGACATGGTCGCCTCGGGCGTGGCCGACGTCGCCATGACGCCCGACGATTTCATCCGCCAGCGCGTCAAGCTGCCGTTCCTCGCGGAGATTCCTTTCCTCGCGCCCAACTCGGTCGCGGCCTCGATCGCGATTTGGCGCACGCAGCAGAAATTCTTCAACGCCGCGCACGAGTACAAGGGCATGAAGCTCCTGGGCCAATGGGTCAATGGCGGCAATACGCTGATGACCGTGCCGCGCGCGGTGACGAAGCTCGCGGATTTCCGTGGCCTCAAGCTTTGGGTGGCGACGCCCAACATGAAGGACGCGGTGGCCGCGTTCGGCGCGACGCCCGTGCCGTCGGAAGGCAGCAACTCGATGTTCGACTATGTCTCGGGCGGCATCGTCGACGGCTCGGTGACCGGCGAGGGCTCGCTCATCTCGTTCCAGATCGCGCGTTACATCAAATATATGACGATCTTCCCCGGGCAGCTCGGATACAACGTGTTCTCGTTCTTCATGAGCCAGAGCGCCTACGACAAGCTTTCGCCCGAGGACAAGGCGGCGATCGACCGCGCCTCCTACGAGACGGTGAGCCGCGAGGCCGCGGAAGGATTCGTCACGCAGGACCGCCGCGGCGACGACGCGGTGAAGCAGTACGGCATCGCGGTCGCGCACGCCTCGCCCGAATTCATGGCCGAGCTCGAGCCGCGCATCGCGTTCTTCAAGAAGGATTGGCTCGCGAGCGCCAAGGAGCGCGGCATCGACGGCGAGGCGGCCTACGACTATTTCGCCAAGACGGCGCGGGAAGTGGCGGAGCAGAAGTGAGGATCGGCGCGGAGCGCTTGCTCGAGCGCGCCTTGGCCGCGGTGACGGCGGCGGCGCTCGCGCTCATGATGGTGCTCACTTTCGTCGAGGTGGTGGCGCGCTATTTCCTCGCAACACCGCTCTCGGGCGCCGAAGAGGTGAAGTCGTTCCTGCTCGGCATCACCATCTTTTCGGCGCTGCCGCTCGTGACGTGGCAACAGCGCCACATCGCCGTGCGCTCGCTCGCCGCGCTCTTGAAGGGCCGCGCGGTTGTGATCCAGCGCCGCATTGTTGCGGCGGGCACGGCGTTGGGCCTTGCCTTCGTGGCCTTCCTTCTCGCCGGCCAGGCGCGCGCGATGGCATCAGACGGCACGCTCACCACATATCTCGACCTGCCGGAGGCGCCGTTCGCCGTCCTTTTCGCGGCGCTGGCCGCGCTGGCGGCCGTCCTTGCCGTGGTTCTTCTCGTCCGCGGCGGCGACTTGGCCGCGCCCAACGCCGGCCCGGAATAATGTTCGCGGCGCTCATCGGACTGCCGATCCTGCTTGCGGGATTTTTCAGCGGCATCCCGTTGGGCCTTGTGCTGCTGACGGTCGGCTATTTCGGCTTCGCCTTCGTCCATCCGCACGGCTTCACCGCGGCGACCGCGATGGCCGGACAGCAGATCGTCGGCCTCGCGCTCGATTTCCAGTTCACGGTGCTGCCGCTCTTTATCCTCATGGGCACGTTCGTCTCGCGCGCGGCCTTGTCGGATGATCTCTACGAGGTGGCGCACCGGTGGCTCGGCCATTTTCGCGGCGGGCTCGCGCTCGCGACGATCGCGTCCTGCGCCGGGTTCGCGGCAATCTGCGGCTCCTCGCTCGCAACCGCGGCGACGATGGCGCGGGTCGCAGTGCCGTCGATGCGGCGCTACCGCTATGCCGACTGGCTCTCGACCGGCACGGTCGCGGCGGGCGGCGCACTCGGCATGCTTGTGCCGCCGTCGGGCGCGCTCATCGTCTATGGGCTTCTGACCGAGGAGGACGTGGCGAAGCTGTTCCTGGCGGCACTGCTGCCGGCGGTGGTGTCAGTGCTCGTCTATTCGGGCGTGGTGCTCACGGTGACATTCTTCAAGCCTGAGGCGGGCCCGCGCGCGGAAAAGGCGCCGTGGCACGAGCGCGTCAGCGCGCTCAGGAAAGTGTGGGGCGTGCTTGCGCTCTTCCTCCTCATCATGGGCGGCATCACCTTCGGCATCTTCACCGCGACCGAGGCGGGCGGCATCGGGGCCACCGGCGCGCTGGTGCTTGCGTGGCTCAGGGGGCGCATGAGCTGGACGATCCTGGCGCAAGCGCTCGTCGAGGCGGCGACGACCACGGGCATGATCTTCACCGTGATCTTCGGCGCGCTCGTCTTGACTCAGTTCGTCAACGTCTCGGGCTTGAGCGAGGCGGTGCTCGACTTCATTCGCCATCTCCATGCGAGCGCGACATCCGTCCTCCTCATCATCATGGCGTTCTACGTGCTGCTCGGCATCTTCATCGAGGGCTTCGCGCTGATATTCCTGACCGTGCCGATCTTCGTGCCGATCGTGCAGGCGCTCGGCTTCGACCTCGTGTGGTGGGGCGTCGCGCTCGTGATCGTCGTCGAGATGAGCGTGCTGCACCCGCCTTTGGGCATCAACATCTACGTGCTGAAGTCGATTCTGCCCGAGATCCCGCTCAAAGAAATCTTCAAGGGCGTCATCCCGTTTTTCGTGAGCGACTTCGTGCGGCTCGCCGCCGTGATTTTGTTCCCGGCGCTCGCTCTGACGCTGCCCAGGCTGCTGCGGTGAAGGGTTCGGCTGTCATTGCGAGCGGAGCGAAGCAATCTCCCGGAGACTGCTTCGTCGCTCGCGCTCGTCGCAATGACAGGTACCTTAAAGCTCGCGATTGATGCGGCGGTCGAGCGAATACGGGCCGCCGCCGCGAAGCGCGATGGCGAAAAAGATCGCGCCCCACATCAGCGGGTACTCGTAGCCGCGTTTCGAAGCGTCGAAGCCGTTGGGCCCGAAAATTATGAGCGTGATGTAGCCCAACTCGATCGCGATCGCGGCGGCAAAGAAACGGGTGAAGAAGCCGGCCATGATGCAAAGGCCGCCGACGAACTCGATGCAGGTGATGAGAACGGCGAGAAAGAACGGAGCATGGAAGCCCATCTTCCCGAAGCCCGCGCCGATCGCGGCCGGCCCCGCCATCACCTTCTCCCAGCCGTGCACGGTAAGGTTCCAGCCGACCGCGATTCGAACGATCGGCCACGCCAAGGGCGTGACCGCGTCGTAAAACGAGCGGAGGAAGGGAAAATAGAGTTTCGGTTCGCCGGCCGTACGTGCTTCTGCCATGTGCCTCTCCCTCTTACGTCTTTGTCGCCGCCGCCAGAAGCGCGCGAAGCCGCATCGGCGTCACCGGCGCCTCGGCGATCTCGATGCCGAACGGCCGCAACGCATCCTCGATCGCGGAAACGATCGCGGCCGGCGCCGGGATCGTGCCACCCTCGCCCGCGCCCTTCACACCAAGCGGATTGAGCGGGCACGGCGTCTCGATATGCACGAGCGCCGCGTCCGGCACGTCGCACGCGCCGGGCAAAAGATAGTCGGCAAGCGATACCGTTGTCGGCTGCGCGCTCCCGTCATAGCCCATCCACTCGAAGAGCGCGTTGCCGACGCCGTGCGCGAGCCCGCCCTGGATCTGGCCCTCGACGATCAGCGGATTGATGAGGCGGCCGCAATCATGCGCGATGACATAGCGCAGGATTTTGACATGGCCGGTCTCGACATCGACCTCGACCTCGGCGATGTGCGTGCCGTTGCAATAGGCCGCCTGCTCGGGCCCAAAATAATGCGTCTCCTCAAGGCCCGGACTCACATCCTTGGGCAGCGCAAAGCCCGACATGCCGGCCGCCATCTCGGCGAGCTCGCCAAAGCCCTTGCCCATCTGCGGCACGCCCTTCACGTGCGCGCGGCCGCCCGCTAGCTCGATATCCTCTTCGGCCGCCTCGAGCACGTGCGCCGCGAGCTTTCTGATCTTGTCGCGGAGCCGCCCGCCAGCGATGTGGATGGCTGGTCCGGCATTGGCGGCCAGGCGGCTTGCAAACGCGCCCCAGCCCATGGCGATCGCGTCGGTATCGGCCATCACGACGTCGATCGAGGCGGGATCGACGCCGAGATGATCGGCCGCGATCTGCGCGAAGCTCGTGCGGTGACCCTGGCCTTGCGGCGCCGCACCCGTCATGAGCCGCACCTTGCCCGATGGCAGCACGCGCAAGGTCGCGCCCTCAAATGGGCCCAGCCCCGTCCCCTCGACATAGGCGCCAATGCCGATGCCGATGAAGCGGCCTTCGCTCCGCGCCTTCGCTTGCCGTTCCCGGAACTCGCGGTAGGCAGAAAGCGACATCGCCTTCTCGAACACGGCGGGATAATCGCCGCTGTCATAGACGAGCGGACGGCCGTCGCGGAATGTGAGGCCGACTGGATAGGGCATGCGCTCCGGCGGGATCAGGTTGCGGCGGCGCAGCTCGGCCGGATCGATGCCTGAGACACGCGCGGCCTTGTCCATGAGCCGCTCCATCGTGAAGGCGGCCTGCGGGCGCCCCGCACCGCGCACCGGCGCCGTGCCCGGCTTGTTGGTGAAGGCGACCGTCACCTCGAGGTGATAGGCCGGCACGACATAGGGGCCGGGCACGGTTGTCGACGCGATCAGGGGCATGATGATGCCGTGCGGCACATAGGCGCCGCCATCGTGGAGGAGCTTGCCGCGCACGCCGAGAATCTTCCCGTCGCGGTCCAGCGCCATCTCCATGTCCCAATACTGATCGCGCTCCTGCGTCGCCGTGAGGAAATTCTCACGCCGGTCCTCGACCCATTTGACCGGCCGCTTGAAGCGCATGGCGCATGCCGCGATCACCGCCTGCTCGACGAAGTAGTTGGCCTTGGTGCCGAAGCCGCCGCCGACATCGGGCATGATGACGCGCACCTGCGCCGGATCGAGCCCGAACAGCAGCTCGTTGACGCGGCGCTGCGCGTGCGGCGTCTGGCCCGCGACCCAGAGCGTGAGCTTGTCGGTCACCGCATCGTACTGGCCAAGGCAGGCGCGGCATTCGATGGCGTGGCCGCTGCCGCGATGAAGCCAAAGCGAAACGGAGGCGCGATGGGCCGCGCGCTCGAAAGCAGTGGCAATGGTGCCGTAGGACTGAACGAAGCGGGCGCAGATATTGTCCTTGGTGCCGGTGTGCGCCAAGGGCGCGTCCGGCATCATCGCGGTACGGCAGTCAGCGACCGCGGGCAGAAGCTCGTACTCGACATCAACAAGCGCCGCTGCGTCCTCGGCGACGTAGCGGCTTTCGGCGAGCACGACCGCCACACCCTCGCCCGCCACCGTCACCTCGTCGCGCACGAGCGCGAACGGCATGCGCGGCTCGCGGATCGCGGCGTTGGGCACACGCAGCGGAATCCGGTTCTCGCGCAGGGACTGCGGCAGGTCCGCGTGCGTCAGCACAGCGTGGACGCCCGGCAATGCGCGCGCGGCCGCCGTGTCGATCGCGCGGATACGCGCATGCGCGTGCGGACTCCGGACGAAAGCCGCGTGCCACGCGCCGGGCAGATCGATGTCGTCGACGAAACGCCCCTGCCCACGCAAGAGCGCGTCGTCCTCGAGCCGCTTCATCGGCGCGCCGAAATGTCTCTCGCCTGGCATGGCCTTTCCGGTGGCCCGACTTTCCCATACCATGGCGCGGGCAGAAAGCGATTGTCGAGGAGTGAGAATGGACCTCCATCTGGCCGGCCGGACGGTGCTCATCACCGGCGGATCGAAGGGCATTGGCTTGGGCTGCGCGCGACATTTCGCGGCCGAGGGCTGCAACCTCGTGCTGTCGTCGCGCACGAAAGATCAGCTCGAGACCGCGGCCGAGACGATCCGCAGGAGCGCGCAGGTCAACGTCCGCACGATGGCGCTCGACCTGTCGCAGCAAGGCGCGCGCGACGAGCTCGTCGCGGCCAATCCCGACATCGACATCCTCGTCAACAACGCCGGGGCCATTCCCGGCGGCGATATCTTCGCCGTCGACGACAAGGCGTGGCGCGAGGGCTGGGAGCTCAAAGTGTTCGGCTACGTCAACCTCGCGCGCGCCTATTTCACGCGCATGAAGGAGAAGAAGCGCGGCGTCATCATCAATATCTGCGGCGGCGGCGGCGAGACCATGAGCTTCGGCTATGTCTGCGGCGCGGCCGGCAACGCCTCGCTCATGGCGTTCTCGCGCTCGCTCGGCTCGCATGCCATCGATTACGGCATCCGCGTCGTCGCCGTGAACCCCGGCCCGGTCGAGACCGACCGCATCGTCACGCTGGCGAAGCAGCGCTGGCGCGCCAAGGGCGAGGAAGGGCGCTGGCGCGAGGATTTCGCGCGCATGCCCTATGGCCGCCCGGCGCATGTCGACGAGATCGCGCCGATGGTCGTCTTCCTCGCCTCCGACCGCGCCAACTATGTGAGCGGCACCGTCGTCACCGTGGATGGCGGGATGCTTCACCGCAACCGCTGAGGTCTCGATGCCCCAAGCCACCGCGAGAGATGGCACGAAGCTTCATTACGAAAGCGAGGGAAGCGGCCCGCCCATCGTGTTCGTGCATGAGTTGGCCGGCACGCTCCATTCCTTCGCGCCGCAGGTGGCGGCGATGAAGGATCGCTTCCGCTGCATCGCCTACAATGCGCGCGGATATCCGCCCTCGGACGTGCCGCCCAACATCGAATCCTATTCCCAGGACATCGCGGCCGAGGATATCGGCGCCGTGCTCGACGCCTGCGGCGTGGACTCCGCGCATGTGATGGGCGTGTCGATGGGCTCGGCCGCGGCGCTGCAATTCGCGCTCGCGCATCCCGAGCGCACGCGCTCCGTCATCCTGTGCAGCATCGGCAGCGGCTCCGACGTCGGCACCGCCGCTTACGCGGTCGATACCGAGGCACGCGCGCAAGCAATCGAGCAGGCCGGCATGGCCGATACCGCGAAGAATTTCGGCAATTCGCCGACGCGCATCCGCCTCAAGGCCAAGAACCCGGCGCTCTACGAGAGCTATCTCCGCGAGGTCGGCAAGCTCTCGCTTCTCGGCATGACCAACACCATGCGCGGCGTGCAAAAACGCCGCCCGCCCATTTACGCGCACGAGGCGCGGGTCAAGGCGATGAAGGTGCCGGCGCTGATTCTCGTCGGCGGCGACGACGAGCCGTGCCTCAATCCGAGCCGCTTCCTCGAGGAGAAGATACCGGGAGCGTACCTCGTGGTGATGCCCGAGACGGGCCATGGGCTCAATCTCGAGGACCCGGTCGGCGTCAACGGGCTCGTGGTGCGCTTCATCGACGGAGTCGAGCGGAAGCGGTAGCCGCTCTCTTTGACTAAGAGAGGTCAGCGATGCCACTCATTAGGACCACCCTTGTCGCGCTGATGGCGCTCGCGTTCCTCGCGCACGGCGCCGCGGCCGAACCGCTCAAGATCCGCGTCGCGTGGATCACCGTGCCGACCTCGCTTGCGCCGATCCTCTTCGCGAAGCCCGAGCTCGCGCGCCATCTTGGCACCTCCTACACGGTCGAGCCCACCCGCTTCGCCGGCAGCTCACAGATGACGACGGCGCTGGCGTCGGGCGATCTCGACGTCGCCGAGCTTTCCTATTCCTCGTTCGCGTTCGCGGTCGAGAACGGGCATATGAATGACCTGCGCGTCATCGCCGATGAGATTGAAGACGGCGTGCCCGGCTATTTCTCGTCCGAGTACCGGGTGCTCAATGACGGGCCGGTGAAGTCCGTCGATGATTTGAAGGGCAAGGTCCTCGCCACCAACGTCATCGGCACCGGCACCGACATCGGCATGCGCGCGATGATGCGCAAGCACGGGCTCGAGGATAAGCGCGACTACACCATCATCGAGGCGAATTTCGCCAACATGGCGGCGCTTCTCTTCGACCACAAGGCCGACCTCATCACCTCGATCCCGTTCTTCCAGACCGAGGAACTGCGCCAGAAGTCACACCCGCTCTTCGAGCTGCGCGATGTGATGGGCGTGTCGCAGATCCTGTCGCTTTCGGCGCGCGCGCCCTTCATCGAGAAGAACCGCGCCGCGCTCACCGACTACATGGAAGATTATCTGCGCTCGCTGCGCTGGTATCTCAATCCCGCGAACCACAAGGAAGCGGTCGCGATCGTCAGCAATTTCACCAAGCTCGATCCTTCGCGTTTCGATCGGTGGGTGCTGACGAAGGGCGACCAGTACCGCGACCCGGACGGCAAGCCCAACCTCGCGGCGATGCAGCACAACATCGACGAGCAGCGTGCCTTGGGCTTCCTCGCCGAGCCGTTCGCGGTGGCGCAATATGCCGATTTGAGCATCGTCGAGGCGGCCGACCGGCGGCTTCAGGCCGAGGCGACACGGAACTAGCGGAGGGTGCGATGGGAATTCTCGTGAACGGCAAATGGCGCGACGAGGAGCTGCCGCAGGAGACGGGCGCCATCGGCGACTTCCGCCGCAGCGACAGCCTCTTCCGCAAGTCCATCACGGCCGACGGCTCGTCCGGCTACAAGGCCGAGCCGGGGCGCTATCACCTCTACACCGCGTTGGGATGTCCCTGGGCGCACCGCACGCTGATCTATCGCGCGGTGAAGAAGCTTGAGGGCGCAATCTCTGTGTCGCACGCGACGCCCGGGATCAAGGATCAGGGCTGGGTCTACGAGAAGGACGAGCGCTATCCCGACTGCCTGCCCGACACGGTCAACGGTTTCCATTATCTCCACGAGGCCTATAGCGCGAGCGAGCCCGGCTATACCGGCAAGGTGACGGTGCCGACTCTCTGGGACAAGAAGACGAAGCGGATCGTCAACAACGAATCCTCGGAAATCATCCGCATGCTGAATTCCGAGTTCCGCGGCATCGCAGGGGACGATACGGATTTCTATCCACCGCCCTTGCGCGCCGAGATCGACCGCATCAACGATCTCGTCTATCGCAACGTCAACAACGGCGTCTATCGCTGCGGCTTCGCCCGGACGCAGGAGGCCTACGAAGAGGCCTATGACGCGCTGTTCCAGACGCTCGACGAGCTCGAGGCGCGGCTCTCGCGCCAGCGCTATCTCGTCGGACGCCACATCACGGAGGCCGACTGGCGCCTCTTCCCGACACTCGTGCGTTTCGATGTGGCCTATTTCTCGCTCTTCAAGTGCAACCGCCAACGCATCGCCGACTATCCGAACCTGTCGAACTATATGCGCGATCTCTACACGGTCCCGGGCGTGGCGGCGACGGTGACGCCGCGCTACTACATCATGAATTACTGGTCGATCCGCAAGGTCAATATCACCGGCATCATCCCCAAGGGCACGCCGGTCGAGTACGACCGGCCGAACGATCGCGCGCGCTTCGCCGCGTGAGCTATGCTTCCGCCGGGTCGAACCGGTGGCGGAATTTTCGCGCGAGATGGGGCACGAGGAGCCGCAGCGGCATGCGCATGTAGTGGCCGCGGATATAGAGAAAATCGCGCGCAAGACGTGGGGAGTTGCCACTGATCCCGGCATGGAAGATCGCGCTCATAAGCTGCTTGGCCGGCCACGGCGGTCCGCGGCGCGCGATCTCTTCGAGGAATTCGCCCGGCATCGGCGTTTCGAACTGGCGGCGCAGCTGCGTCACCGCATAGAAAAGCGGCCGGTCGAGCCCGTGTTCGGCCGAGCGCGCGAGAAGCGCGGGCCAGAAGCGCGGCTCCTCGCCGAATTGCCGCAATAGCTGGTCGATGTCGAAGAGATCGCGCAAGCCCTTGTCGAACTCGCCCTCCTGCATGAGATGGATAACGGCATGCAGCAGCATGTCGACCGGGGCGAGCACGTAGAGCTTGGGACCGCCGGCAACAGGCGCCGCAGCCGCGAACAGCGTCTCCGCATCGACCGCGCGGCGCGCGGTCAGCGGCGCAATCGTGTGATGCACGTCGAGAACGGTGCGCCGGAATGCATGTTGCATCGGCGGCAATTCGTGCATCCATGTGCGGTAATAGTGCTGATCGTAGGCGTCGAGTTCCTCCATCTGCCAGCCGGTTTGCAGCAGCGCCGTCTCGACCGCATCGAGGGTTTCGCGGCGAACCATGATGTCGATGTCGCTGAACGCGCGGCCAGGCGCCGGGCGGAGCCCCGCAACGAGATACGCGGCGCCCTTGAGCAGGACAACCGGCGTCTCGATCGGCGCCAGCGTCGTCGCAATGCGGTTCACATCCCAGAGGATGGCGCGGCGATGGCCTTCCCATGCGAGACGCGCGGAGTCGAGATGCCGCCGCACAGCCGGCGGAATTTCGAGTCCTTTGAGCTGCTCCGCTGCGAATGCGATGCGCGGCAGGAGTTGCTCGGCGCGAGACCATCCAACGAGGTTCTCCCAATCGCCGAGCGACAAGCGCCGCAGCGATTCGGGCCGCAGCAGCGCACCCGCGATAAGCGCGTTGCGGTTCATCCGCGCTCGCTCAGCCGCTCGAAAATCGCGATTGCCTCATCGAGATTGCCATAGCGGAAGTCATAGCAATCGCAGCGCTCGACCACGTCGCACAACATCTCGAATCCAAGCCGGGCGAGGATCCGGTAGTTGAAGCTGTTGCTCGCGAGATCGAGCATGGTGGCGGGCTTCGCACGCGGCGTCAGCGTAGCGGCGGCGCCACTTTCGTAGTGCGGAAAGACGATCCAGCCGGGCTGGGCGACTTCCCCCGCGCGCCGCACGTCCGCGGTGAGGACGCGCACATGCGAGACTGATCCCTTCGCCGTGTTGTGGCTGGTGTGGCCGAATACCGCCGCCGGATCGAATGATTGGATCACCGCGATTGATTCGTTCTTGAGGCTAATCGGCCGCGGAATGGGCACGATATCGCGGCCTTCGATCGCGACGAGCGCCATCTCGTCGGAGAAGAGCCGCCAGCCGCGGCTCACAAGGGCCGCGGTCAGCGTACTTTTGCCCGAGCCCGGCATGCCCGGCAGGACGAGCACACGGCCACCACGTTCGACCGCGGCGGCATGGATGATGAGATAGCGGTTTGTCGTTGAGGCGATGCACCAGTTGAAGCCCCACTCGAATAGTGGATAGGCTTGATCCGCAGGAAAACGCTCGAATGGCCGGTCGCCATCAAAGGAGAACAAGACCTGTGGCCTGATCCAGCGCCGAAGTCCGGCGGGCGGCGCGATCTCGAAGCGGAAATCCGCGAACCCCTCGGCGAGGTCGTAATCCGTATAGAGCAGCCGGAAATTATCGACGACGCTCGCAATCCCGGTGGTCGGGCGGGCCGTGAACGGGCCGCAGCGGAACAGTAACTCCCCGCCGCCTAGGCGTTGCGCGAGCGAAGCCGCGCTCAGATCCGAAACTCTCACGAGGCGGCAGGCTCGATCAGCCCGAGAATCGTAAAGCGCTCCACGGACGCCGCCACGCCCTGCGACAACGCCTCGGACGGTTCGAGGTCGAGCTCAACGGCCACCTGCTCGGCCAGAGCGCTGGCATCGAACGTGCCCGCTTCAATGCACATGAGAGTCGCGGCAGCCACTGCGTCCACGACGTGGGTATCGCCCGATCCTTCGTCGAAAAACGCCCATTCGGCGCCGAACTGGCGCCACGACAACGACGATAATCTGTTGAGCTTGCAGATCGGGCCCATCGCTCTACCGGAGCGGTGGAGCTTAGGCCGTGTCGAGGTAGGTGTTGAAGTAGGTCAGGTAGGCGCTCAGGTTGGAATAGTTCTCCGTCCAGATCGTCTTGATCTGCGTCGTCGTGTAGGGATAGTCGGTGACGCCACCGCCACCCGCGGCATTGAGAAGCGCCGCAATGAACTCCCGCGCCGCGGCCGTGGTTCCTCCGCCGCCCATGCCGAGCACCGTCAACATGGTCGTGCTGCTCGAGAACGGGCTCGGCGAAAACACCGCGTTGAATTTCGTGGCGTGCGAGCCGCTTGCTACGTAGGGGCTGGGCCAAGTGGTGTGTGTCTTGTAATAGCCAGGGGTTAGCCCGCCGCAATAGGCCTTTCCGCCGCCCGAGGCTATCTTGCCTACCTTCTTTCCCTTCTTCGCGGCGTTCGTCAGCGACTGATAACCGGAATAGGTGTGCAGATCGCACGAGCCGCCCGCCAGCGCGCGATGCGTCGAGGCGAACAAAACGATCGAGCCGCCCGCGAGGCCCCGGGTCAGGAGCTTGCGGCGGCCGCTGACGGCCTTTTGGGCCTTGTCCGGCGCGGCAGGCACCGCAGCCACGTCGGCCGGAAGGTCGGCCCGGGCCGGGCTTTGGGCGCCGTCTTGCTCGATCGGGCTATTCTGAACCATTGACGCTCATTCTCCGGAACAACCTATGCAAGACCGGTGCCGACTAGAAATTATCTCGAAACTTCAATGGCTAAGCTTGTGTCGACGGAGACAGACGAGGGCAAGTTGTAAAGTTTTCCAACAATCCGAGCCGTCATTATCCACGCGGGGCGGTACTAAATCACAAATCCCCATTCCTGTCGACTCGCGAAACCATAGGCTGCGGCGTTAACTTATTGCCGCGGTTACCTCTTTTTTACGAACCTTACCTGAGTTCGGATCACCTCCCCGTTATCGCGGCCGGGAGCAGCGCTTTCGCGCGGGAGCGCCCCGGGGCGATCCGCAGGGCAGCGAGGTCGGAGGGTTCGTCGATGTCGAGCGCGAGGCGCGGCCGGCGCAACACGGCCGGCTTGAGGCCGCGCGCACGGGCGGCGGCGAGGTGGGCGCGGAAGCTCGGCGCGCCGAAGCGCAGCGGCACGAGATCGGCCGGATTGCAAAGCGCGGCGTTGGTGCCGGTCCCGTCGCGCGAGGGCACGATCACGAAACGCCGGCGCCCGGCCCCACGACGGGCGAGCGCGTCGATATCGGCGGCACAGGCGAGCGGAATATCGGCCGCGAGGGTGAGCATGGCCGCGTTCTTGCGGGCGAGCGCGCGCGCCACGGCGGCGACCGCCTCGCTGTGGCCGCGCCCGGCATCCGCGCGCGAAATATCGGCGCCGAAGCGCCGCGCCACCGCCGCGGCAACGGGATCGAGCGTCGCAACGATGATGCCGGCGAGATGCCGCGCGCCGGCGAGCGCCGCGAGCACGTCCTCGAGCATGGCGAGCATGAGGGCCCGGCGCGCCGAGGCGTCGAGCACCGGGGCAAGGCGCGTCTTCGCCAGATCGAGCTCCTTCACCGGCACGACGGCCCAGAGCGCACTCATGGGCGGGCGGGTGCCGCGTCGGCGGCGTCGAGCACGGCGCGCGCAAGCGCCTCGCGGTCGCTGAGCGTGCGCATCAGTGTGTTCGCGATCACGGCCCGGACGGGGAGGCGCGCGGCCTCGGCCGCATCGGCACGTTCGAGCACATAGAGATCGAGGAAGTCATGGTAACGCTCGGCCACAGCAACGGCCGACGGCACGAGGCCCAATTCGCGCATGAGCTTCGCTGTCGGGCCTTTGACCGCGGCTCCGGCAATGATCGGCGTGACGGCAAGGACGGGCGCGGGCGCCGCCGTAAGGGCCGCGCGTACGCCCGCAAGCGCCAGGATCGGCTCGATGCTGAGAAACGGGTTCGAGGGCGCGACAACGATGGCGCGGAGGCTCTTATCCCCGAGCGCGGCAAGGAAATCCGGATTGGGCCGCGCCGTAGCGGCACCGGCATAGGCGATCTCGTGCACGACGGGCACCGCGGCCAACCGCACGAAATAGTCCTGGAAGTCGAGCCGGCCCTCGTCAGTCAGGAGACGCGTGCGCACGGGATCATCGGACATCGGCAGGAGCCGCGCGGAAACACCAAGGCGGCGGGCGAAATCGGCCGTGATCGCGGCAAGCGTCTCGCCCGCGGCGAGGCGCCGCGTGCGCTCCACATGGATCGCAAGATCGCGGTCGCCGAGCCGGAACCACGTCTCGCCGCCCAAGGCCTCGAGCGCCGCCATGAAGTTCCAGGTCTCATCGCGCCGGCCCCAGCCGGTTGCGGGATTGTCGAGCCCCGCGAGCGTATAGAGGAGCGTGTCGAGATCGGGCGACACGTCGAGACCCAGATGCGTGAAATCGTCGCCCGTGTTGGCGACGACCGTGAGATCGCCCGGCGGCAGCACGCGCGCGAGGCCCAGCGCGAGCTTCGCGCCGCCGATCCCGCCCGAGAGCAGCAGCACGCCCCCGCTCATCAGCGGAACAGATCCTCGGCCTCCGGCCGGATCAAATGCCGCGCCGGCAGTGCCTCGCCCGACCATTCGAGGCCGCGCACCAGGATCGCGGGCAGCGCCTCGTCGGCCTGGCCCATGAGGAGCGAGGCGGCCGTCGCGATCTCGTCGGCGAAGCCGGTCTCGCTCACGCGCAGCGCGCGGCCGTAGAGATCGGCGCGCCCGCGCAAATCGACGAGCGCGGGCAATCCCGCCGCGCCCAGCGCGATGCCGACCGTGCCGCGGCGCCAGGCGCGGCCGAAACTGTCGGCGACGATGACCGCAGGCGCCACGCCAAAATGCGTGCCGAGGCGCGCGCGGAGCGCCTCGGCAGAGGCTTCGGGATCGCGCGGCAGCAGCAGCACCGGCTCAGCGCCCGAGGCGGGATCGATGTTCGAGCGGTCGATCCCGGCATTCGCCATGACGTAGCCGAGACGATGCTCGACCACGAGCACGCCCGGGCTTTGGCGCAGCACGGAGCGCGATTCCTGGAGGATCAGCTCGACAAGGCGCGGATCCTTGTCGGTCTCGCGCCCGAGCGTCTCGGCCCGCGCCGAGGGCGTGACCGTGGCGAGATCGACATAACGCCCCTCGGCCTTCGACACGACCTTCTGCGCCACGACGAGGACGTCGCACGCGCAAATCCGTTCGCCCGCGCGCTCGAGCGCCGCGGCCAGCAGCGCCGCGAGATCGTCTCCCGGCCGGACGAAGCCAATCCCCGGAAGCGCCAGCAGCGTCAGGCGTTGCGGCATGAACGCCGGCGGCTCAGGCGTGACGGCGCGCCGAGCGCTGAAGGTACCAAGCGATGACGATGAAGCCGAGCACGCGCTCGAACGGATAAATCCAGAGATAGACCTCGCGCGTCATCACCGCATTGCGGTAAAGGCCGAAGAGCAGCGTATCGCCACCGGCCCAAATGACGATGAGCCAGAGCCACGCCGACCAGGCGCGGAAGATGGGTGAGGCAATCGCCATGACGACAATCACGCTCGCCGCCGAGACGGCGCGCTGCACGAAGAAGATGCCGTAGAAATTCTGCGAGTTGGTGACGACCGAGTCGGGCAGGAGATTGAGGAGTAACCCCGTCAGAGCGTTCCAGATCTGCACGAGGACGATCGGCGCGATGAAGATGAAGAGCGCGGCTAGCCAGGCGCGGCCCTGGCTCAACCCGGCGTAGCGCCAGAGCCCGAAAGCGATGATGAGCGCGGTGGCGGCCGGCAAGAGCGGCGCGACGTTGAAGCTGAACCCGCCGAGGATGTTGATCGGGAAGACAATGTTGTGGCCGGTCGCGCTCAACCACGTGATCGCGAGATTCAGGACGAGCGCCAGTATCGTGATGACGACGAGCGGCTCCATCGTGCCCGAAGCCGTGCCGTGCGCCGGTTGCTGCACCGTCATACGTTCCCCCTTGCGATTTCGGCGGAGTATGTCGCGCGCGCCCCGGTCTTGTCGAGGCAGGCGCTCAGCGAAGAGCGGCGGCTCAGGCGCAGAGGCGGCGGCGGGCGATGCCGACTCCGACCTGCTCCGCCACGCGCGCGAGCGCGCCCGGCAGCCGCATCGGCTTTAGCACCATGCGCACGGCGCGGTCGAACTTGTAATGGGGCATGCCCCAGGTGCGCACGAAGCGGCGGAAATCCTCGTACTCGGCATCGCTATAGGGGGTATCGGGATGGGTCTCGAGCCGCACGTGCTTGAAGGCGATGGCCGCGTCCTCGTTATCGACCTCGGCGATGCGCGCAAGAAGCGTCTTCGCGATCGCCCAGCGGCTCGGCCGCTCCTTCACGGCATAAAGCCGGAAGTAGCGATAGAAATGCTTGTAGTGGTCGATCTCGTCGTTGCTGATGAAGGTGGCGAGCTTGCGCAGCACTGGCTCGTGCGAGGCGTCAGCCAGCATGCGGTAGAAGCTCGACGTACCAGTCTCGACGACGCAGCGTGCCGCCATCTCGAGCGCGCGCGTGGGCGCGTAGAACTCGAGCGAGCAAAGCCGCGCGTACTCTGTCATAAAACTATTGTAGGCGCGCTCCCAATCGAACTCGGGCCACACGGTCTCGACGTAGCGGCGAAGCGCAAGCCCATGCTGCACCTCCTCGCCCTCCCAGCCGTGCTTCAACCAACCGACGACCTCTGGCTCGTCGGAGCAGTATTCGACAAGGTTCCTGGTATAGGCGTCCGACGAGATCTCGATGAAGCTCGCCGACGCGATGAGATGGAACACGCACCGGTCGCCCGCAATGGCATCGCGGTCGATCTCGCCGTAAGGGATATCGTCGAGCGTCCAATGCGGGCGGCGCGCCATCCGTCTCACCTCACCTGGGAGCGAAGATCGCGGTCACCTTGGTCGCGTTGAAGATGTAGGTCGGCAGGAAATCCGACCATGCGACCTTGTGACCGAGCTCGTTCATGGCCCCCATCAGCGCAAACCAGTTGAGCGTCTCCTGCCCGCCGCTGTCCTCGATCTCGGCCAAGGTGAAGTTGCGCCAGGTGTCGTAGTCGCCGGCGAGCATCGCCTTGTAGAGGCGCGTATCGGTCTCGATGTCGGGCACCATGCGCCAAGTCTTCTTGGTGAGGAAGGAATGCGACCAGGAGGACGACGCCATCAGCGCGACGCGATAGGGGCTGTCGCGGCAGATGCGCGCCACCGCCGCGCCCATTCGGAAACAGCGCTTGGGGCTCGGGCTCGGCGGATCGGGCGGCGGCTTGTGGCCCAGACTGTCGGCGAACCCGCGATAGCCGATCACCTCGCGGCCGTAGCAGTTGATCGGCATCGGCACGACGCGATGCGGGAAGCCCTTGCGATCGTAGTCGAGATAGAGGATGGCGTTGAGGAACGCGTGCGACAGCGACTTGTGGTGCAGTGGCTCATAGGCGTAGGCGATGTCGAATTCCTCCTCGAGGAGGTGCTCGGCCAGGTATTTCGCGGCTTCGCGGTGGCACTTGATCGTGACCTCGAAGTCGGGCCCCTCGCCCCACACGTTGGGCTTGCCCTTCATCGCCGACGATTCCATCGCCTGCGCCCAGGGCCGCGCCTTCACCTGCTCGTAGGCGAGGAGCGAGAAAGCCGGGATCACGTCCTCGCGGAAATTCTCGTACTGGTCGTCACCCCACATCAGGATGAAGTCGGGCTTGAACTCGTCAAGCCGCGCCCGCGCGCGGCGCAGGCCCACCAGCATCTCTTCGCGGTGCTTGGCACCGGCCGCGGCGCCGCTGTCGGTGCTCCATTCCTTGCGCATGGCGTCGGGCCATTTGCCCTGGTCCTTGGCTTCGGCCGGAATATCGGGATCGTCGAGCCGACGCTGCAGCATGAAGGCCATCTTTTCCGCGGGCTGCGGAAAGAGCGGCGAGTGCGTGACGCCAAGGCCGAGAATCTCACCCATCGCGAACCTCCGAGAAAGGGCGGCCCTATGTTACCAAGACCGCCCGCCCCCGTCATGGCGGCGCAAGGGACCGTTGCGCCGGACGGGGTCGCGGCAATAATTATAGGATGCCAACGCCCCCGCCCTCCCCGACCTTCCGCGCCGAGCACATCGGCAGCCTGCTGCGCCCGCCCGAACTCCTGGCCGCCCGAACCGCATTCGAGGCGGACGGCGACCCCGCGAAGCTGCGCGCGGCCGAGGACAAGGCGATCCGCGAGGTCGTCCGCCGGCAGGAGGCCTTGGGCCTCGGGCCCGTGACGGACGGCGAATTCCGCCGCGACACCTACTCCGACAGCTTCACCACCTCGGGCCTCGCGGGTGTCGCGGTGACGCTGACCGAGGAGGAAGGGTGGCGCGCATCGGCCGCGCACGGCAACCGCATGGCGCGCCGCATCCCGAGGGTGGTGGGGCGCATTGCCTGGAAAGGCGATGAAAACGCGCGCGATTTCGCCTTCCTCAAGAGCGTTACCACGGCCACACCCAAGCTAACGCTGCCGGGCCCGGCCTATATCCACTACCGCACCGGCCGCGAGCATGTGAGCCGCGAGGTATATCCCGATCTCGAGGCGTTCTGGGCCGATCTTGTCGCCGCCTATCACGCCGAGCTCGCGGCGCTGGCCAAGGCCGGGTGCGATTATGTCCAGCTCGACGAGACCTCGCTCGTAAAGCTTGGCGACCCGCGCGCGCGGGAGCTGCTGGCGGCGCGCGGCGACGATTGGCAGAAGCTCCTGCCGCGCTATGTCGCGGCCATCAACGCGGTCGTGGCCGGCGCCCCCAAGGGCATGCGCGTCGCGATCCATGTCTGCCGCAGCCAGGACCCGAGCTGGCAGGCGACCGCGAGCTATGAGCCGATCGCCGACGCGATGTTCAACGGCATCAATATCGGCGCCTATTTCCTCGAATGGGACACGCCGAGGGCGGGCTCGTTCGAGCCGCTGAAGCATCTGCCCAAGGGAAAGCGCGTCGTGCTGGGGCTCGTCTCCTCGCGCGCGAAAGCACTTGAGGACGGAGACATGCTGAAGCGCCGCATCGACGAGGCGGCACGCTTCGCGCCCTTGGAGCAGCTCGGCCTCTCGCCGCATTGCGGCTTCTCGACGAGCGCCCGCGATGCCGATCCCGAGCTTTACGAGATGCAGTGGCAGAAGCTCGCGCGCGTTGTCGAAGTGGCGCGCGCCGTGTGGGGGGAAGCATGAACCGCGCCAAATCGCCGCCGATCGACCGCAACTACAAGAAGCCCAAATGCAAGCTGCCGCCCGGCGCGTGCGACACGCATTTCCACTTCATCGGGCCGCAAGAGCAGTTCCCGCTGAAGCCCGACCACGTGTTCAGCCAGCTCGAATTCGAGGACACCACGATCGACGACTGGCTCGTCATGCAGGAGGCGATGGGCCTGTCGCGCGGGGTCGTGACGAATTCGATGATGTACGGCCACAATTACGAGATCGTGCTGAACGGGCTCGGGCGCTTTCCTGACCGGCTTCGCGGCATCATTTCGCCGTGGTCGAACATCACCGACCGCGAGCTCGAGCTTCTGACCAAGGCGGGCGTCGTGGGCGCGCGCTTCGCGCACCGGCTCGATCCCGTGCTTGACGAGCGCCTTGTCGCGCGCGTCACCGAGCATGGCTGGTCGTCGAGTTATCTCGGCGCCACGCCCGATCGGCGGCCGAAGATCCTCGCCTCGCCGGGCAAGTTCGTGATCGAGCACGCAGGCCACCCGCCGACCGCGAAAGGGCTCGACAGTCCCGAGTTCAAGTTCGTGCTGCAATGCCTCGACACCGGGCGCTGTTGGGTCAAGATCAACCCGCGCTTCTCGGCGGAGAACGATTTCCCGTTCGCGGACACGAAGCCGTTCGTCCAGAAACTTGTCCAGCACGCGCCCAACCGCATCGTGTGGTGCAGCGACTGGCCGCATCCGCAATATTTCAAGCCGATGCCGAACGACGGCGACCTCGTCGACATCATGCTCGACTGGATCCCGGACGAGAAGACGCGCAACCGCATCTTCGCGGACAACGCGGCCGAGTGCTTCGGCTTCCCGCCGCCTTAGTCCAGCTACGCCCCCGGGTCGGGCGAGACACGGACGATCGGCTTGCCGAAATTCTGGGCGGCCAGCATGCGGATGAAGGCCTGCGGCGCCGCGGCGAGCCCGTCGGCGATGTCCTCGCGGTAGTGGATTTTTCCCTCCGCGAGCCACGCCCCCATGTCGCGCACGAAATCCTGCATGTCGTTCATGAAGTCGGAAACGACGAAGCCGCGAAGCGTGAGGCGGTGGCCGAGGATCGCGAGCATGAGGTCGGGCATGCGGTCGGGGCCGACGCGGCGCTCGACCGCGTTATATTCGGCGACATTGCCGCACACCGGCACGCGCGCGAAATTGTTGAGGAGCGGCAGCACTGCTTCGAACACGGCGCCGCCCACATTCTCGTAATAGATGTCGACGCCCTTGGGGCACGCGGCCTTGAGCGCGCCTGCGAGGTCGCCCGCCTTATAATCGACCGCCGAGTCGAAGCCGAGCGTGCCCGTAACATAGGCGCTTTTCTGCGCGCCGCCGGCGATGCCGACGGTGCGGCAGCCCTTCATGCGCGCGATCTGGCCCACAATCGAGCCGACCGCGCCCGAAGCGCCCGAGACGACGACGGTCTCGCCTTCCTTCGGCTGCGCCACGGCGAGCAGACCCTTGTAGGCGGTGAGGCCGGGCGATCCCAGGATCCAGATCTGCGCCGAGAGCGGCCCGCGTTTCGGATCGAGCCTTTGCAGCGGCCGGCCGAACATGCCCGTGCCGTTCGAGAGCGCATACGTCGTCCAGCCGTGGAGTGCGACGACGAATTCGCCTTCGCGATACTCGGGCAGGTTCGACTTGACGACGACGCTGGCGGTCGCACCAAGGAGCGGCTTGCCGATCTCGAACGGCGGCAGATGCGAGGTTTCGTTCATGCGGAGCCGCATGTAAGGGTCGAGCGAGAGATAAATCGTCCGGAGCAGCATCTCGCCCGGCCCTGGCTCCGGCACGGGCGCCTCGGCGAGGCGGAAGTCGCTGTCCTTCGGCGCGCCCTTCGGCCGCGCGGCGAGCAGGACCTGAAGATTCTTCTCGGCCATAGTGCTCTCGCTCAGCGGCGCTCGAGGAGCGAGAAGCGCTCGTCCGCGGCCAGGACCGGCGCCTCCTTCGCGCCCAATTCGCGCCGCACGATATTGGTGCCCTGGACGAGTGCCACCATCTTGAAGAAGGCATGGCGGCGGCTCATCCCCTCGCGCCCCATGCCGCAGTCGGACGCAATGACGAGACGCTCGGGCGGGATGTGTTCGAGCGCGCGCCGGATCAGCGCTGCGACATCCTCCGGCGTCTCGACCTGGAGCGTGTGATGGTCGATGACGCCGATCGCCACCTTCTTGCCGGTGATGCGCTTGCCAATGGCGGCGAGATCCATGCCGTCGGAGGCGCAGGTCTCGAAGGTGATGACATCGCAATCGATGCGGTTCAAGGCTTCGAGCGCCGGCTCGTAGCTTTGCGGGCGCGCGAACATGCGTTGCTGCGCCGGGTTGCCCCAACAGGTGTGGCACCACACCTCGGTCTTCTGCCGCAAACCGCGGACGGTCGTGTTGAAGACATCGACGAAGAAGTCGGGATTGAGCTCCGCATCGACGCCGCCGCGCGGGCCGATCAGGTGGACCTGCGGCTCCTCCATCTGGACGACGGGACACCCGGCATCGGCCAATTCCGTGAGTTCCTCGTGAAGCACCTCGGCGACCGCCATGATGCGCTCGCGCCGGCTCTTATAATGCTGATCGCGCAGCGTGAGCGCGATCAACTCGGCGGTGATCGTGCCGAATTTCACCGGCTTCGTCGTCAGACGCTGGGCCGTGAGAAAGAGCGGCGTGTATTGCAGGATGCCGCGCGAAACCGGGCCGACGATCGTCGGGTTGACGCGCGCCTCCATCCCTTCGTTGAGGATGTGGCCGCGCGGGAACGGCAAGCGCCCGAACACCACGGGGCGGCCGTAGGCGGCTTCGAGCGTGACGCCGCCTAGCCGTGTCAGTGCATAGGAAAACCAGCTATAGCCGGCGACCTCGGTATCGAAGCGGGCGTCGCCGTCGGTCACGATATCGAGCCCGGCGAGCTCCTGGTCGCGCAGGAAGCACGACACCGCATCGGTATATTGCTCGCGGAAATGCGCGTTGATCATCGCCTCGACGAAGCTGCGCCCGGCCAGGTTTTCTGTGTACCAATGCGGGCGCGGCAGCGAGCCGATGATTGTGGTCGGCAGAACGATCCCGTCGGTTGCGCGGTACATGGGCGCCTCCCAGCTTCCCTTGGCGCCCGAGCCTAGAGTGCGGCCGGATGGGAGGGAAGCAGGAGTGCAGCCGAACGGGGCCTATCCCGCGCGGCCTGGATTGATGCGCGCCGAGTTACGCGACTTGAATTCGCCGTAGACGAACGGCCGGTCGCGCGGCATCGAAGTCTGCAGATCCTCCGGCGCGACGCTCGACGGATCGGGATTGCGCACGATCGGCATGATGAGGGCGTCGTAGCTTGGATACATGAAATAGGGGATCGAGTAGCGCTCGCGGCCCGAGCGATTGATGACGCGATGGGCCGCCGACGAGAAGATTCCGTCGGTCCACACCTTCAGGACCTCGCCGACATTGACGACGAGCGTGTCGGCGATCGGTGGCACCGCGAGCCATTCGCCGGCGCGCGTGCGGACCTCGAGGCCGCCATTGTCGTCCTGGGCGAGGATTGTGAAGGCGTTGGTGTCGCTATGGGCGCGCGCGCCCAGGAAGGCTGCCGGCGCATCGGGCGCTTGCGGCGGATAATGCAGGAGCCGCAGCGAATTCATGTCCTTGGCGAAATACTGCTTCAGGTGGCCCGGCGGCAGATCGAGGCTCTCCTCGAACATGTCGAGCAGCGCATAGCCGAGCACGTCGAGTTTCCCGAAATAGGCCATCATGCGCGGCTTCAGATCGGGCATCGCGCTCGGCCACGGAATGACGCCGTGATAATTCTTCCCGGCCAGGAGATCGGGATCGTCGGCGGCAAGGGGGCGGCGGATCTGGAACGCTTCCTGAAGGTTCTCTGTGATGGTCTTGTCGTTGCCCTTGCTCATTCCGTGCAGATAGCCCTGGAAATGGTCATTCCTGGTGATCGACACTTCCATCTTCGCTTCGAGTGGCAAATTGTGGAAATCGGCCGCGGTCTGGAAGATACGCGCGATATCGTCGCGCGCGATGCGGTGATTGCGGACATAGAAGAAGCCGATCTCGTGGCACGCCGCCGCGATCTCGCCCATCACCTGGCGGCGGGCGAACGCGTCGCCCGACCACGCCGGCGCAAGGTCGACGACGGGAACTTCGGTCAGCGCAACGCTGCGTGCGGCGGGAAGCATCGATTTCTCCTCACGGCGCGCGGAGGGTAGCAGTTCGGCTTGCGGCGTGAAAGCGCATGTCCGACAATCCGCAGCGATGCCTCACTCGAATCTTCGCCGTGCGCTGGCCGGGCTCGCAGCGCTTTTTCCTGCCTTGCTCACGGGCGCCGCACCCGCGCTTGCCGCCGACGCGATCAAGATCGGCACCGT
This sequence comes from Allostellaceae bacterium, assembly GCA_035518375.1. Classification (GTDB taxonomy): domain Bacteria; phylum Pseudomonadota; class Alphaproteobacteria; order ATCC43930; family CGMCC-115725; genus DATJLY01. The sequence continues at coordinate 8,240 of DATIXQ010000093.1, read as the reverse complement.
CAAGGTGCCGGCCTCGGGCGCCGTCTATATCGCGCAGGAGAAGGGATATTTCGCCGCCGAGGGCGTTCCGGCCGAGCTTGTCTTTTTCGATTCCGGCCAGCCGATCGCCGTGGCGGCGACATCGGGCGCGATCGATTTCGGCGCGACCGCGATCTCGGCGGGGTTCTACAGCCTCGCGGGGCAAGGCGATCTGCGGATCATCGCCGCTGCGGCCGAGGACGTGCCGCATTTCGAATCGCAGGCGTTCCTCGTATCGACCGCCGCGTACGATGCCGGCTTCACGTCGCTCAAGGACTTTCCCGGTCATTCCTATGCGCTGAGCCAGATCGGATCGAGCGCGCAATACGCCCTCGGCCTCGTCGCCGACAAATACGGATTCGCGCTGAGCTCGGTGCGCATCCTGCCGCTGCAGTCGATCTCCAATGCCGTCAACGCCGTCGCCGGCGGGCGGGCCGACATCACGCTCAATTCGGTAACGGCGGAGCTGCCGGCGGTGCGCGACGGCAAAGGCCGGATCCTCGCTTATCTCGGCGACGAGCGGTCCTATCAGTTCGGGATCGCGTTCACTTCGACCCAGACCGCCAACACGAAGCTGGATCTCGTGGCGCGGTTTCTGCGCGCCTATAAGAAGGGCGCGCGCGACTACCACGACGCGTTTGCGGGTCCCGATGGGGCGCGGGTTGACGGACCGACCGCGCCGGCGATCCTGGCGATCCTCGGGAAATATATCAGCCTGCCGCCCGAGCAGCTTGCCAAGGCGGTCTCCTACATCGATGCCGACGCGCGGCTCGACACGGCCGATGTGGCGCACCAGATCGCGTGGTTCAAATCGCAGAATCTGCTGAAAGGCGACGTCGACACCGCGTCGCTGATCGATCGCCGCTACGTCGTTTCCTTGCCGCAGCGCTGACCCTCGCGACTAGGCGAACTCCGCGAACTCATGCTAGTACCGGGCGGTAATGGCAGTTCAGGCACCCCCGCCCCACCCCTCCCCCTTCAAAGGGGATGCCGCTCTGTTGGCTTCCCCCGCCACCGGGAGGGAAAGGCTAACGACGGCGCACGCGGGATCGGGCTTTTCCGCATGGGCGAGGCGCCGGCGCACGCCGCTCACGCGCGCGCTCGCGGCCGCGCTCTTCCTCGGCGTGTGGGAGCTTGCCGTGCGCGCCCACTGGGTCGAGCCGCTGTTCCTGTCGAGCCCGAGCGCGGTGGCGGTCAGGCTCTTCCAGGTGTTCACCGACGGCACGATCTATCCGCACCTCCTGGCGAGCGGGTCGACGGCGTTCTGGGGCTTTCTCATCTCGTGCGTCTTCGGCATCCCCTTGGGCGTGCTGATGGGGCGCTCGCGCATCGTGCGCGACACGCTCGAGCCCTTCGTCATGGCGCAAGCCTCGGTGCCAACCGTGGCGCTTCTGCCGCTCTTCATCATCTGGCTCGGCATCGGCGCGCCGGCCCGCGTCGCCCTCGTCTTCGTAGGTGCCGTCTTCGTCATCGTGGTCAGCACCGAGACGGGCGTCGAGAACATCGACAAACGACTCATCGAGACCGCGCGCTCCTTCACCGCGACGGAATTTGCGATCCTCACCAAGATCGTGCTGCCGGCGGCGCTGCCCTACATCATCTCCGGCATGCGGCTTGCCGTGGCACGCGTTCTCATCATGGTGGTGGTGGCCGAGCTGTACGCCTCGACCGCGGGCGTGGGCTATCTCATCTTCCAGGCGGGCGCCGGCTACGACACGTCGATGATCTTCGTCGGTGTCGTCATCCTCGCCGCGGCGGGGGTGCTGATGAACGCAGGCCTGCGCGCGCTCGAGCGGCGCGTCGCACCCTGGACCGGTGCCGCAGGATGATCGAGGTCGAGCACATCAGCCACGGCTTCGCCCGCGCCCCCGAGAGCGAAGACGTTTTCCCGGTCCTGAACGATGTCAGCTTTTCGATCCGCGACGGCTGCATCGCCTCGCTCCTGGGGCCGTCGGGTTGCGGCAAGACGACGCTTTTGCGCCTGATGCACGGGCTTGTCCGGCCGCTCGCGGGCGAGATCCGCATCGACGGCGCCACCGTGCGCAAGCCTGCAACCGACCGCACCATGGTGTTCCAGGAGTTCAACTTGCTGCCGTGGCGGACGGCGCTGCGCAACATAGAGTTTGCGCCGGAGATGCACGGGCTCGGCGCAACCGAGCGTCGAGCGCGCGCCGCCACGGCGCTCGCGCGAGTCGGGCTCGCGGGCTTCGCGAATTACTATCCGCACCAGCTCTCGGGCGGCATGAAGCAGCGCGTCGGCCTTGCCCGCGCGCTCAGCACCAATCCCAAGTTCCTGCTGATGGACGAGCCGTTCGGCGCGCTCGACCCGCAAATCCGCGAGATAATGCAGATCGAGCTCCTGAAGCTCCTCGAGGCCGAAGGCAAGACCATCGTGCTCGTCACGCACTCGATCGACGAGGCGATCTTTCTCTCCGACACCATCGTGATCTTCTCGGCCAATCCGGGCCGCGTGCTCGCAACCGTCGAAATTGAGCTGCCGCGGCCGCGCTGGTCGAACGATGAGGCGATCAAGGCGAGCCCCGAGTTCGTGGCCTACCGCAAGCGACTGTGGCATCTCCTCAAGGAGCAACTCCGCGATGCCGCAGCGCCCGCCCCGGCACACGCGCCGGACGCTTGACGCAAGTCCCGCGGTGAGTTGAGTATCGCCCGATAACAATCGGGAGACGGCGATGCGGGCAATTCTTCTGGCGGCGACGGCGCTCGTCGCCTTGGGCGGCGCGGCGCAGGCGGCCGGGCCATTGAAGCTCGGCCTCATCCTCAGCAAGAGCGGCGCGGCCGCGCTTCCCGGCGAGGAGATGCAAAGGGGCTTTGATCTCGCCTTCGGCGATCTCGGCGGCAAGCTCGGCGGCGTCGACGTCAAGCTCTTCAGCGAGGACGACAAGAGTGATCCCGCGGCCGCGGTGCAGGTGGCGTCGAAATTCATCGACGAGGACAAGGTCGACATAATGACCGGGTTCCTCGGCTCGAACACGACGATCCCGATCGTGCCGACCTTCCTCGAGGCGGGCGTCTGGGTCGTGGGCGCGCTCTCGGGTCCTGAGGAATTCGCCGGCAAGGACTGCAAGGCGGACGCGTTCTTCGCCTCGTTCGAGAACGAGGATTGGGACGACGCGCTCGCGCAATATCTCAACAAGCAGAACGAGCGCCTCGTCTATTTCATGGGCGCCGACTATCAGGCCGGATGGGAGAAGATCGGCGGCGCGATGAAGTTCTACAAGGGCAAGACGGTTGGGCCTGTCTATACGCCGTGGATGGGCCAGGTCGATTTCGCGCCGCAGCTCTCGCAGGTTCGCGCGGCCGATCCCTCGTCGATCTTCGTGTTCCTTCCGGGCGGCACCGGCATCCTCTTCCTGAAGCAGTTCGCGCAAGCGGGATTGCACGACAAGATCAAGATCTATTCCGAGGACACGCTCGCGACCGACCTGACGTTCGGGGCCGAGGGCGACTCGGCATTGGGCGTCGTGCAGAGCACGAGCTGGTCCTACGAGCTCGACAACCCGGCCAACAAGAAGTTCGTCTCGGAGTTCGTGGCGAAATACGGCCGGCGCCCGGCGATCTATGCCGCGCTTCAATACGACGCCGTAAACCTGATCGACAGCGCCGTGAAAGCCGTGCATGGGGATTTATCGAACAAGGACGCCTTCCGCGCCGCCTTGAAGAAAGCCGACTTCCAGTCGGTGCGCGGGCCCTTCGCGTTCGACAACAACCACTATCCGGTGCAGAATATCTATCTGACCGAAGTGGTGAAAGACCCCGACGGGAAGATGCGTCTGGCGCTGCGCGGGACCGCGGTCGAGAACTGGCACGACGTCTATCACGACCAGTGCCCGATGAAGTGAGAGACAGGCCTGTCATTGCGAGGAGCACCAGCGACGAAGCAATCCTTTCCCGGCAAGGAGATTGCTTCGCTGCGCTCGCAATGACAGTCAAAGGAGGGTGAGCGGGCTAAGGATCGATCAGCACGCCGGGATTGAGAAGCCCCTGCGGGTCGAGCGCGCGCTTCGCCGCCCGCAGGGTAGCGGCGAAGAGATCGGGGCGTTCGCGGTCGTACCAGGGCCGGTGCTGGCGCCCGACCGCATGGTGATGCGTGATCGTGCCGCCCGCGGCGATGAGCGCGTCGGACGCGCTCTTCTTCACCTCGTGCCATTGCGCCAAGAGTTCGCCGTGGCGGCCGAGGCCGTGGAAGGTGAAATAGGGCGCAGGCCCATCGGGATAGACATGCGTGATGCGACAGGTGACCTGGCCTGTGCGGCCGGTGGCGCGACGGATTGCCTCGAGCGCCGCGCTCTTCACGCTGTCGTGGAAGCGCTCGAACCGGTCCCAGGTGATCGCCGTCTCGAACGTGTCGTTGATGATGGCGAGCCCGACCGTGATCTCGCGCGCATAGGGCATGCGGATGAAGGCGTTGCGCCAGCGCCCGGCCGCGCCTGCCAAGTGCGCGTCGGCGGCTTCGGGCGCCTCGGCCTTGCCGCCTTCGGAGGCGCAGATATCGAGCGCGCGCTTCATCGCGCCGTCGACCGGATGGTCGCCTGACTCGAACGCCAGCACCATGATCGCGGAGCGGCCGTCGCCCGCGCCGGTGTTGTAGGCCTCGTCCGAGTCGAGGACGCGGCAGTTCGCGGGGAATAGCCCGCTCTGCGCGACGAGGCGGAGCGCGCGCATCGCCGCGAAGAGATCGGCGAACGCGACCGATGAGCCTGCACGGAAGCGCGGCCGGTCCTGGAGCCGCATCCACGCCTCGGTGATGATGCCGAGAATGCCTTCGGACCCGATCACGAGCCGCTCGGGGGCGGGGCCGGCGCCGGAGCCGGGCAAACGCCGCGTCTCGAGCGCGCCCTTGGGCGTCACCATGCGCACGCTTTCGACGAAATCGTCGATGTGCGTATAGAGCGACGCGAAATGCCCGCCCGAGCGCGTCGCGATCCAGCCGCCAAGAGTCGAATACTCGAAGCTCTGCGGGAAATGCCGGAGCGTGAGGCCGTGCGGCTTCAACTGGGCCTCGAGCGCGGGGCCGAAGGCGCCCGCCTCGATGCGCGCGGCACGCGCGGCGCGATCGACCTCGAGGACGCGGCCCATCTGGCCCAAATCGATGGTGACGACGCCGCGCTTGCGCTCGGCGGCCCCGCGCGGCTCGATCCCGCCGACGACGCTCGACCCGGCGCCGAACGGCACGACCGCGGCGTCGGCGCCCCCGGCCCAGTCGAGCAGCGCCGCGACATCGGCCTCGCTTTTCGGATAAGCGACCACGTCGGGCGCGGCGGCGTAATCGCCCAGGAGCCCGTGCACCGCGTCGGGATAAGACTTGCCATAGGCGTGCGCGGCGCGGTCGTAGAGCGCGCTCGAACACAAGGGTGCGAGTACTGCCGGCGGCTGCAGCCGAGGCGCCGCAAGCTTCAGCTCCGCGAGCAGCGGCGGATGCTTCTCGTCGAAGCGATCGACCGAGAAGCGCTCACGGATGCGCGCGAGGAGGAATTCGCGCTCATCGGCATCGAGCCCCTCGCCCTCGCGGCCCCAACCGAAATGTTTCAGGCGCGCTGTCATGCGGCGAGGATAATTGAGCGCCCGCCCATCGTCACGCCTCAGCGCGGGCGCGGGCCCGAAGCCCGGTCTCGCGCCAGAGGATGTAGAGGCCCGAGCCCACCACGATCGCCGAGCCCACGATGAGGCTCGGCGTCGGCATCTCGTCCCACACCAGGAAGCCCATCCCCGAGGCCCACACAAGCGAGAGGTAGTTGAACGGCACCACCGCCGAAGCGGGTGCGAGATGGAGCGACTTCGTCCACCAATATTGTGCAATTCCGTTGACGATGCCGGCCGTGGCGAGGAACGACAGATCGACGAGCCGCGGCGGCACGAAGCCAAAGGGTAGCAGGCACGCCGTCAGCAGCGACAAGAGCGTGAGCTGGTAGACGAGCAGCGTCTCGGCCGATTCCGTGATGCTCATCTTGCGGATGGCGACGGCGACCGAGGAGATGAGAACGGCGTTGGCGAGCGCGAAGAGAGCGCCCCATTGGAATGCGCCGGCGCCCGGGTTCGTCACGAGCAGCACGCCCAGAAAGCCTACGGCGAGCGCGCTCCAGCGATGGACGCCCACGGGCTCCTTCAGGATCAGGAAGGAGAAGAGCGTGGTGAAGAGCGGCGAGGCGAAGCTGATTGCGACCGCGGCGCCCAAAGGCATGAGCTTGAAGGCGATGAAGATCGCGCACATCGAGCAAAGCTGTGAGACGGCGCGCTTCAGATGATCGAAATGGCGCTCGGTGCGGAAGGCGCGCAAACCCGCGCGCGGCAGCACGATCGCGTAGCATGGGATGAGCGAGAAGAGCGAGCGGAAGAACGCGACCTCCCCCACCGGGTAGGACGCGACTTCCCACTTGATGACGGCGTTGACGAGGGCGAAGGCCACGGTCGAGGCGACCATGAAGGCGATTCCGGCCACCACGGACTCGCGCCGTGCCGCCACCGCCGACCTCCCCTCGCAAAAATTCGCCGCCGCCCCGTGCTCCGAGGCGGCGGCGCGGTTGTGACGGTCGTTACTGCGCGGCGACGGCCATGCGGCCTACGACGCGGGCCAGCGTGCGCTGGGCGTTGCCGCCGCGGATCAGCGCCTTGTCGGCATCGCTGATACGCGCCTCGTCGATTGCCTTCTGCGTCCAGTCCATGCCGAAATGCGTACCGTCCGAGCCGAACACGATCTTGTCGGCGCCATAGACGTCGACCGCGCGCTCGATCGAGCGGGGCCCGAGCGAGTTGCAGTCGACAAGGAGCCGCGCCTTCTTGAAGCGCTTCGACGGCAGCTCGGTGCCGAGCGTCTCGTCGACCATGGTGCGATGGTCCATGCGCTCGACCTCGAACGGAATGTTGCCGCCAAGATTGTGCGTCATCATCGTGAGATTCGAGTACTTGTCGAGGAAGTCGGTGAGGCAGAAGGTCAGCATGCTCGACGAGATGCGCGACTGCATGTCGAGCGTGCCGATCCGGAGCCGGCGATTATCGGTGAGATCGGGCTTGGGTGCCTCGGGGTCGTTTGGCAGCCGCCCGTAATGCGCGAGGATGACGGCGCGATGGCGATCAGCCGTCTCGAGAAGCGGCGCCCAATGCTCGGCGCGTTTCGCGGTAAGGAACGCGTCGCCCGGGACGATGGCCCCGACAATGCCGGGCAGGCTCATGGCGCGGTCGAACTCCGCCACGGCGGCCTCGACCGAACTCATCGGGATCGCGGCAAACGCTTGGAGGCGGTTCGGATATTTCTGGCACTCGGCCGAGATGCCGTCGTTGTAGGCGCGGCAGAGCGGCACCGAGTCCTCAAGCGGCAGGGCCGAGATGTCCTGCATCTGATTTGACAGCACGGCGTGGGTGACGCCGTCCTTGTCCATCTCTTCGAGGCGCTTTTCGACGCTGTCGAAGCCCGGCGTCATGGGTGCGCGGGCGTTCAAGAGCGAGTTCATATACTCCTTGCCGTCCTCGCCGCGGATCATCATCGGCGGCTTGGTGCGGGCGCGGAGCGCATCGGCGAGACCCTTAGGAATAATGTGGGAATGCATGTCGATCGTCATCGTCATGGCGCATTCCGGCCCGTTTCGGGGCCGTCCTCTCGGTCGGTGATCCTCGGCGGAAATGCTACCGGAGTCCGGGGAGCTACGCAATTGCCTGGCCATCGCCCTCCGCGACAGCCAAGTCCAGGCGCCGAGAGCCGTTCAGGCCGGCAAGCCGGCCCTGAGCAGCGCCTCGCGATGGTGCTCGCGGTCGGCGTCGTGCTTGTAATGCTGCGTCTCGATGTAGCGCGCGACAGAAAAGGCCGGATCGTGCTTTAGCACGCCTTGGACCGCCAGCTTGGCTGCCCCGTCGTCGCCAAGCGCCGCATAGGCGGCTGCGAGGAAGGCCATGTGGCTTGCATCGGCGCGGGTGATGCGTTGGAACGCCTTCACCGCGTCGCCATAGCGCCGCGCCACGAAAAAGGCGCGGCCGAGGTGATTCCAGAAGCGCTCGGGATGGTAGGGATTGAGACGCATCGCCTTCTCGATCCACTCGATCCCTTCGTCGGCACGGCCCGTCCAGGTGAGCATTTCTCCCTGCTGCACGACGATGAGATCATCGTTGGGGTTGAGCGCCAAAGCGCGTTCCTGATGGTAAAGCGCCCTGTCATAGTCGTGATGAATCGAGAGCTGGATGGCGGCCAGCACGCGATGCACGTCGCTGTCGTT
>DATIXQ010000092.1:0-54246 GCA_035518375.1 Allostellaceae bacterium | reverse complement strand
GCACATACGCCTCAAGAGAGCGCCGAGTCTCCTTCCCGCGCTCCGCTTGATCCACAGCGACGCGCGAAGCCGCCGCGATCGCAGGATCAAACAACTCCGGACTCTTCACTAGATCCTCCGGGATCGATACTTTCCGGCTTCCAAAGCGAATCTCGTAGCCTGGTTCCTCGCCGAGGGTCAGCTGTCGCACCTCTGTTGGCAGAAATAGAAAGTCCGCCAAATAGACCGGGATTTGAATGGGACGCCGGCTGGCGCGAACCAGTGACCGGATCGCGAGGAGATACGTGGCCCGAGATATGATCACCGCGAGAGGATGAATATCGATGCCCACAACATTCTCCAAAATATGTTGTAGACGTGACGCGTCGCTTCCGCTGGAGTCCCCTCGCAACTGATGAGTAATTGCAGCGCGAAGGAAACTTCCCGACCCGCACGATGGGTCTAGAACGCTCACGCGCTCCGCAGGTAGAAGCTCTTCAACGATGCGTTCGCAGAGCCAATCAGGCGTGTAGTATTCGCCGAGATCGTGGCGGTCCTTTGGGTCGACGAGCTCCTGATAGACGCCCTTTAGAACGTCCTGGTCGAGGTGTGCAAGGTCATACGTCTCCATTTGAGACAGCGTCCGCTCCCAAACCGGTGCGAGGATCGCTTCCGCCTTGGCGCGCCTCACCCACTGGAAGAAATCGTCCTCAACGAGATTCTCGATCCGTTGCTCTTCGAAGAACTGGCCTGAGAGAATTTGCTTGGCCGTCTCGCGCAAAAGACAACGTTGTTCTGCCTCGCGAGAGCGCCGCCCAGATCAAAAGTCGAGCCAGTGGATGCCAAGTATGTGTGTTTGAGAAAGAGTCGAAGCAGCTCACCCGATTCTTGATCGCCGAGCTGTCCGTATGTCACAGTCAGGTATCGCTGCCATGTCTCCCGCGCGAGCTTCGCCTCTCTCAGATCAGCGACCGCTTCCCATGCCCGAAATAGTGCATCCAATGCATCGGCAAAGGCCGGGCTCGTCGCACCGAAATCGACTCGAAACCGCTCAGCCGACGGCTCTGTCCGCGCGGGCCTGAATAGAAGACTCGTCAGCCAGATCCAGAAATCGGACAGAGATTCCGCATTCAGCGTTAGGGTCCGAAGCTCTTGCAGCTCCACATCCTCGGGCGTTAATCGTGTTGACTCACGCTTTGTTGTCGTCGGGCGAAACGTCTTCCACACAACGCCATCGCTCGCTACGCAGACGAGCGGCCGCCGCGTTTTTCTCCCCTTGCTTTCAGCGTTCCACACGCCGGAAGTGTATTCACGCAGCTGCCTGAGCGCGTCCGCTTCCGTTGCTTTGAGGGAATTTTCGAACTCGATGACCGCGTTGCCGTGATACGCGTCGATGAAACCGCGCTTGATGCCGCCGTCACCTCGGTCGATGCGGACCAGCTTCTCCACACCAGCGGCAAATTCTGTCGGTGCGCTGGAGCCCGGAAACAACTCAGAGATGAGACCCGAAAATCGATGTGTTTTCGCCGACTCATTTGGCAGTTGTCGCACGTCGGCTACGTACCGGCCGAGGATTCTTGCAGTTTTGTCATCGAGCGACATTGACCGTGCTCGCCATGACCTAGTTCAGCCGTCCAGCACGATAGAGCCGCCAAAGCAAGTCGCGGCGAAAGGGCGGGGCTCCTAGCAGCTACCAACCTTATCATACGGCCGGCGACGCCAAGAACGATCTCTGCGCGGGGTCCGCAGAGGTCCTAAAACCGACCGCTCATCGAGAATCGGACGGGTTTTTTGAACACTGCTTATTGGGGAAGAGTTGGGGAAGCTTTTTCCATCGGCCCGCCAACCACTTGAAATTATTGGCGTCCCCTACCGGATTCGAACCGGTGTTGTCGCCGTGAGAGGGCGATGTCCTGGGCCTCTAGACGAAGGGGACCGCGCTTCCTTCTACCCGCTCGCGGCGCCCCGTTCAAGCGCGCGCGCGAGGACCGCGCCCGCTGCCCTTGACGGGGCAAGTCTGCGGCGCCCCTATAGCGCGCCGACCGGAGCGGCGGGATCGCGAGGGGATGATGGAGCGCTTCTTCATTGCGGTGGCGGCCGCCGCGGGCGCGCTCGCGGTCGTGGCCGATGCGGCGGCCCAGCATTATCTCGCCGGCGACGCCGCCCGTGCGGCGCTTGCCGCGACCGGCGCGCGCTACGGCCTCATCCATGCCGTGGCTCTTCTCGGCGTGGCGCTTCTGCTCGAGCTGCCGGCAAGCGGCTTCGGCCGCGTCGCGCTCGCGCTTTCCGGTTGGAGCTTTGTTGTCGCGCTTGTCGCTTTCTGCGGCGGACTCTACCTGCACGCGGCGGGCGCTGCGGCCTTTGCGGCGATTGTGCCAGTGGGCGGCACCTTATTCATCGCCGGCTGGGTGCTCCTTTTCGTCCATGCGGTGAGCCCGCGTCCGCTCGCCTAAAGTGCGATCGGATTAGATGGAAGCAGTCCCGCTTCCACTAATCCGTGAATCGCACTCTAAATATTTGATGAGGGTCGGATTCACGGTTCACATAGAATCACACCGCGATTGGATGTGAACCGATCCGACCCTAGCGCACCCGGCGCGGCACCGGGATGAGCGCCTCCTTGTAGTAGCGAAGCGCGCCGGGGTGGAGTTCGGCGCCGAGCGTGGCAAGCGCCGCCGCGTTCGCAGCCTGCCACGGCGGGTACTTCTTGACGATGGCGTCGCGCTGTGTCCAGAACGCCTTGGTGATGGCGTAGGCGACATCCTCGGACATACGCGTCGTGGTGTAGACCCCGGCCGGGAGCGCAAGTGCCGTCACGTCCGCGTCGAGGCCGGGATACGTGCTCTTCGGCACCGGCTCGGCGGCAATGCTGTCGTCGGCGCGCAGCACGCGGTGCAGCTGCGCCTGCGGCATGGAGAGAAGCCCGATCGGCGTCGTCGCGGCGAGATCAATGATCTCCTTGAGCGGATAGGGCCCCGCGATGGCGAAGCCGGCGACTTGCTTTGCCTTTAGCGCCTGCGCGGCGGCGCCGGCGCTGATATCCATGATCTGTACCTCATGCAGAATGCCGAGCGTCTCCAACGCCTCGGTCGTGACACGCTCCGCGATGTTGCCTTTGGCGCCGGAGATGAAGCTCTTCCCGGCAAGGTCGGCGAGACTCTTGACGTCGCCGTCCTTGCGCACGACCCACTGCACGGTCTGTGCCGGGATGGGAAAGAGCGCGCGGATGCGCTTGTAGTGCGTGTTAGGTTCGAATGGCTTGACCCCGCGCCGCGCCGCGGCGATGACATTGGGGCCGGTGGTGAAGAGATAGTCGCGCGGGGCCTTGAGCGTGTCGCGCACGTTCTCGATCGAGCCTTGGCTTTCCTGCACGTCGAGCGTATAGGCGCCGTTCAACGCGACCGCCACGGCTTCGGCGAACTGTACGGCGAGCGCGTGGTTGGGGCTGTCGGTCTTGCCCGCGCGGATCACGATCGATTTCGTCTGTTCTTTGGCGGGCACTTCGCCGGCCGTGAAGAGCAGCGCGGCGGAGAAGAGAATGGCCAGGACTTTCGTCATTGCGCGCTTTGCGCCTGTTCTTTGGTCTTCCGGCGCTTCGCCCTATAGTGAACGTTGCCGCGACCGGCAAGCCCGGCGCATGTTCCGGGCGACGGCATGAAGGAGTCCATGTCGACCTTGCTTTTCACCCACGATGCCTGTTTTGCGCATGACACAGGCGCGCATCACCCCGAGCGGCCGGAGCGCTTGCGCGCGGTGCTCGACGCGCTCGACGGCCCGGCTTTCTCGAAGCTCGTGCGGCGCCAGGCACCCGCGGCCGCGCAGGAGGACGTGGCGCGCCCTCATTCGCGCCGCTATGTCGAGGCGCTGCTCGGCGCGATTCCCAAGGAAGGCCATGCGGCGCTCGACGCCGACACGATCATCTCGCCCGGCTCGGGCGAGGCCGCTTTGCGCGCGGCCGGGGCGGTCACGGCCGCGGTCGACGCCATCATGGCGGGCGAAGCAACCAACGCCTTCTGCGCCGTGCGTCCGCCCGGCCATCACGCCGAGCGCGAGCGCGCCATGGGCTTTTGCCTCTTCAATAACGTCGCCGTAGGCGCGCTTCGCGCGCGCGAGGTACATCGCCTCGAGCGTGCTGCCGTCATCGATTTTGACGTCCATCACGGCAACGGCACGCAGGCGATGTTCGAGGACGACCCACATCTTTTCTACGGCTCGACGCATCAGTTTCCGCTCTATCCAGGGACGGGCGCGCGGAACGAAACGGGCGTCGGCAACATCTGCAACGCGCCGCTCCGCCCCAATGCCGGCTCGGCGGAGTTCCGCACCGCCTTCAACGAATTCATCCTGCCGGCGCTCGAGGATTTCCGGCCTGATTTTCTGCTGATCTCCGCGGGGTTCGACGCGCACCGCCGCGATCCGCTCGCGCAGCTCAACCTGGTCGAGGCGGATTTCGCCTGGGCGACCGAGCGCCTCGTGGAGCTGGCAGGGCGGCATTGCAAGGGCCGCATCGTCGCTTCGCTCGAAGGCGGCTATGACCTCGAGGCATTGGCGGCGAGCACGGCGGCGCATGTCGCGGCGCTGATGGCGGCATGAGCGGCTCCCTTTGGGGCGCTTGCGGGGGTGCGAAAGGGTCAATAAAGTGCGCCGCCGCGAGAGGAAGGAATGGCCGAGGCACAACTCTTGCCCGAAATCGCCGCTCTGAGCTTCGAGGAAGCGTTGAACGAGCTTGAGCAAATCGTGCGCAAACTCGAGTCGGGCAGCGCGAAGCTCGACGAAGCGCTCGCCTCTTACGAGCGCGGCGCGCTCTTGAAGCGTCACTGCGAAGCGAAGCTCAGGGAAGCCCAGCTGCGCGTCGAAAAGATCGTGGTGAGCGCCGAGGGCGCCGTGTCGGCGGAGCCGCACGGCCTTGAGTGACTCCGTCCTCTGGACCACCGGCACAACCTTCGATGCCGCGCTCGCCGATACGGTACGTCTCACCGATGCGGTGATCGACCGGCTCATCCCGATCCCAGCGGGGCTTGAGGCGCGGGTTTTCGAGGCGATGCGCTATGCCGCGCTCGGATCGGGCAAGCGCTTGCGGCCGTTCCTCGTGCTGGCAAGCGCGCAGCTTTTCTCAGTTGCGCGCCGCAGCGCCGTGCAGGCAGCGGCCGCGGTCGAACTCGTCCACGCCTATTCGCTCGTGCACGATGATCTGCCGGCGATGGACAACAGCGATCTTCGCCGCGGTCGGCCGACCTGCCACAAGGCCTTCGACGAGGCGACCGCGATCCTCGCGGGCGACGGGCTCCTCACCATGGCGTTCGAGGTGCTGTCCCAGCCCGACACGCACGGCGACCCGGCGATACGCTGCGAGCTTGTCGCGGCGCTTGCGCAGGCGGCGGGCGCCGCCGGCATGGTCGGCGGGCAGATGATTGATCTCATCGCCGAGCATCGCCCCGACCTCGACATGGGCGCGATCACGCGGCTGCAGCGCCTGAAGACCGGGGCGCTTATTGCGTTTGCCTGCGAGGCGGGCGCCGTTCTCGGCAAATCGCCGAGCGAGCCGCGCCTCGCGCTTCGCGGCTACGCGCACGATCTTGGTCTCGCCTTCCAGATCGCCGACGATCTGCTCGACGTGCAGGGCTCGGCGGGTGAGACCGGCAAGCCCGTGCGCCAGGATGCCGCCGCCGGCAAGGCCACTTTCGTCTCGATCCTGGGCGTTGAACGCGCACAGGCTCAGGCGCGCCTTCTGGTCGGCCAAGCCATTCGCCATCTTGAATTGTTCGGTGAGAAGGCCGACCTTCTACGTCAGGCAGCGCGTTTCGTCATCGATCGTCGCACATGAGGTGGCGCGTGGCCTTTGCGAAGAAAGCGACGAGAGAGGAAATGCCGCAACTTGCTCTTGGCGTGCCGCGCGGCGGGATCGCGCGCCGCACGGTCCTCGTCGGCGCCGCGTTTGCCGCGCTGCTGCGGCCGCGCTTGGCGTTGGCGGCGGAGTCACCTGCTGCGGCGACGCGATCTTTCTACGACGTCCTTCTTCGCGCGATGAAGGGCGGGGAGCGTCTCGGCTTCGCCGGGCGGCGCGAGCTCCTCGCTCCCGCATGCCTGCGCTTCTTCAATTTCCCGTTGATGACGCGGCTCATGGTCGGGCCGCAATGGCCGCAGCTTCCACCTGATCAGCAGAAGCAGCTTGCCGAGTCCTTCAGCGCATTCAGCATCGCGACCTACGCGAACCGCTTCGACGACTATTCCGGCGAGCGCTTCGACGTGGAGAACGAGCCGTCCGCGCTCGCGAACGGCGACACGATCGTCAAAAGCCAGCTCGTGCAGGGCGATGGTGACAAGGTCGAGCTCGACTATCTGATGCGCCAGGACAACGGCTGGCGCACGATCGACGTCTATTTGAGCGGCACTGTCAGCGAGCTGGCGACGCGGCGCTCGGAATTCTCCTCGGTACTGCGTCGCGGCGGCCCTTCGGCGCTCGTCGAACTCCTGCAACGCAAGGTGGCGGAGCTGAGCGGCTAGGGCGAATTTCCTTCCACGTCGAGATTGGGCATTGGCCCGGGCCGACCGTGCCGCAACTCCTCGGCGCGATGCTGGCGATAGAGACTGCGCATCTCAGCGTAGAAATCGATGGCGTTACGCTGCAGATCGTCGAGCGTGTCGATGTTGCGCGCACGCAGATCGATTCCCGAAGCAGCCATGCGGCCGTACGTTTCGGCATTGGCGGCGCCCTGACCATAGAATCCGCCGACCCAATAGCCATAGGGATCCATGGCCCCGTCGACGCCCATGCCGATGGCGTCGCGCGGGTTCGATGGTCCGAGGATGGGAAGGACGAGATAAGGCCCTTCGCCGAAGCCCCAGGCATAGAGCGTCTGACCGAAATCGCCGGTCTGGCGTTCGATGCCGGTGTTGCCTGCGAAATCGACGAGCCCGGCCACGCCGAACGTGCTGTTGATGAGGAAGCGCGCGGCCGTCGCGTTGGCGGCGCCCCATTCCCCCTGCATCATGTCGTTGGCGAAGATCACCGGCTCGCCGAGATTGTGCAGGAAATTTCGGATCGTGGTTCGGGCAAATTCGGGTACAACCTTGGTGTAGCCGATCGCCACTGGCTTGAGCAAATACCGGTCGAGATAGAGATTGAACTCGAAGATGTCCCGGTTCACCGGCTCGAACGGATCGTTCGTGGCCTCGTAGTCCTTGAGCGCGGCCGGATCAGTGGGCGGCGTAGCGCACCCAGCCAACGCCGCGAGCACGGCGCCCAGCGCGACTTTGGCGACAAGCCGCGCAGCGGCAGGACGGATACGGGCCACTGAACCTCCAAGTGGGCAGAAATGCTTTATAATGGCGAGACCCCCCGAGGGCAGGCATGGTTAACATGCGCCGGGGCGATTGCAACCCATTTTTCCCCGCACCTGCCTGCCCGGCACCGTCGAGATTAACCAGTCGAAAGCTAGAATGACGTTAACGGCAACCGATCTTCTCGCCCTTGCGCTCATTGGATTGAGCGCCGTCGGCTGCGTTTTCCTGGGATTTAGCGTTCTTGCCGTGCGGCGGCTCCTTGCCCGCTGTGTCGCGGCTGGGCCGTGGCGGCCCGCCGTGAGCATCCTGAAGCCGCTCTGCGGCGAGGACCACGATCTCGCCACCAATCTCCGTTCGTTCTGTTGCCAGGATTATCCCGCCTTCCAGATCGTGTTCGGCGTGCGCGACAGGACGGATCCCGCGGTCGCTACGGTCGAGCGGCTGATGGCGGAGTTTCCTGCCGCCGATCTCGTCCTCGTCGCCGACCGGCGCCAGCGCGGCAGCAATCTCAAGGTCGCGAACCTGCACAACATGCTGCCGGCCGCGCGGCACGACATCCTCGTCATCGCCGACAGCGACATGCGCGTGAGCCCAGGCTATCTCGCCGCCGTATGCGCGCCGCTGGCGGACCCCGAGGTCGGCATCGTGACGTGTCTCTATCGCGGCGCGCCGGCGGGCGGCCTGTGGTCTCGCCTCGCGTGTCTCCACATCAACCATGGTTTCCTCCCGCAAGCCGCGGTCGCCGACGCGATCGGCGCCGGCGCCGGCTGCTTTGGCGCTTCGATCGCGCTCCGGCGCGAGACGCTCGAGCGCATCGGCGGGCTCGGCGCAATCGAGGACGATCTCGCCGACGACTATGCGCTCGGCGCGGCGGTGAGACGCGCCGGCGGACGGATCGTCCTTCTCCCCTATCTCGTGGACAACGTCATCGCCGAGCCGACGCTCGCCGCACTTTTTCGCCACGAGTTGCGTTGGGCGCGAACGATCCGCCTTGTCGCTCCCCTGGGCTTCGTCGGTTCGATCGTGACGCAGCCGGTCGTGATGGCGGCGCTTGCCGTATCGCTCGGCGTATTTCCCATGGCCGCGCTGGCAATGCTTTTGGTTGCGCTCTTCTGCCGCGGCGTGTCGGTCCGCGTCGTTGACCGGGCGCTCGGCCTCGAGCCGTCGCCGCTCTATTTGCTGCCGCTGCGCGACGTGTTGTCGTTTGCGGTATTTGTCGCTAGCTTCTTCACCCGCAGAGTGGAGTGGCGGGACCGCACCTTCCACGTCGGTCGTGGGGGCGAGTTGACCCTCGATGGAGACAGTCGGGCATGATGAAAACGCTGTTCCTGCACCCGCCGTCCTTTGAGGGGTTCGATGGCGGTGCCGGTTCGCGCTATCAAGCGCGGCGCGAGATCCGCTCGTTCTGGTATCCGACCTGGCTCGCACAGCCCGCCGCGCTCGTGCCCGGAAGCCGCCTCGTCGACGCGCCGCCCGCGCGCATCACGCTCGCCCAGGTTCTGCCGCTCGCGCGGTCCTACGAATTGCTTGTCCTGCACACGTCGAGCCCCTCCTTCGCCAACGACGTGCGCGTCGCTGAGGCGATGAAGGACGTCAATCCTGCGCTCAAGGTCGGCTTCGTCGGCGCCAAGGTCGCTGTCGAACCGCAAGAAAGCCTTGCCGCCTCGAACGCGATCGATTTCGTGGGACGCACCGAGTTCGACTTCACCTTGAAGGAATATGCCGAAGGCCGCTCGCCCGAGAACATCGTGGGCCTGAGCTTTCGCAACGCGTCGGGTGCCATCGTGCACAATCCCGAGCGACCCGTGCTCGAGGACATGGATCAGCTTCCGTTCGTGACCGAGGTTTATAAGCGCGACCTCAAGGTCGAGGACTACTTCATCGGCTATCTGAAGCATCCTTACGTCTCGCTCTATACCGGGCGCGGCTGCAAGTCGCGCTGCACTTTCTGCCTGTGGCCGCAGACGGTGGGCGGCCATCGCTATCGCGTGCGCAGTGTCGGCCACGTGATCGACGAGATCCGGCTTGCGAAGAGCTATTTCCCGCAGGTGCGCGAGTTCTTTTTCGACGACGACACCTTCACCGACAATCTTCCGCGGACCGAGGCGATCGCGCGTGAGCTGGGCAAGCTCGGCGTTACGTGGTCCTGCAACGCCAAGGCCAACGTGCCGAGGAAGACGCTCGCCGTGATGCGCGACAATGGGCTGAGGCTTCTCCTCGTCGGGTACGAATCCGGCAATCAGCAGATCCTGCACAATATCAAGAAGGGCATGCTTGTCGACGTGGCGCGGCGGTTTACGCGCGACTGCCACGAACTCGGCATCACCGTGCACGGCACGTTCATCCTCGGCCTGCCGGGCGAGACCAAGGAGACGATCGAGGAGACGATCCGCTTCGCCACCGAGATCAATCCGCACACGATCCAGGTCTCGCTCGCGGCGCCCTATCCGGGTACGTTCCTCTACCGCCAGGCGGTCGAGAATGGCTGGCTCGACACCGAGAATGCCGAGCTCGTTGACGACCACGGTATCCAGATCGCACCGCTGCAGTATCCGCACCTCTCGCACCGCGAGATCTTCAATTCGGTGGAGGTGTTTTATAAGCGCTTCTACTTCCGCGCCGGCAAAATCGCCGCGATCGTCGGCGAGATGGCGCGCAGTCCGGAAATGATGCGGCGGCGCCTGCGCGAAGGCGTGGAGTTCTTCCAGTTCCTGCGCGAGCGCGCGGCCGTGCACTGAGCGGTCAGGGCTGCTTTGGCCTGCTCCCGGCTGGCCCCATGAGCGCCGGCAGCACGAGGAACGTGGCGGCGAGCGTATAGAAGAGGGCGAGCGAGAGGAGCTTGCCCATCTCGGCCGTGCCGGGATGGTCGGAGATAGCGAGGCTGCCGAACGCTGTGCCGGTTGCGAGCGCGCTGAACAGGATGGCGCGCGCGGTGCTCGATTGCAGCAGTTCATCGTCTCCGCCGCGCCAGCGCATTACGAAGTAGACGTCGAACGCCACGCCAATGCCGAGCATCAGCGGCAGTGTGATGATGTTGGCGAAATTGAGCGGCATGCCCACTGTCGCGGCCGTGCCGAGCGTCAGCAACCCGGCGAATCCCAGCGGAACCAGCACCAGCGCCACGTCGCGCACGCGGCGCAGCACGACATAGAGCAGCAACGCGATCGCTGCCGTTGCGAGCGCGCCCGCGACCGCGAAGGCGCGCGTCACCGTGTTGGCCGACTCCTGGATCGTTACCGGCGTTCCGGTTGCCTCGGGCGCGACCGCGCGCACGGCGGCGACGAAGCGGCGGATTGCCTCGTTGTCGGGCGCGCCGCCCTTCGGGAAGACCTGGACGCGCGCGCGCCCGTCGGACGTGAGCCAGTCACGCTTGATGTCGTCGGGCAACGTCGCGAGTGTGACCGGCTGCGCCGCGAGCGCCTGGCGGAGGTCGTCGAGGCGCTCCTTCAGTCCCGTAACGAGGTTGGCGTCGAGCCCCGGCAGCGCAGCCTCGCCTTTCTGCTCGGCTGCGCGGAGCGCGTCGGCCATGCTGCTCGCCGACGCGATGCCCTTGGCGCCCGCGGCGTCGAGATCCTTGATGCACTGGGCAAGGGTCGCTGCCACTTGCGCCGGGCTGGGTGCGGGCTTCGGCTGCGGCGGGCTCAAAGTCGGGCCGAGCAGGCTCGAGGCATCGGCCAGAAGCGCGAGCTTCTGGTCCTGGTCTCCCGGCACGAAGCTCGTGATCGTAACTGCCGCCCCAACCTCCGGCACGCGGTCGAGGCGCTGCGCCAACGCCGTTGCCGCATCGACGGACGGCGCCAGAATCTCGATCGTATAGGGTGTGTCGGTCGGATCGCTCTTGAGCTCGTTCAGCACTCGCATCGCCTCGGTGTGCTGGTTCTGCAGGTCGAGCGGGTTGAAGTCGAACCGCAGCCACGAAAGCGCCGCCGCCGCTGCAAGGCCGATGACGCCCGCTGCGGCCAGCACGGGAGTGCGCCGCGCAAGAAGCGCGCGGTTGAGCGGAGCCAGTGCCGCGTAGCCGATCTCTCGCCGCTCGCTGCCCGGCTTCAAAAGAGCGAGCAGCGCCGGCAGCAGCGTCAGATTGAGGACGAGCGCGATAAGCATGCCGGTCCCGGCGATGAGCCCCAGGTCCGACACGCCCGTGTAATCCGTCGGCACGAACGAGAAGAACCCGACCGAGGTCGCAATCGCCGCCAGCCCAAGGGCGGGTCCCACGCCCGCGGCGGTGCGGGCGAGCGCGCGGGGGAGATCGTCGGTGCTATGCCGCTCGTCGCGATAGCGCACGCTGAACTGGATGCCGAAATCGATCGCGAGGCCGATGAACAGAACGGCGAAAGCGGCCGAGATGGGATTGAGTGGTCCGACCACGCCGAGCGCGAACGTGCCGCATGCGACGAGGCCGACGATGAGTGTCGCCACGATCGCCGCGACGAGACGCGGCGAGCGCAGCGCCATGAAAAGCCACAGACATAAAAGCGAGAGCGACAGCGCCGTGGTGAAGGCTGCGCCGTGCGAGAGCGTCGCGAGCTGGTCGTCGGAGAAGGCGACCGAACCCGTGAGACGTACCCGCACACCGCGCTCGGGCGTGAGGCCGAGGCTTGTGGCGGCCTCGCGCACCGCCGCCGTCGCCGCTGCGCCGGGTTGGAGCGCCTCGTAGTCGAGTACCGGCTGCGTCAGGATGAATCGCCGCAGCTCGCGCGGGTCGGGCTTGCGCCCGGTCAGCATGTTTTGCCACGAGAGTGGCGCGAAGCGGCCCTGGAGCGCGGCCTCGACCGACTGCTTGACCGCCGCGAGCGGGCTCGCGAGGGCGCTTTCATCGATGTCGCCGTGGGCGGCACCTTTGGCCAGGAGGTCGATCGCGTCGAAGATCCCACGCAGGCTCGGATCGGCGGCGAGGGTGCCGATCATTGGCTGGGCTTCGATGATCTGGTCGCAGAATGCCTGCACGGCGGCGAGCGGCAGGAACAGCATCCCTTCGCGGTGGAAGTAGGGTCCGCCCTCGGGCTCGCGCACCGAGTGGAACAGCTCCTTCATGTCCCCGAGCCGCCTCGCGAGCACGCTGGTCGCGTCGTCCGCGAGGTCCGGGGTCGTAGCATCGACCACGACAGCGAGGAGGTCGGTATTCTGCGGGAAGGCGCGGTCCATCTCCGCATCGCGCTGCCGCCAAGGCAGGTCGGCGGAGATGAGCTTATCGAAATCGGTGTTGAAGCTCAGATGGCTTGCGGTGAAATAGGCGCCCAGGATCGACAGGACGAGGAGCGCGAGCACAAGCGGCACGGCATAGCGGCGGCTCGTCTCGACGAGCGCCGCGACGGTCTTTTCGATCATGCGGCAGACCTGCCGATCGGGGCAGGACGGGCCGCGGGAACGGGCCAACACCGGATCGGCATCGCCGCTTTATCGTCGGGCGGGCGGGCGAGCGCAAGGTCGCAGCACAAACAAGGTGCGAGCCAACGCCTTATCTCGTCCTCGGCAAGCCTGGGGACGCGCGGCCCTTTGCCCTATTTCAGCCGTCGCGCCAAGCCAAAAGAGCACGCCTCGCGAGTTCCGGTCCTGTGGAGATGGCGACGAACGCCGCGACCACAAAGCCCTCGCGGAAGCTGCAACCTTCGGTTCCCCGCAACGTTCGCGGCGGGGCAGAGATCAATGGCCTGAGCGATCGCATGTCGGGGCCGCGTACGGTTTGGAAGGGCTATCTGTCGCTCGCGCGCATCAGCTGCGCGGTGCGGCTTCAGCCCGCCGTCGTGCGCATGGACCGGCTCGGGCTCCAGCCTTTGAATCGAACCACGCTCAACCGCGCGCAGCTTCGCCCCTACGATCCCCAGACCGGGCGCGAGATTGGCCGGGATGCGCTGCTGAAGGGCTACGAGTTCGAGCCTGGCCGCTTCGTCGTGGTCGAGGATCGCGAGCTCGCCGAGTTGCGCGTCGAGAGTATGCGCAACATCGTCCTCGACCGGTTCCTCGACGCGAGCACGGTCGATGCCGCTTATCTCGACACGCCTTATTACCTGTTGCCCGATGCGCCCGCCTCGGCCGGCTCTTACGCGCTCATCCGCGCGGCGATGCTGCGCACGGGGCGCGCCGCCATCGGACACATCGTGCTGGGCGGGCGCGAATATGCCGCGCTCGTGCAGCCACGCGGCCGCGGGCTCGTCCTCACGACGATGCGCGCGGCCGCCGAATTGCGCAGCGAAGAGACGGCCTTCGCGGGGCTCGCCGAGGACGAGCCCGACCCGCAGCTGGTCGAGATGGCATCGCTCGTCGTTGGCCAGTTGAATGGCACGTTCGATCCGCGCCGCGACTTCCGCGAGCGCTTCCAGGAGGCGCTGTTCCAGCTCGTGCAGGCGAAGCTCAGGGGCGAGAAACCGGTCTTTCCGCCGGCCGCGCCGGCGATCCGCGTGACCGCGCTCGGCGAGGCGGTGGCCTCGAGCCTGCGTGCGGGGGAGCCGGCCGAGCGCGCGGTCTCGAGCCGCTATAGCACCGCCTTGCGGCAATAAAACGCCTCGGCATAGCCCGAGGGCGAGTTGCAGCCGATGCCGCGGAGCCGCATCAGCGCCATGAAGGTCTCGGCCGTGAACCAAGCACGCGGCCGCTGGCTCGGGAAGCTCTCGAGGATGGCCGTCGTCTTCGCACGGCAGAGCGACAGTGCCAACGGTACGAAGAGGTTGGGGTTGCCCATGTCGCCGTCGTATTTCGGAATCTCGTATTCCCAGACGAGATGGTCGCGGAACGTGTTGAAGGTGAGTTCCGCCACTAAGCGATGATCCTGGTGCAGGTCGTCGCGACAATGAGTGAGGATGAGGCTCGGGCTGTAGTCGCGCTTCAGCGCCTCGAACGTCTCCTTGATTTGGGCGTGCTCGGACGGAAAGAACCCGTCGCGGAAGCCATGGATCTCGACCGCCGCATTGTTCCCGCGTGCGCCGAGGAAGCGGCGCGCGCTCCCTTCAGCTTCCGCGCGGCGCTCGTTGTTGGCGCTGAACACGATCCAGCGCACCTCGATGCTCGCCGCCTCGCCCAGGAGCCGCAGCAGCAACCCGCCGCAGCCGATCTCGATGTCGTCGGGATGCGCGCCGAGACAAAGGAGGCGCAAGGGCGCGGTGCCGCCGTCGAGGCGAAAATTCAGCATGCGGTGCTCAACGCCGCGCCGACAGCTCGATCGGCTCGCGCTTGCGCGTCGGACGCGACGTCGGGACTGGCGCGGCACGGGTCGCGGCATCGCGCCAGACGATCCATGGCGCAGTGCCCTTGGCATAGAGCGCCTCGAGCGCCTGCAGATCCTTGAACGTGTCGATGCAGCGCCAGAACCCGTCATAGGCGTGGGTTGCGAGTCGGTGCTCGGCGATCAGGCGCCTGAACGGCTCCTCGACCAGCTCGTCGCCAGGCTTGATGTAGTCGAAGATCTCCCGTCGCAGGACGAAATACCCGCCGTTGATCCACGAATTGGCGCTCAGCACGTCGTCGATCGACGCAACCGTTCCGTCGTCCCGGCGCGTCACGAAGTGGAAGGTCGTGTTGGGCCGCACGGACAGGAAGGTCGCGACGTTCCCGCTCTTGAGGAACGGGTCGATCATCGTCGGCAAGGGAAAGTCGGTGAGCCCGTCGGCGTAGTTGGCGAGGAACACCTCCTCGTTCCGCAGATGCGGTGCGACGGCCGCGAGCCGCTGCCCGATATTGGCGTCCATGCCGGTGTCGACGAAGGTGATGCGCCAGTCGTCGATGTCGCGCTGCAGAAGGTCGATCTTGCGCCCGCCCTCCGACATGACGAAATCGTTCGAACGGCACTCGTTGTAGGAGAGGAAATAGTCCTTGATGACGTCGCTCTTGTGGCCGAGGCACAGAATGAAGTCGCGATGTCCAAAATGAGCGTAATACTTCATCACCCACCACACGAGCGGCCGGTAGCCGATCGGCACCATCGGCTTCGGAATCTTGTCGGAATATTCCCTCAAGCGCATCCCGAGACCGCCGCAGAACAAAACCACGCGCATCGGTATCTCCCGCCTCAGGGATGGATTGAAAGCTCGGGAATCGGCACGACGAACTTGCCGCCCCAATCGCGGATGAAGGCCATCTGCTCCATGATCTCGTCCTTGAAGTTCCACGGCAGAATTAGGAGATAGTCGGGCCGCGTCTCGGCCACGCGTTCAGGCGGCAGCACCGGGATGTGCGTCCCCGGCAGGAACTTGCCATGCTTGTATGGATTGCGGTCGACGGTGTAGTCGAGAAAGTCGGTACGCACGCCGCAATAGTTGAGGAGCGTGTTGCCCTTGCCCGGCGCGCCGTAGCCGGCGACCTTTTTGCCGCAGCGCTTGGCGACGATGAGGAAGTCGAGGAGCTTGCGCTTCGTCTCGCGCACGCGCTCGGCGAAGCTCGCATAGGCCGCAAGCTCGCTCAATCCGGCAGCGCGCTCGCGCGCCACAAGCTCCGCTACGCGCGGCGAGGTGTCATCCGCCGCGTCTTCGTGACAGGCAAAAAGACGCAGCGACCCGCCATGCGTCCACAGCTCCTCGACGTCGAAGAGCCGCAGCCCGTGCGCGGCCAGGATGCGCTGCGCCGTCGTCAGCGAGAAATATGAGAAATGCTCGTGATAGATCGTGTCGAACTGATTGCCCTCGATCAGCTTCAGGAGGTGTGGGAATTCGAGCGTGACATGGCCCTTGGCGCCCAAGAGCGCAGCGATGCCGCCGACGAAATCGTTGATGTCGGGCACCTGCGCCAGGACGTTGTTGCCGATGACGAGATCGGCCATCCGCCCTTCGGCGACGAGTTCCTGTGCGAGCGTGCGCCCGAAGAAGCGGGTGAGCGTCGTGACGCCCTTCGCTTCGGCGGTTTTCGCGACGTTCTCGGCAGGATCGATCCCGAGCACGTCGAAGCCGTGTGCAAGGAAGAACTGCAGCAGGTAGCCGTCGTTGCTCGCAAGTTCGACGATGCGGTTGCCGGGCCTCAGTGCGAAGCGCTCGATTGCCATCGCGGCATAGCGCCGCGCATGCTCGACCCAGGACTGAGCATATGAGGAGAAATAGGCGTACTCGCGGAAAATGTGCTCGGGCGCCACGTACTGTTCGACTTGCGCGAGGAAGCAGGTGCCGCAGACCCGCACATTGAGGGGATAGAAAGGCTCCATCGCATTGAGCTCGCCCTCGGCGAGGAAGCTCTCGCAGAGCGGCGACATGCCGAGATCGACAAAATCGTGCAAAGGGCCGCCGCAGAACCTGCAGGCGGATCGAGGCGAGACTGTGGACATCGGGCTCGTCGATGGTGGCGGCGAAATCTCCGGCTTCACGGTTGCCGCGATGCGCGCGTGAGCCGCGCAAGAAAACGCCGTCGCGGTGGGATTGTTCCGGGCGCTTGCACAGCGCGCCCAGCGGGGCTTTCCTCTGGGGCCGAACCAGTGTATCGAGCGGGCGGGATAGCGTGGCCATGGCAAGAACGGAAAAGCAGAGCGTGCTCGGCCTTGCCGCCGCGCTCGCGGCCGGCAGGACGACGAGCCGCGCGCTGGTTGAAGAAGCACTTGCCAATATCGCCGATCGCGCGACCTTTATTTCGCTGGCGCCCAATGCGCGAGATATTGCCGACGCTCAGGATCGGCTGCGTCGCGCCGGCTACGTCCTCTCGCCGCTCGCTGGACTGCCGGTCTCGGTCAAGGATCTCTTCGACATTGCCGGCGAGCGCACGCTGGCGGGTTCGAAAGCGTTGGACGATCGGCCGCCGGCAACAGAGGACGCGGCGATCGTCGCGCGCCTCAAAGCGGCGGGTGCCGTCATCGTCGGCCGCACCAACATGACCGAATTCGCCTATTCCGGCGTCGGCATCAATCCGCACTACGGCACGCCCGGCAATCCGTTCGACCGGACGCGAGTGCCTGGCGGGTCGTCTTCGGGCGCTGCCGTCTCGGCGAAGGACGGCTCTTCTGTCGTCGCCATTGGCACCGACACCGGCGGCTCGGTGCGTATCCCTTCGGCGTTCTGCGGCCTCGTCGGCTTCAAGCCGACGGCGCGCCGCGTACCGACCGCGGGCGCGATCCCGCTCTCGACGACGCTGGATTCGGTTGGGCCCTTGGCTTCCTCTGTCGCCTGTTGCGCCATTGCCGACGCCGTGCTCGCGGGCGAGTGGCCGACCGTGCCGCCTGTGCGCGGGGTCGCGGGGCTCCGCCTCGCCGTGCCGCAGACCATGGTGCTAGGCGGGCTCGACGACGTTGTCGCCGCGGCGTTCTCGCGCGCGCTCTCGAGCCTCTCTCGCGCCGGGGCCAAGGTCACGGATCTCGCGCTCGGCGAACTCGCGGACTACACCCGCATCAATTCAACCGGCGGCTTCTCGCCACCTGAGGCATTTGCCTGGCACCGCGAGCTTCTGGAGCGGCGCGGCGCCGACTACGATCCGCGCGTCCGGCGACGGATCGAAGGCGGCCGCGGCATGAGCGCGGCGGACTATGTGACCCTCGTTGCCGAGCGTGCCCGCTTCATCGCGCGGATCGACGCCGCGACCGAGGGGTACGACGCGCTCGTTTGGCCGACCGTGCCGATCGTTGCGCCGCCGATCGCGGCGCTTGCCGACGACAGCGAGTTTACGCGCCTCAACCTGCTCATCCTGCGCAATCCGGCGATCGTGAATTTCCTCGACCGCTGCGCCATCACGTTGCCGGTCGCGCGCGCGGGCGAGGCGCCGGTCGGGCTGATGCTCGTCGGTCGGCACGGCGAGGACCGCACCCTCCTCGGTATGGCGCTAGGCGTCGAGGCGGCGCTTGCGAATGGCCTGAGTTAGGGCCGGCCGTCGCTGTCGCGGAAGAGGGGGACGGGGCCAAGCGTGGCGAGTAAAGGCGGCAGCACGTCGCCGAGCGAGAGGCCGGCGGCCAAGCGCTGGCGACCTTGGAACAGAGCGTAGTCGCCGGCGCGCGCCCCGGGCGCCGCCTTGACGACGGTAAAGAGCGCGCTTTCCTGCGTATGGCGGAAGACCGAGAAGATCGCCGCCTCGTCCCGCTGGTCGATGGCATAGTCGCGCCACTCGCCGCGCACCACCTGCCGGCTATAGATCGACAGCAGCTGATTGAGTTCGGGGCGGGTGAAAAAGACGCGTTTTTGCTTGCGCCGGTGATCGGCGAGACGGACGACCTTGCTCATGCCGAAGCGCAGTCTTTCCCATTTTCCGAGCGAGGTCCAGATGGAAGCTTCGCGGGGTTCTTGGCGCGTCGGGCTGCGCCCGCTAAGCTGCCGTTCCTACGGTGTTTCAGAGGTTTCTTCGTGAGCGACATCTTCCGCGAAATCGACGAGGAGCTGCGCCGCGATAACCTCCTCAAGCTGTGGCAACGCTACGGCAAGTACGTGATCGTCGCGGCGGCGGTGCTGGTGGCGGCGACCGCGGTCGCCGCGGGCTGGCGCGAATACCAATCCCGCCAGGCCCAGGCCCAGGGCGTACGCTACGAGGCCGCGCTTTCGCTCGCGCGCCAAGGCAAGGACCGGGAGGCGGCGGGCGCGTTCGCTGCGCTTGCACAGAATTCCGCCGCCGGCCGCGCCGTCCTCGCGCGGTTCGAGGAGGCGGCGCTCAAGGCGAAAGCGGGCGACCGCGACGGCGCGATCGCCCTTTATGGCGCGATCGCCGCTGATAGCGGCGCCGATCAGGCCTACCGCGACCTCGCCAATCTGCTGGCCGCGCGGCTTGAGCTCGACAAGGACCCAAAGGACGCGGCCACGCGCCTTGCACCTTTGACCGATGCCGGCAATCCCTGGCACTCGACCGCGCTCGAGCTGACCGCGCTCGCCGCGCTCGACGAAGGCGACAAGACGAAGGCGCGCGCCACCTATCAGCGCCTTGCCGACGATCTCGCCGCGCCGCAAGGGGCGCGTGCGCGCGCCGCGGAAATGGTCGCGGCGCTCGGGCAATGACGATGGCTTCTCGTTTCGCGCGGCTTGCGCTTGTCGTGGTGTTGCTGTCGCTCGCCGGCTGCGATTGGTTCAGCGGGCTCTTTGCGGACAAGAAGGACCCGCTGCCCGGCAAGCGCATCTCGGTTCTGAGCCTCGATCAGCCGATCAAGGTCGACGCCAACCTTAAGACCGACCGCGTCATGCTGCCGGCGCCGTTCGATAATCCCGCGTGGCCCGACGCCGGCGGATATCCGAGCCATGCCATGTATCATCTGGCGCTCGGCGACGCGATCAAGCGCGTCTGGGACAGCGATGCGGGCGAGGGCGCGAACGACTACGGTCGTGTCACGGCGCAGCCCGTGGTGGCCGATGGGCGCGTCTTCACCATGGATTCGCTCGATGTCGTCACTGCGTTTGACGCGCAGAGCGGCAAACGGCTGTGGCGTGTCGATCCCGAGCCGAAGAATGCGCGCGACCAGACCTATGGCGGCGGCGTCGCCGTGGCCGATGGCCGCGTCTACGTCACGACGGGCTATGCGCAGGCGCTGGCGCTCGACCCCGCGACCGGCAAGGAGATCTGGCGCCAGAACCTCAACGCGCCCTCGCACGGCGCGCCCACCGTTGCTGACGGCCGCATCTTCGTCATCACGGTCGACAACCAGCTTCAGGTGCTGGCGGCCGATGACGGCCGGCAGCTGTGGACGCACAACGGCTTGCCCGAGCCCGCGAGCCTCCTGGGCGCGGCGAGCCCGGCCGTCGAGGGCGACATCGTGGTCGTGCCTTACACATCGGGCGAGCTTTTCGGTCTCCGGGTCGAGAACGGGCGCGTGCTGTGGTCCGACAATCTTGCGACCTCGCAGCCGCTCGGTGCGCTCAATTCGATCGCCGATGTGCGTGGCCAGCCGGTGATAGATCGCGACCGCGTCTTCGCCGTCTCGAATAGCGGCCTCATGGTGGCAATCGACCTGCGCACTGGCGACCGCGTGTGGGAGCAGGATATCGGCGGCACGCACGAGCCGTGGGTCGGCGGCGACTATGTCTATGTCCTCGCCAACAACGACGAGCTCGCATGCTTGCGGCGCCAGGACGGCAAGGTTGCCTGGGTGCGCGTGCTGCCGCGTTACGAGGACGAGGCGAAGAAGAAGCATCCGCTCTTGTGGACCGGGCCCGTGCTCGCCGGCGACCGCCTCATCGTCGTTTC
Source organism: Allostellaceae bacterium (assembly GCA_035518375.1). GTDB lineage: Bacteria > Pseudomonadota > Alphaproteobacteria > ATCC43930 > CGMCC-115725 > DATJLY01. The sequence goes on along the minus strand of DATIXQ010000092.1, from coordinate 33,924 downwards.
GTCCGAGGGCGAGGCTGTTTCGCTCTCGCCCTATACGGGCGATCCGTTGGGCAAGATGGATTTCCCCGACGGTGTTTTCGTGACGCCCTCGGTCGCCGCCAAGACGCTTTTCGTCATCACCGACGAGGCCGACCTCTACGCATTGCGCTAGGAGAGGGCGGTGAGCTTCACGGTCGCGATCCTCGGCCGGCCTAATGTCGGCAAATCGACGCTGTTCAACCGGCTCGCCGGCAAGCGCCTCGCACTCGTCGACGACACACCGGGCGTCACGCGCGACCGCCGCGAGGCCGAGGGGCGCCTCGGCGATCTGCGCTTCCGCATGATCGACACGGCCGGGCTCGAGGACGCGGCGCCGGGCGACCTTGCGGCGCGCATGCGCGAACAGACCGAGCGCGCGCTTGCCGAGTGCGACGCGGCGCTCCTCCTCGTCGATGCGCGTGCTGGCGTGATGCCCCTCGACCGCCATTTCGCCAACTGGCTGCGGCGCGCGCACAAGCCCGTGATCCTCGTCGCCAACAAGGCCGAGGGCGCAGGCTTCGTCGGCGCGTTCGAGGCGTTCGATCTCGGGCTCGGCGATCCCGTACCGATCTCGGCCGAGCATGGCGAGGGGCTCGATGCGCTCTTCCAGGCGCTCGCGCCCTTGGCCGATGCCGCCATGCCCGCGCCGCCACCCGAGAATGAAGAAGAACGCGCGCTGAAGCTCGCCATCGTCGGCCGCCCTAATGTCGGCAAGTCGACGCTCGTCAACCGCCTCCTCGGTGAGGACCGCATGCTGACGGGGCCCGAGCCCGGCATCACGCGCGACGCGATCGCGCTGCCGTGGCGCTGGAAAGGGCGACGGATCGAGCTCGTCGATACGGCCGGCATGCGCCGGCGGCCCCGGATCGAAGAGAAGCTCGAAAAGCTCGCCGTTGCCGACACGCTGCGGACCATCCGCTTCGCCGAGGTGGTCGTGCTCGTCGTGGACGCGACGCAGGGCCTCGAGCGCCAGGACCTGACGATCGCCCGCCTCGTCGCCGATGAAGGGCGCGCGCTTGTTCTTGCCGTCAATAAATGGGATCTCGTGCGCGACCCGAAGGCGACGCTCGCGGACCTCAAGGAAGCGCTCGAAAACTCTTTGCCGCAACTCGCGGGCCTTGCCGCGGTCACGATCTCGGCGCTCGAAGGGAAAGGGCTCGACCGGCTGATGCAGGGTGTCGTGGCGGCGGAGGCGGCGTGGAACCGTCGCATCCCGACGCCTCGCCTCAACCGCTTCCTCGCCGAGGTGCAGGAGCGCAACCCGCCGCCGCTCGTCGCGGGGCGCCGCCTGCGCCTGCGCTTTGCGACGCAAGTGAACGTGCGTCCGCCGACCTTCGCGCTCTTCGCCTCGAAACCGGGCGAGCTGCCCGAGTCCTACCGCCGCTATCTCACCAATCTTCTGCGCGAGACGTTCGATCTGCCCGGCGTGCCGATCCGCATGATGCTGCGCAAGGGCCCCAATCCTTACGCCGAGGACGGGCGGCGGCTAAGATAGGCGACGAAAGACGGGGAGCGACATGGGTCCATTCGGCATTGGCCAATCGGTGAGCCGCTTCGAGGATGCGCGGCTGCTGCAAGGCGGCGGTCGCTTCGTCGACGACGTGAACGTGCCCGGCCAGGCCTATGCCGTGCTGCTGCGCTCGCCGCATGCGCATGCGAAGATCGCGCGGCTCGACACGAGCGCGGCCAAGGCAATGCCGGGTGTGCTCGGCGTCTTCACGCAGGCTGACGTCGCTGCCGCCGGCCTCGGTACGACGAGCGTGCAGTTCCAGCGCAAACGGCCGGATGGCTCGGCGCTGTTCTCGCGCCCCCATCCGGGCCTCGCCAAGGAGCGGGTGCGCTATGTCGGCGATCCGGTCGCGCTCGTCGTCGCGGAGACGCTTGCCGCGGCGAAAGACGCGGCCGACGCGATCGACATCGATTACGATCCGCTCCCGGCTGTGACCTCGACCGCGGCCGCGGTCGCGCCCAATCCACCGACCGTCTGGGACGAATGTTCCGACAACGTCTCGCACCTGTTCGAGACCGGCAACAAGGCCGCGACCGACGCCGCCTTCGCCAAGGCCGCGCACGTGGTCAAGCGGCGCTACGACATCACCCGCGTTCACGCGCAATTCATGGAGCCGCGCGGCGCGATCGGCGTGTGGGATCCGCGCGAAGAGCGTTTCACGCTCTACGCCGATGTGCAGTATCCGCACCGCGTGCGGCAGATGCTGGCGAACAGCATCTTCAAGGTGCCGGAGCAGGCGATCCGTGTCGTCGCCGGCGATGTGGGCGGCGGCTTCGGCACCAAGGGCTGGCAATATGTCGAGCACCGGCTCGTGCTATGGGCCGCGAAAAAGCTCGGCCGCCCGGTGAAGTGGCGCTGCGAGCGGAGCGAAGCCCTGCTCGCCGACGAGCACGGCCGCGACGTCCTCGCCGATGTCGAGCTGGCGCTCGATGCCGACGGCAAGTTCCTGGGCCTGCGCGCCCGCACGGTCAGCAATATCGGGGCGTATCTCTCGTCCGACCGCAACCTGCTCGCCACGTTCACGAGCCTTGGGGCCATCGTCGGCACCTATGATTTCCCGGCGGCCCATGCGCATCTGACTGTCGCCTTCAGCAACATGAGTGCCACCGCGCCTTATCGCGGCGCGGGCCGCCCCGAGGCGATCTACATGATCGAGCGCATCATCGACGATGCCGCGCGCGAATTGGGCATGGACCGGGTCGAGCTCCGCCGCAAGAACCTCATCGCGTCCTCCGCCATGCCGTACAAAACGCCGTTGGGCGGCCTCAACTACGATTGCGGTGAGTTCCGCCGCAACATGGACATGGCGGAAAAGGTGGGCGATCTCGCCGGCTTCGCGGCGCGGCGCGAGGACTCGAAGAAGCGCGGCAAGCTGCGCGGCCTCGCCGTCGTCAATGCGATTGAGCGCGCCGCGGGCCCCGGCGCGGAGTTCGCCGAGGTGCGCTTCGACACGAGCGGCGGGGCGACGCTCCTCATGGGCAGCAAGAATCAGGGCCAGGGCCATCCGACCGTCTTTCGCCAGATCCTGATCGAGACGCTTGGCCTCGATCCCAAGGACATCCGCTATACCGATGGCGACACGGACATGGTCGCCTTCGGCATCGGCACCAACGGCTCGCGCTCGACCGTGATCGGCGGTACGGCGATCCGCATCGCGGCCGAGAAGGTCGCGGCGAAGGCGAAGCGCCTTGCCGCGCACCTCCTCGAGGCGAGCGAGGCCGATGTGAGCTTTGCCGACGGCCGCTTCCGCATCGAGGGCACGGACCGAGGCATGAGCCTGAAGGAGGTGGCGCGTGCCTCCTACAACGTCGCGCGTCTGCCCAAGGGCATGGAGCCGGGTCTCTACGAGACTGGCACCTTCGCGCCGACGCAGGACACTTATCCCAACGGCTGCCATGTGTGCGAGGTCGAGATCGATCCCGGTACCGGTGCGGTCGAGATCGTCTCTTACGCCGTCGTCGACGATGTCGGCACCGTCATCAATCCCAAGACGCTGAAGGGCCAGATCCACGGCGGTGTGGCGCAGGGCGCCGGCCAGGCGTTGATGGAGCGCGTCGTCTACGAGCGCCAATCGGGGCAGCTCCTGACCGCGTCCTTCATGGACTATGCCATGCCGCGTGCCGACGACATGCCGGAGTTCGAGGTCGAGAGCAATCCGGTGCCGACCAAGCTTAATCCGTTGGGCGCCAAGGGCGCGGGCGAGGCCGGGACGGTCGGTGCCTTACCTGCGGTGATGAATGCCGTGGTGGACGCGCTCTCCTCGGCCGGCGCGCCCGCGATCGACATGCCGGCGACGCCCGAGCGCGTCTGGCGCGCGCTTCACGCCGGACGCGCCTGACCCGATTTCGCGGCGCTTATTTCTCGAGGACGATCGGGTTCGTGAGCTTGCCGATGCCGGTGATCTCGATCTCGCAGGTCTGACCCGGCCGCATGTTCTCCGGCACGCCGTCCGTGCCCATCCAGATCACGTCGCCGGGATGGATGGTAACGTACTTCGTCATGCGTTCGATGAAGTCCTCGACGCTGAAGATCATGTCGCCAGTGGCGAAATTCTCGACCTCCTTGCCGTCGAGCTTCACGATCGTGCGCATCTTGCGGTAGTCGAGCCCGGTCACGATCCACGGCCCCATCGGCTTGAACGTGTCGGTGTCCTTGCCGCGCCACATGGTGCGGTCGCCGCGCTGCCAGGTGCGCTCGCTCACGTCGTTGCCGATGGTCCAGCCGAACACGTGCTCGAGCGCTTTCTCCTTCGGGATGTTCTTGCCCTTCTTGCCGACGATGGCGACGAGCTCGGCCTCGTATTGGAATTCGTTGCCCGCGTCCTTGGGTTTTACGATCGCCTCGCCGTCGGCGATGATGGCGTTGGGCGAGCGGTAGCCGATGTCGGCGGCGTCGGGGAATTTGGGCTCCGCGTTCCGCTTTGCCGCCATCCGGATGACGTGGCTCCGGTAGTTGACGCCGGCGCAATAGAAGGTGCCGGGCACGAGCGGCGCCAGAAGCTTCACCGCGCCGCGCCGATGCTTTGTCGGCGTGATCTTATGCTCGCCCCACGGCACGCCTTCGATCTCGGTGATGCTGTCGCCTTCGAGGATGCCGAAGCGCGGTTGCCCGCCGGACTCAAAACGGCACCAGATCATTTCCTGCCTCCGTCGTTTCGACGGATGCTAGGCCGTCTCTGCGAGGAGCGAAAGCTGGGTCTGGACCTTACCGGCGTCGTGATCGACGAGGGGGATCGCGTAGTCGCCGGTGAAGCACGCGTCGCAATATTGCGGCGCCTTGGCGTTCCGGCCCTTCTCGCCGAGCGCACGGTAGAGCCCGTCGATCGAGATGAAGGCGAGGCTGTCGGCGCCGATGAAGCGCTCCATCTCCTTCACCGACATCTGCGAGGCGAGGAGCTGTTCCTTTGTGGGCGTGGCGATCCCGTAGAAGCAGGGATGCGTCGTCGGCGGACTCGAGATGCGCATGTGCACCTCGCGCGCGCCGGCCTGGCGCATCATTGCCACGATCTTGGTCGAGGTCGTGCCGCGCACGATCGAATCGTCAACCAGGATGACACGCTTGCCATCGAGGATGCGGTTGGCGTTATGCTTCAATTTCACGCCGAGATGGCGGATCTGGTCGGTCGGCTCGATGAAGGTGCGGCCGACATAATGGTTGCGGATGATGCCGAGCTCGAACGGCAGACCGCATTCGGCGGAATATCCGAGTGCGGCCGGCACCCCCGAATCTGGCACCGGGATCACCATGTCGGCCGGCACGTGGCTCTCGCGCGCAAGCTCGGCACCGATGCGCTTTCTCGCGTCGTAGACGTTGACGCCGTCGACGAGGCTGTCGGGGCGCGCGAAATAGATGTACTCGAAGATGCAGAGGCGCTTGCGCGCGCGGTCGAACGGCCTGACGCTGCGCAGGCCGTGCGGCCCGATCACCACCATCTCGCCGGGCTGCACGTCGCGCTCGAGCGTGGCGCCGATGATGTCGAGGGCGCAGGACTCGCTCGCCACGATCCACGCATCACCGAGCTTACCCAGCACTAGCGGGCGCACGCCCAGCGGGTCGCGCACGGCGATCACGCCCTCCTGCGAGAGGGCGACCAGCGAATAGGCGCCCTGCACTTGGCGCAGCGCGTCGACGAGCCGCTCCTCGACGTTGTCCTTGAGGCTCGTCGCGATGAGATGGACGATCACCTCGGTATCGCTCGTCGACTGGAACAGGCTGCCGCGGCGCACGAGCTGGCGGCGCAGGTGCCAGGAATTGGTGAGATTGCCGTTGTGGCAGATGGCGAGCCCGCCGAACTCGAAATCGGCGAACAGCGGCTGGATGTTGCGCTGCGCCACCTCGCCGGTCGTGGCATAGCGCACATGGCCGATGGCGGAATGGCCCGAGAGCTTGGAGATCACGTCCTTCGAGCTGAAATTGTCGCCGACATGGCCGGGGCCGCGATGGGCGTGGAAGGTCTCGCCGTCGAACGCGACGATGCCCGCCGCTTCCTGGCCGCGATGCTGCAAGGCATGCAGGCCTAGGGCTGCCAGCGCCGCCGCCTCGGCAACGCCATAGACGCCGAATACGCCGCATTCCTCATGCAGCGCGTCGTCGCTCCGGAATGGATGCGTGGTCAGCATGCGCCCGCCGGCTCTACCGCCTCACCCGGAAGATGGGGACGAAACCTTCCGCTGTCGAGGCGCCCTTTTTCTACACGGATCGCCTAGCGGGCGCCAGTGTCAGCGGTTTGGTTCGGGGTCCGGGCTCTGACTTTTGTCGAGCTGACGGATGAGCTGATTCAAGCGCTGCTGGTCCTCGCTCGAAGGACCAGGGCCATTCCCGTCGCTGCCGCCCGGACGCGTGGCAGGTATGCTGTAGGCGCGGAGCGCGTTCTCGAACTGGTTTTGTAGAGGTTGCTGCGGGGCGACCTGCATCACGCGGTCTTTTAGCGATCCCGGCGCGAGTCGCGCGATCTCGGCCGTGGCGCTCGAAAAGAGAGGGGCCGTGCGCGACTGGGCGAGCCAGTTCGGCTTTTCGCCTTTTTGCGGCAGCGCGAAGGACAGCGCCAGGAACCCGATCGTCACCAGGAGCGCGCCGCGCCCGAGGCCGAACAGGAGTCCGAGGGTACGGTCGAGCGCCGAGAGCGAGCTATGCTTCACTTGGCGCGCAATCATGCCGGCGATGATGCTGAGCACGACGAGCGTGACGATGAACAGGACGCCGGCCGCCGCGGCGTCGGCGAAGGTGCCCTTCGGCACATAGTGCTCGGCAAAGGGGCGCAGATAGGGAAGGCCATAAAGCGCCGCCGCGGTGGCGCCAAGCCAGCTCGCGATCGACAGGCACTCGCGCACGAACCCGCGCGCGAACGCCATCAGCCCCGACAGGATGATGACGCCGACAACGCAGATATCGAGCGCGTTCATGCGACAGCCCCGCCAACCCGCTGCGGCTTGCGTTGGGCGCCCTCGAACATCGCGACGAGCCCGCGCAGATGCGCGATCTCCTTCGTCTCGATCGCGGCCTCGCCGGCGCCGCGGCCCCGCCGCGGCGGTAGGATCGCGGCAGTGAAGCCGAGCTTCGCCGCCTCCTTGAGCCGGGCGTCGGCTTGGCCCACGGCGCGCACCTCGCCCGAGAGCCCGATCTCGCCGAAGACGACCGTATCGGCGGGAACCGGCGCGCCGGTCAGCGCCGAGAGCAGCGCCGCCGCCACCGCGAGATCGGCCGCGGGCTCGGCAATGCGCAGGCCGCCCGCGACATTGAGGTAGATGTCGCGCGCGCCGAACTCGACGCCGCAGCGCGCCTCGAGGACGGCCAACACCATCGCGAGCCGGTTGCCGTCCCAGCCGACGACCGCGCGCCGCGCCGTGCCGTAGGAGCTGGGCGCGACGAGCGCCTGGATCTCGACCAGCATCGGCCGGGTGCCCTCGATACCGGCGAAGACGGCGCTGCCGGAGGCCGGCGCCTGGCGGTCGCCGAGGAAGAGCGCCGACGGGTTCGGCACCTCGCGCAAGCCCGCGTCGGTCATCTCGAACACGCCGATCTCGTCGGTGGGGCCATGGCGGTTCTTGACCGCACGCAGGATGCGGAACTGGTGGCCTCGCTCGCCCTCGAAATAGAGGACGGCATCGACCATGTGCTCCAAGACACGCGGTCCCGCAATCAGCCCGTCTTTCGTTACGTGCCCCACGAGCATCACCGTAAAGCCGCGGCGCTTGGCGAGCCGAATCAATTCTTGGGCAGAGGCGCGCACCTGGCCGACCGTGCCCGGCGCGCTGTCGAGCTGGTCGAGATACATGGTCTGGATCGAGTCGACGACCACGAAGTCGGGCGGGTCGGTTCGGTCGAGCGCGCCGGCGATGTCGCGGATGCTGGTGGCGGCGGCAAGCAGAACGGGTGCCGACTTGACGCCGAGCCGCTCGGCCCGGAGCCGCACCTGGTCGAGCGATTCCTCGCCCGAGATATAGGCGCAGCCAAGCGCCTGCCCGGCGCGGCCCTGGGCCAGCGCCGCCGCGATCTGCAGCAGCAGCGTCGACTTGCCGATGCCGGGATCGCCGCCGACGAGGAGCGCCGAGCCCGGCACGAGCCCGCCGCCGCACACGCGGTCGAATTCGGCGATGCCGGAAAGGCGCCGCGAGAGCCCCTCGTGCGCGGCGTCCAGACTCTGGAAAGCGAGCTTCCCGCGCGCGCCGCCCAGCCCCTTCGGCACGGCGCCGACGGTTTCCTCGGCGAGCGAGTTCCAGGCGCCGCAGGCATCACACTTGCCGCTCCATTTCGGATGCGCGGCACCGCATTGCTGGCAGACGAAACGCGTTTCGGGCCGCGCGGCCATCGCATGCCCCGCGCTCAGAGCGCGCGGACCTCCATCTTGATGGGGCCTTCCGCGCGGCCATGCACGAATTGGTCGACGAACGGATTGCCGGAGTGCTCGAGCTCGCCGGCGCCCCCGTTCCAAATGATCTTGCCGCGGTGGATCATGGCGACGCGGTCGGCGATCTTGCGCGTCGAGACCATGTCGTGCGTGATCGAGATCGCCGTCGCGCCGAGATCGTGCACGCACTTGACGATGAGCTCATTGATGACGTCGGCCATGATCGGGTCGAGGCCGGTCGTCGGTTCGTCGAAGATGATGATCTCGGGCTCGGCGGCGATGGCGCGCGCCAAGGCCACACGCTTCTGCATCCCGCCCGACAGCTCCGACGGGCGCAGCTCGCCCACCTCGGGTCCCAATCCGACGTTGCCGAGCTTCTCGATGGCGATGTCCTTCGCGTGCCGGCGCTCCATGCCGCGGCCCTGGATCAGGCCGAACGCAACATTCTCCCATACGCTGAGCGAGTCGAACAAGGCCGCCCCTTGAAACAGCATGCCGAACTTGCGCATCGCCGCCTCGCGCTCGGAGCCGCGAAGCGTGAGCGTCTCCGCGCCGTCGATCTTGACCGAGCCGCCATCGGGCTCGAGGAGCCCCAGGATGCATTTCACGAGCACGGATTTGCCGGTGCCCGAGCCGCCGATCACGACAAGGCTCTCGCCGACGTGGACGTCGAGATCGACGCCGTCGAGCACGAGCTTCGGCCCGAACGATTTCCGCAAGCCCCGCACGGCGATCTTGCGCGCGGCTGCCATCGCTAGAACAGCACGCTCGTGAGGAGATAGTCGACCAGGAGCACGAGGATCGAGGCCGATACCACCGCATATGTCGTGGCCGCACCGACGCCCTGCGCGCCGCCGCGCGAGTTGTAGCCGAAATAGCAGCCCATCACCGTGACGATGAAGCCGAACACGGCGGCCTTGATGAGGCCGGAATAGACGTCCTCCGAGCGCAGATTGTCGGCCGTTTGACCGAGATAGCCGCCAGCGTTGAAGCCGAGTTTATAGGTGCTGACGAGGAAGCCGCCGAAAACGCCGATCACGTCGGCGACAAGCACGAGTGCCGGCAGCGTCGCCACGCCGGCGATGATACGCGGCACGACGAGGTACTTGAACGGATTGGTCGAGAGCGTCGAGAGCGCGTCGATCTGGTCCGTGACGCGCATGGTGCCGACCTCGGCCGCGATCGCAGCGCCGATGCGGCCGGCCACCATGAGTGCGGCGATGACCGGCCCCAACTCGCGCGTCATCGACAACAACACCACAGTCGCGACCGCGCCTTGCGCGGCGAAGCGCGCGAAGCCGGTATTTGTCTGGAGCGCCAGCACCATGCCGGTGAAGATCGCGGTCAGACCGACGACCGGCAGCGAGTAATAGCCGATATCGACGATCTGCCGCAGGATGAGACGGACATAGATCGGCGGCCGTACGCAGTGCGTCACCGCGGAGATCGTGAAAAGCGAGAAGCGCCCGGCCGCGACCAGGAAGCCGAGGAAGACCCGGCCGACCGACGCCAGGAACGAAAGCATCAGCCGGGCCCGCCGCGATAGATCCTGAGCGCGCGGCGGCCGATCCCGGTCAGAATCTCGTAGCCGATCGTCCCCGCGGCCGCGGCCGCCTCGTCGACGCCATAGGTCTCGTCGATGAGGTCGGCGAATGCGCCCGGCGTCGCCGCGCGCGGATCGATCTCGCTCACATCGACCGTCATCAGATCCATGGAGATGCGTCCGACGATTGGGGCTCGTTTCCCGGCGATGCCGACAGTGCCGCGGTGGCTGCCTGACCTGAGCCAGCCATCGGCGTAACCGGCGGCGATGGTGGCGATGCGGCCCGTGTGGGCCATGCGGTGCGCGGCACCGTATCCCACGCTCCTGTCGCGGTCAACGTCGCGCACCTGCAGAATGCGCGCCTTGAGGCGAACGACGCTTCGCATCGGATTGGGCCGTCCCGGTACCGGGTTGACGCCGTAAAGCGCGGCGCCGGGCCGCGCGAAATCGAAATGATAGGCGGGCCCGAGATAGATGCCGGACGAGCCGGCAAGGCTCGCCGGCGCCTTGGGCAAGCGCGCCAGCGCGGCCAAGAAATCGGCGCGCTGCGCCTCGTTAATGGGATTGTCGGGTTCCTCGGCGCACGCGAGGTGCGACAGGATGGCGGCCAGCGGTACGCCGTCGAGGAGCCCGGGCTCGGCCGCGAGCCGGTCGAGCTCGCCGGGCGGAAGCCCGAGCCGGTTCATGCCGGTATCGATGTGCAGCATCGCCCGATGTTCGCCCTTGGCGAAGCGGCGCCAGAACGCGAGTTGCGCGAGATCGTTCAATACCGGCACGAGTCGCGCCGCCTTGAACGGGACTGCGCTCGCCACGGGCCCGTTCAACACCGCGATTTCCGCGTCCTTGAGGACGCGCCGCAGCGCCGTGCCTTCCGCGATCGTGGCGACGAAGAAGCGCTCGCACCCAGCGCGCAGGAGCGCGGGCGCGACGAATGCTGCGCCAAGCCCATAGGCGTCGGCCTTCACCACGGCGGCGCAGCGCGAAGGGCCGCCGACGAGCGCCGCCAGCGCGCGCCAGTTCGCGGCGACCGCCTCGAGATCGATCTCGAGGACGCTTGATGCGCGCGCAAGCATGCGCGGCGAGGGGGTCGCGGTCACGAATCCCTCTCCCTTCGAAAGAAAGGGAAAGAGTAGAGAGCGAAGAGGTGCACGAAGCGCAGGTTATTCCGGCAGCCGGTCGTCGCCGACGAAATTCTCGAACCGGGTCGTCGCGTGGTCGAAGCGCAGCGTGACATTGCCGATGGGGCCGTGCCGCTGCTTCGCGATGATCAGCTCGGCCGTGCCGGTCTTCTCCTCGAGGCGCTTCTGCCAGCGCTCGTAGCGGTCGTTGTATTTCTCCTCGATCTCGTCTGGACGCCGTACCGGCTCGCTGCGCGAGAGATAATATTCCTCGCGGAACACGAACATGACGACGTCGGCGTCCTGCTCGATCGAGCCCGACTCGCGCAGGTCGCTCAGCATCGGCCGCTTGTCTTCGCGCGCTTCGACCGCGCGCGAAAGCTGCGACAGCGCGATGACGGGCACCTCGAGTTCCTTGGCCAGCGTTTTTAGGCCGCGCGTGATCTCGGAGATTTCCTGGACGCGGTTGTCGGGTCTGCCGTCGCCGCTGCCACGGATGAGCTGGAGATAATCGACGATGACGAGGTCGAGCCCGTGTGTGCGTTTGAGGCGCCGCGCGCGCGTGCGCAATCCGGCAATCGAAAGCCCCGGCGTGTCGTCGATGTAGAATGGTACTGAGGCCAAGCGCTGGCTCGCCTCGATGAAGCGGTAGAGGTCCTCGCGCGACACCTCGCCCTTGCGGATGTCATTCGACGGTACGCGCGATTCCTCGGACAGGATGCGCGTCGCGAGCTGCTCCGCCGACATTTCGAGCGAGAAAAAGCCGATGCGCGCGCCGTCCTCGGGGGCAGCGCCCTTGTCGCCAGGCTTCGCCTTGAAGGCGCGGGCGGCGTTGAAGCCGATGTTGGTGGCGATCGCGGTCTTGCCCATCGACGGCCGGCCCGCGATCACGACGAGATCCGAGGGATGGAGCCCGCCGAGGAGGCGGTCGAGATCGACGTATCCGGTCGAGACACCGGTCGTGCGTCCGGCGCGCTTGAAGGCGGACTCGGCCTGTCCGATCGCTTCCTGAAGCGCCGACTTGAATTCGCGGAATCCCCCTTCGGCCACGCCGGTGGTGGCGAGCTCGAACAGCTTTCGTTCCGCCTCCTCGATCTGCTGCGGCGCCTCGCGGTCGAGATCGTGCGTATAAGCGTCGTTGACCACGTCCTCGCCGATCGAGATGAGCTGACGGCGTACGTGAAGGTCGTGGATGGTGCGGCCGTAATCCTCGGTGTTGATGATGGTGACGACCGCTGCGGCGAGGCGCGCGAGATAGGCTGCGCCGCCGATCTCGGCGAGGCCGCTATCCTGGTCGAACATGGATTTGAGCGTGACCGGATTGGCGATCTGGCCGCGCTCGATGAGCTTGCCGATCGCCTCGAAGATGCGGCCGTGCACGGCGGTGGCGAAATGCTCGCGCCGGAGGAACTCGCTGACACGGTGAAAGGCCGCGTTGTTGACGAGGATCGCACCGAGGAGCGCCTGCTCTGCCTCTTCGTTGGCCGGCGGGGTGCGATACCCCGCGTCCCCTTCTCTTAGCGGCGTGACCTTCGAAAGTGCTGGCTCCATCGCGTGCGATGTTACCATCCCGGGTCAGTGCGTGTCAGAGCGAATGCGACTCGCGTGCCTGTGGATACCGTGGAACCCGGGGTTGAAGTTCAGGCGACAGCGCGATCGCTCGCCATCGGAGCGACGTGGCTCTTTTCCCAGTCGCCGATATAGTCGCGCGTCAGCGGCACGGCATCGACCGTCTTCGCCATCTGCATCTGGAATACGATGTGGCCCTGATGGCGGAAGGCGATCTCTGAAGCCGCGAGATAGAACTCCCACATTCGGCAGAAGCGCTCGTCGTAGAGCTGGCGCACGCGCTCGCGATTGGCGAGAAAGCGGGCGCGCCAGCGCTTCAGTGTCTCGGCATAATGGAGGCGCAGGATCTCGATATCGGTGACGAAGAGTCCGGTTTTTTCCACGACCGGCGTCACCTCGCTCAAGGCGGGGGCATAGCCGCCGGGGAAGATGTAGCGCCGCATCCACGGGTTCGTGCTGCCCGGTCCATCGGCGCGCCCGATCGAATGGAGGAGCGCCACGCCGTCGCGCGCCAGGAGTTCGTGCACCTGGCGGAAGAAGGTGGGGTAGTGGATGACGCCGACATGCTCGAACATGCCGACCGAGACGATGCGGTCGAACTGCCCCTCGACCTTGCGATAGTCGATGAGCTCGAAACGGACGCGCTCGGCGAGCCCGGCCGCCACGGCGCGGCGCCGCGCCACGTCGAGTTGCTCGGTCGAGAGCGTGATGCCGGTGACCTCGACCTCGCATTCCTTGGCGAGATAGAGGGCGAGTCCGCCCCAGCCGCAGCCGATGTCGAGCACGCGCTGGCCCGGCTTCAGCAGAAGCTTCGCGGCGATGTGGCGCTTCTTCTGTGCCTGCGCCTCCTCGATGGTCTGATCGGGCGCGGTGAAGTAGGCGCAAGAATATTGCCGGTCGCTGTCCAGGAAGAGGTCGTAGAGCGTCTTCGAGAGGTCGTAGTGGTGATGGACGTTGGCCTGCGCGCGCTTGGCCGGGTTGAACTGCTGAAACACTCGGAACGTGTGGCCAAAGCCGTCGAGGAGCGGCGACCACAGCGAGCGCGGCGCGGCGGCAAGATTGCTGGCGGCGAGGTCCAGGAATTCGTAAAGCGTTGCGTCCTCGACCGTGAGCCGGCCGTCCATATAGGCTTCGCCGAGCATCAGGCGGGGGTTGCGGACGAGCTCGCGGGCGACCTTCCGGTCGTGGAGGCGGATGGTGATGGTTCGGCCGGGCGCTCCGGCAAAGTCATGCGTGCGGCCGTCAACCGCAATGACACGCAGCGTCCCAGTGCGGACAATGCGCCGCAACATATGTCCGAGCAACATGGCGCCGAACTCCTCTCCCGATTCGGCCAGACCCAAATCAACAACCGGCGATAGCATTCGTCAAGCGGCGAGCTACCGGCCCCGGCTTGCCGCCCGGGACGGCCCTCACCTATGCTAACGGCGCGCATGGGCCGTTTGGCAAAATGAGGCTGTTTCGCCGCCGCGGCGCGCCGCGCCCGTTGCCGCTCACAGAGCGGCTTTACCGCCGCTTTCTCCTCAAATACCACGGCCGCTCGCTCATCACTGAGCTGCAGCTCCGCGCCCGCGCGCAGGCCGCCGAATATGTCGAAGCGCATATGGGCGAGGCGCTCATCCTCGCCGATCGCTGGGCGCTGCTCGAGTTCGCGCTTGCCGCGGCGCCCGACGGGCTCGTCCTGGAATTCGGCGTCGGCGACGGCGCGAGCCTCAGCCATCTCGCGCACAGCGCGCCGGGCACGTGCCACGGTTTCGACAGTTTCGAGGGTCTCCCCGAGGACTGGTCCGGCACGTTCGAGCGCAAGGGCAAGTTCGGCCGCGGCGGCAGCCTTCCCGCTGTGCCCGCCAATGCCGAGCTTCGTAAAGGCTGGTTCGACGCGACACTGCCGGCGTTTCTCGCCGAGCATCCGGGCGATGCGGTGGGGTTCCTCCACGTCGATTGCGACATCTATTCGTCGACCGTGACCGTTCTGCGCGGTCTGGCCGAGCGGCTCAAGGCCGGCACCGTCATCGTGTTCGACGAGTATTTCAACTATCCGAACTGGCAGCGCCACGAGTGGAAGGCGTTCCAGGAATTCGTGCGCGACAGCGGGCTTTCCTACCGCTATCTCGGCTTTGCACAGAAAAACGGCCACGTCGCGGTGCGGCTCGGCGAGCGCTTCGAGGGCGCGCGACGCGAGGCCGAACAGAAGCTCGCGCGCTGGCTGCGCTAGCTATGCCACAGGGCCGAGAACTGCGTCGCCACGACGTGCTCGTACGGCACGTCGCGGTTGAGCACGCCTTCCGCGTGCGCGAAGCGGTTCATGCCGGCGACGAAATCGGGCGTAATCGCCGCGTCGTAATAGGGCAGGTCGCGGCGGATGAGGTTGGCTATGAGGTCGGCCTCGGCCGGCGGGAAGAGCTTGTGCCCGATTGCCGTTGCGCGGTCCGGGTCCTCGCTCAGTACGCGATGCGTTCTGACAAGTGCGCGCACCGCCCCGGCCGCCGCCGCGGGGTCGCGCGCGATGAGCGCATCGGTCGTGGCGATTGACGCCATCGTGTAGTTGAAGCACTCCTTCGGCCCGTCGCCACGGCGGATGTCGAGGACGAGCGTGCCATAGCCGCCGCGTATCGCCACCTCCGCGCCCATGCCGTTCGCCCAGAACCCGTCGATCTTGCGCTCCGCCAGCGCCTTCGCGGCAAAGAGGCCGAAATTGACGGTCTTGCCCGGCTCGATCACCGCGCCCGGGACCGGAGCGATCGTGATCCCGTTCCGCGCCGGATCGAGCCCCGCCGCGATCAGGAGCCGTCGTAGACCCATGTCGACCCAGGGCGCGGCGCCGATCGTACGGCCCTTGAGGACGGAAAGATCGCCGCGCGTGGCGCCCAAGTCGCGATGCACGACCAGGAACCAGTACATGCCCTGGCCCTGGGCCGCCAAAAGCTTCACGCCTTGCCACTCAGGAAAGGCCGCGAGCGCCGAATGGGCCGAGCCGCCAACGAAATCGATCTTTCCGTCGCGGAGCTGGCGATAGCAATTATCGACCGGGTAGACGAGCTCGAGCGCCACATCGAGCCCTTCCTCCCGGAAGAAGCCCAGCTCGACGGCCGCCGCCGCCGGAAAATACGAAGGCGAGATAAGGTCAGGGATGGCGAGCTTCATCCGCTATTTCTTCGACTCGTCGTAGTAATGGATTTCGTAGAGCAGGCATCCGGTGTCGGAGCGGAATGGTCCGTGGCGGGCGCCAGGCGGGCGGCAGGCATAGGTTGGCGCATGAAACGGCTTGCCGCCCTTGCCCTGCGCGTCGTTGCCGACGACGAGATCGCCCGAGACGAGATACACCTCCTCCCAGTGATCGTGCACGAATGGCGCGGTGGTGAAGGCGCCGGCCTCGAAGCGCAGGAGCCGCGTGCGGCTTCCCTGCTTGCCGCGCTCATCGAGATCGCTTGCCAGAATCTTTTGCTTGATGCCGGGCGGATAGCCCTCGATCGTTTCCCAGCCGCGACCCATGTCGATCGGGTGAAATTCGAGATGGGGCTTGTTGAACGGCATGGCCAGTCTCCCGCTATTGGGCCGCCGCGGCGCTCCGCGCGTTGCGCGCGAGGCTTGCTGCGATCATGTCGGTCGATTGGATGTCGCCGAAGGTGAGATAGAAGGCCGTGAGCGAGGCGTTGTGCTCGGCATCGTTGGCGGCGGCGTTGCCGTCGGTGACCATGACGGTGCGAAAATTCATCATCATCGCGTCACGCGCCGAGGATTCGCAGCACACGTTCGTGACCGTGCCGGTGATGAGCACGGTGTCGATGCCGCGTCCGCGCAAGAGCGGCGCAAGGTTCGACGATTCCGGCAGGAACGCGCTGAAGCGCTCCTTGTCCACGTGTAAGTCCTCAGGCCGAACCTCGAGCTCGTTCCACAATTCATAGCCCTTGCCGCCGGGCGACAGTGCCTCGATCCGCTTCGCCTTCCGGTCCGGCAACAGGATGCCGTAGCCGTTCGACCACTCCGTGAGCGACTTCTCGGTGAAGCGTGTCTTGATCCACACGACCGTGCCGCCCGACGCGCGCACGGCTTGCGCGAGCCGATTGATGTTGGGCACGATCTCCCGCGCCACGTCGCACACGGCGTGTCCGACGACCGGCATCAGAAAGGCGTTCTGCATGTCGACGACGACGAGCGCCGTCTTCGCTGGATCGAGCTCGGCAAAGCAATGCTCCGTGCCCCGCCGCTCGATCACGCGATCCGTCACTGATTGCGGGATGGAAAGCCTGTGCATCGCCGTCTCCTTCTGCGAACCTGCGAAGCTTGACAGACGCGGCACCTGCATTCAAGAACGCGCGCATCTTCGGAGCTGTGCGTGACGCAAGACAAAGGGCGAGTTCTCATCGCTGGCGGTGGGCCGGTCGGGCTGTTCTCGGCGCTGCTTCTCGCGCGCGCCGGCATCGCGGTGCAACTCTTCGACATGAACGCTGGGCCGCAGGCCGATCCGCGCGCGGCAACGACGCATCCGGCGACGCTCGAGGTTCTGGGCGAGGCGGGTCTCGTTGATGATATGATCCGCGTCGGGCTCGTTGCGCCCGTCGTCCAGTTCTGGGATCGGCCGAGCGGCGAGAAAGTTGCCGAGTTCGACCATGCCCTCCTCGCGCCGGATACGCGCTATCCATTCGTCGTCCAATGCGAGCAGTTCAAGACCGCGGAGCTCATTCTTGCGCGTCTCGTCGAGCTGCCGGCGGCGGAGATTCTGTGGCGCCGCGAGGTCGTGGGTGTCGAGCAGAAGGTTGACGGCGTCGTCGTCGAGGCGCGCGGGCCTGAGCGCGTCGAACGCTACGAGGGTGCGTTCCTTATCGGCGCTGATGGCGGACGCAGCACCGTGCGCAAGGCGGCAGGCATTGCGTTCGAGGGTTTCACGTGGCCCGAGCGCTTCCTCGTGCTGACGACGCCATTCGATTTCGCCGCGCGCGGCTATTGCCCGCGCAGCTATTTCGCCGACCCGGAGGAATGGTGCAACTGCTTCAAGGTGGCCGCGGACGGCGAAGGGCTGTGGCGCACCGTGTTCCCCGCGCGCATCGGCGAAAGCGACGAGGATCTTACGAGCGATGATGGCGTCGAGCGGCGCCTGCAGAAATTCTTTCCGGCGGCGCGGCCTTACGAAGTCGTGCACCGCAATCTTTATGTGACGCACCAGCGCGTGGCCGAGCGTTTTCGCAGAGGTCGCGTAGTGCTGGCGGGCGATGCGGCACACGTCAATAACCCGATCGGGGGCATGGGTCTCAATGGCGGCCTGCAGGACGCGGCCAACCTCGCCGACAAGCTCGCGCGCGTCATCAAAGAGGGCGCGCCCGATGCGCTCCTCGATCTCTACGATCGACAGCGCCGCACTGTCGCCTCCGAGTTCGTGCAGCAGCAATCCATCGAGAACAAGCGCCGGCTCGAGGAGCGCGATCCGGAATTGCGGCGCCAGAATCTCGGGGAGCTTGCCGCCGCCGCGTCCGACCCATCGCGCGCCCGCGGTTTCCTGTTGCGCACAGCAATGATCGCGATGCAGCGTCGCGCCGCATCGATAACGCTCGAGGAGAAAGCATGAGCCCCGCGACCCCGAATCCCGCCCGCGTCCCCTATCACGCGGCGACGGCCGCTTTCGCCTCCGGCAAGGACAGCCCGCGCGATTTCCTCGAACGCTGCCTCGGACAGGTGAGCGCGCTCGAGCCCCGCGTCGGTGCTTTCGTTGCTCTCAACATTGAGGGTGCGCGCGCGGCGGCCGACCGCGCGACCGCGCGCTGGCGCGCAGGGCGGCCGCTTTCGCCCATCGACGGCATGCCCGTCGGCATCAAGGACATCATCGAGACCGAGGATATGCCGACCGAGCAAGGCTCGCCGCTCTTCACCGGCTATCGCACCGGGCGCGACGGGGCGAGCGTCGCGGCCTTGCGCGAGGCCGGCGCCGTGGTGCTCGGCAAGACCGTCACCACCGAGTTCGCGGCGAGCGAGCCGCGCGGCACGCGCAATCCGTGGGATCTCGACCGCACCCCCGGCGGTTCGTCGAGCGGCTCGGCCGCGGCGGTCGCCTGCGGCATGCTGCCTGTGGGTCTCGGCACGCAGGTGGTGGGCTCGATCCTGCGGCCGTCGAGCTTCTGCGGCGTCTATGGCTTCAAGCCAAGCGTCGGCGGCGTCAATCGCGGCGGCAGCTACGACGGGCTCTCCCAGAGTTGCCACGGCGCGCTCGCCGCCTCGCTGGCCGACGCCTGGCTTACCGTGCGCGCGATCACGGCGCGTGTCGGCGGCGATCCCGGCTATCCCGGTTTATCCGGTCCGCGCGATCTGCCGGCGGCGCGCAAGCCCGCGCGCCTCGCGCTTCTTCAGACGGCGGGGTGGCGCGAGGCCGAGCCGGCGGCCAAGGCCGCGCTCGAAGGTGCGGCGGCGAAGCTTAAAGCCGCTGGCGTCGAACTTCTCACCCGGCACGACAACGCGCCCGTCGCCGGTGCCGAGGAGGCGATCGCGGACGCCATGGGGCTGACGCGCGCCATCAATGACTGGGAAGGGCGCTGGCCGCTCAACGCCTATCGTGGCCGTCCCGGTCTGAGCCAGGTGATGATCGACCGTCTCGCCAACGCTGAATCGATGAGCCTCGAAGACTATCAGCGCCGGATTGCCGAGCGTGCCCGCATCCGCGGTGTCTTCGCGGGTCTCAAGGCGGTATGCGACGGCGCCATCGCCCTCTCGGCGACCGGCCCCGCGCCGGTCGGGCTCCATTCAACAGGCAACCCTATCTTCGTGGCGCCCGGCTCGCTACTCGGCGTGCCAACCCTGTCGCTGCCGCTCTTCGCCGTCGGCGAGCTGCCGCTCGGGCTCCAGGTTCTCGGCTTCGAGCAGGCGGACGCATCTGTCGTCGGCCTCGCCCGGTGGATTGACGAGGCTCTGGCACAAACTTGAGATTTCCGGCGTTTGTCCTAGGCTTCCCGTACGCCGGCCGGGTACGCGAGCGGCCGCGCGAAAGATTAATTTTACGGAACGAAGCCAATTTGTGGATGCGCCGGAACAATTGCATGGTGCAGTGCAAAATAGGTTAACAAATACAGCTATTTAGCTCGTCTTCACCTTGTGCTAGTCTTAACCGAAAGAGGCGTGGGCGAACCGCGTCAATCGATAAATGGCGAGGAACATACCGATGGAAAAGACGCGCGCGGTGGCCGGAGCGAACCGCTGGATACAGTTGGTTCTTGCCGTGGCCTGCATGGTGCTGATCGCCAATCTGCAATACGGTTGGACGCTGTTCGTCAGTCCGATGAACAAGGCTCACGGCTGGGCGCTTGCTGACATCCAGGTGGCCTTCAGCTTGTTCGTCGCGCTCGAGACGTGGCTCACTCCGTTCGAAGGATGGCTCGTCGACTGGATCGGCCCCGCACGCGGGCCGAAACTGATGATCGCCGCGGGCGGCGTGCTCGTCGCTGTGGCCTGGATCCTCAACGCCAATGCTCAATCGCTCACCGCGCTCTACATCGGGTCGGCCTTGGCCGGCGTCGGCGCGGGCGCAATCTATGCGACCTGCGTCGGCAATGCGGTGAAGTGGTTCCCAGATCGTCGCGGCCTCGCCGTGGGCCTCACCGCCGCCGGGTTCGGCGCCGGGGCGGCGCTTACCGTCATTCCAATTCGCGATGTGATTGCCGCCTATGGCTACCAGTCCGCGTTCTTCTGGTTCGGTTTGATCCAGGGAGTAGGCGCGTTCGCCCTCGCCTGGGCGATGCGTGGGCCACAGCCCGGTGAGACGCCGAGCACCGAGAAGGTCAAGGTGCCGCTCACCAGCCGGAACTACACGCCCGGCCAGATGCTGGCGACGCCGATCTTCTGGGTCCTTTACGTGATGTTCGTGCTGGTGTCTGCGAGCGGGCTCATGGCCACCGCGCAAATCGCCCTCGTGGCCAAGGATTACGGTCTCTCGAACACGCCGCTCCTTTTGGGCGGCTCGGTTCTGACCGTCGCGCTCATTGTCGACAACGTCATGAATGGCGGCGCGCGGCCGCTCTTCGGTTGGATCTCCGACATGATCGGGCGCGAGAACACGATGGCGATCGCCTTCACGCTCGGCGGCATAAGCTATTGGCTCCTAGGCTCGGCCGGCACGTCGCCCTGGGCGTTTGTGCTGTTCGCGGGTCTCATCTTCCTTACATGGGGCGAGATTTTCAGCCTCTTCCCCTCGACCTGCACCGATACATTCGGGGCGAAGTTCGCCACCGCCAATCTCTGCTTCCTCTACACCGCGAAGGGCGCCTCGGCCTTCCTCGTGCCGCTCGCCAACGTACTGAAGAGCGAGACCGGGAGCTGGCATGCCGTGTTCGTGGTGACGGCGATCATGAACTTCATCGTGGTGGCGCTGGCGCTGGGCGTGCTCAAGCCCCTGCGCTCGCGCTATATGAGCGCTGGAGCCGCGCCGCAGATGGCGGGCGCCGACTGAGCTTTCTTATTCCGCCGCCTCGGATCGGGCCGCCGGCTCGACCCGGGCGGCACAGAATTTGAACTCGGGAATCTTGCCGAAGGGGTCGAGCTGCGGATTGGTCAGGACATTGGCCGCCGCCTCGGCATAGCAAAACGGAATGAACAGCATGCCCGGCGGCACCGCGCCGTCGGCGCGTGCCTTCAATTCGATGACGCCGCGCCGCGTTGTGACGCGCACCGCGTCGCCCGGAGAAAGCCCGAGACGGCGCAGGTCGGCCGGCGCGAGCGATGCCACCGCTTCTGGCTCGAGCTCGTCCAGGACGCTCGCGCGCCGCGTCATGGCGCCGGTGTGCCAGTGTTCGAGCTGACGCCCGGTCGTGAGCACCATCGGGTACTCCTCGTCGGGCTCCTCGCCCGGCGGCGTAATTTCGACTGGGACGAGCCGGGCGCGGCCGGTCGCGGTGGGGAAGCCATCGCCGAACACAATGTCGTCGCCCGGCTTGTCCGGGGCAGGGCAGGGATAGGTGACGAAGTGCTCGCGCTCGAGCCGTTCCCAGGTGATGTTGTCGAGCGACGGCATCGCGGTCTTCATCTCGGCGAACACATCCTTCGGATGCGAGTAGGCCCAGGAGAGGCCGATGCGGCGCGCAATTTCCTGGATGATCCACCAGTCCTGACGCGCCTCGCCCGGCAGCTTGAGCGCAATCCGCCCCATCTGTACCTGGCGGTTGGTGTTGGAGACGGTGCCGGTTTTTTCCGGCCAGGCGGAGGCAGGCAACACGACGTCGGCATAGCGCGCCGTCTCGGTGAGGAAGATATCCTGCACCACAAGGTGTTCTAGATGCGCCAGCGCCTCGCGCGCGTGCTGCACGTCGGGGTCGGACATGGCCGGATTCTCGCCCATCACGTACATGCCGCGAACCTTGCCCTCGTGGATCGCGGTCATGATCTCGACGACGGTGAGGCCGCGCTTCCTATCGAGCGCTGTCCCCCAGAGCTCCTCGTAAAACGTGCGTACCTCGTCGTCCTCGACCGATCGATAGTCGGGGTAGAACATGGGGATGAGTCCCACGTCCGAGGCGCCTTGCACGTTATTCTGGCCGCGCAGAGGATGAAGTCCGGTGCCGGGCCGCCCGACCTGGCCGGTGATGAGCGAGAGCGCAATGAGGCAGCGCGCGTTGTCGGTGCCGTGGATGTGCTGCGAGATGCCCATGCCCCAGAAGATGATCGAGGCCTTGGCGCGCGCGAAAAGCCGCGCAACGGTGCGCAGCGTGTCGGGCGCGATGCCACAGATCGGCGCCATCGCCTCGGGTGTCCGGTCCTTGACGCTCTCAGCAACCTTCTCGTAGTCGGCGGTGTGCGCCTCGACATACTGCCGGTCGACGAGGCCCTCGCTGACGATGACGTTGAGGAGTGCCGAGAGCATCGACACGTCGCGGCCCGGCTTGAACTGCAGCATGTGCGTTGCATGCCGCTTCAGCGCTTGGCCGCGCGGGTCCATGACGATGAGGGTCTTGCCATCTTTCGCCGCCTTCTTGAAGAAGGTCGCTGCGACGGGATGGTTCTCGGTCGGATTGGCGCCGATGACGATGATGACCTCGGCGTCCTCGGCGGCCGTGAAGGGCGCCGTCACCGCGCCGGAGCCGATCCCTTCCATCAGCGCTGCGACCGACGAGGCGTGGCAGAGCCGCGTGCAGTGATCGACATTGTTTGTGCCGAACCCGGTGCGCACCAGCTTCTGGAAGAGATAAGCTTCCTCGTTGGAGCCCTTGGCCGAGCCGAACCCGGCGAGTGCGCCGCCGCCATGCGCATCGCGGATGCGTTTTAGGCCCGCGGCCGCCCGGTCGAGCGCTTCCTCCCACGTCGCGGGGCGGAAATGCGTCCACGGATCGGCGGGGTCGATCTCGTCGTCGGTACGCTTCGGCACACCGTCCTTGCGCACCATCGGCTGCGTGAGGCGGTGTGGATGCGAGATATAGTCGAAACCGAAGCGCCCCTTGACGCAAAGGCGGTTGCGGTTCGACGGGCCCCACTTGCCGTCGACAAAGAGCAGCTTGTCGTTCTCGATGCGGTAGACAATCTCGCAGCCGACCCCGCAATAGGGGCAGACGCTGTCGACCGAGCGGTCGGACGTGTGCGCGAAGCGGCCATCGCGATCGAGCACGGAGGCCGGCATCAAGGCGCCGGTCGGGCAGGCCTGGACGCATTCGCCGCAAGCAACGCACGTGCTGCGCCCCATCGGATCGTCGAAGTCGAACACGATTTTTTCGGTCGGCCCACGCCCAGCCATGCCGATGACGTCATTCACCTGCACTTCGCGGCAGGCACGCACGCAAAGCGTGCATTCGATGCAGGCGTCAAGATTGACAGCCATTGCCGGATGGCTCGTGTCGGGCGCGGGCTCCTTTTCGCGCGCGGAAAAGCGGCTCTCTTCGACGCCGATGCGGTCGGCCCAGCGCCAGAAGCGCGAGGAGGGATCGTGCGCAACCTCGCGCTTCGGCTGGTCGGCGGTCAGCAGCTCGAACACCATCTTCCGCGAAAAGCGCGCCCGTTCGCTCGCCGTCCTCACCTTCATGCCGGGTGTTGGCTTTCGGATGCACGAGGCGGCCAGCACGCGTTCGCCCTCGATCTCGACCATGCAGGCACG
The DNA here is from genome assembly GCA_035518375.1 of Allostellaceae bacterium. Taxonomy (GTDB): domain Bacteria; phylum Pseudomonadota; class Alphaproteobacteria; order ATCC43930; family CGMCC-115725; genus DATJLY01. The sequence goes on along the minus strand of DATIXQ010000092.1, from coordinate 10,263 downwards.
GCAGTTGCCGTCGGCGCGATAGCCCGGCGCCGGATTCCAGCACAGATGCGGGATTTCGATGCCGCGCCGGTGCGCAACCTGCCAGATGCTTTCGCCCGGCTGCGCCTCAACCTCGATGCCATCGAGCTGGAAGGAAATTGGTTTCAAGCCGTCGCTCATGGGGTTTTCCTTAGCGCGACTGGACGCGCGGGAAAAGCCTTGCCGCATTTCCCTTCTCGATCGCGGCGAGATCGTCCGCCGGTAGGGCGAGGTTGCCCAGCCGCTCGACATTGTCGGCGACGGCGATATAGGGGAAGTCTGTGCCGAACAGGATCTGCGAGCGCGGCACGAAGGCCTGGAGCGCCGCGAGGGTCGGTGCATAGGCCGAGTTCGCGGTCTCGTAATGGAGCCGCCTGAACTCGTGCGCGACCCCTTGCGGGGCGAAGCGCTCGCGCTCCTTCGTGCGCTGCGCCGAACCCTCGATGCGGCCCGCCAGCATCGGTACAGGGCCGCCGGCATGGCAGAAGATCCAGTTGATGTCGCGGTATGCGACGAGGCGGCCGTTGAAGAGCAGGCTCAAAACCGCGCGGCCGGTGTCATAGGGGTATTCGACAACGGCGTCGCCGACATTGGGCACGAGACCGGCGCAGCAGTTGGGCGCGAGTGGGTGGACGAAGACATTGGCATTGCGCCGGTTGAGCTCCGCCAGCACGGGCAGGAAAGCCTCGTCGCCCGGCCATTGGTCGCCGTAGCTCGTCATGAAGCCTGCGCCGTCCGCCTTGAGCGTGTCGAAGGCATATTCGATCTCGGCGAGCGTGCCGTCGACATCCGGGAGCGGCAGGAAGGCGAAGAAGCCGAAGCGTCCCCTGTGATCCGCCGCCATGCGCGCGGCGAATTCGTTGCACGTGCGCGCGAGGCGCCGCATCGCGTCGCGATTAAACGCGTGCCGCAGCTCGGAGCCCGACGAGCTCGAGACGAAAGCGGTGGCGATCCCGCCCTGATCCATCGCCTCGATGCTCTTGCCCGCCGACCAGGCACGCACCGCCGGGCTCAACCCGTCGGCCCGCGCTTCCGTCTGCGCCGAGATCATCTCGGGTGGGAAAAAGTGATGGTGCACGTCGATGCGGTGCGCCGTCATCTCGAAACGTCCGCGCCGAAATGCTTCAGCACCGAGCGTACCGGGTTCATTGCCGCCTGCCCAAGGCCACAGATCGAGGCATCCATCATGACGCGCGTCAGCTCTTCGAGGAGATCGACGTCCCACTTGCGCTCGGACAGAAGCTTCACCGCCTTTTCGGTGCCGACGCGGCACGGCGTGCACTGGCCGCAGCTTTCATCCTCGAAGAACTTGAGCAGGTTCAAGGCGACGAGCCGCATGTCGTCCTTATCCGAGAGCACCACCACGGCGGCCGAGCCGATAAGGCAGCCATGCGGCTCAAGGGTGCCGAAATCCAGCGGCAGATCGGCCATGCTCGCGGGCAGAATGCCGCCCGAGGCGCCGCCTGGCAGGTAGCCGCGGAAAATGTGCCCGTCGGCCATGCCGCCGCAGAACTCCTCGATGAGCTCCTTCGCCGTGATGCCGGCCGGCGCGATCTTGACACCCGGCTCCTTCACATGGCCCGAGACCGAGAAGCTGCGCGGGCCTTTGCGACCGTGCCGGCCTTGGCTTGCAAACCACTGCGGGCCGCGCTCGACGATGTCGCGGATCCAATAGAGCGTCTCGACATTGTTGATGAGGGTCGGGCGGCCGAACAGGCCCACCTGCGCCGGATATGGCGGCTTGTGGCGCGGCAGACCGCGCTTGCCTTCGATGCTTTCGAGCATCGCCGATTCTTCGCCGCAGATGTAGGCGCCGGCACCGCGGCGCAGATGGATGGCGACACCGCCGGCGAGCCCTGCGGCCTCAAGCGCCGCGATCTCGCGCGCGAGGAGATCGCGGATCTGCGGGTATTCGTCGCGCAGATAGATGTAGACCTCAGGCGCCGCGACAACCCAGGCGCCAAGCAGCATGCCTTCGAGGAAGCGGTGCGGATCGGTCTCTAGGTAGTAGCGGTCCTTGAAGGTGCCCGGCTCGCCCTCGTCGGCGTTGACCGCCATGAGGCGCGGCGCCGGCTCGGCACGCACGAGGCCCCATTTGCGTCCGGTCGGAAACCCGGCCCCGCCGAGGCCGCGCAGCGCCGCATCCTCGAGCGGCTTCAACAAGGATTCGACCGTGCGCCGGCCGGCACGGCAATCGGCGAGGAGGCGATAGCCGTCGTCGCGGCGATAGGCATCGAGCGCGCGGTAAGGCGGGATATGCGGATGCGTGTCGCGTTTAGCGACCGCAGTGGCGATGCTGTCCACCGTCGCGTGCTCGTGGAGCGCGTGGCCGATCGCCGCGACCGGTGCGTTGTGACAGCCGCCCATGCACGGCGCGCGCACGACGCGCACGTCAGGCCCAAGTTTTTGCGGCAGCTCGCCAAAAAGCCGCTCGGCCCCCATCAGCGCGCAGGTGAGACTGTCGCACACCCGCACGGTCAAGGGCGGAGGCGCCGGCTCGCCCTCCATGACGATGTCGAAATGCGCGTAGAACGAAGCGACCTCGTAGACCTCGACGAGCGCGAGCTTCATCTCCTCCGCGAGTGCCACGAGATGACGCGCGTGGAGACAATGAAACTTGTCCTGGATGCGGTGCAGGAACTCGATGAGGAGGTCGCGCCGTCCCGGCTCGCTGCCGAGGAGCGCCTGCACCTCGGCCAGGGCTTGGGGATCAACCTGACGCCCGCGCGGGAAATCGCGCCCGCGTCGGCGGCCGGAACCGGGGTGGATGCTGCGATGCGGCTGGGATGGCGAGGCCACGACCGATCAGCGCTTCAGCACGTCACGCATGGTTGAGCCGAGCGCCGCGGGCGATTGCGCGACCGTGATTCCGGCCGAGCGCAAGGCCTCGATCTTGGCCTGCGCCGTGCCAGTCCCACCGGAGATGATCGCGCCGGCATGGCCCATGCGGCGACCGGGTGGGGCTGTTGCTCCAGCGATGAAGCCCACCATCGGCTTCTTCGTCTTGCTGCCCTTGTAGAACTCTGCGGCCTCCTCCTCGCCGGAGCCGCCAATCTCGCCGATCATGATGATCGCGTGCGTGTCGTCATCGGCCAGGAGCAGTTCGAGGCAGTCGATGAAGCTCGTGCCATTGACGGGATCGCCGCCGATGCCGATGCAGGTCGATTGCCCCAGGCCCACGGCGGTCGTCTGCGCCACGGCCTCGTAGGTGAGTGTGCCGGAGCGCGACACAATGCCGACATGCCCCTTGGCATGGATATGGCCCGGCATGATGCCGATCTTGCACTGCTCGGGTGTAATGACGCCGGGACAGTTGGGGCCGATGAGGCGCGATCTCGCCCCGGTCAGCGCGCGCTTCACCACCACCATGTCGATCACCGGAATGCCCTCAGTGATGCACACGATGAGCGGCACGCCTGCATCGATTGCCTCGAGGATGGCATCGGCGGCAAAGGGCGGCGGCACATAGATTGCTGTGGCAGTGGCGCCGGTTGCCGCCACCGCTTCCGCGACCGTGTCAAAAACCGGGAGGTCCAGGTGTTTCGTGCCGCCTTTTCCCGGCGTGACACCGCCCACCATCTTCGTGCCGTAGGCGATCGCCTGCTCGGAGTGGAAGGTGCCTTGCGCGCCGGTGAAGCCCTGGCAGATGACCTTGGTTTCGGAATTGACGAGGACAGACATCAGGCCGCCTCCCGCACTGCCTTCACCACTTTCTCGGCGGCATCGGCGAGGTTGTCGGCGGACAGGATGGCGAGGCCCGATTCGCTCAAGATCTTCTTGCCGAGTCGCACGTTCGTGCCTTCGAGCCGCACGACCAGCGGCACTTGCAGGCTCACCTCGCGCGCAGCGGCTACGATTCCCTCGGCGATCACGTCACAGCGCATGATGCCGCCGAAGATGTTGACGAGGATGCCTTCGACGTGCGGATCGGACAGGATAAGCTTGAAAGCGGTGCTGACGCGCTCCTTGGTCGCGCCGCCGCCGACATCGAGGAAATTGGCGGGCTCGCCGCCATAGAGCTTGATGATGTCCATAGTTGCCATGGCGAGCCCGGCGCCGTTCACCATGCAGCCAATATTGCCGTCGAGCTTCACGTAGTTGAGCGAATGCTTGGCCGCCTCGAGCTCGGTCGGATCCTCCTCCGCCGCGTCGCGCAACTCCTCGATGTCCTTGTGCCGGAAGAGCGCGTTGTCGTCGAAATTGATCTTGGCGTCGAGCGCGATGACATCGCCCGCCCCGGTAACCACCAGCGGATTGATCTCGACTATCGAGGCGTCGAGCGCGGTGAAGGCCTCGTACATGGCCAGGAGAAATTTGGTCGCGCTCTGCACCTGCTTACCCTCAAGGCCTAATGCGAAGGCAAGGCGGCGCGCATGGAATCCCTCCATGCCGGTCGCTGGATCGATCGCGACACGTACGATCTTCTCGGGATGCTTCGCCGCGACCTCCTCGATCTCCATGCCGCCCTCGGCAGACGCCATCGCCGTGATGCGACCGGTGCGGCGGTCGATCAGCATGCCGACATAGAGCTCGCGCTTGATGTCGCAGCCTTCCTCGATATAGACGCGCTTCACCTCGCGGCCCTTCGGCCCGGTCTGCTTGGTGATGAGCACCCGCCCCAGCATTTTGGCCGCTTCGGCGGCCGCTTCCGGCGCCGACTTGACGAGTCGTACGCCGCCCTTGCCGCCGGGATCGTCCTTGAAGCGGCCGGCACCGCGCCCGCCGGCGTGGATCTGCGCCTTTACAACGTAGACGGGGCCGGCAAGCGAGGCCGCGACCTTCTCGGCCTCCCGAGGCGTATAGGCGACGCCGCCTTTCGGCACTGCGACGCCGAACTTCTGCAGCAACGACTTCGCCTGGTATTCGTGAATGTTCATCGGGGTGCCGTCATTTGATCAGCCCCGCGCCGCGCGCCCAGCGGTATTTCGCGGCGAGCACGGCGACCGGGGTCTCGGTCGTGTAGGGATAGGCCGGAATGCCGTGGTCGTAAAGGAATTCCGACGCTTCCTCGACCTGTACGTCGCCGGCGAGCGAGGCCACGATCGGCTTGTCGATTCCCTTCGCCTTCATCTCCTCGACGACCTCGACGACGAGGCGTGCGAACACCATCGGCGGCGTGATTATGGTATGCCAGTAGCCGAGGATGAGCGAGTGGATACGCTTGTCCTCGAGTCCGAGGCGGATCGTGTTCTTGTAGGTTGTGGGTGGCTCGCCGCCCGTAATGTCGACGGGATTTCCGGCCGCGCCGAACGGCGGGATGAACTTGCGAAATGCCTGGTCGAGGTCTGCCGGCATCTTCATGAGGCTGAGGCCGTCCATCGATACCGCGTCTGAAAGCAGCACGCCCGATCCGCCGGCGCCGGTGATGATGACGACATTCTCGCCCTTGGGCGTCGGCAGCTTCTGGAGCGCGCGGGCATATTCGAGCATGTCGCGCAGGCCGGGCGCGCGGATGACGCCCGATTGCCGCAGCACATCGTCATAAATCTTGTCATTCCCGGCCAGCGCCGCGGTATGCGATTTCGCGGCCCGCGCGCCCAATTCCGTGCGACCCGCTTTCAGCACGATGACGGGCTTCTTTTTCGAAACACGGCTCGCCACCTCTGCGAACGAGCGGCCGTCCTTCAGGTCCTCGCAATGCATGGCGATGACGTGGGTCGCGTCATCTTCCTCGAAGAATGTAAGGAGATCGTCCTCGTCGAGATCCGACTTGTTGCCGAGTCCCACGATCGCCGACACGCCCATCTTGGCCGAGCGCGAGAAACCGATGATCGCCATGCCGATCCCACCCGACTGCGAGGAAAGCGCGGCGTGGCCCTTGTAATCATAAGGTGTGCAGAAGGTCGCGCACAGATTCTCGGGCGTATAGTAATAACCATAGATGTTGGGGCCCATCAGCCGCACGCCATATTGGCGACCGACCTCGATGATCTCGTGCTGGCCCTCGACGTTACCCGTCTCGGCAAAGCCGGACGGGATCAGTACCGCGCCCGGGATCTTCTTCTCGCCGACTTCGCGCAGAACGCCCGCGACGAACTTCGCCGGGATTGCGAAGACCGCGACATCGATCTCGCCCGGCACGTCCTTTACCGATTTGTACGCAGAACGCCCCAGGATCTCCGTTGCGCTCGGATGGATCGGATAGATCGTTCCGGCATAGCCGCCGTTGATGAGGTTTTTCATCACCGAGTTGCCGATCTTGCCGTCCTCGCTCGAGGCGCCGATGATGGCGACCGCGTGGGGCCGCATGATGCGGCGCATGCCGCGCAGAATTTCCTCGCGCGGGATGCGCGGCGGCCGTTCCGCTGGCGAACCTTGCAGCACGATGCGCACGTCGGCCGCGACCACGCCCTTTGCTGTGGCGAAGACCGGATTCAAATCCAGCTCTGCGATCTCGGGAAAATCGGAGACAAGCTTCGAGACCGACTGGATCAGCTCCGCCAATGCCGGGCGGTTGACCCCGGCGTTGCCGCGCACGCCTTTGAGGACGTCTGCGGCCGCGATCGAATCGAGCATCGAGAGCGCGTCGGCGCGGCTCGCGGGCGCCAAGCGGAATGTCACGTCCTTCGTCACCTCGACCAGAACCCCGCCCAATCCGAACGCCACGACCTTGCCGAAGCTTGGATCGGTGACGGCGCCGACGATCACCTCGCGGCCCGTCGCCATCTGCTGCACCTGGACGCCATCGATCTTGGCCTTGCGGTTGTATTTCTTTGCGTTGGCCGTGATGGTGGCGAACCCTTTCGTAACTTCGCTTGGGGAGCTGAGCCCGACGAGCACGCCGCTTGCTTCCGTCTTGTGCAGGATGTCGGGCGACACGATCTTGAGCGCCACCGGATACCCCACACGGCGCGCGAGCTTTGCTGCCTCCGCCGCCGTTTTGGCGACGCCTTCCTTCGGCACCGGAATGCCGTAAGCATCGCACAGGAGCTTGCCTTCGGGCGCGGTGAGCGCGGTGCGTCCCGCGCGCTTCGCATCAGCAAGGACTTTGCGGACTGCCGCCTTGTCATTGGGCATCGACGAGCTCTCCCCGCGAACATATGCGTTGAACCGTCCCGCCGGGCGGCGGGACGAACCGAAACCGCTACGGCGCGAGGTTCACTCCGCCGCCATGGACTTCGAGCCGCCGAGCGCGCCCGAGGCCTTTATCTCCTCAACCTTCTTTGCATCGAACTTGAGCACGTCGCGCAGGATCTCGTCATTGTGCTCACCGAGAAGCGGCGAACGCTTCACCTCGGCGGGGCTGTCGCTCAGCTTGATCGGCAGCCCGACAGAGAAATACTTGCCGCGCTTCGGGTGATCGACCTCGACGATCGTGCCGGTTTCGCGCAGGCTTTTCTCCTCGAGAATTTCCTTCATCGACAGGATCGGCCCACACGGGATGTCGAACTTGTTGAGGATGTCCATGGCCTCGAACTTGGTCTTGGTCGTGGTCCATTGTTCGATCCGCGCGAAAATCCCCTTGAGGCGCGGCAGGCGCGCGTCGGGCGTCGCGTAGTCGGGATGGGTGATCCAATCCTCCTGGCCGATGACCTTGCAAATCTCGGCCCAGACCGGTGCTTGCGTGATGAAATAGATGTAAGCGTCGGGATCGTTCTCCCAGCCTTTGCATTTCAGGATCCAGCCGGGTTGGCCGCCGCCGGAATCGTTACCGGCGCGCGGCGTTGCCTTGCCGAACGCGACGCCTTCGCCGTACTGGCTATATTCCTTTAGCGGCCCATGTGCGAGGCGTTGCTGGTCCCTGAGCTTGACGCGGCACAGATTGAGGACGCCGTCCTGCATCGCCGCGAGCACGCGCTGTCCGCGTCCGGTGGCGTTGCGCTGATAGAGTGCGGCGACAATGCCCAGCGCCAAATGCAGCCCCGTGCCGCTGTCGCCGATCTGCGCGCCGGTAACGACCGGCGGACCGTCGCGGAAGCCGGTGGTCGAGGCGGCCCCACCCGTGCATTGGGCCACGTTCTCGTAGACCTTGCAGTCCTCGTAGGGGCCGGGACCGAAGCCTTTGACCGACGCATAGATCATGCGCGGATTGAGCTGCTGTATGTGCTCCCAGGTGAGGCCCATGCGGTCGAGGACGCCAGGCCCGAAATTTTCGACGAGCACGTCACACGATTTGACCAGCGCCTCCAGCACTTCCTTGCCCTTGGGGTTTTTGGCGTCGAGCGTGATCGAGCGCTTGTTGTGGTTGAGCATGGTGAAATAAAGGCTATCGGCGTTCGGAACGTCGCGCAGCTGGCCCCGCGTGATGTCGCCGACACCCGGCCGCTCGACCTTGATGCAGTCGGCGCCGAGCCAAGCCAGGAGCTGGGTGCAGGTCGGTCCCGATTGGACGTGCGTGAAATCGAGGATGCGGACTCCGTCGAGCGCTTTGGACATTGCGTTTCCTCTCACTTGTACATGGTCTGCGCCTTGGTGCCCGGCGCATACTCGCGGGGTTCGACCCAGATGTTGATCACGGCCGACTTCCCGCTTTTCTGGACCTGCTCGCGCGCGCGGCGCAGCGCCGGCGTGATCTCAGCCGGATCGCGCACTTCCTCGCCGTATCCGCCCAGCATTTCCGCGAACTTGCCGAATGGCACGTCGCCAAGGAGATTGCCGACATTGCCGCGCTGCTCACCATACTTGGCGAGCTGCCCGTAGCGGATCTGGTTCATCGCCGAATTGTTGCCGATGACGGCGATGTAGGGCGCGCCGAACCGGTTCGCCGTCTCCATGTCGAACGCGGTCATGCCGAACGAGCCATCGCCGTAGTAGCACAGCACCTCTTTTTTCGGGTGCGCGAGCTTAGCCGCGAGGGCGAAGCCGGTGCCGATGCCGAGGCTGCCGAGCGCTCCCGGGTCCATCCAATGGCCCGGGCGGCGCGGCCGCACTGCCTGCGCCGAAATTGTCACAACATCGCCGCCGTCGCCGATATAGATCGTGTCGTCAGTGAGGAATTCGTTGAGTTCCCAGGCGACGCGATAGGGATGGATCGGTCGGCTGTCCGAACGAAAGAGCGGCATGAGCTTCTGGGTCGCGGTCTCCTCGGCCCGACGCAGCTCGTCCATCCATTCGCGGCGCTTCGCCTGGCCGCCCTTGTTGATGCGGCCCGATGCCGCCTCGCGCACCGCGCCCAGGATCGCGCCGGGATCACCCACGAGACCCAACGCAACGTCACGGTTCTTGCCGACCGTGCGGTAGTCGAGGTCGATTTGCACGACCTTGGCGTTGCGTCCGAGGCGTCGGCCATAGCCCATGCGGAAGTCGAACGGCGTGCCGACGATGACAATGACGTCGGCCTTGTCGAAGGCCAGGGACCGCGTTCGATCGAAATGGTTGGGATCGCCCGGCGGCAGAAGGCCGCGTCCGGCGCCGTTGAAATAGGCCGGCATGTCGAGCGCGCGTACGCAGGCAATCGCCGCCTCGTGCCCCCGCGTTGTCCACACCTGGCTTCCGAGAAGGATCGCCGGCCGCTCGGACGCGACGAGCAGGTCGGCCAGCGTCTCAATATCGGCGGGATCGCCGACCGAGCGCGTCGAGGCGCGGTAATGGCCAGGCTGCGGGATCACTGCCTTGGCGATGTCGATCTCACGATCGAGGATGTCGCGCGGGATCTCGAGATAGGAGGGGCCGGGCGCGCCGGCGAATGCCTCGCGCGCCGCCATCGAGATCATATCGGCGATGCGTTCCGTCGAGCGCACGCCCGCGGAAAACTTCGTGATGGGCCGCATGATGTCGACATGCGGCAGGTCCTGGAGCGAGCCCATCATGTGCTGCGACAGCGCACCTTGGCCACCAATATGCAGGACCGGGCTTTCGGAGCGGAACGCGGTTGCGATCCCGGTCATGGCGTTCATGCAGCCCGGACCGGCGGTGGTGACGACGCAGCCGAGCTTGCCGGTCTGGCGGGCATAGCCGTCGGCGGCATGGGCTGCGACCTGCTCGTGGCGGACGTCGATGATACGGATGTCCTCGTCGACGCAGCCGTCATAGATGTCGATTATGTGACCGCCGCAAAGCGTGAAGACCGTATCGACCCCCTCGTTCTTGAGGGCTTTGGCGACGAGATGACCACCCGAGACGACGTTGGGATCGCGCGACTTCGCCTTCAGTGTGTCCTCGGCGGTAGTGGTGTCACGCTTCGCGGTCGCTGTGTCTGCCACGTTTCTGCCTCCGCGTTCAGGGGGCGGGCCGCCGGCGCCTGCCGGTCTCCGGCCTCCACATCCGATGTAATTGGCGCAAAAAGCCAAGTCAAACACTTGTCCG
>DATIXQ010000091.1:0-6858 GCA_035518375.1 Allostellaceae bacterium | reverse complement strand
GGCCGTCATGTGGCAAAGCGTCCGCTATGAAGGTGCATGCGCCGCAAACTCGTTGTGCGCGACGACCGCCTTCTTCTGCTCGGACAAGCATCTTTCCGCTTGGCACCGCGAACGTTCCACCGACGAGCCCGGCTTTCGGCTGTCGATCGGGGAAGGGCTTGAGGCCGGCCGGGCGCTGTTCGGACCGAGCCTCGCTGGTCTCGATCGCGCGTGGCGATCGCCGACCGACTCTGAATCGAAGAACGCGGCCGTCGCGAGCCGCTCCTTCCGCATCAACGCACGTAACGGCGCTTATGATCTTCTCGTCATCGGCGCGGGCTCGGCCGGCTTCTCCGCCGCGATCACGGCCGCTGATCAAGGTGCACAAGTGGCGCTCGTCGGCAACGGCACCATTGGCGGCACCTGCGTCAATATCGGCTGCGTGCCGTCGAAGACCCTAATCCGCGCAGCCGAGACACTGCACAACGCCCGCGTAGCGGAACGCTTCGCCGGCATCACCGCCGAGGCGACACTCGCCAACTGGCGGGAAACCGTTCACCAAAAGGATGCGCTCGTCTCTCAGCTACGCCAGGCCAAGTACACGGACCTGCTCCCGGCCTACAACCGTGTCGCCTACCGGGAAGGGGCGGCGCGTCTCGTCGACGGTGGAGTCGAGGTGAATGGCGCACGCATCGCGGCAGGCAAGATTATCATCGCGACCGGTGCACGGCCCGCAGTCCCGGCCATCACTGGCATCGAGTCCGTGCCATATCTCACCAGCACAAGCGCGCTCGATCTCGAGGAGCTACCGCGATCGCTGCTCGTCATCGGCGGCGGCTATATCGGCGCCGAGCTCGCCCAGATGTTCGCTCGCGCCGGTGTCAAGGTGACGCTCGTGTGCCGGTCTCGCTTGCTTCCCGAGGCCGAGCCCGAGATTGGCGCGGCGCTTACAGGATACTTCCGAGACGAAGGGATCACGATTGCCAGCGGCATTGCCTATCGCGAAATCCGCAAGACAGGGGACGACCGCGTTTCCCTGACCGTCACGCGCGACGGTCAGGACGTGGTGATCGATGTTGACCAGGTGCTCGTCAGCACCGGACGCGCGCCCAATGTCGAAGGCCTTGGCCTTGCTGAGCACGGCGTCGCTCTCTCCCAAAAGGGCGGCATCGCCGTCGACGACCGCATGCGCACGACTAGGGCAGCCGTCTACGCGGCCGGCGACGTCATCGGCCGCGACCAGTTCGTCTATATGGCTGCCTACGGCGCCAAGCTCGCCGCCAAGAATGCGCTCAACGGCGACAGCCTCCGCTATGATAATAGCGCCATGCCCGCCATTGTGTTCACTGACCCGCAGGTGGCGAGCGTCGGTCTGACCGAAGCCGCCGCACGTGCCGCCGGGCATGCCGTCCGTGTCTCGACCATCGGTCTCGACCAGGTGCCGCGCGCCCTTGCCGCCCGCGACACGCGGGGGCTCATCAAGCTCGTCGCGGATAGTGGCAACGGCCGACTGCTCGGCGCGCACATCCTGGCGCCCGAGGGCGCCGAGAGCGTTCAGACTGCGGCGCTGGCGATCCGGCAAGGCCTCACGGTCGACGACCTCGCCGATATGATCTTTCCGTATCTCACCACGGTTGAAGGCCTGAAACTGGCAGCACTCGCCTTTGCCAAGGACGTGGCGAAGTTGTCATGCTGTGCTGGATAAACCGCGCTCAGTCAAACCCGACGACCCAGGATATCGTCAATTGAGGTGCGGTTCGCAATGATGCGATGACCATCCACTACTATTGCTGGGACGATGTTGCTTTTGGCACTCTGCTCTATCCTAAACTACTCCACAGTACTCCCCGTCACTCCCACTCGATCGTCCCCGGCGGTTTGCTGGTGATGTCGTAGACGACGCGGTTGATGCCGCGCACCTCGTTGATGATGCGAGTCGCGGCGCGGCCGAGGAAGTCGTGCGGGAACGGGAAGTAATCGGCCGTCATGCCGTCGGTCGAGGTGACGGCGCGCAGCGCGCAGACCTGGTCGTAGGTGCGGCCGTCGCCCATGACGCCCACGGTACGCACCGGCAGCAGCACCGCGAAAGCCTGCCAGATGGCGTCGTAGAGCCCGGCATTGCGGATCTCTTCGAGATAGATCGCATCCGCCTTTCGCAGGACGTCGAGCTTTTCGCGTGTGATTTCGCCCGGGATGCGGATGGCGAGGCCCGGCCCCGGGAAGGGATGGCGCTTCACCAGCCGCTCGGGCAGCCCGAGCTCGCGGCCGAGCGCGCGCACCTCGTCCTTGAACAGCTCGCGCAGCGGCTCGACCAGCTTCAGTTTCATGCGCTCGGGCAGGCCGCCGACATTGTGGTGCGACTTGATGGTGACGCTGGGGCCGCCGGTGAAGCTGACGGATTCGATGACGTCGGGATAGAGCGTGCCTTGCGCCAGGAACTCGGCGCCGCCGATCTTGTGCGCCTCGGCGTCGAAGACGTCGATGAAAGTGGCGCCGATGATCTTGCGCTTCTGCTCCGGGTCGGTGACGCCGGCGAGCTTGCCGAGGAACAGTTCCGCCGCGTCCTTGTGCACCAGCGGGATGTTGTAGTGGTCGCGGAAGAGGGTCACCACCTCTTCCGCCTCGCCCGCGCGCAGCAGCCCGTGATCGACGAAGATGCAGGTGAGCTGATCGCCGATCGCTTCGTGCAGCAGCGCCGCCGCCACCGAGCTGTCGACGCCGCCGGAGAGGCCGCAGATGACGCGGCCGCGCCCCACTTGCTTGCGGATGCGCTCGATCGCCTGGGCGCGGAAGGCGGCCATGGTCCAGTCGCCGCGGCAGCCCGCGACCTTGTGGGTGAAATTCTGCAGCAGCGCCGCGCCTTGCGGCGTGTGGATCACCTCGGGATGGAACATGGTGCCGTAGAAGCGGCGCTTGTCGTCGGCGACGACGGCGAACGGTGCGCCTTCGCTCACCGCGACGACGCGGAAGCCGGGCGGCAACGCCTCGACGCGGTCGCCATGGCTCATCCACACCTGCTCGCGGCTGCCCTTGGGCCAAAGCCCGGCGAAGAGCGCGCAATCATCGGTCACCTCGATGAAGGCGCGGCCGAACTCGCGATGCTCCGACGAGGCGACGCGCCCGCCGAGCTGCGCGCACATCGTCTGCTGGCCGTAGCAGATGCCGAGCACGGGCACGCCGAGTTCGAAGACGCGCTGCGGCGCCTTGGGCGCGGCCTGCTCGTTCACCGAGGCGGGGCCGCCCGACAGGATCACCGCCTTGGGCGCGAACGCCTCGAGGCGGTCCTCCCCCATGCTGAAGGGATGGATCTCGCAATAGACGCCGCTTTCGCGCAAGCGCCGCGCGATCAGCTGCGTCACCTGGCTGCCGAAATCGAGAATGAGAACGCGATCGGTCATGGCGGCATCATCCTGGGCGTGGGCGCTCGGTGCAAGAGCGTGCGAACGACTCGTCCTCGCTCCACCCTCCCCGCGGGGCGGAGAGAGCTGGAGGTGCAGGGCGATCGCACAAAGGATTCACCACGGAGGCACGGAGGACACGGAGAAGCGAAGAATCGCGCGCTTCGCGCGCCCAAATCACCTCTTCTCCGTGACCTCCGTGCCTCCGTGGTGAACCTTTCCTGCGACCGGTGCGCTGACGCATGCGATTGGCAACAAGTCGCGAAAGCGGTCATCCCAGATCCTTCTCCGCCCCCGCGAGCGGACTTTCCTTCTGCTCTTTGCTTTTCGCTTCGGCCTTCCGCTCCAGCACCGCGACGAAGAACCCGTCCGTGCCGTCGCGCGCCGGCGTCAGCCGCAGCATGTCGCCGCGGCCGGGCGGTTCGCCGCCGATGGTCTCGGCCCAGACGCCGGTGATCGGCAGCAAGGCGAAATCGCCCTGGTTCGCGAGAAAGCGCTCGATCTGCGCCTCGTTCTCCTCGCGCAGCAGCGAGCAGGTGGCGTAGATAACGCGGCCGCCGGGCTTGGCGAGGCGCGCGGCGCTCTCCAGGATCTCCGCCTGAAGCGCGGTCAGCTCGGCGAGGTCCTCCGGGCGAAGCCGCCATTTGGCGTCGGGATTGCGCCGCCAGGTGCCGGTGCCGGTGCAGGGCGCGTCGACGAAGACGCGATCGAAGCTGCGCGCATGCCGCTTCACCCACTTGTCGCGCGCGCCCGAAATCGGCACGCGCTGCACGATGCTGGCGCCGGCGCGGCGCAGCCGCTGCGTCGCGCGCTCGAGCCGCGGCGCCGAAACGTCGCAGGCGACGAGATGGCCGCGATTCTCCATCTCCGCGGCCAGCGCCAAGGTCTTGCCGCCGGCGCCGGCGCAGAAATCGACGACGCGCATCCCCGGCCGCGCCGCGGCGAGCAGCGCCGCGAGCTGCGATCCCTCGTCCTGCACCTCGACGAGGCCGCGCCGGAAGGCATCGAGCGTGCCGAGCGGAATGCGCTCGAAGACGCGCAGGCCCAGCGGCGACAAATTCGTGCGCGCCGCCTCGACGCCCTCGCGCATCAGCGCCGCCCGTGCCGCTTCGCGATTATCGGATCTGAGCCGGTTGACGCGCAGATCGAGCGCGGCGCCCGCGTTGAGCGCCGCCATCTCGCGCGCCAGCGAGCGGCCGAGCGCCGCTTCGAGATGGGGCGTGAGCCAGGCAGGATAATTGCCGCGCGCCTCGGGCGGCATGTCGCGCGTCTCGAGCGACGCGCCGGCCAGGCCCTCGACGAGCCGCGCCTCCTCGCGATCGAGCCGCGCCGGACGGAAGCGGTCGCCGTCGCAGGCATCCGTGATCGCGGCCTCCGTCCACCCCTCGATAAGCGTCAGCGCCGCCAGCATGCGCCGCCGCGCATCGCACGGCAGCCCCTGCCCGCGCCGGCCGATCCACCAATCGAGCGCCGCGCGCTGGCGCAGCACGGCGTAGATATGCTCGGAAATCGCCGCGCGATCCTTGGCGCCGGCAAAGCGATGGCGGCGGAAATAATCGGCGACGAGATCGTCTGCCGGCCCGCCGCCCTGGTCGATCCGCTGCAGCAAGCCGATCGCCGCCTCGATGCGCGCGCCGGGGGTCATGAGAAGCCGTCAGCCATCAGCCGTCAGCTCTCAGCCAGGCTGACGGCTGAGAGCTGACGGCTGACAGCTTACAAATCCTGCCGATAATTCGGCGCCTCGCGGGTGATCGCGATGTCGTGCACGTGGCTCTCGCGCAAGCCGGCGCCGGTGATCTGGACGAAGCGGCAATTGCGCTGCATCTCGCCGATGGTGCGGCAGCCGGTATAGCCCATGGCCGCGCGCAGGCCGCCGACGAGCTGGTGGACGACGTTGCCGACCGGCCCCTTATGCGGCACGCGGCCTTCGACCCCTTCCGGCACCAGCTTCAAGGTGCTGCTCACCTCTTGCTGGAAGTAGCGATCGGCCGAGCCGCGCGCCATGGCGCCGACCGAGCCCATGCCGCGATAGGACTTATACGTGCGGCCCTGATAGAGGAAGACCTCGCCCGGGCTTTCATCGGTGCCGGCGAAGAGCGAGCCGAGCATGGCGCAATCGGCGCCGGCGGCGATCGCCTTGGCGAGGTCGCCGGAGAATTTGATGCCGCCATCGGCGATCACCGGCACGTCGCGCTTGTGCGCCGTGGCGACGACGTCGAGGATCGCGGTGAGCTGCGGCATGCCGACGCCGGCGACGACGCGGGTGGTGCAGATCGAGCCCGGACCGATGCCGACCTTGACCGCGTCGGCGCCCGCGTCGATCAGCGCCTCGGCGGCCTCGGAGGTGGCGATATTGCCGGCGATGATCTGGGTGTAGTTGGAGAGCCGGCGGATGCGGCTCACCGTATCGAGCACGCGCTGCGAATGGCCATGCGCGGTGTCGACGACGAGAACGTCGACGCCGGCATCGAAGAGCGCCTCGGCGCGCTCGACGCCGTCGGCACCGGTGCCGGTCGCGGCGGCGACGCGGAGCCGGCCGTGGTCATCCTTGCAGGCATTGGGAAATTTCTGCGACTTCTCGATGTCCTTGACGGTGATGAGGCCGACACAGCGATAGGTGTCATCGACGACGAGCAGCTTCTCGATGCGGTGCTGATGGAGGAGCCGCATCGCCTCCTCGCGCTTCACGCTCTCGCGCACGGTGACGAGCTTCTCGCGGGTCATGAGCTCGGCGATCGGCTGCTTCGGGTTGGTGGCAAAGCGCACATCGCGGTTGGTGACGATGCCGACGAGCTTCTTCGAGCCGCGCTCGACGACGGGAATGCCGGAGATGCGGTTATCCGCCATCAGCTTCAGCGCATCGGCGAGCGTCGCGTCGGGGCCGATGGTGACGGGGTTCACCACCATGCCGGCCTCGAATTTCTTGACCTTGCGCACCTCGTTCGCCTGCTCGGCGATGGCGAAATTGCGGTGGATGACGCCGATGCCGCCGGCCTGTGCCATGGCGATGGCGAGCGCACTTTCGGTCACCGTGTCCATGGCCGCCGAGATCAACGGGATGCCGAGCGCGACCTCGCGCGTCAGCCGCGTCTTCGTCTCCGTCTCGGTCGGAAGGATCGACGAAGCCGCCGGCACCAAGAGAACGTCGTCGAATGTCAGCGCCTGGCGGATTTCCATATGCCTTCCCTTTTCCAAGTGGAGGAAAAATGGGTTGGCGACGCACTATACACAATAGGGGTGGCAAGGGAAGCGGCGCGATCTGCGCAGCAGCAATGCGGCGTCTATGGGCCTTCTCCCGACTCGTTCCGGCCGCGAAACCCTTGCGCCACGACATAAACCTCCGCCGATTCGCTGCGGCTCGCCGGCGGCTTGGCGTGACGCACCTCGGCAAATTCGCGCTTCAGCACGGCCAGCAACTCGCCTTCTGCGCCGCCCTGCAAGACCTTCGCGACAAAGGCGGCGCCCGGCTTCAATATCGTCG
>DATIXQ010000090.1:0-35334 GCA_035518375.1 Allostellaceae bacterium | reverse complement strand
GGAACCTTCTCCTCGCCGATATGGATGAGCCCGCGCAGGAAGGTGCCGGTCGTGATGACGACGGCGCCGGCAGAGATGACTTCGCCAGCGACCGTGACCACACCTGCGACGGCGCCACCGTCATCGAGCAGGAGATCCGCGATCTCGCCCTCGCGGATGGTGAGGTTCGGGATCTCCGCCAGGATCGCCTGCATCGCCTGGCGATAGAGCTTGCGGTCGGCCTGGGCGCGCGGGCCCCGCACGGCCGGGCCCTTGGAGCGGTTGAGGATGCGGAACTGGATGCCAGCGCGATCTGCGGCACGGCCGATGACGCCGTCGAGCGCATCGATCTCACGCACCAGATGGCCCTTCGCGAGCCCGCCGATCGCCGGGTTGCACGACATTTCGCCGATCGAGGCGCGGCGGTGCGTGGCGAGCAGCGTGCGCGCGCCCAGCCGCGCCGCCGCGGCCGCCGCCTCGCAGCCGGCGTGGCCGCCGCCGATCACGATCACGTCGTAAGACATCGCCGCACTCTAGAACATGAGGGGTTTCACGTGAAACACCACAACCCGCAGTATAAGCAGCGAATATTGGGGGAGTCGATTACTTAAGGAAGTGTTCATCATGCGAAGTAATACCATATATAGTCAAGAGAATCGGAGTCGTCCCCGAGACGTTCCGCGAACCGCCACAAGATACGCGATCGGATGCACAAGATGTTCCGCGTTCGTTCCTATTTGCCTATGCAAAATTGTGCAAAAAGCCGGTCGAGCATGTCCTCGACGCCGGTGCGGCCGGTTATGCGGCCGAGCGCCCGGGCCGCCGCGCGCAGATCCTCGGCCGCAAGCTCGGGGAGGTGAGCCTCGCCAAAGCGGAGGAGGGATGCCCGGCACTCCACGAGCGCTTCGCGATGGCGCGCGCGCGTGACGATTGCTCCGCCTGAAGGCGCCAGCCGGTGCGCCACCGCAACCGACAACGCGGCAAGCAGAGCCTCCATCCCGGCGCCGGTCTTGACCGAAAGCGGATAGCCAACGCGTGGCTCCGCGCCGAGCGGCAAGAGATCGACCTTATTCGCAACGAGCACGGCGTCGTCATCGACAAGATCGCGCACATGCGCGAGCTCCTCGGGCTTCGTCGCGTCGACGACGACGAGCTTCAAATCGGCGCGGGCCGCGCGCTCGCGCGCGCGCCGCACGCCTTCCTCCTCGACCGCATCGGCGCTTGCGCGCAATCCCGCCGTGTCGGCCAGCAGCACGGGATATCCGCCCAAATCGAGCGCCACCTCGATCACGTCGCGCGTCGTGCCGGCGCTCGCCGCGGTGATTGCCACATCGCGCCGCGCGAGCGCATTCATGAGGCTCGATTTGCCCGCGTTGGGCGGGCCGAGGATCGCGACCGACACGCCTTCGCGTACGCGCTCGCCGCGATGATCGTCGGCGAGAAAGCGTCCGATCTCGGCCGCGAGCGCGGCTGCCGCACGGCACGACTCCTCCCAGAGGCCCAGCGGCAGGTCCTCGTCGGGAAAGTCGATCGCCGCCTCCAATTTGGCTTGCATTTGCAATAATTGCTCGCGCCACGCCTCGGTCGTGCGCCCAAGCTCGCCCGCGAGCTGGCGCAGCGCCTGACGCCGCTGCGCTGCCGTCTCCGCGGCAACGAGATCGGCCAAGCCTTCGGCGGCGGCGAGATCGAGTTTGCCGTTCAAAAAGCCGCGGCGCGTGAATTCGCCGGGCTCTGCGAGCCGCAGGCCGAGACGCGCAAGCTCGTCGAACACGCCCTGCAGCACGGCGCGGCCACCATGGAGATGAAGCTCCGCCACGTCCTCGCCGGTGATGCTCGCTGGCACCGGAAAGAACAGCGCGAGCCCCTCGTCGATCGTTTCACCGTCCGCGTCGCGGAAGCGCACGCGCGTGGCGTGGCGCGGCTGCGGCAGGCGGCCGGCAAGCGTGCCTAAAGCCTCCGGCGCCCTCGGTCCCGAGAGCCGCACCACAGCGATTCCGGCGCGGCCCGGTGCGGTCGAGAGCGCGTAGATCGTATCGTCGTCGCGCATGTTCGGCGAAGTCTAGGGTCCGCCTCGCATGAGCGGAACCGCGCGCTATGGGCGCGGAGACATCGGGCGTATGGGAGGTCAGCGTCGCATCGCCGAGGGCAGCATGGCGCGCTCACGCTCTTCGCTCGTAAAGGCCAAGTAGTCGAACTGCACCGCTACGGCCTCAAGCTGCGCTCGCGCCTCGGGAAAGCGGAACTCCCTCGCCATCGCACGGATGCGTTCGGCCCGCTTCCGGTAATAGCAGGCGCACGCTTCTTCGTTCGCCATGCCAATTTCAACCCGCGCGGGAGAAATTGGTTTCATGCGTTTCGCGGGGAAATTTCGGGTCACCGCCGCACGCGCCGAAACCCGCAATTCGCGACGAATTTTCGTAATCTGTGAAGCGCTTCACACCGCCGCGCGCGGATTGCCCCGTATGTTTTGCCCCGTAGCCGCAATCGGCCGAGCCATTGGAGATGGGGCAATGCGCCAGGTCACCGCCTTCCCGCTCTTTCCGCTGTCCTTCCGTTCGCGCCACGGCGCGAACGGCCCGACCTTCTCGCTGTGGAGCAGCCTGCGCCGTTGGCGCCGGCACGCGAGCCTCGCCGCGATCGCCCACGCCTTCTGCGACGCGAGCTTCAACCCTTACCTGTTCCAGATTGAGGATCGGGGCGAGCCACCAAAGAAAAGCCCCGCCACGGAGGAGGCAGGGCTAGGTCTGCGCGTGCCTCGCACCAGCGCGAGGCTTGCCGAGAAACTAACGGTATCGACGATGGTTGTCTAGTATAAACCATCGCTCCGCGGCAATAGCTCCGGCTTCACTCAACCGACGATAAACCCTAATCCTCGACGTGGTCGTGACCGCCGATGCGGCCCGGCCGCCAATAGCCCTCGGAATAGATCTGCGAGCGATCCATCCCGCGCCCGAGAAGATCGTGGCGGCGCGCGCGCACGCTGCTCGTCTCGCCGAGGATGAAGGCGTGGCCCTTGCCCGACGGCAGTTTGAAGCCCGCGACCGCATCGACGAGTAGCGGCCGCGCGCCCGGCGCCGCACCATTACGCAAGAGCCAGGTGACCTCGACATCGGCCGGCGAATGGAGCGTCTCCTTTTCGCCCTCGTCGGCAATCTCGAGAAAGATGCGCGCCTTGGCGCCCTTGGGCAGCGCCTCGGCAAGCGCGAAGATCGCGGGGAGTGCGGTCTCGTCGCCGGAGAAGAGGTTCCACGCGGCATCGGGCGCCAACGCGATGCGGCCGCGCGGACCGCGAATGTCGATGGCATCCCCGGGCTTCGCATGGCGCGCCCATTCGACGCCGGGCGTCGCGTGGTCGTGCAGCACGAAATCGACGTCGACGCGCTTTGTCGCGCGGTCGAACCGGCGAATCGTGTAGTGCCGCCGCGCCGGCTCCGTGCCGTCTTGGGGGATTTGCAGCACGATCTCCTGACCCGGCCGCGGCGTTAACTCGTCGAGATTGTCGCCGGTAAGCTCGACGCGCCGCATGAGGCGGGTTACGTCGTGCGAACCCACCACACGCAAGGACCACGGCCGGCCGCGCCGCGCCTCGAGCACCGCCGGATCAATGGGCGGCCGTTCTCTCACATCATCGGCGCTCATCCGCGCCCTCCTCGCTTCATCTTCTGGAGACGCCAGTCTAGCCGATGGCGGCGCCAATCTCACGCGGAGAGGTTGACGGTGCGGCCGAGGTTCGGATTGACGGGGAGGCTTTGCGCGCCTGAAGACGGCGCGGTTGACGCGGGCGGCTGCGCGCGCGGCGTGGCCTGCACGACCTGTTGCTGCAGCGGCAGCGCGATCGGTGGCCCGGCGCTCGGGGCGACGCCGTTACACATGCAATCGATGTTCACGAAGGGACAAGGTTCGCCAGCATAGGCCCGAGGCCTTAACGCAAGCTTTGCATCACCGCTTGCGGCGCAAAAGCACATAGAGCGCGCCGTCGCCGCCATGGCGCGGCCGTGCCGGCGCAACCGCCAGCACCAGCGCGCGGCAGCGCGCCTCGCCGAGCCAGCGCGGTACCGCGCGACGCAGCACGCCCTCGCCGCCGCTGCCGCCCTTGCCGGTGATGACCAGCACCGCGCGCAGGCCGGCGTCATGCGAAGTCCCGATGAAGCGCACCAGGGCGCGATGCGCCTCGTCCTGCGTCCGCCCGTGGAGATCGAGCCGCGCATCCAACGCAATCTCGCCGCGCCTGAGCCGCGCCGCGCTCCTGCGGTCGAGGCCGCCGCCGAGCGACGGCACCGCGTCGGCCTTGGCACGCACGGGCGGTGGAGACGGCGGCTGCGGCAAGGGCGGCGCGGGCGACGGCTCGCCGGGCACGACATCGCGCATCGCCGCGCGCCACAGCGCGCGCTCCTCGGCCGTGGCCTTACGCGCCATCCTCGACCAGCACGATGTGGAGACGCCGCGGTCCGTGCGCGCCGAGCTCGAGCTTCTGCGCGATGTCGCCGGTGCGCGACGGGCCGGTGATGAAATTCACGATGCGCGGCATCGCGCGCGCGGCGCGCAATCGCTCCCACGCCTCCTCGTAAGTGCCGACGACGTCCGCCGCACGCAGCACGACGACATGCGTCTCCGGCAGGAAATTGTTGCGCGTCGGGCTCGCCGGGCCCGACACCAGCATCAGCGTGCCGGTCTCGGCGATGGCGGCGAACGACGCCGTGACGCCGACCGCGTCGTCGTCAGCCGCGATGCCGTGGCGCAATTCGAGCGCGGTTTCCTGCCACGGCAGGTTCTCGAGCTTCGGATCGGGCGCCGCGACGAGGCGCGCCGGCAGATTGCGCTCGGCGAGATAGCGCGCGATCTCGCGCGGCACGTCGCCGCCGACCGCGACGCGCGCCACGGTCGCATCAGCCTCCTCGGCCATCGTGACGAAGAGGTTTTCGCGCGCTTCGGCACCGAGATCGCGCGCGCGGGCGGGAACGAGATTGCGCGGATGCGTTTCGAGCCGCGAGGCCGCGTCGGCGCGCGCTGCATCTGGCCGACCGTCGGATACCGCGGCGCGGATGCGGCCCAGGATCTCGTCGCGCGCGTCGCTCATCGCCGCGCCGCCCACTGGCTCATGAAGCTCTGCCCCTCCGGCGCCGGCAGGTCGCGGACGCGCGTCCAGCCCGATGCCATCGGCAGCGCGCGGAAGCGCCCGCGCGAGCGCCCCGCCCAACCGAGCACGCGCGCCGCCAGCGACGAGGCGACGCGGTAGAGCGCCGGGCGCTGCGCCAGGAACGCCCACGCGGCAAGGCCCCAGCGTGCCACCGGCGGAGCAAGCTTCTGCTCGAACTCGCGCTCGCGCCAATGCCGCATCAGTTTCGGCAGCGGAATCTTCACCGGGCACACGCTCTCGCAGCGGCCGCAAAAGGTCGAGGCGTTTGGAAGCGCCGCGGCGTCGGCAAGCCCGATGAGCGTCGGCGTCAGCACCGCCCCCATCGGTCCCGGATAGACCCAGCCATAAGCATGCCCGCCGACCGCGCCATAGACCGGACAATGATTGAGGCACGCGCCGCAGCGGATACAGCGCAGCATGTCCTGCATCTCGCCGCCCAGAAGGGCGCTCCGCCCGTTGTCGAGCATGATGACGTGATACTGCTCGGGCCCGTCGGTGTCCTCGGGCCGCCGCGGCCCCGTCGAGATGGTGGTATAAGTCGAGAATTCCTGGCCTGTCGCCGAGCGCGCGAGGAGCCGCAGCATGAGGGCCGCGTCCTCGAGCGTCGGCACCACCTTCTCGATCGAGGCGAGCACGACGTGGATGCGCGGCAGCGTCTGCGTCAGGTCGCCGTTGCCCTCGTTCGTCACGATGATCGAGGAGCCCGTCTCGGCGACGAGGAAATTGGCGCCGGTGATGCCGACATCGGCGGCGAGGAACTGTCGGCGCAGGATCGCGCGCGCCTCGTCGAGCATCTGACGCGGCTCGGACAAGGGCCGCGCCGGATCGAGCCCGCGATGTGCGGCGCGGAAGCTTTCCGCCACCTGCTCCTTCGCGAGGTGGACCGCAGGCGCGATGATGTGGCTCGGGCCCTCGTGGCGGATCTGGATGATGTATTCGCCGAGATCGGTCTCGACCGGCGTGATGCCGTTCGCCTCAAGATAGTCGTTGATGGCGATCTCCTCGCCGACCATCGACTTGCCCTTGGTGACGGTGCGCGCGCCTGTACCGTGACAGATGGCAAGAACGGCGGCGCGCGCCTCGGCGGCGTCGCGGCACCAATGCACATAGCCGCCCCGCGCTATGACGTTCCGCTCCCACGTCTCGAGATAGAAGTCGAGATTCTGCAGCACGTGGTTCTTGAGGGTCTTGCCTTCCTCGCGTAGCGCCTCGAACTCGGGGAGCCGCGCCACCGCCTTGGCACGGCGCGCGCCGAAGCCCTCGCGCATCATGGTGCCGAGCGCGTCCTGGAGCTGCGCATCGCCCAAAGCGCGCGCGGCATTCGCGCTGAAGGCGCGGCTTGTCGCCTCCATCAGCCCTTCCTCGGCGCGCCGATGGGCGGCGCCTCGCACATGCCTGCCAACACCTCGGCGACGTGGCGGACGCGTACGGCGCTGCCGCGGCGCGAGAGCTTCCCCGCCATGTTGAGAAGACAGCCCATGTCGCCGCAGAGCAGCGTATCGGCGCCGGTGCGCTCGATGTCGGCCGCCTTGTCGCTCACCATGCGGTCGGAGATCGTGGGATATTTGACGCAGAACGTGCCGCCGAAGCCGCAGCAGATCTCGGCCCCGGCCATTTCCGCGAGGCTGAGGCCCGCGACTTGCGAAAGCAACCGGCGCGGCTGTTCCTTGACGCCAAGCTCGCGCAGGCCCGAGCACGCATCGTGATATGTCGCGATCCCGTCGTAACGCGATCCGGCGCCGGCAAAGCCTCTGATGTCGGCGAGGAACGACACGAGTTCATAGGTCTTCGCGGCAAGCGCGCGCGCCGCAGCCGCCATCTCGGCATCGCCGGCGAAGAGCGCGGGGTAATGCTCGCGGAGCATGCCGCCGCACGAGCCCGACGGCACCACGACATAGTCATAGGGCGCGAACACGGCGATCACCTGGCGCGCGACCGCCCTGGCGTCGGCGCGATCACCTGAATTGTAGGCGGGCTGGCCGCAGCAGGTCTGCGCGCGCGGCACCTCGACCGTGCAGCCGGCCGCCTCGATGAGCTTCACCGCGGCGAAGCCGACGCTCGGGCGGAACAGGTCGACTAAGCACGTGACGAAGAGTCCGACGCGGGGAGGCGCGTTCATGCACGCGCAGGTTTGCCGCGCCAGCGTGGCAAAGGCAAGCGCCCGCGCGTTACGCGCGGGTCCGGGCGCTCAGCCGCCCGGAGGCGGAGGCGGCGGGTAGTAGCCCGGAGGCGGCGACTGATAATAGCCCGGAGGCGGCGGGTAGTAGGCCGGCGGAGGCGGCGGCGCGGCGACGACAGCGCCTGGCACGACGTAGACCGGAGCGCCCGCAACCGCGACATAGCCCGGCACTTGGTTGCCGTGCGCATACATGCACTGCTGATAGGCGACGTCGTACCGCCGCTGGATGCTCATTTGCGACCACTGCGAGCCGTTGGCACCCACGGCGGTGCCGCCGAGCGCGCCGGCGCCCGCGCCGATCGCCGCACCGCGGCCGCCGCCGATCGCGGCGCCGAGTCCCGCGCCCAGCACCGTGCCGATGACGGCGGTACCGACCGCGCGGTTGTTGGCCGCCTCGGCCTGTCCCTCCACGGCCTGGTTCGCCCAGCCGCGGCAAACCCCGTCGTCCGACTGGAAGACCTGGAACGGCTTGTTGGGTCCGGGCATGACGGCGACGGTCGGGCCCATCGGCGGCGAGGCGCACGCCGAGAGCGTGGCCACGGCGGCCAACGCGATGGCTGCTGATCTGGTCTGTCTCACCTTGCGACTCCGTGCTGCGTCATGGGTGAAATCTTAGCTCAACGCGCTTGCGCCGGCACTTCGCGCCAAGCGGTGGTGCAATTCTGCACTGAAGGGTAATAGCCCTTAGGGTTATCGCAGTAGTACCAACTCTGTGGCTTCGGTGCGACCGGCGTCACGGTCGGCGCGACCACCACCGCGGGAGGGTAATAGGCTGGCGGATAGTAATAGGGGTAAGGCGCAGCGTAGGGATAAGGGTAGACGACCTGCGCCGGCGCCGGCACCGCCGACATCACACCGAGACCGATCGCGAGCGACCCCGCAAGGCCGCCAAGGAGCGTGCGCCTGAACATCCATCCTGCTTCGGCTGATCGTTGTGCGGTCTTCCTGCTACAACCAGCCGGTTTGTAAATCAACGTCGCGCGTCCCGAAAGTGCCGTGCGGGCCGCGCCCGGCGCGAGTGCGCGCGGTAGCAGAAGATAATAGGCGCCGTCGGCGCGCATCCTCCCCGCCGCTTGCTCGGCCGCCGCGCCAAAGCCCCAGAACAGGTCGCCGCGCACAGGCCCGCGAATCGCCCCGCCGGTGTCCTGCGCCACTACGAGACGGCGGATGGCGGTACCGTTCTGTGACGCGTCGAGCCACATCGGCGCCCCGAGCGGCAGGAATTTCGGGTCGACGGCGAGACTGCGCCCGGCGGTCAGGACGGCGCCCTCGGCCCCGACCGGACCGTCAGAGGCAAGCTCGCGGAAGAAGACATAAGCCGGATTCTCGTCCATCAGCGCCTGCGCCCCATCCGGATGCGCGGCGAGCCACGCGCGGATCGATTGCAGCGACACGTTGTCCTTCTGCAGCTCGCCGCGCTCGACCAAAACCCTCCCGATCGGCACGTAGCGCCGGCCGTTCTGCCCGTCATAACCGAGCTGCACGAGACTCCCGTCCGGCAGGCGCACGCGGCCCGAGCCCTGGATCGACAGCACGAACGCATCGACCGGGTCATCGACCCACAAGAGCGGAAGGTTCATGCGATCGAGCGCGCCGCGCTCGATCTCGGCGCGCGTATTGTAAGGGCGAAGCGCGCCATCTACGACGCGGCCGGCGATGCGCTCGCCCGTCCAGTCGGGACGGAAGAGGCCGAGATCGACGCTAACGAGATCGGGCGGCCGCTTCAGAAGCGGCACGGTGTATTTGCCGCCGCGCGTGCGCGAGCCCGAAAGCTCGGGCTCGAAATAGCCGGTGAAGAGGCCTTGCGATTGCCCGTTGTTGCCAACGCGCAGCGGCACGAAATTGGCGGCGAAGAACTGGCGCGCGTCCGCGTCGCTTGCATCGCCAAGCGCCATTGCCGCCGCGCATACGCCCTGCCAATCGCGCGCGGTGCCGGCAATGCCATTGGGACCCACCTTCGCATCGGGTGCGAGCTTCGCGAGGAGAGCACATGATTTGCGGAATGACGGCAGTGCCGCGGCGGTCGCGTCATCGCTCCAGCCGGCAAGCTCGGAAAAAGACGCGGGCTCGAGCGTCAAGCGCGGCGGCGCAGGAGGGCGCGGCGCGCACGCGGCAAGCACGAGCAAAAGCGCAGTGGTGGCTGCGCGCCAACCCATCACGGGCTTTTGGTAGCGACCAGCATCCAGTTGGGGTCGCGCGCGCGCAGCGAGCGGGCGAAGGTCCAGAAATCGATGTGCTCGTCAACGCGGTCGGCATCACCTTCCACGACCTTGCCGTCGGCGGCGCGCGTGACGTTAGTCTGATCCGACACGAACTTCACTGTGACGAAGCCGCTCGAGCCCTCAACGGCGCTGTCGGTGATCTCGGCCGATTTGAGCGCGACGAGCTTCGTCTCCATGGTTTCGTTGGCGGCGCGGCGCGCTTCGATCGCACCGACGAAGCTCTGGCTCACCTCCTGGCTCAGCAGCGGCTCGAGCGTGGCCTTGTCGCCCGCGGCGAACGCCTTGACGATGAGCTCGAAGGCGCCGCGCGCGCCGGTCAGGAACGCGTCATCGCTGAAGCTCGGATCGGCGGCCTTGAGAGCGGCGGCGGGGCCGGCGGGCGCCGCGTCGCCGTTGATGGCGCGGAGCCGCGGCGGCGGCGCGGGCTGTGCCTGCGGCGGGGGCGGCGCCTGGAACGGGTCGCGGCGCTGCTCGAGCCCGGTGCGTCGGCCCAGGACGCTCCTCAGCCGGAACACGAGGAACCCGGCGATCGCCGCGAAGAGCAGGATGTCGATGAGTTGATAGCCGCCACCCATGGCCCGAATCACATAGGGGTTTTCACGCCGATCGGCAAGAAGCGGCGATTGTCACCTGTGCCGATCCATGCTAGCGAGCGGAACCCAAGCGGGAGCTTTCTCATGGCGGATACGAACGGCGGGGCGGCGCCGCAGCAGCCGGGCGCGCCCGAGGCACAGCCGGGTACGCAAACAGCGCAGCCGATGGTGCAAATCAACGCGCAATACGTAAAAGACCTGTCGTTCGAGAACCCGCGTGCGCCGCAAAGCCTGCTCCAGAGCCAGCAGCAGCCGGAGGTGCAGATCGGCGTTGACGTCAAGGCGCAGACGATCGCCGCCGGCCTCTACGAGGTCCAGCTCACGATCCACGCCGACGCGAAGACCGGCGCCGACCGCGTGTTCCTCGTCGAGCTCGTCTATTGCGGCATCGTTACGGCGCAGAACATTCCCGAAGCCAATCTCGGGCCGATCCTGCTGGTGGAGACGCCGCGTATCCTGTTCCCGTTCGCGCGCGCCATCATCGCCAGTGCGACGCGCGAGGGCGGCTTCATGCCGCTCCT
Organism: Allostellaceae bacterium; assembly: GCA_035518375.1. Classification (GTDB taxonomy): domain Bacteria; phylum Pseudomonadota; class Alphaproteobacteria; order ATCC43930; family CGMCC-115725; genus DATJLY01. Next base: position 24,703 of record DATIXQ010000090.1, on the reverse strand, counting down.
GCTCCGCCCGATCGACTTCGCCGACCTCTTGCGCCAGCAGCAGGAGCGCGGCGCCTCGGGCCAGACCGCGGTCGCTTAAGATCTCGCGCGGCAAACCAGCTGTGCATCCTTCGCCGAAGTCGAAGGACGCAATTTCCTTCGATTGTCGCTGATCTCACCCGGCAAGCCAGATCGGCGCCGCGAATTTCGCGAGGAAGGCAGCGTGCGCCGCCAATTCCTCGGCCGTGGCCACGTGCGGTCGCGGCTCGCGCATCGGCCGCTCGATGCCGCCGCCGCGCTGCGCGCCCATGTCGGCCGCGAGATCGAGGCCGGGCTGGCGCCCGCCGATGAGTTCGAGATAGACCGCGGCGAGAAGCTCGCAATCGAGCCGTGCGCCGTGCTTCTCGCGCGCCGAGAGGTCGATTGCGAAGCGCCGGCAGAGCGCGTCGAGGCTCGCCTGCGCACCAGGATAGCGGCTCCGGGCCAACGCGAGCGTGTCGGTGAAGCGGCAGGCGAGCGCCGGGCGTCCCAAGCGCTTCAGCTCCGCATTGAGGAAGCGCAGGTCGAACTCGGCGTTGTGGATGACGAGCGGCCCCTCGCCGATGAATTCGAGCAGCTCGTCGGCGTGGCCCGCAAATATCGGGTGGCGCGCGAGGAACGCGTCGTCGAGCCCGTGCACCAAAAGCGCGTCCGCCGCCACCATGCGCTCGGGGTTGACGTAGCGGTGAAAGACGCGGCCGGTCGGCAGGTGGTTCAGAAGCTCGATGCAGGCAATCTCGACGATGCGGTGGCCGGCATCAGGATCGAGGCCCGTCGTTTCGGTGTCGAGCACGATCTCGCGCATCGGCGCAGAGTCTACCGAAGCGCGATTCCGCGAGGCAAGCTCAATCGCCTCACGCGAGCAGAGAGCGTGCGATGAAGATCGCGCCAAGGACGCCGAAGATGACCGCGGCGACGTAGTTCATCGCCCGGATCGGCAGCTTTCCCGACAGCGCGTCGCCGATGAAGACCGCCGGCACGTTGGCGATCAACATGCCCGCCGTGGTGCCGGCGACGATCGCGACGAGGTTCGGATATGCCGCCGCCAGCGCCAGCGTCGCGATCTGCGTCTTGTCGCCGATTTCGGCGATGAAGAAGGCGGCGCAGGTGGCGAGGAACGCGCCGCGCCGGTCGATCGCGGGATCGCCGCCTTTCAGCGTATCGGCGCGCAGCACCCAGAGCGCCATCGCCACCATGCTGAGCCCGACGATCACGTCGAGCACACGCGGCGTCAGCACCGCGCCGAGCGTGCGGCCGAGCGCGCCGGCGATGGCGTGGTTGGCGATGGTCGCGACGAAAATGCCGGCGATGATCGGCCACGGCTTCCGGTAATGCGCCGCCAGCGCCAGCGAGAGAAGCTGGGTTCGGTCACCGATCTCAGTGATGGCGATCGAGGCCACGGAGACAAGGAATGGGTGCAACGGTCGCGCCCCCGAGCTTCACGAGACCACGGCCGCCACGCCTCCGCCCGGTTTGGGATGCGCGCTGCCGTTGGTCTCGCCATGCCCTAAGGGGCCCCGCGCGCCATGGCTCATCGCCAAGCATGTTGACGCGCGGCCCGGACGCCAAGGCGCCGGTCGGCTACTCCCCAACCGCCGCGGGTTCTATCACGCGGGGCCCAGGCCCCGCCATCGCTTTCGCGCGTCAGCCCCGCGCGCGTACGACGCGGGCGAGCCCGCGCCAGGTCGTCGCGCGGCCGAGCCCGCTCGGCACGAGGAAGTCGGCGCGGCGGCGCTTTTCGCGCTCGCTCGTCTGCTGCGAGCGGATGAAGGCGAAGCGCTCGGGCGTCATGCCCGGGCGCTTCAGCACACGCGCGCGCTGCAGATATGCGGGCGCCCACACCACCACCACAGCGTCGCAGCGGCGATCGCCGTGGCTCTCGTAAAGGAGCGGCACATCGAGCACGACGAGGCGGCGGCGCGCCGCGCGCGCACGCTGGACGAAGCGCCGCTCGGCGGCCGCGACGCGCGGATGGAGGATCGCCTCGAGCCGGGCCAAGGCCGCGCGGTCGCCGAAGACGCGGGCACCGAGCGCGCGCCGGTCGATGCCGCCGTTGGCCTGCGCCACACCCGGGAAGGCCTGCGCCACAAGCGCGGCGGCGCTACCGCCCGGCGCCAGCATCGTATGGACCGCGGCGTCGGCGTCGAACACCGGCACGCGCATCGTTCGGAACATCCCGGCGGCCGTGCTCTTGCCCATGCCGAGCGAGCCGGTGAGGCCGAGGATCTTCATCGCGCGAAGGTCGCGAGCATCGCCCGGCGCAGCGCCGGCGTCACCTCGGGCATGACGCCGTACCAGGCGGCGAAGCCCGGCCTGCCCTGATGCAACAGCATCCCGAGCCCATCGACGACACGGTTGCCCCGCGCGCGCGCGGCGGCGAGAAGCGGCGTCTCGAGCGGGACATAAACGATGTCGTTCACCACCGCCTCGCGCGGCAGCCGGTCGAGCGGCAGGTCGAGCGTGGTGCGTCCCTCGAGGCCGAGGCTTGTCGTCTGAACGAGAAGCGAAGCATGTTCAAGCGCTGCCGCGCGCTCTTGCCACGGCAGCACGACGATGCTGCCGCCAAGCTCCCGCGCCATCGCCTCGGCCCGGTCCCGCGTGCGGTTGACGAGACGCAGCTCCGGCACGCCGGCATCGAGCAGCGCCGCCGCCACCGAGCGCGCGCCGCCGCCGCCGCCGATCACGACCGCCGGTCCGTCATGCGCGCGCCAACCGGGCGCGCCGTCATGCAATGCGGCGAGGAAGCCGAACATGTCGCTGTTGCTCGCGCCGAGCTTTCCATCCTTGCCCACGACGATCGTGTTGGCGGCGCCCGCCCGGCGCGCCGAGGGATCGATCTCGTCGACGATCGCGAGCGCCGTCTCCTTGTGCGGCAGCGTGAGGTTGCAGCCGGCGAAGCCCAGGACCGGCAGCGCGCGGAGCGCCGCGGCGAGATTTTCGGGCGCAACCAGCATCGGCACATAGGCGCCGTCGATCTTATGCTCGGCCAGCCAATAACCGTGCAGCGCCGGCGAGCGCGAATGCGCGACGGGCCAGCCCATGACGCCGGCAATTCTGGCGCCGCCGCTGAGGTTCATGCGGGAAGCGCGCCGTGAGCGCGCAAGAACGCGAGAAGCGGCAAAAGCGGCAAGCCGAGAATGGCGAAATAATCGCCCTCGATCTTGGCGAAGAGCTGCGCCCCCAATCCTTCGAGCTCATAGCCGCCGACCGTCGCCAGAACGCGCGCGCCCATCAGCGCCAGATAACGCTCGAGGAACGCGTCGCTGAACGGGCGCATGACGAGCCGCGCTGTCGCGACATGCCGCCACAGCAGCTCGTCGCGCTCGACCGCCACTGCGGCCGTCACGAGCGCATGCGTTTTGCCGCGCAACTCGAGCAGCTGCGCTCGCGCGGCGGCGAGATCCGCGGGCTTGTCGAGCCAGGCAGCGTCGCAGTCGAGCATCTGATCGGCGCCGATCACGATGGCATCGGCGTGACGCGCGGCAACGGCACGTGCCTTCGCCGTGGCGAGCGCCAATGCGCACTGCGCCGCATCCTCGCCGCGGGCACGGCTCGTGCGTTTCGCGGCCGCCTCGTCGTAACCCGCGGGGTCGGTCGCGAACTCAACGCCGGCCGCCGCAAGCAGGCGCTTGCGCGCTCCGCTTTCGGACGCGAGGACGAGCCTCATGTCTCGAGGCCCTGGCGCCGTGCGATGAGCTTCAGGATCGCGGCCGCCGTCTCCTCGATCGAGCGACGCGTCACGTCGATCACCGACCATTTCTGCTCGGCGAAGATGCGGCGCGCGTAGAGTACCTCCTCGCGCACCGCGTCGAGATCGGTGTAGTCGGTTTGCTCGGCCTGATGGAGCTGCGTCATCCGGTTCTGGCGTACCTGGATGAGACGCTCGGGATCGTTCGTGAGCGCGACGACCAGCGGCCGTGTCACGGCGAAGAGCTCCGCCGGCAAGACCACGCCCGGCACCACCGGCACGTTCGCGGCCTTGATGCCGCGATTGGCGAGATAGATGCAGGTGGGCGTCTTCGAGGTGCGCGACACGCCGACGAGGATCACGTCGGCTTCGTTCAGGCCCCAGACCGATTGCCCGTCATCGTGGTTCAAGGCAAACGTCATGGCGTCGATACGCTGGAAATACTCGGCGTCCAGCAGATGCTGCTGGCCTGGCAGGCCGCGGCTCTGCCGCCCGAGATACGAGGCCAGCGCGCCGATCACCGGGTCGAGCACCGGGATCGTCGGCACCTGAAGCTTGCGGCAGCCATCGATCAGCGGCTCGCGCAGCTCCTCGTTAACAAGCGTGTAGAGCACCACGCCAGGGTTGAGCGCCACGCCCTGCACCACGCGCTCGATCTGGCTCTTGGTGCGTACCATCGACCAGATGTGCTCGATCGCCTCCGCGCCCTCGAACTGGACAAGGCAGGCGCGCGCCACGGCATGGACCGTGTCGCCGGTCGAGTCCGAGACGAGATGGAGATGGAAGGCGCTCATGCCCAATCCTGGGGATAAGGCGAAACAATCCCAAGGGAGGAGGTCTCACCCCAAATCGCTCCCCGTTCGGCCTCCGTCCACGCCCGCTTTTCGTGGCCGGTGCGGAAACTCGGCGAACGCTTCGCGAGCCGGGGATTGTGCAGTCCACAGAAACACCAATCCCCGATATGCGCGTCTTTCCTCACGTGGCTTTTCTCCACTCCTGCCGCCTTATACACGGTTTTGCCGCGCCCGACGCGCTGCCATGGTCCTACCTGGGATTGATTCGTGCGAGTCGGTAATCCCCGACTCGCACCCAACCCACTACTACCACTCCCTTTAGATTCTAAAATAGAAGAGGTAAGAGCAGTGGGTGGAACAGCGGGAGGAAAGCAGCCGAAGCGGCGCGTCGAAATCGCTGCTGCGGGTGCTCGCGGGGGAGGCGCTGGCCCCGCCGCCGTTCTGGCTCATGCGCCAGGCCGGACGCTACCTGCCGGAATATCGTGCGCTTCGTGCTCGCGCGAGAGGTTTCCTCGATCTCTGCTTTACGCCTGAGCTTGCGGTCGAGGCGACGCTGCAGCCGATCCGCCGCTTCGGCATGGATGCGGCGATCCTGTTCTCGGACATTCTGGTCGTGCCGCATGCGCTGGGCCAGGCGGTCGATTTCCGCGAAGGCGAAGGGCCGGTGCTCGAGCCGGTGCGCACGGAAGAAGCCGTCACCGCGCTCGAGGCCGAGGGCACGACCGAGCGGCTCACGCCCGTCTATGAGGCGGTGCGGCAGGTGAAAGAGCGATTGCCGCGCGAGACGGCACTCATCGGCTTTGCCGGGGCGCCGTGGACGGTTGCGACCTACATGGTCGAAGGGGGCACAAGCCGCGATTTCGCCCGCACAAAGAGCTGGGCCTTTGCCGAGCCCGAAGGGTTTGGCGCGCTCATCGGGAAGATCACGGATGCGACGGTCGCGCATCTCTCGGCGCAGATCGAGGCCGGCGCCGACGCGGTGCAGCTGTTCGACAGCTGGGCCGGCGCGCTCGACGAGCAGGGGTTCCGGGCTTATGTGATCGCGCCGACGCGCAGCATCGTCGCCGAGCTGAAGAAGCGTCATCCCGGAACTCCGGTCATCGGCTTCCCACGCGGCGCTGGCCTCATGTACCGCGCCTATGCGGGAGAGACCGGCGTGAGCGCTTTGGGTCTCGATACGAGCGTGCCGCCCATGATCGCGCGCAAGACGCTGCAAAGCCTGATGCCGGTGCAGGGCAATCTCGATCCGGCAGTGTTGCTCGCGGGCGGCGCGCGGCTTGACGAGGCAGTGGTGGCGCTCGTCGCGTGCTTCCGCGACGGGCCCTACATTTTCAATCTCGGCCACGGCGTGCTGCCGGATACGCCGGTTGCGCACGTGGCCCGGGTCGTCGAATTGCTGCGCCGCGTGCCATGACGCGTTGTGCCGTGGTGTTGTTCAATCTCGGCGGGCCGGATGGGCTTTCCTCGGTCGAGCCGTTCCTGTTCAATCTTTTCAACGATCCGGCGATCATTGCTTTGCCGCGTCTTCTGCGCTGGCCGTTGGCGCGCCTGATCGCGCGGCGGCGCGGCGACGTCGCGCGCGATATTTATGCGCGCATGGGCGGAAGCTCTCCCCTTCTCGCCAACACGAAGGCGCAGGCGCAAGCGCTCGAAGCCGAGCTGGGCGGCGAGTATCGCGCCTTCATCGCCATGCGCTATTGGCCGCCGCAGAGCGAGGAAGCGGCTGCGGCCGTGAAGGAATGGGGCGCCGAGGAGATCGTGCTGCTGCCGCTCTATCCGCAATATTCAAGCACGACGACCGGCTCCTCGCTGGCAGCTTGGCATGCCGCAGCGGCAAAGATCGGGCTTGCGGTGCCAACGCGTGCGCTCTGCTGCTATCCAGATGCCGCTGGTTTCATCGCTGCCATCGCTCAGCGCATCGAAGCGGCACTCGCGCAATGGCCGGCGAGCGTGCCGCTGCGCATTCTTCTCTCGGCGCATGGGCTGCCACAGCGCACCGTCGCAAAGGGCGATCCCTATCGCTGGCAGATCGAAATGACCGCGGCGGCGGTGGCGAAGCGCCTCGGCGACAAGCACGACATCGTCGTTTGCTATCAGAGCCGGGTCGGGCCCCTGAAATGGCTCGAGCCTGCGACGGATGCCGAGATCCGCCGCGCCGGCGCTGAAGGCAAGGGGGTGATCGTTGCGCCGATCGCGTTCGTGTCGGAGCACTCGGAAACTCTGGTCGAACTCGATCTCGATTACGGCAAGGTTGCGCGTGAGGCCGGCGTCCCTCGCTACGTGCGCGTTCCGACGGTAAGCGACGCCGTTCCCTTCATCGCCGCGCTCGCCGATCTCGTGCGCGGCGCGCGCGGCAGCCGCGGCATCGGTTCGGCCGGCGAAACGCGGCTCTGCCCTACCGGTCTCGCGCTCTGCCCGTGCGGCGCCGCCGCATGATGGCGTTGTTCGCTTGGCTCAAGGCCTTCCACATCCTGAGCGTCATCGCCTGGATGGCGGGGCTCCTCTATCTGCCGCGGCTCTTCGTCTATCACGCCGGTGCCCGGCCAGGGTCGGAGGCGTCGGAGACCTTCAAGGTCATGGAGCGAAAGCTGCTGCGTGGCATCATGAATCCGGCGCTCGTCGGGACCTATCTCTTCGGCATAGCACTTGCCGCAACGCCCGGCGCGGTCGATTGGGGCGCCTTTTGGATCTACGTGAAGCTCGCCTGCGTCCTCGCTCTCACCGCGCTGCACTATTGCTTCGCCCAATGGCGAAAAGCGTTCGCCGAGGACCGCAACCGCCGCTCGGCCGCGTTCTTCCGGGTGGTAAACGAAATACCAACACTGCTCCTCATCGTCATCGTCATCATGGTCGTGGTGCGGCCATTTTGAGAGAAGATCTCTTTCGCATTTGACTCCGCCGCGGCTTTCCGATTACATAGCTCCACCCGCCGCGGCGACTGAATCGCCAGTCGCAATCAAATCCAAAAAACAAAACATTCGGTCGCTTGCGAGGATCGTTCGCCATTCCGGCGACAGGCTTTCGGGCGCGCCATCACACCCCTCTTACGCGAAACCTCATGAATCTCCAGGAACTCAAAGCCAAATCCCCGGCCGAATTGCTGCATTTCGCCGAGGAACTCCACATCGAGAACGCATCCTCGCTCAGGAAGCAGGACATCATGTTCGCGATCCTGAAGCAGCTCGCCGACAACGATCAGGCGATCTACGGCGACGGGGTGCTCGAAGTCCTGCAGGACGGCTTCGGGTTCCTGCGGAGCCCGGAGGCGAACTACCTGCCCGGGCCCGACGACATCTATGTGAGCCCCTCGCAGGTCCGCCGCTTCGGGCTCCGCACCGGCGACACGGTCGAGGGCCAGATCCGCTCGCCCAAGGAAGGCGAGCGCTACTTCGCGCTTTTGAAGGTCAACGAGATCAATTTCGACGAGCCCGACAAGGTTCGCCACCGCATCAATTTCGACAACCTGACGCCGCTCTACCCCGAGGAGAAGATCAGGCTCGAGCTCGAGGATCCGACGCGGAAGGATCTGACGCCGAGAGTCATCGATCTCATTACGCCGCTCGGCAAGGGGCAACGCGCGCTGATCGTCTCGCCGCCGCGCACCGGCAAGACCGTGATGCTGCAGAATATCGCGGCCTCGATCTCGGCGAACCATCCCGAGGTCTATCTCATCGTGCTCTTGATCGACGAGCGGCCCGAGGAAGTGACCGACATGGCGCGCACGGTCAAAGGCGAGGTCGTGAGCTCGACCTTCGACGAGCCCGCGGTGCGCCATGTCCAGGTCGCCGAGATGGTGATCGAGAAGGCCAAGCGCCTCGTCGAGCACAAGCGCCACGTCGTGATCCTGCTGGATTCGATCACGCGGCTTGCGCGCGCCTACAACACCGTGGTGCCGAGCTCCGGCAAGGTGCTGACGGGCGGCGTCGACGCCAATGCCTTGCAGCGGCCGAAGCGCTTCTTCGGCGCCGCGCGCAACATCGAGGAAGGCGGCTCGCTCACCATCATCGCGACCGCGCTCATCGACACCGGCTCGCGCATGGACGAAGTGATCTTCGAAGAGTTCAAGGGCACCGGCAATTCGGAAATCGTGCTCGACCGCAAGGTCGCCGACAAGAGAACATTCCCCGCGCTCGACATCACGAAGTCCGGCACGCGCAAGGAAGAACTGCTCGTCGACAAAGCGGTGCTCTCGAAGATGTGGGTGCTGCGCCGCGTGCTGATGCCGATGGGCACCATGGACGGGCTCGAGTTCCTGATCGAGAAGCTGCGCCAGTCGAAGAACAACCACGATTTCTTCGAGGCGATGAATACGTAGACGCGGTCGGCTTTCGGCCTTTTCCAGAACTTGTCATTGCGAGCGGAGCGAAGCAATCCCCGGGCCTGATGGGGATTGCTTCGTCGCTTGCGCTCCTCGCAATGACAGTATCGTCGTCCTTACACCGTCAGCACGCTGGAGCCAGTGGTCTTGCGGCTCTCGAGATCGCGGTGGGCATGCGCGGCCTCGCGCAGCGGATAGCTCTGGTGCACCTCGATCTTGACCGCGCCCTTCTGCACCACGTCGAAGAGTTCGTTTGCCATCTGCACCATGTTCTCGCGCTTGGCGCCATAGGTGTTGAGCGTCGGCCGCGTAAGATATAGCGAGCCTTTGGCCGCAAGGATGCCGGTGTTGAAATTGTCGACCGCGCCCGAGGCGTTGCCGAACAGCACGCAGAGTCCCAACGGTGCAAGGCAGTCGAGCGACTTCATGAACGTATCCTTGCCGACGCCGTCATAGACGACCGGCAGCTTCTTGCCGTCGGTGAGCTCGGCGACGCGCTTCACGAAATCCTCGCGCGTGTAGACGATCGGATGATCGCAGCCATTGGCCTTGGCGAGCTTCGCCTTGTCGTCGCTGCCGACCGTGCCGATGACGGTGGCACCGAGATGCTTCGCCCACTGGCACGCGATCAGGCCGACGCCGCCGGCCGCGGCCTGCACGAGGATCGTGTCGCCCTTTTTCACCTTGTAGGTCTGGCGCAAAAGGTACTGAGCGGTGAGGCCTTTCAGCATCATTGCGGCCGCGCGCTTGTCGTCGATCCCGTCGGGCAGCTTGACGAGCCGGTCGGCCGGGATGAGCCGCGCCTCGGCATAAGCGCCCAACGGCGAATTGCCGTAAGCGACGCGGTCGCCTTTCTTCAGATAATCGACGCCCGATCCCACGGCCTCGACCACGCCCGCGCCTTCGGCGCCGAGCCCGGTCGGAAGCGCCGCCTGGTAGAGGCCGGTGCGGTTGTAGACGTCGACAAAATTGACGCCGACCGCGGTCTGGCGAATGAGCGCCTCTCCGGCACCCGGCGCGCCGACCTGAACCTCCTCCCACTGCATCACTTCCGGGCCGCCATATTTGTGGACGCGGATGGCATGCGGCATGGTTCGCTCCCTTGTTTGTGATGTGGCGCCGAGACTAGCGGCGCGCTTTGCCCGAGTCACGAACCTGCGCCCGTGTTATGGTGCGGTTGCGATGAGGGGGATGCGGGGATATTGGCGCGCGTGGGGGCTTCGCCTCGCGCTTGTGGCACTCGCACTCCAGGCGGCAGTCCCGCTCTTCATCCTCGTTGACCTGCGCGCGCTCGCAGCCGAACAGGCGGCCGACGCGATCGCGGGTCAGGCGCTCTGCATCCACGACGGATCATCACACCCCGCGGCACCTGCCCATTCGTGCAGTCTTTCCGTCTGCCCGCTCTGCGCCGCGATCGCCGCCGCGTCCGCGCTGGGCGTGCCGGCAACCGCCGCGCTTCCCCCTCCGCCGCTCGCGCGGGCGGCGCCAGCCCTCATGCTCGCCGCTGCCGCCGCGCTGCGCGAGACCCAATCCCTCCCCTACCGCTCGCGCGCGCCACCCGCCGTCTGAACCTCGTCTGATGGTGAAGCGCCGGCGGCGCCGTTGCGCCGCGGCGCGTGGCTTGTTGCTTTTGCGGAATGGAGGGGAACTTGCGACTGAAGCTTTCTGCGGCGGCATCGCCCGCCATCATCCTTGCGTTCGGTGCCGTGCCCGCGGGCGCGCACGGCTTTGCCGGCGACCGGTTCTTTCCCGCCACGATCCAGACCGACGACCCATTCGTCGCCGACGAGATGTCGCTGCCAACCCTGACGCGCAACCCGACCGATGCGACCGGCACGCAGTCCTATTCGGTCGAGACCGACATAGCGAAGCGCATAACTCCGAGCTTCGGCATCACCGCGGCGTACGAGTGGAACTACACCCAGCCGCAAGGTGCGGCGCCGATGCGCGGCTTCGGCAGCCTGACGACCGGCGCGCAGTATCAGCTTTTCATCAATCCCGCGCACGAGTTCATGGCGCTCGCCAATCTCGACGTGACCTGGGCGCACACTGGCGCGGTGAACCAAGGCGGCGCCGACGACCACACCACGCTCTCGCCCGGCATCGATTTCGGCAAGGGATTTGGCGATCTGCCCGACTCCCTTCCCTGGCTCAAGCCGTTCGCGATCACCGCCAATCTCAGCGTCGACTTCCCGACCCGCGTCAACAGCGCCGGTGCGCTCAACCAGAACGTCTTCAACGCCGGCGTCGCGATCGAATACAGTCTCGAATATCTCCAGCACCATGTCCGCGACATAGGGCTGACGGCGCCGTTCGACCGTGTGATCCCGCTCGTCGAGATCACGTCGGCAACACCGTTCAACCGCGGCATGGTCATGGGCATGACCGACGCCGGCGGCAATGCCACGACCGGCGTCATCGCACCCGGCGTGATATGGGCGGGGCAGTATTTCCAGATCGGCGCCGAGGCGCTCATCCCCTATGGCCAAGGACAAGGGCACGGGCTGGGCGGCGTCCTGCAATTCCACATGTTCCTGGACGACCTCTTCCCGAACTCGATCGGCCGGCCGCTGGTGCAATGGTGATGCCATGAAGCATGCGCTTGTGGTGATCGTGCTGGCACTGGCCGCTGTCGCTGGCGCCGCGCCGGCGGACGCCCACGCCTTCCTCGACCGTGCGGAGCCTGCCGTCGGCAGCACGGTCGTGAGCGCGCCGGCGGCGGTGCGCATCTGGTTCACCGAGGCGCTCGAACCGGCCTTCAGCACCATCGCGGTGACCGACGCGCAAGGCCACGCCGTGGGCACGGGCAAGGCCACGCTCGATCCCAAAGATCCGATGCTCCTCGTGCTCGCATTGCCGCCTCTCCCGCCCGGCACTTATCGCGTCGCCTGGCGCGTCGTGTCGGTCGATACGCATCCGACCGAGGGCGACTTCGCCTTCACGGTCAAGACGCCGTGAGCGAGGTCGAGGCGGTTCTTGCCGCTACCCGCCTCGTGCAGTTCGCGGCGGCGATGGCGCTTGTCGGAGCGCCCGCCTTCGCGCTTGGGCTTGCCGCCTGGTGTCCCGGTTTTGCCGCGGCCGAGCCGGGCTTCGCGCGTTTCCTGCGGCGCATGCTCGCGGCGGCCGCGCTCGCGGCAGTCGCCTCGGAGGCAGCGTGGCTCGATCTCGAGGCGACCTCGATGGGCGGCAGTTGGGGTGCGGCGCTCGATCCAGCCACGCTCCGGGCGGTGCTGTTCGAGACGCGGTTCGGACACGCGTGGCTTTGGCATATGGGGCTCGCGGCGGCGCTGCTGGCGCTGGCACTCGCGCCGGCGGTCGGCCGTGTTTCGGGGTTCGTCCTCGTCCTGCTGCTCGGCGCGGCTCATGCGATGGGCCTCGCCTGGGCCGGCCACGCGATGATGCGCCCGGGCGCCGGCGCGCTCGCGGCGCAGGCGATTCATATCCTGTGCGGCGGGCTTTGGCTCGGCAGCCTGCCCGCGCTCTATTGGTTGCTGGCGCGTGCGCGCGCCGCGCCCTCGCCCGCGCTCGACCACGCGGTGCGCACGCTGCTGCCGCTTTACTCGCGCGCCGGATATTTCGTCGTAACCATCCTCGTTCTGAGCGGGATCGCCAACAGCGCGCTTCTCGTCGGCAGCGCCGGCGCGCTCGTCGCGAGCGCTTACGGCCGCGTGCTCCTCGTCAAGATCGCGCTCGTCTTGGCGATGATCGCGGTGGCGCTCGACAACCGGCTTATGCTCACGCCGCGGATTCTCGACCGCAATCCCGCCTCGATTGCATCGCTCGCACGCCACGTCGCGCTCGAGCAGGGCTTGGCGCTGCTCATCCTCGCCGCGGTCAGCGTCCTTGGCCTGTTGCCGCCGGCGCTACAGCAATAGCGCGTGCTCGAGCTGCAGGAGGCGGCGCTTCGTCTCGGCGCCTTCGCCGCCGCTATAGCCGCCAAGCGCGCCTGCGGAGCCCACGACGCGGTGGCAGGGAATGAAGATCGGCAGCGGATTGCGCCCGCACGCCTGGCCGACCGCGCGCGGCGCCATCGCAAGCTTCTTGCCGAGATCGCCATAAGTGCGCGTCTCGCCGAACGGGATCTCGGCCATGAGCTGCCACACGCGCAGCTCTGTCGCCGTGCCGTCGGGTGCCAGCGGCAGATCGAACGTCTTGCGCCGCCCGGCGAGATATTCGAGCAGCTGGCGTTTCGCCTCGAGGAGTAAGGGCGTGGGCTTCCCCATCGCGCGGCCACCCCAGTCGAGCGCCACGATACGATCATCTTCCTCGCTGATGGTGAGGCGGCCGAAGCGCGTCTCGAACGAGAGCTTGCGCATCAGCGCTCGGCGAGCGCTCGCGCAAGCACCGCGGCGTCGTTCAACGGCAGCGAGCACGTCGTGCCTTCGCAGAGATAGACCGTCGCGCGGCCATCGAGCGCGCCCTTGCCCGCGGCGGGATGGGATTCCGGCAGCTCCGCGGCACCCCCCACGACGAGCAGGATCTTGGTCGGGAGCGGCGCGGCATTGACCGCGCGCAGCATAGCCTCGGTGTCCGCGCTCCCGCGCTCGCCAACGATGACGACCTGCAGCGCGCGCTGCAAAAGCTCCGCGCCATTCAAAAGCGTCGCGAGGCCGAACAGGTTGCGGCCCAACTCGCCGGCGAAGGCGTCAAGGATTTCCTCGGCGCGCGCGCGGAACATGTCCTCGCCGGTCAGGTGATAAAGCCGCGCGAACACCTCGACGAGCGTGCCGTTGCCGGACGGGTTCGGCTGGTCGTAAGCCTGCTTGGTGCGGACGAGCAAAGCCTCGGCGTCGTCGGCCGTGAAGAAATAGCCGCCGCGCGTGTCGCGGTAGTGCTTGTCGCAAATCGCGACCCACCGCCGCGCCCAATCGAGGAAACGCGCCTCGCCGGTCGCCTCGTAGAGGAGAAGCGCGGCGCGGCTCATGTTGGCATAGTCGTCGAGCACGGCCGTGTGCGCCCGCTTGCCCTCGCGCCAGGCATGCGCGAGCCGCCCGTCGGCGTGGGCGAGAGCCTGCGTGATGAAGTCGAAGGATTCTGTCGCGCGCACAAGCCAATCCTTGCGCTCGAACGCCGTCGCGGCCGTAACGAGCGCCGCGATCATGAGGCCGTTCCAATCCGCCAGCACCTTGTCGTCGGTGCCGGGCCGCACCCGGCTTGCGCGCGCCTGCAGCAGCACCTCGCGGCTGGCGGCGAGCGCCGCCTCGCTATCGTCGTCGAGAAGATCGATATGGCCGAGCCGGTTGAGGATGGTCTTCCCTTCCCAGTTTCCCTCATCCGTCACGTCGTAGATTTCGCAAAAGCGCGCGGCTTCTTCGCCGAGCAAGGCGTCGATCTCCGCCTTGCCCCAGACATAGAACTTCCCTTCCTCATGCTCGCTGTCGGCATCGAGGCTCGAGGCGAAGCCGCCCTGCGGCAAAAGCATCTCGCGGCAGGCCCAGTCGATCGTCTCGGCGACGCGCGCGGTATAAAGCGGCGCTTCGGTCTTCTGCCAGGCGCCGGTCAGAAGCTCGATGAGCAGCGCGTTGTCGTAGAGCATCTTCTCGAAATGCGGCACGAGCCAGCGCGCATCGACCGAATAACGCGCGAAGCCGCCGCCCAGATGGTCGTAGATGCCGCCTTGCGAGATGTGGTCGAGCGTCGTCAGCACCGCACTTTCGAGCCCGTCATTCTTCAATCGCCGCCCGGCACGCCACAACAGCGCGAAGAGCGGCGCTTGCGGGAATTTGGGCGCGCCGCCGATGCCGCCGGCGATGCGGTCGACCTCTTCGGCAAGCCGCAGCGCCGCGTGGTCGATGAGGTCCACCGAGATGCTGGCGCCCTCGCCCGCCGCCGGCTCCGACAATTTGCCGAGCTGCTTCTTGAGCGCGGTTACGTTCGTCGCCACCTGGTCGGGCTTGCCGCGATAGGCCTCGGCGATCGCGCGCAGCACGTCGGGAAAACCCGGCCGGCCCCAGCGAGCGCTCGGCGGAAAATAGGTTCCGCCCCAGAACGGCTCGCCCGCGGGGGTCAGGAACATGGTCAAGGGCCAGCCGCCCTGCTCGCCCATGGCGTGCAGCGCCTGCATGTAGATCGTGTCGAGGTCCGGCCGCTCCTCGCGGTCGACCTTGATGCAGACATAAAGCTCGTTCATCAGGCGCGCGATCGCTTCATCCTCGAAGCTCTCGTGCGCCATGACGTGGCACCAGTGGCACGCGGCATAGCCGATCGAAAGAAGGATCGGCTTGTCGGCAGCCTGCGCCGCCGCGAGCGCGGCCGGTCCCCAGGGCTGCCAATGCACCGGATTGTCCTTGTGCTGCAGCAGGTAGGGGCTGGTCTCGCCGGCGAGCGCGTTGTGGTCCATGTCGGAAGAAACGCCCCCCGTCCTACTCCGGCTCGTAGTTGCGGTCGAAATCCTCCGGCACCTTCGGGCCCCAGCGATAGAGCGCGTCCTCTGGGCCGTGCTCCTCGGCCTTCCACGAGCCGTCGGCCGGGATCTGGTCGATGTCGCAGAAATACTCGGCCATGCTCATCCACGGGTCGCGCAGATAGTGGAAGAAATTCGATCCCAGGACGTGCCGCCCAAAACCCCAGCCGTTCTTATAGCCGGCCGCGAGGATCGTCTGCGCGCCCAGGCCGATCTCGTCGGGCGAATCGACCTCGAAGCTCGCATGGTGGAAGCCCGGCCGGTCGGATTTGAGGACGGCCACGACGTGATGGTCGCCGCCCTGCGGCAGGTGCATGAAGGCGATGAGGCCTGGCACGCTGTCGGTGAGCTTCAGCCCCACCACCTCAGTGTAGAAGCGGCACAGGCGCTCGGGATCGGGCGTCTGCAGCAGCACGTGGCCCAACCGCACCGGGCGCACGTCGTGGCGCGCCGGACAGCCGCGGCCGCGCACGAGCTCGTGGCCGGGATTGTTGATGACGAAGGGCTTGGCGCTACGCCACGGCTGCGCCGCTTCCTCGCGGACATTCAAGGCATGCCCGTCAGGGTCCTTGAGCCACAAGCCGCCGCCGAAAATGTTGCTGGGCGCGTCGATCTCGGGCACGCCCTTCGCCTTCATGCGCGCGCGGATCGCCGATACCCCGGCCGCGTCGCTGCCGAAGCGCAGGTGGTTCAAGCGCTTCTTCGCGCCCTCGACGAGCAGCACCTGATCCTGTGCGCGACCGGCGCAGCGGAAGGCGAGCGCGTTGCCGCGGCTCTCCGGCGCCAGGCCGAACAGCGAATAGAATTTCCGGCCCGCCTCGATGTCGGGCACGGTGAGCGCGTAGCTCAGGAGCGACTGCACCGCCATTTCCGCCTCCGGTCCTCGGAAAGCCCGAGCTTATCGCATGCTCCGGGCCGCCTCCAGGGGAGCGGCGCATCGTTCTAATGCGCGCCGCCCTCGACCTGGTGGCCTTCGGCGCGCCAGCGCAGCATGCCGCCGGCGAGGTTCGCGACTTCCGGGAAGCCTGCCTGCGCCAAGAGCGAGACCGCCTGTGCCGAGCGGCTGCCGGCGCGGCAGACGGCGACGACGGGCCGCTCCTTCTTGAGTTCGCCCGTGCGCGCGGCAAGCTCGCCCAGCGGGATCAGGATCGCGCCGGCGATATGGCCCAAGGGCCCGGTGAACTCGTTGGGCTCTCGTACATCGACGATCTGCACCGGGGCGGTCGCGTCCTCGAGCGCCTGGGGGGCAATCTCCCAAATCCCGGCAAAGCTGAAGGCGAGCGGCGCCCAGCCGGGATCGGAACTTGGCGCGCGGTCGCCGGCCGGCCGGCCACAGCTGAGGTTGGCCGGTACCGCCACATCCATCTGCTTCGGATGGGCGAGCTTCAGGTTCGTCATGTAGCCGGCGAAATCCTCGGCGGAGGCCGCGCCGCCGAGGCGCGGGTTGAAATGCCGCTCCTCGGCGACCGAGGTCACGGTGAGCCCGCGATAGTCGTGCGCCGGATAGAGCAGGCACGTATCCGGCAGGGAGAAGATCTGCTGCCGCACCGAGCGGTACATGACGCTGGCGTCGCCGTGCTGAAAATCGGTGCGGCCGCAGCCGCGGATCAGGAGGCAGTCGCCGGTGAAGGCCATGCTGCGGTCGTCGAGCACGTAGGTGAGGCACCCGTCGGTGTGACCTGGCGTCGCGCGCACCGACAGATGGCGCTGGCCGAATGCGATCGTGTCGCCGGCCGAAAGCAGGCGATCGGCGCCCTCGGCCCCGGCCGTGCGTGCGAGCGCGATCTTGCTGCCGAGCCGGCGCCGCAAGAGCCAGGCGCCGGTGACGTGATCGGCGTGGACATGGGTCTCGAGCGTCCACAGGAGGTTCAGGCCAAGCTCTTGCACCAGCGCCGCGTCGCGCCGCATCTGCTCGAACACGGGGTCGATCAGCACCGCCTCGCGCGCCTCGGAATCTCCGAGGAGATAGGTGTAGGTCGACGATTGCGCGTCGAACAGTTGGCGGAAGATCAGCATCGGAACCCCCTGCCCGCACGAGCGGTGTGGGCGCCATTTTATCACCCGGCGGCGCCGTTGGCGCTTGCTAGAGTGGCGGTGATGAGGGCCTGGCCGGCATGACCCCGTTCGGCGTGCGCCTGCGCCAGCTTCGCGGCGAGCGCGGCATTGCCTTGAAGGACATGGCCGAGGCCTTGGGCGTCTCGGCCGCATATCTCTCGGCACTGGAGCACGGCAAGCGCGGCCGGCCGACGCACGCGATGGTGGTCGCGATCTGCGCCCAGCTCAACATCATCTGGGACGAGGCGGACGAGCTGATGCGCCTCGCCCGGCTCTCGCATCCGCGCGTCACGGTCGATACCGGCGGGCTCTCGGCCGAGGCGACCGAGCTGGCCAATCTCCTGGCCGAGCGCATCCGCAAGCTGCCGCCCGAACGCATCGCGCGGATCTTGGAGCTGGTCAGAACGACGCCGATCCCGGCGGCGCGGCGCCGCTCGCGCCGGGTAACGAGGTCTTAACCTCCCGCGCGCAAAAATTTTGGCCATGCCGCATCCCGAAGCCCAGTATCTCCGCCAGCGCGACCTTTCGCGCCTGCGCCTGCAGGAGATGAACGAGGCCGAGCGCGCCGAGCTGTTGCGCCGCTACGCCGATTTCGTCGACCATTTCCGCATCGGCGACAAGGAAACGAAGCCCAAGCCCGTGCGCAAGTGGGTCCCGGGCGAGAGCTCTTAGAGCCAAGGTTTTTCCACTGATTCGTCGTTCCCGCGCAGGCGGGAACCCAGGGCGCGCGACGTGCCGTTGCCCTTGGACCCCCGCTTTCGCGGGAGTGACCGTCCGGCAAATGTGAGTGAAAGCTCTCGATGCCCTTCGTTCGTCATGGCCGGGCTTGTCCCGGCCATCCACGGGTTTGGTTTTGCAAGCACTTGTGGATGCCCGGCACAAGGCCGGGCATGACGACATATGATCGGAAGTCGCCGAGTTCTGTCTAAAGAATGAATTTCGAGAGGTCGGCGTTCTTGGCGAGCGCGCCGACGCGCTCGCGCACGTAAGCGCGATCGATCGTCACCTTGGTCTCGGGCGGCTGGTCCGAGGCGGTGAAGCTCACCTCCTCGAGCAGCCGCTCGAGCACGGTGTGCAGCCGCCGCGCGCCGATATTCTCCACCGCCGTGTTGATCTCCTCGGCCAAAAGCGCCAGCTCGTCGATCGCGTCGGCGGTGAAATCGAGCGCCACGCCCTCGGTCTGCAAGAGTGCGCGGTACTGCTTGATGAGGCTCGCCTCGGGCTCGGTCAGGATGCGGCGGAAATCGTCGCGCGTCAGCGGTTTCAGTTCGACGCGGATGGGGAGCCGCCCTTGCAGCTCGGGCAGCAGGTCCGAGGGCTTGGCGAGATGGAACGCGCCCGAGGCGATGAACAGGATGTGGTCGGTCTTGACCGCGCCGTGCTTCGTCGCGACCGTCGTGCCCTCGATGAGCGGCAGAAGGTCGCGCTGCACGCCCTCGCGCGACACGTCGGCTCCAAGGCGCTGCTCGCTGCGGCCGCAGATCTTGTCGATCTCGTCGAGGAACACGATGCCGTTCTGCTCGACGGCGGAGACCGCCTCGCGCGTCACCTTCTCCTGGTCGAGGAGCTTGTCGCTCTCCTCCTGGATGAGGACGTGATAGCTGTCGGCGACGCTCATCCGCCGCGGCTTGGTGCGGTTGCCGAACGCCTTGCCGAAAATGTCGCCGAGATTGACCATGCCCATCTGGGCGCCGGGCATGCCGGGGATGTCGAAGGTCGGAAGCTGCGGCCCCGAATCCTGCACCTCGATCTCGATCTCGCGCTGGTCGAGCTCGCCCGAGCGCAGCATCTTGCGGAATTTCTGGCGCGTGTCGGCGGACGCGTTGGCACCGACGAGGACATCGAGGACGCGCTCCTCGGCGCGGAGTTCCGAGCGCGCCGACACCTCCTTGCGCAGGCGGTCGCGCGTCATCTTGAGCGCGATCTCGACGAGGTCGCGCACGATCTGCTCGACGTCGCGCCCGACATAGCCCACCTCGGTGAACTTCGTCGCCTCGACCTTGATGAACGGCGCCTGGGCAAGCCGCGCCAGCCGCCGCGCGATCTCGGTCTTGCCGATGCCGGTGGGCCCGATCATCAGGATATTCTTGGGCAGCACCTCCTCGCGCAGTTCCTCCGGGAGCTGCTGGCGGCGCCAGCGGTTCCGGAGCGCGATCGCGACCGCGCGCTTCGCTTCGCCCTGACCCACGATGTGGCGGTCGAGCTCGGAGACGATTTCGCGCGGGCTGAAAGACGAGTTCATAGCGTTTCGATCAGGACCTGGTCGTTGGTGTAGATGCAGATCTGGGCGGCGATCGCCATGGCGCGCCGGGCGATCGTTTCGGCATCGAGCGGCTCGGTGATGAGCGCGCGGGCCGCGGCCAAGGCATAGCTGCCGCCGGAGCCGATGCCGATCAAGCCGTCCTCGGGCTCGAGCACGTCGCCCGTCCCGGACAGCACGAGCGAGACCTGGCGGTCCGCCACCGCCATCATCGCCTCAAGCCGGCGCAGATAGCGGTCGGTGCGCCAGTCCTTCGCAAGCTCGACGCAGGCGCGGGCGAGCTGGTCCGGATGCTGCTCGAGCTTCGCCTCGAGCCGCTCGAAGAGGGCGAAGGCATCGGCTGTGGCGCCGGCGAACCCGGCGATGACCTTGCCGCTGCCGAGCCGGCGCAGCTTGCGCGCGTTCGACTTGACGATGGTCTGACCCATCGTGACCTGGCCGTCGCCGGCGATGACGACGCGCCCGTCCTTACGCACACTCAAGATGGTGGTGCCGTGCCACGCTTCGGCCATGCGCCGAATATGGTGGCGCGCGGCGCGCGCGTCCACCGCCCCCGCAGGGGCGGGGCTGGCCTAATCCCAGAAGTCGGAGGCGGCGATCGCGAAATTGAGGTTTTGCGAGCCCGGCAGCGAGGCGAGCGTAGTGATGCCGAGCAGATTGCCGCGCTCGTCGAAAAGCCCGCCGCCCGACGAGCCGGGCGAAAGCGGCGCCGAGGTCTGAATGAGGTTGTGGCCCTTGGCCGTGCGCAGGCCCGAGACGAGCCCTTCGGTCAAGGTCCGCTCGAGCGCGCGCGGCGCGCCCAAGGCATAGACATGCTCGCCCACCGCGATGTCGTCGAACGCGCGTACCCCCGCAACCGGGACGAGCGGCTCGCCCTCGCTTTGCAGGACGCAGCGGTCGGACACCGTGTCGGCCGCCACCAGCTTCGCGTGGTAGACGACCTTGTCCTGCAACAGCACGATGAGCGGCCGGTGCGCGATGACGTGGCAGTTCGTGAGCAGCAGATGCTCGGAAATGGCAATGGCCGAGCCCTGCATGATGTCGCGCGCACGCGCGTCTCCCACCGAGCGCGCCGCGCCCACCACGAACACCGAGCGCTCGAGCTTCTTGTAGAGCGCCGCGGCCGTGAGCGCCTCTTTCGCGATGTGGTCGGGCCGCTTCGGCAGGACCGAGACGGGCGGCGGCATCTGCACCACGGCCGCCTGCTCGACCACGGCCTCGGGCTCGCTCATCGCCTTGGCGAGGCTTGCCGCGCTCGCGATCTGATCCTTGTCGTCGGGCTCGGGTGCGATCGGCGCCACCGCGACCTGCTTGGTCAGGCAGTCGTTGTATTGGCCGATGCCGATGCGGCGTAGATAGCCGCAGTCGCGCTCGATCTCGCGAAATTGCTGCTCCGAAAGCTGGGTGCGGTCGGGCGCCGGATGGTCCTTGAGCTGGGCGAGCTGCGTCGTGATGCAACTGCTGTAAAGGCTCTGGCTCTTGGCATGCGCGGCATAGCACGCCGTGTTGATGCTGACATTGTCCTCATAGGAGAGCGAGGACCGGTCGGGCTCGGCCGCGTAAGCCTGAGCCGCCACAGAAAAGGCGGCCAATGCCGCCATCCGCCACGCGCTGTGCATGGCGCGATCCTCGCCGAACACGGTTGAGCGAGCGTTAAGCCCGTGTCCCGGCGATGCCACAATCGCCGCGGAATTTGCGAAAATGCCACCGGTTTGCGAATGTTAACATCACCCAGACTAGAAAGGGGCGTGTCACTCTTGCATCTCGACGACCATCCCCGATTTCGGCACCTCGCCGACTATCTTGCCGCCAAGGTGACGCCCGGCCGCCTCGCGGGCCGTCAGCACCTTGAGCCAACCGAGCTAGGCAATCTCCTCCCCTGGATGATGCTGGTCGACGTGCTGCGCGAGCCCGGCGACAAGCTCAACTACCGCATTCGCCTCGTCGGCACGCAGGTGGTCGCGATCCAAGGCAGCGACGCCACCGGCAAGCTTGTTGATGAAGTGCTTAACACGGGCGCTGCCTCCGCGATCTTCGCCGGCTATGACGAGATCGTGCATTCGAGCCAGCCGGGGTACCGCGAGGGCGTGGTCGCAACGGAGGGGCGCGACCACGTGTTCTATCGCCGCGTCGCCTTCCCGCTTGCGCGCGACGGCGAAACCGTCGACATGCTCCTGTTCGTCTTCGTTCGCGACAGCGCATGAGGGCGTGCCGATTTGCCGCGCTCCTTGCGACTTGGTAAAAGGCGCCGCGTGGCGAAGGCGAAGGAAAAGCTCCGGACGGCGCGGATCGAGCGCAAGACGCGCGAGACCGCGATCACGGCCGTCGTCGATCTCGACGGCACGGGCGCGTTCGAGGTTGCGACCGGCATCGGCTTCCTCGACCACATGCTGCAGCAGCTCTCGCGCCACAGCCTCATCGACCTCACCGTCGAGGCCGCGGGCGATCTCCACATCGACTTCCATCACACGACCGAGGACACCGGCTACGCCGTCGGCGAGGCGGTGGCGAAGGCCTTGGGCGACCGGCGCGGCATCGCGCGCTGGGGCGACGCGCTCATCCCGATGGACGAGACGCTGACGCGCGTGGCGCTCGACATGTCGGCGCGGCCCTATCTCGTGTGGAAGGTGAATTTCTCGCGCCCCAAGCTCGGCGAGATGGACACGGAACTGTTCAAGGAGTGGTTCCAGGCCTTCGCGCAATCCTCGGGCGCGACGCTCCATGTCGAGAATCTCTACGGCGAGAACAATCACCATATCGTCGAGTCCTGCTACAAGGGTCTGGCGCGCGCTCTGCGCCAGGCGGTGGCGATCGACCCGCGCCGCGCGGATGAGGTTCCCTCGACCAAGGGCGTGCTCGGCGGCAGCCTCTGATGGCGCTCGTCGCCGTGATCGATTACGGCTCGGGCAACTTGCGTTCGGCGGCGAAGGCCTTCGAGCGCGCCGCGCGCGAGTCAGGCCATGACGACCGTGTCGAGGTGACGGGCGATCCGGCGACGGTCGCGCGCGCCGACCGCGTCGTGCTGCCGGGCGTGGGCGCCTTCGCCGATTGTCGCCGCGGCCTTGCTGCCGTCTCCGGATTGGAGGAAGCGCTCGCCGAGGCGGTGCGGAAGAAAGCTCGGCCCTTTCTCGGCATCTGCGTCGGCATGCAGCTTCTCGCGACCTCGGGCCGCGAGTTCGAGGACGTGCCGGGGCTCGATTGGATCGCGGGCGAGGTCGCGGCGCTGCGCCCGTCCGATCCCTCGCTCAAGATCCCGCATATGGGCTGGAATGAATTGCAGCCTGCGCGCGCGCACCCGCTTCTCGCCGGGCTCGCGCCCGGCACGCATGCGTATTTCGTCCACAGCTACGGCTTCTTCCCGGCGCATGCCGAAGACGTGCTCGCGACGGTCGAGTATGGCGGCGCGGTGGTGGCGGCGGTCGCGCGCGGCAATGTCGCGGGTGTGCAGTTCCATCCCGAGAAGAGCCAGGCGGCGGGCCTGCGCGTCATCGCGAATTTTCTCGGCTGGCGGCCGTGATCCTCTATCCCGCGATCGATTTGAAGGATGGGCGCTGCGTCCGGCTCGTACGCGGCGAGATGAGTGCCGCGACCGTGTTCAACGATGATCCGCCGGCCCAGGCGCGGAAATTCGCCGCGGCAGGCGCGCGCTGGCTCCATGTCGTCGATCTCGACGGCGCGTTCGCCGGCGAAGCGAAGAACGGCGCGGCGGTCGACGCGATCCTGCGCGCGACGGCGCTTTCGGTGCAGCTGGGCGGCGGCATCCGCACCGAAGGTGCGATCGCGTTCTGGCTCGCGCGCGGCGCGGCGCGGGTCGTGCTCGGCACCGTGGCGCTCACCAATCCCGCGCTCGTCAAGTCTGCCTGCCGCGCGTGGCCCGGCCGTGTCGCGCTCGCGATCGATGCGCGCGGGGGCCGTGTCGCGGTCGAAGGCTGGGCGCGCACGTCTGACGTCGCCGCCCTCGATCTCGCGCTCGCGTTCGAGGATGCGGGCGCCGCCGCCATCGTCCACACCGACATCGAGCGCGACGGCGTTTTGGGCGGCGCCAACGTTGCCGCAACGGCGGCTTTGGCGCGCCGCCTCAAGACGCCGGTCATCGCCTCGGGCGGCATCTCGTCCGAGGCCGACCTAGCCGCGCTGAAGGCACACGAAGGAGACGGCATCGCCGGCGCCATCATCGGCCGCGCGCTCTATGACGGCCGCATCGATCTCGCTCGCGCGCTCACGCTCGCAGAGGCGCCATGCTGAAGCGCCGCGTCATCCCTTGCCTCGACGTCAAGGACGGGCGCACCGTGAAGGGCGTCAATTTTGTCGATCTCGTCGATGCCGGCGATCCGGTGGCGCAGGCGAAATTCTACGACGCCGAGGGCGCCGACGAATTGTGTTTCCTCGACATCACCGCCTCGGCAGAGGACCGCGCCACGCTTTACGACGTGGTGCGGCGCACGGCCGAGCAATGCTTCATGCCGCTGACGGTTGGCGGCGGCGTGCGCTCGGTCGAGGACATCCGCACGCTGCTTCTTGCGGGCGCCGACAAGACCTCGATCAACACCGCGGCCGTGGCACGGCCCCAGCTCGTGCGCGAGGCGGCGGAGAAATTCGGCAGCCAGTGCATCGTCGTCGCGATCGACGCGAAGCAATCCTCGCCCGGGCGTTGGGAAGTCTTCACGCATGGCGGCCGGCGCGGCACCGGGCGGGACGCAGTCGAATGGGCACGCGAGGTCGTGGCGCTGGGCGCGGGCGAGATCCTGCTCACCTCGATGGACCGCGACGGCACGCGCGCGGGCTTCGACATTCCGCTCACGCGCGCCGTCGCCGACGCGGTGCCCGTTCCGGTCATCGCCTCGGGCGGCGTCGGCACGCTCGAGCATCTCGCCGAGGGCATCCGCGACGGCCATGCGAGCGCGGTTCTGGCCGCGTCGATCTTCCATTTCGGCACGTTTCGCATCGGCGCCGCCAAGGCCTATCTCGCCAAGGCGGGGATTCCTGTGCGACCCTAGGCGCGCGGCCCGGCCCATGGAGACAGCGATGGCGGAGATCGACGGCAGCATTCTCGACCGGCTCTTCGCGACCGTGGCGTCGCGCCGCGGCGGCGATCCCGCGCTCTCCTATACCGCCAAGCTTTTTTCCGAGGGACGCGAGCGGATCGCCAAGAAACTCGGCGAGGAGG
>DATIXQ010000089.1:0-41536 GCA_035518375.1 Allostellaceae bacterium | reverse complement strand
GCTTCCAGCGCGCGATATCTTGTTGCACGAGCATGCGCCACACCGTGGGCGGCGCGCAGAAGGTGTTGACCCCGCAGCGCTGCAGCAGGTCGAGCGTTTCCACCGGGTCGAAGCGCGCCTGCGTCATGGCGACGATGGTGGCGCCCGCCGTCCACGGCGCGAAAAAGCTGCTATAGGCATGCTTCGCCCAGCCGGGCGAGGAGATGTTGAGGTGAACATCGCCCGGCCGCACCCCAATCATGTACATCGTCGAAAGATGTCCGGCTGGATAGCTCCGGTGCGAGTGCAGCACCATCTTGGGCCGCGCCGTGGTGCCGGACGTGAAATAGAGGAGCAGCGGATCATCGGCGTTGGTGATGCCCTCGGGCACGAAGGATTTCGGCTGCTCGTAAGCGTCCTCGAAACGGTGCCAGCCCGGCGCACCGCCGACGGCGATGCGCGTATAGTCGCCGGCAAGCTTGGCGAAGCGTGGGGTGAGCGCGGCCGGAACGATCGCGTGGCGGATGCGCCCGCGCTCGAACCGGTCCTGGAGATCGGCCTCGGCGAGAAGCGTCGTCGCCGGGATGATGACGGCGCCCAATTTCATCAGTCCGAGCATCGCCTCCCACAGCGGCCGCATGTTCGGCAAAAGCAGGAGCACGCGGTCGCCGCGCTTGACGCCGAGCGCGTGCAGATGGTTCGCGACCTGGTCGGAGCGCGCTTTCAGCTCGCCGAAGCTCTGCTTCTCGTCCGCCTCGCCGACGAGCCATAGCGCCGTGCGCTCGGCCGGCAGATGGTCGAAGATGTCGAGCGCCCAGTTGAAGCGGTCGAGCTCCGGCCAACGGAACTCGCGCACCGCGGCGTCGTAGTCCGCGCGCAGCCGCAGAAGCAGGTCGCGGGCCGCGAGGAACGTTTCTCTGCTATCGCTCATTCCGCCCGCGCCAGTGTTACTATTCTTCGTCGATCTCCGCACGCGGTAAAAACCGCTTCCCGCACGACGAGAATCCTCGGTCAATGGTGAACCAACTCGCCAGGCGAGACAAGGCGGTTCGGGATGCCCTGGAGCCGCGCGGCCCTGCGATCTAACATGGGATCGCCTCACGCGGAGCTTCGTGCATGCGTCTCAATGCATTCTTTCCGACCCGCGACATCGGCACCGATCCGGTGAAGATCCGCGACTGGGCGCAGGCCGCCGAAAGTCTCGGATATTTCCATATCGAGGTCGCCGATCATGTGTTCGGCGCGGCCGCGCGCGAGGGCTTCACGCCGACCTATAACGAGACCGACCCCTTCCACGAGACGTTCACGACGCTCGCCTTCCTTGCCGCGGCGACGAAGACGATCGGTCTCTCGAGCGGCGTCCTCATCCTGCCGCAGCGTCAGACCGGCGTCGTCGCCAAGCAGGCGGCCGAGGTCGATATCCTGTCGTCGGGGCGCCTTCGCCTCGGCGTCGGCGTCGGCTGGAACCATGTCGAGTACGAGGCGCTTGGCGCCGATTGGAAGACGCGCGGCGCGCGTCAGGCCGAGCAGGTCGAAGTGCTGCGTCGGCTCTGGACCGAAAAACTCGTCACTTTCCGCGGCCGATTCCACGATCTGCGCGATGTCAGCATCGTGCCGCAGCCGATCCAGCGCCCAATTCCGATCTGGTTCGGCGGCTCGTCCGATGCCGCGGTGAAGCGCGCGGCGCGGCTCGGCGACGGCTGGATGCCGATCCTGGCGCCCGACGTGGCGGCGCCGAAACTCGAGGCGCTGCGCGAGCATCTCCGCGCGTTCGGGCGTGATCCCGCCCGCTTCGGGCTCGAGGGCTGGCTGCGCATGAGCGAGCCCGATCCCGAGCGCTGGGCCGCCGCGGCCGACGGCTGGCGCCGGCTCGGCGCCGAGATCGTGATGCTCTATCCCATGTACCGCATCGCGACCTTCGATCAGCAGATCGAGACGCTGCGCCGCTTCAAGGAGGCGGTCGGCGAGTAAAGTCGGCCCGCTATTTCTTCAGGGCGTCCGCGTATGGAAAGATCATGCTGCCGGTCTTGACCGCGTCGGGCCACAGCACGGTCGTGTGCGAGGTGTCGCGGAAATCGTCGAGCTCGTTGCGCACGAGATTCTGGAACTGGATCACGACGAAGTGCGACTTGGTCCATTCGCCGTCCGGGCTGAAGTCGATGTTGCCGACCACGGTCGGGATCGTGTGCGTGTGGATGTACGCCGCGATTTTGTCCTGATCGAGGCTCTTGCTGCCCTCGACACCGGCGGCGAGCACCTGCGCCGCGGCGTAGCCGAACGGCGGGAAGGCATAGCCTAAGGGATCGAGCCCCTGTTGCGGCGCGATTGTCGCGTATTTCGCAAGAAGCTCCTTGAGGCCGGGGAAGTTGTAGGCCGGGATCGGCAGGAACGCCTCCTCGTTGAGGATGCCGTTCATGAGCGGGCCCAGCTGCACCTCGACCGAGGCGATGATGAGGCCGATGAACGTGCCGCCGAACAGCTTCGGCTTGAAGCCCAGTTCGTTGGCCGCGCGCACGATGCCCACGGAATCGGGTGGATAGGCCGCGACATAGACGATGTCCGGGTTGGTCGCCTGCACGGCGCGGATGATCGGCGCGAAGTCGGTCGTCGAGGGCGGGTAGTTGCGGTCATAGACCGTGGTGAAGGGCAGGTTCTTCAAATTGGCGCGCGCGCCCTCGATGGCGTTCTGCGAGAACTCGGCGTCGGCGCCGACGAGCGCAATGGTCTTGAGCTCGTCCTTGTGCTGCATCGCGAGCGCGAAGAATCCGTCGGAGAACGCCTTCTCTGGATTGGGCCCTGAATTCAGGATCGAGAAATAGCGCTTGTAGTGGAAGCTGTGATTGGCCGCGTTGGCAAGAATTCCGACGGTCGCCATGTTGTGTTGCATGAGGACGGGGATCGCCGGCACGACAAGGTTCGTCGCATAGGGGCCGATCACGAGGTCGACCTTGTCGACCTCGATGAGCTTCGTATAGATCGGCGGCACGTTCGACGGGTTGCTCTGGTCGTCGTAATAGACGAGATCGACCGGCCGGCCGAGGAGGCCGCCCTTGGCGTTGACGTCGTCCTTCCAGATCTGGAGCGCGATCAGAACTTGCTTGCCGATCGCCGCGACGCCGCCGGTCAGTGCCACGCTGAAGCCGAGCTTGATGGGCTCGGCCGCCGACGCGGCCATGCTGGAAAGGCACGCGAACGCCAGCGCCGTCGCCAATATGGCGCGGCGCCATGTCATGACGCAGATCATTTAACGTCCTCCCTTTACCCTCCGAGCGAAGCCGGTTCCGCGCTCATGCCGCCGTTGGACGGCTGCCGGATTATTTGTTCGGCTTCACGGGTGAGGGGAGTGTTCGGCGCTGCTCGCGCCCTGTCAACGGGAGTTTCCCCGCGTCAGCGGGCGAGCGTCCCAAATCTCGTGCCGTAATCGATCGGCAGGACCTCGCCGGTGATGAGGTCGGGGCCGTCGATGAACCAGCAGATCATCTCGGCGATGTGCTCGGCGAAGGCGGTCTTGCCCACGGGCGTAATCTTCGCCATCTCTGCGACGCGTTCGTTGAAGCGCGCCTCGCCGAGCAGGTTTTTCATCCAGCGCGTCGCCACGAAACCGGGACAGACGGCATTGACGCGGATCACCGGCGCGAGCTGGCGCGCGAGCGAGATGGTGAGCGAGTTGAGCGCGCCCTTCGATGCGGCATAGGCGATCGAGCTGCCCTCCCCGTTGAGCGAGCCGAGCGCCGAGACGTTGACGACGGCGCCGTTTCCGGCCGCGCGCATGTGCGGCACCGCGGCGCGGATCATCTGATAGGTGCCGACGAGATTGACCGAATAGATGTCGAGAAAGTCGGCGGCATTGAGCGCGTCGAGATCGCCCGGCCGGGCCGCCTTCGTCCGGCCGGCGCAGTTCACGAGCACGTCGAGCCGGCCCCAGCGCGCGACCGCCGCCGCGACCATGCCGCGGCAGGCGGCATCGTCGGCGACGTCGGCGGCGTGGACGAGCGTTTCGCTGCCGAGCTCGCGACAGGCTGCCGCGGTCTCTTCGGCCTCGGCGCGGCTCTTCGTGTAGTTGACGACGACGCGGCAGTGCTTCGATGCGAGGCGCTTTGTCGTCTCGGCGCCGATGCCGGTCGCCGACCCGGTGACGATGGCGACGCGTCCGGCGATGTCCATGGCGCCCTCCCGTGCGGCATCATCCCCTCGAAATCGGCGGGCTTCAAGCGGGAGCGCCTCCGTGCAACAATGCCGGATCGGGAGGCGGCAAGATGATACGTGCTCGCAATCCCTGGTGGATCGTCGGTGCTGCCGTCTTCGGCCTCGTGTGCAGCGCCGGGCCTATCAACATCTGGACCTTCAGCGTCTTCCTGCGCCCCGTGGCGGAGTCCCTCCATATCGGGCGCAGCATGCTCGCTGGCGCGCTCCTCTTGTCGGGCGTCATCAGCGCTCTTTGTTATCCGGTCGTCGGCCTGCTGCTCGACCGCTTCGGCGCGCGCCGCGTCATCCTCGCCGGCATCGTCTTCTTCGCGGCGGCGACGGCGCTCCAGGGGCTGATGACTGCCTCTGCGCTCGTCATCTTTTCGATCTTCATCGTGCGCGGCTTCGCTTCGTCCGGTCCTTCACCACCGGCCTACGCCTTCATAGTGTCGCGCTGGTTCGACCAGCGGCGCGGGCTTGCGCTCGGCATCGCCTTGTCGGGCGTAGGACTCGGCACGGCGATCATCCCGCCGATCGCCGCCTACCTCGTCGGCGCGGTCGGCTGGCGTTTGGCCTATGCCGGGGTCGGCGTCGTCATGCTGATCCTCGCGGGTGTGCCGGTGACGCTCCTCGTGCGCGAGCCCGATCCCAAGGAGCGCGCGGCGATGCCGCATCTTGCTCCGGCGGAACTTCCGGGCATGACGTTGCGCGAGGCGCTGACCCGGTCGTGGCACTTCTGGGGTCTCGCCTTGGCCTTCTTCCTCGGCATCATCGTCCTCAATGGCACGCTCACGCAGATCGTCGCCATGCTGATGGATCGCGGCGTGAGCCTGCAGGCCGCGACGAGCGTGCTGGCCGCCTCCGGCATTGCCGCCGTGGTCGGCCGCATGGTGTCGGGCTGGTGCGCCGATCGCTTCCACGGCCCCTATGTCGCGGTCGGCTTCTTCCTGCTGCTGATCGCCGGCACGGCGCTCTTCGGCAGCGGCCTGCCCGAGCCGGCGCCGCTCGCCGGCGCGCTTCTCTGCGGCGTCGCCAACGGCGCCGAGGTCGACCTCATGGGCTTCCTCGTCAGCCGCTATTTCGGCCTCAAGGCCTATGGCCGGGTCATGGGCACCATGTTCGGCATCTTCGCCGCATCGACCGGCATCGGTCCGTTCATCAGCACCAAGTCCTTCGACCTCTATCACAGCTACGTGCCCGCCTTCCATTTCTATGAGGCGATCACCGTCGTCGCCATCATCCTCTTCGCGTTGCTCGGGCCTTACCCGTTCCCGGCGCAGCACCGCCACGCGCCTGCCGCACGCAAGGAAAAGCTCGCGGCGTGAGTTGACCCGCGCCGGCGGAGACGCCGAGTCGCGGGCTGATGCTTTCCGGCGAGACCGCTTCGTGCGAAATTGCGCGTCCGAGACTCCTTAGGAAGGATGACATGGCCGTTCGAGCGGGGCGCGAGTTCCTTATGATCCCGGGGCCGACGACGATGCCCGACGAGGTGCTGCGGGCGATGCATCGGCCGGCGATCGACATCTATGCCGGGCCGCTGCTCGAGCTCACCGACCCGCTGTTCGGCGCGGTCAGCCGCGTCTTTCGCACCAGCGCACGCGCGCACATCTACAGCTCGAACGGCCACGGCGCGTGGGAGGCCGCGCTCACCAACGTGCTGTCGCGCGGCGACAAAGTGCTCGTGCTCGAAAGCGGCCGTTTCGCTGTCGGCTGGGGCAACATGGCGGCGGGATTGGGCTGCGAGGTCGAGGTGCTGAAGGGCGATTGGCGCCGTGCTGTCGATCCGACCCAGGTCGCGGCCCGCCTCAAGGCCGACAAGGGCGGCACGATCAAGGCCGTGCTCGCGGTTCAGATCGACACCGCCTCGGGCGTCGTCAACGACATCGCCGCGATTTCCGCGGCAATCAAGTCGGCCGGGCACAGTGCTCTGTTTCTTGTCGATGCCGTCGCCTCGCTCGGATGCGTGCCGTTCGAGATGGACCAGTGGGGCATCGACGTCGCAATGGCGGGCTCGCAGAAAGGGCTGATGACGCCGCCCGGCTTGGGCTTCGTCGCCGCCAATGCGCGGGCGAAGGAGGCCCACAAGAAGGCCAACCTGCGCACGCCTTATTGGGACTGGACCATCCGCGAGGGCGAGGAGCATTACGTGAAGTACGGCGGCACGCCGCCCGAGCACCTGCTGTTCGGCCTGCGCCAGGCGCTCGACCTGCTCGAGGCGGAGGGTCTGGAGAACGCATTCCGGCGCCATCGGCTCCTTGCCGAGACGACGCGCCGTGCCGTCGCCGAGTGGGCGAAGGGCGGGGCGATCGAATTCAATATTCTCGAACCAAGCCAGCGCTCCGATACGGTGACGGTCATCCTCACCGACAAGGCCGATGCGCTCCTCGACTACTGCAACAGGAATTGCGGCGTGGTGCTAGGCCGGGCGATCGGGCCGATGCTGGCCAAGGGCTTCCGTATCGCCCATATGGGCCACGTCAATGCACCGATGGTGCTGGGCACGCTCGGCGTCGTCGAGACGGCCTTCACCGCGCTCGGCGTCGCGCACGGCAAGGGCGCGCTCGAGGCGGCAGCATCCTGGCTTGGCGGGCAAGTGAAGGCTTGAGCCGTCAGCGCCGGGTTCCCGCGTTCATGCCGCGCTCGATGCGTGCGCTGTAACGCGACAGACTGAAGCACAAGGCCCAGAAAGCGATTCCCGCGAAGAAATAGGCGGTGCGGCGCACTTGGTCGCTGACGAGCCACTCGGGATCCGTGATTGCGGCCTGGAGCACACCTAAGAGGTCGAGCAGGCCGACGATCAGGATGAGCGTCGTTTCCTTCACGATCTCGACGCAGACATTGACGATGCCCGGAAGCGCCGCGCTGATCGCGCGCGGGATGACGATGAGCCACATCACCTGCCGGTGTGAGAAGCCCAAGGCCGCGCCGCCCTCGTACTGATGGCGCGGCACGGATTGCAGCCCGCCGCGGAACACCTCGGCCAGGATCGCCGCGTTGAACAGGCTGAAGGCGATGAGCGCGCTCACGAGCGTGTTGCTGGTGGTGCTCGGCGGCATGAACACCGGCAGCAGCACGACCGCCAGGAAAAGGACGCCGACAAGCGGCAGGCCGCGCACGACGTCGATATAGCGCGCCGACAGGAGCGCGATGACCGGCAGGCGCGAACGGCGCCCCAGCGCCAGCATCAGCCCGAGTGGGATCGCGGTGACGATGGTCCAGGCAGCAACGACGACGGTCAGCAGCAAACCGCCCCAGACCGAGGTGGAGACGCTGGTCAGGCCGAAGATCCCGCCGCACAGCAAGATCGCGGCGGCGACCGGATAGAGGACGAGAAGTGCCGCCGCGAGCTCGAGCTTGCGCTTCACGGTCGGCAGCAGGATGACGAGAACGCTCGCGAGGCCGAGCACGGCCGCAAGCTCGACCCGCCAGTGCTCCGGCGCCGGATAGCGCCCGAACACGATCAGGTTCCAATGGAGACGCACGAAGAGCCAGCAGGCGGCGCGCGTTCCCGCGCAAGCCTGACCCGAAGGTCCGCTCCAGACCGCATCGATGAAGGCCCATTGGATAAAGCTCGGCAGAAACGCCGCAAGACCCGCGAGCACGGCAAGCGACAGCGCGATGTTGAGAGGCGTCGAGACGCAGCTTTTGAGGAATGCGCGCAGCTTCGGCATGGCTAGGGCGCGGCGAGGTGAAAGCGGCGGTTGATGGCATTGCCGATTGCGGCGATGCCGAGACAGAGCGCCAGATAGATCGCCATGGTCACGGCCATGAGGTCGATCGGCTGTCCAGTCTGGTTCAGCACGGTGCCGCTCACCAGCATCAGCTCGGGGTAGGCGATCGCCGCGCCGAGCGAGGAATTCTTGAGAATGGAGATGTACTGCGTGATGAGCGGCGGCAGGATGATGCGCATCGCCTGCGGCAGGACGATGCGCGTATTGATGGGCCAGCCGCGCAAGCCGAGCGCCAGCGCCGCTTCCGTCTGTCCGCGCGGCACCGCGAGGACGCCGCCGCGCACAAGCTCGGCCACGAAGGCGGCGCCGAAGATCGAGAGCCCGGCCAGCATCGCCAGGAATTCCGGAATGATGAGCGCGCCGCCGTGAAAATTGAAGCCTTCGAGCTGCGGCGTATCGACCGCGAGCGGCGCGCCGAAGAGAAGCCTTGCGAGCACGAGCAGGACGACGAGGCTCGCCGGGCCCACCCAGCGGAGGGGCGACGCTCCGCCCGTATCGCTGGGATGACGCCGGGCGAGAAAAACGCAGCCCACCCAGATCGCGATGCCGAGCGCGAGCGCAAGGGCGGCGGCCGCGAAGCCCGCCTCCGGTTGCAGCGCAGGAATATAGAGGCCTCGGCGGTTCAGATAGATCGCTCCGAACAGGCCGAGGCTTTGGCGCGGCAGCGGCAAGGTGCCGAGTACGGCGAAATACCAGAAGAAGAGCTGCAGCAAGAGCGGCACGTTGCGGACGACCTCGACATAGGCAAGCGCCACGGTCGAGACGAGTTGGTTCTTCGAGAGCCGCAGCAGGCCGATCACGAATCCGAGGATCGTGGCAAGGGCGCAGCTCGCGGCCGAGATGGCGAGCGTATTGAGGGTCGCGACCTCGAGCGCCGCGCCATAAGTCGAGCGCGCGGAATAATCGACGAGATGCTGGGCGATCTCGAACCCGGCCGGTCGCGAGAGGAAGGCGAACCCCATGTGGATGTTGAGGCGCGCAACGTTGAGAACGACGTTGCGAATGATGAAGGCGGCGAACAGCGCCAACACCACCAACACGACCCCTTGCAGGACGAGTGCGCCGGCGCCGTTGCGCGGCACGCGGCGCGCCCGGGGCCGCGCTTCGCCACCACCGGTGCCCTGCTCAAGAGCCTGCGACTTCACCCGAGCGATCCCGCCCGGCTCGGCTCAGCGGAACGGCGGCGCGTATATCAGGCCGCCGTTCTTCCACAGCGCGTTCTGGCCGCGCTGGAGCTTGATGGGCGTGTTGGGTCCGATGTTACGGTCGAAGATCTCGCCGTAATTGCCGACCTGCTTGATGACGTTGTAGGCCCAGTCTGCCGACAGCCCCATCTTCTGTCCGAGGTCGTCGCCGACGCCGAGGATGCGCTTTACTTCGGGGCTCGCGTCCGGATTCTTGCGCAAATCGTCGACGTTCGCTTGCGTGATCCCAAGTTCTTCCGCAGCCATCGTCGCGAACAGCGTCCAGCGCACAATGTGCGACCATTGCTGATCGCCTTGCCGCACCCACGGGCCGATCGGTTCCTTCGAAATCGTCTCGGGCAGAACGATATGGTCGTCGGGATGCGTCAGCACCAGACGGTTCGCGGCGAGCGAGCTGCGGTCGTTCGAGAACGCATCGCACCGCCCCTGGTTGTAGGCCTCGCGCGCCACGTCGGGGCCGTTGAAGGTCACGATCTGATACGGCATCTGATGCGACTTGAAATAGTCGGCGATGTTGAGTTCCGTCGTCGTCCCTTGCGAGACGCAGATATTCGCGCCCTTGAGATCGGCGAGGCGGGTCACGCCCAGCGATTTCGGCACCATGAAGCCCTGGCCGTCATAGAAATATGTCGCCGCGAACTCGATACCGCCGCCATTGTCGCGGTTGTAGGTCCAGGTGAGGCGGTGCGTGAGAACGTCGACCGCGCCGGTCGTGAGCTTCGGAAACACATCGCGCGGCTCGAGCGGAATGGTTTGCACTTTCTTCGCGTCGCCCAGCACCGCCGCGCCAATCGCGTGGCAGAAATCGACATCGAAGCCGTGATAGACGCCATTATTGTCGGGAAAGACGAAACCGGGCGCGCCGACGGCGATGCCGCAGATCACGTTGCCGCGTGCCTTGACGTCGTCGAGCGTCGTTGCTTGCGCTGCGACCCATGAGACGAGAAGCGCCGCCGCGGCGGCGAGCAAGATCCTAAATTTCTGCATTCCAGTTCCCTCCCTGGCGCAAGTCTAAATGATCGCATCCCGGCGCGCGAGACGGCACTTCGGTCGCGGACGAGAGCCGCGACACCTCTCTCTTGCCGCGGCGCGCGGGCGCGCCCATGATCCCGCTCATCCGTTCGGGAGGTCCGTCCGTCATGCTCACAATTCAAAATCCGATCCGTACGCCCGTCATCATGCGCTCGCGGCTGATGCTCGAGACCGTGTCGGAGCTCGTCGCCGCCAACGAGTGGCGCGACAGGCAGGTGATGATCCTGATGCGGCCGCAAGGCGACGACACATGGCGGCTGCGGTTCTTCGCGAGCGACGCGCCAGGGTCGGTCGACGCGGTCGCGAACGGCGAGGCGGACATCGCGATCTGCAATCCGGGCGGCGTGCTCGGCATGGCGCTCAAGGGACGCGGCCCCTACAAGAAGCCCATTCCGCTCCGCTCGATCATGGTAATCCCGCAATTCGACCAGCTTGGCTTCGCCGTCACGGCCAAGACCGGGCTCAAGACGATTGGCGACTTGAAGCGCACGCGCTATCCGCTCCGGGTCTCCCTGCGCGGGCAGCCCGATCACTCCGTGCACCTCATCTGCAACCAGGTGCTGAGCGCCTACGGCATGTCGCTCAACGACATTGTGAGCTGGGGCGGGAAGCTCGTTTATACCGAAGGAATGCCGCACGGCCCTGATCGGCTCGGCGCGGTGGCGCGCGGCGAGCTCGACGCCGTGTGGGACGAGGCGTTGCCGCTCTTCGCGCCGCAGTCGCTCGAGCTTGGCATGCGTTTTCTCGCGATCGACGAGCCGCAGCTCAAATCGCTCGAGGATGACGGGCTCATGCGCGCGGCGATCACAAACGACGAATACCCGGGCCTCGGCGAGACCGTGTGGACAGTCGATTTCAGCGGCTGGCCCGTGTTCTGCCTCGCGAGCGCGCCCGACGACATGATCTACAAATTCTGCGCCGGGCTCGACGCGCGCAGAGCGCGCATCCCGTGGTACGGCGACGGGCCGATGCCGCTCGATCAGTTGTGCAAGGACAGCAAGGACGGGCCGCTCTATCTCCCGCTCCATCCGGGCGCCGAGCGGTTCTGGCGCGAACGCGGCTATATTCGCTGATCTGCCATGAAATTCGGTCTCTTCTATCTGCCGACCTATTTGCCGGATGCGCGCGACGTGGCGACGCATTTCGACAATATCGTCGAGCAGGTGCTGTTCGCCGACCGGATCGGCGTCGACTATGTGTGGATGGTCGAGCATCATTTCGTGCGGCATGGCGGGCTCTGCGCCGGGAACTTCGCGTTCCTCTCGTATCTCGCAGCGAAGACGAGCCGGATCAGGCTCGGCACGGGGGCGACCGTCCTGCCCCTCAACGATCCCGTGCGCGTCGCCGAGATGGCGGCAACGCTCGACCAGCTCTCGAAGGGCCGCTTCGATCTCGGCGTCGGGCGCGGCTTCCTGCGCGACGAGTTCGACACGTTCGGCGTCGATATGCGCGAGACGCACGACCGCGTCGCCGAGGGCGTCGATCTCATGAGGCGCGCCTGGACCGAGGCGCCGCTTCAGTGGAGGGGCCGCTTCCGCCCGCCGATCGACGGCATCACGATCCTGCCGCGCGTCTATCAGAAGCCCCATCCGCCGCTCTGGAATGCGTGCTTTCTCACGCGCGACAGTTTCGAATGGACGGCGCGCGAGGGCCTGAACCTGCTCTATGTCGCTTATCACGTCGACACCGAAACGGCGGGCGAGCGGATGCGCTGGTATATCGATGCGCTGCCGCGCTTCGGCCGCAGAGTGGCCGATCACGAGGTTGCGTGCTGCTATCACGCGCATTTCATTGAGGCCGCGGATCCTGCGCGCCTCAAAGCCATCGTCGAGCAGCCGATGGTCGAATATACCGGCGCCGGCGTCGAGGCCGCGCGGAAGCCGCCTGACCCCGAGGCCTATAAAGGCTATGCCGCGCGCGAGGAGTATCAGCGCCAGGCCGCGTTCGAGAACTATTTCCCCGACCGCGTGCTGATGGGCGATCCCGAGAGCGTCCTGGCGCGCATCGCGCGGCTCAAGTCGCTGGGCGTCACGCAGCTCATGCTGATCGTCGATTTCGGCTCGATGAAGCAGGCCGACATCATGCGCTCGCTCGAACTATTCGCCGCCCGCATCCTGCCGCGCGCGCGGGAGATCTAGCCCTTGCGCGCGCCCCGGCCGGCGGGCTTACA
Source organism: Allostellaceae bacterium (assembly GCA_035518375.1). GTDB lineage: Bacteria > Pseudomonadota > Alphaproteobacteria > ATCC43930 > CGMCC-115725 > DATJLY01. Next base: position 29,234 of record DATIXQ010000089.1, on the reverse strand, counting down.
CTGGGACATGGTTTAACGGAGGATCGGGTCATGGACGGAGCGAAAGCGCTAGGCGACACCGCAACTTCGGCCGGGACGCAAATCCCGCAGCGCCTGCATCACAACGCTTTCGTGGTGCGCGACCACGAGGTGAACCGCAAGTTCTTCGAGGACGTGCTCGGCATGCCGCTCGTCGCCACCTGGTGCGAGAAGACCTTCATGCCCTCGGTGCAGCGCGAGGTCGAGTATTGCCACACCTTCTACGGCCTCGCCGACGGCGGCGCGCTCGCGTTCTTCCAGTTCGCCGATAAGGAGATGTACGAGCGGTCGAAGCCGATTTTCCCCGAGCTGCCGTCCTTCAATCACATCGCCATGAAGGTCGATCAGGCGACCTTCGATGGTATCGAGCGGCGCCTCAAGACCGCGAAAGTCCCGAACAGCATCACCGATCACGGCTATTGCAAATCGATCTATGCGACAAGCCCTGACGGGCTCCGGGTCGAGTTCACCGTCGATCCGCCGAACGTCGACAAGATCAATGAGAAGCGCCGTGCCGACGCGCATAGCGAGCTCGTACGCTGGCTCGGCGGCGACCACCGGCCCAACAATCTCGACCGGCATTGATGGCGTCCGCCCCGCTGCTCGCCACCACGGTCGTCGGCTCCTATCCGCAGCCCGACTGGCTGATCGACCGCGCGCGGCTGGGCGTGCCGCGCGTGCGCGCTCCAGAGCTTTGGCGCGTGGCCGAACCGCTCCTTGAAGCGGCGCAGGACGACGCCACGCTCCTCGCCATCCGCGACATGGAGCGCGCCGGCATCGACATCATCACGGACGGCGAGATCCGCCGCGAAAGCTATTCCAACCGCTTCGCGACGGCGCTCGACGGCGTCGATATCGAGACTCCCGGCAAGACGATGGGACGCACGGGAACCTACAGCATCGTGCCGCGCATCGTGGGCCCGATCCGCCGCCGCCGCGCGGTCGAGGTACGCGACGTCGAGTTCCTGCGCGCCAACACCGACCGGACGATCAAGATCACGATCCCCGGCCCCTTCACCATGACGCAGCAGGCGCAGGACGAGTACTACAAGGACGAGGAAGCGCTTGCGTTCGATTACGCTGCGGCCGTCAACGAGGAGGCGCGCGAGCTGAAGAAAGCCGGCGCCGACATCATCCAGCTCGACGAGCCGTGGCTTCAGGCGCGGCCCGACCGCGCCAAGCGCTATGGCGTCAAGGCGATCGACCGTGCGCTCGCCGGCGTCGCCGGGCCCACCGCCATTCATCTCTGCTTCGGTTACGCCAACGCGGTGCGCGACAAGCCCAACGCCTATTCGTTCCTCGCTCCGCTCGCCGACAGCGCGGTCGACCAGATCTCGATCGAGGCGGCGCAGCCGAAGCTCGATCTCGGTCAGCTCAAGGATATCGCCGGCAAGACCGTCATTATCGGGGTGCTCGATCTCTCGACCCAGAATGTCGAGACGCCCGAGCTTGTGGCCGAGCGCATCCGCGCCGCGCTCGCCCATGTGCGCCCCGAGCGCCTCATGCCGGCCCCGGATTGCGGAATGAAATACCTGCCGCGCGCGACCGCGTTCGCCAAGCTCAAGGCGCTTGCCGAGGGCACCGCCATCGTGCGGCGCTCACTCGGCTAGGCTCCGCCATGACGATCCGCTGGGCTCTTCTCGGGCCCGGACGGCACGCAACGCGGAGCGTCGTGCCGCAGATGAAAGAGGCCGCGGAGACGGAGCTCGTCGCCGTCGTGAGCCGCGAGCGGGCGCGCGGCGAGGCCTTCGCCAAGACGCACGGCATCGCCAAGGTGCTGACTTCGCTCGACGAGGCGCTCGCCGATCCCGGCATCGACGCGATCTACGATGCGAGCCCCGACGCGCTCCATGCGCCGCATGCCGTCGCCGCCGCGCGGGCAGGAAAGCATGCCCTCATCGAGAAACCTTGGGCGATGTCGGTCGGCGAAGGCGCCGAAGCACTCGCGGCTTGCCGGCCGCATGGCGTGACGCTGGGCGTCGTCTTCAATCAGCGCCACGAGGCGGTACACCAGGAAGCGCGGCGGATGGTGCTCGCTGGCGAGATCGGCGAGGTGAAGCTCGCGCATGTGCAGATCGCGCTGCGCACGGCGTCGACGCCGTCGCCCGCGAACTGGCGCAGCGATCCGAACATGCGTGCGGGCGGGATCGTCATCAGCATCGGCGATCACGCGCACGACACGCTCGCCTATGTCGTCGGACAACGGGTCGAGGAGGTGTCGGCCCTGACCGATGGAGCACCGGGCGGCCGGCCCACTGAGCGCGTGGCGGGCTTGCTGCTGAAGCTGTCCGGTGGCGCCATCGGCTATGCCGCGGCGAGTTATGCGACGCCGTTCGCGAAGCGCCCGTTCGAAATCCACGGCACGAAGGGTACGCTCGTGATCGAGAACTCGTTCACCTATCTCACCGGCGCAGCCGATGATCCGACGCCCACTCTGACGCTCGTCAACGAAGCCGGCACCACGGTGCGCCGCTTTCCCGCGAGCCCTTGCTTCCGTCTCGAGATCGAGCAGTTCAATCGCGCGATCGCCGGCAACGGCGCGCCAATGACGCCGCCCGAGGAGGGTGTGCGCGCGCTCGCGATCGGCGCCGCGGCTTATGAGGCGCTGCGCACCGGGCGCGCGGCCAAGGTCGCAGACTTTCTGCCGAGCCCTTTAGAGTCCCATTCGGCGAGTTGAATCACCCTCTCCCCACCGGGGAGAGGGCAGCACGGCGCGTGAGCGTCGTGCGGGTGAGGGGGCAATCGCTCAGGCACCCGTCGCATGCTCCCCCTCACCCCTCCCTCTCCCCGGAGGCCCCGGAGGGGAGAGGGTTAGAGAAAGGCCGCGTTTCAATACATCTGGATCAGACGTTAGCGTTTCACCGCGCGCGGCATCGCTTCTTGCCCGTGTGAGCCCTCGACCGATTTCCACACCGGGCGCTGCACGTTGACGAGCTCGCCCAGCGTCGCGTAGCCCGAGCCCGCGAGGCGGCAGACCGGATCGAGGAGCCGTGGGTCGACGCGGCCGTCGCGCCAAACCGACGGATCGACATGGACGTGAACGATACGCCCCAACACGATATGCGTGTTGCGGTCGTCGATGATCTGCACGACCTCGCACTCGAGATGAGCCTTTGCTTCGCCCACCCGCGGCGGACGCACCTTCGCCGACGGCGCCGGCGTGAGGCCGGCCCACGAGAATTCGTCCTCCGCGCCTGGGAAATCGGTCGAGGTGAAGTTCATCTTCTCGAGCAGATGCATCGTCACGATGTTCGCGACGAATTCCGGCACCTTGCGCAGGTTCGCGACCGTGTCCTTCTCGGTCGTGGAGCCGAACGCGACATAGAACGGGTCGCTGCCCATGAGGTTGAAATAGGAATAGGGCGCGAGGTTGCGCACGCCATCGGCCGAGAGCGTCGAGATCCAGCCGACCGGTCGCGGAATGACGAGCGCGGTCATCATGAGATAAAGGTCGCGCTCGGCCCAGTCGCCGGGCGCCACTTCGAGCGGCCGGTCGAGCTCGCGCGGCGGCGCGGGGTGCGAGGCGGCCACGCTAGGCTTTCCCCGGAAAGAGCCCGTGGCGCCGCAGGAAGTCGAGCATGAGCCGGTCGAAGAGCCACGGCTGCTCGATCTGGCAGGCATGGCCCGCGCCCGGCAGCACTTTGAGCTCGCAGTTCGGAATCCGCTCCTGGAGCGCGAAGGCGCTTTGATGCGCGCCGTCCTCGCTGCCGGTGAGGATCGTCGTCGGGCAGGCGATTGCCTCGAAGAACCCAGGTTGCTCGGGCTTCTGCATCGCGCGGAACTGATGCAAGATGGTGTCGAGATCGGCGCTCGCGTTACGCTCGGTGAAGAGCTCGGCGAACCAATGTGCGAGCGGCGTCGCGCGAAAGGCCGGGCTCAGATCCTCGAACGTATAGGCCCAGCGGTAATCGATGCCGTTCTTGCCATAGGCGGCGATGCGGCGCGCCGCGAATTCCTTGCCCGGGTTGTAGCCAGTGCCCGACATGACAATGGCCGCGGTCCGCGCGCGGTGGCGATGATACATGAAGGGCAGGATGGCGGAGCCCACGGAGCAGCCGACGAGGATCGCCCTCGCGCCGGAAAACTCCGCGTCGATCGCCTCCCAGCACGCCTCGGCCATGTCCTCCATCGTCAGGCCCGCGCTCGCCTTGGGCGAGCGGCCATAGCCCGGGATGTCGATGGCGACGCAGCGGAACCAGGTCGAGAGATGCGCCATCTGGAAGATCCAGCACGACTGGTCCATCGGGTTCGGATGAACGAAGGCGACGACTGGCCCGCTCCGGCCCATGCGTTCGTAAAAGAGCGGCCCGTCGATGTGCTGCGCCATGAGTGCTCCCTAGTGTCCCGATTCCGAAGTTCGCACGTTCAATCGGCTCGTTCGTTTGCGAACTTCGGAATCACAGGGACACTAGCAACCCTATGATCGCTAGTGTGGCTTTGGATTTGGAGTTCCTCTCGGAGCAGCCGGCAAGGATCGGAGGAACTTCAAATCCGCCACACTAGTATCCGGTGACCTGCGCGAGAAGGCCGTTGCAATCCTCAGGCAGACGGTTGCCGCGCCACGCCACGTGCAGGTCCGGGCGGACCAGGGCGAGGTCGCAGCCGTAGAGATCGCGGCCGGCGGCGTGATCGATCTCGAGCATGTCGAGCGGCACGCGCCGTGCCGCCGCCGCGGCCGCAAGCGGCCGCGCATCCGCGCGCGACCCCGCGAAGCGGAGCAGCGTGAAGTGGCGGCCGAGCCGGTCGTAGAGCGAGCTCCTGTCCGCGAGCCAGAGATGCGGTGTGCGCCCACCGGGACAGGCGCTCGGCCGATAGGTGATGGGGTCGTCGGTCGGTGGCGCGGTGCCGTCAGCGGCGATGATGGGCGAGCCGTCGTAGCGCGCGCCGAGCTGCACGCCCAATGAGGCGAATTCCTCGCCGAACCCCGAGAGCACCGCCGCCGCCGCGCGGCGGTCGGCCTCGCCCTCGGGTGTGTCCTCGTCCATCGCGGGGCCGATCGGGACCGCGCCGACGCTGCGCCCGAGCGCCTTCCCTGCTGCCGTATTACGGAACGCGATCGGGCGCCTCTCGGCCTCGAAGCTCGCGATGAGTCTGTCTCCGCCCCATCCCTCGAGCACGGCGGCAAGCTTCCAGCTCAGATTGATCGCGTCGTCGATGCCGGTATTGAGGCCGAAGCCGCCGGTCGGCGTGAAGAGATGGGCCGCATCGCCGCACAAGAAAGCGCGGCCGGCGCCGAAACTGTCGGCAACGAGGGCGTGGCCTGCGGTCCAAGGCCGGTGGCCGTGGAAGCTGAACTGGATGTTGTGGCCGAAGGTCGCCCAAAGCTGATGCCCGATCATCGCCGGATCGGGCTCGTCCCCTGGCTCGCGCAACGTGGTGCCGAACGAGAAATCGTCGGATTCGTTCAAGACCATGAGCGTGCTGCGCACGTCGCGGTTGACGGTCCAGTAGAACCAACACGGGTCGTGCGGAATGCATTTCCGCAAACCGGGAATATGCACATAGGTCGCGACCTGCGGTCCATTGAGATAGGCACGCCCGCCGACCGGGACCGCGTCGTGATAGCGCACACCCAGCTTGTGACGGACGAGGCCCTTGCCGCCGTCGCAGCCGATGACGAAGCGCGCGCGCACGCGCTCATGCCGGCGGGTCTCGATCTCCTCGATCTCGGCGGTGACGCCTTCGGCGTCCTCGACATAGTCGACGCATTGCCAGCCGAAGCGCGCATCGATGCCGTCGAGCGTCTGGATGTGGTGGAAGAGGTGGTCCTCGACGAACATCTGGTTCGCGCGCAGGAGCGGCTCGGGCACCTGATCCGTCGGCCCGGCCTTGGCGACGGCGTCCATCTTCTCGCGCTCCGACGGCATTTTGAGGCGCGCGAGCTCATAGCCGGTGAGGCGCGTGAAATAGCCGACATCGAGCGGATGGTCCGCCGGCAGGCCAACGCGCCGCAAGGCGGCTGAGACACCGAGCCGCCGGTAATGCTCCATGGTCCGCGCGTTCTGCGTGGCGCCTTTCGGGTGCAAGCGCGCGGTCGGGTCGGCATTGACGACGAGGCAACGCACGCCGAACGACTGGAGACTCATCGCCAGCGTCATGCCCACGGGCCCGCCGCCGACGATCAGGACCGGCGTCACGATCGTGGCAGGGGCGGGGTCGGTCATGGCTCTTCGGGCTTGTTCTTCGTCGTCACGTCGCCGCGCGCGAAGAACTGGTCGTAGCGTCCGTCGCCGCGATCCTGGCCCTGGCCCACATATTGGAATTCCCAGTAGTTGCCGTCGAGGTCGCGGAAATAGAACGAGTAGCCGCCGTGATGCGTGGTAATGCGCGAGATCTGGTGGATGCCGTATCGGTCCTTGTGGCGGTGCGCCAGCTCGAGCGCACGGACGACCTCTTCGCGCGAAGCAAGATCCAGCCCCCAATGGTGCTGGCGGTCGACGGGCTTCACATGGTCGCCCACCTCGAGGCAGACGATCGAGCAATAGCCGCCCTTGCGCAGCAGCAGGCCGCGCTCGGTGTGCTGCACCACGTCGAAGCCCAGAAACTCCTCGAAGAAGCGGCGCGACGCCGCGAGCTCGCGGCAGGTGATCGTGCCGTGCGACAGGATCGTCGGGCGGTTGAGCGGAAATGACTCCGGGGCCTCCGATCCGATCGGTGCGCGTATCTCCGTGCTGTCCATGTCGCCTCCGTCAGCCGCGCGAATGCGGCGGTGGGGGTGGACCAGTATTGTGGCGCGCCCGTGCATGCCGCGCTAGGCTCGGCACGACTTCGGGAGGAATTGATGGAATTCGGCATCTTCTCCAACAGCCGGCGGCCGACGCGCACGAACGGCGAGGCGTGGGACGAGGATATTTTCGAGGTTGTGACCGCCGACCGCCTGGGCTTTCGCGTCGCCTGGATCAGCGAGCATCAGTCGCCGGCCGAGCTCATCATCTGCAAGGCGGCAGGGGTGACGAAGCAGATCAAGCTCGGCTCGGCGGTTCGGCCTTTGGCCTATTACCATCCGCTTCAGGTCGCGATCGAGGCCAACGCGTGCGACCATCTCACCGGCGGGCGCTATCAGCTTGGCGTCGGCTTCGGCTTCTACCGCTCGAACATGGAGCAGCGCGGTCTCGATTTCGACAAGACGCGCGAGATGATGCATGCCTCGATCGGCCTCATCCTGAAATTGTGGACGAGCGACAAGCCCGTCGATTACGACGGCCCGTTCTGGACGGGCAAGGGCATGGTGGTGAAGCCTGGCCCGGTGCAGAAGCCGCATGCGCCCATCGGCATCGCGTGCTCCAAGACGGACGGAACGCCGGAGCTCGCGGGCCGGCTCGGCCTCCTGCCGCTCACGGGCGACTTCATTCCGCGCGAGCGGCTGAAGCATTTCGGCGAACTTTATGTCGAGGGCGCGCGCGCCGCGGGCCGGAAGCCGAGCCGGGCCGGGCTCCATGCGACGCGCGTCATCTATGTCGCCGAGACGGACAAGGAAGCGCGCGACGACATGCGCGATTCCTACAACGAGACGATCCGCTGGGAGATCGCCAACACCCCGCACCACCAGGTCGAGCGCATCCCGAAGGGCGGTACCTTCGCCGACATCAATTTTGATTACCTCTGCGATACTGCGAACATCTTCGTCGGAAGCCCTGACACGGTCTATCGCCAGATCGCGGATTTCTATAGCGAGGTCGGCGGCTTCGGTACCCTCATGTTCCACGCGGGCCGCGACTACGCGACGCGCGAGAAGCGCGCGCGCTCGATGGAGATGTTCATGGCGGAAGTGGCGCCGCGATTGCGCCACCTCGATCCCGAACAGGCGCAAGCGGCGTAAGCGCGGGCGCCGCCAGTGGGCCGGAAGATCGCCATCGTCGGAGCAGGCGCCGTCGGCGGCTATACCGGCGCGCACATGATCAAGGCGGGCGAGGACGTTACATACATCGATCCGTGGCCGGAGCATGTCGAGCACATGCGCCGCTACGGGCTCCGCGTCACGCACGCGCGGGACGTGCCGGAATTCACCGTGCCGGTGCGGGCGCTCCACGTCACCGATGCACAGACGCTTGCCAAGGAGAAGCCGGTCGACATCGCGTTCGTGTGCATGAAGTCCTACGACACCGCTTGGGCGACAATGCTGGTACGGCAATATCTCGCGCCCGACGGCTATGTCGTCTCGCTGCAAAATTGCATGAACGAGGAGACGATCGCGGGCATCGTCGGCTGGGGCAAGACGATGGGCTGCATCGCGAGTTCCATCACCGTCAATCTGTCCGAGCCCGGCCATGTCCATCGCGGCGCGGGCAAGGGCGGCGCGCTCCATACTGTCTACCGCACCGGCGAGGTGCACGGCCGCATCACCGAGCGCGCCGAGGAAATCTGCCGCCTCGTCGGCACCGCCGACAGCGCCAAGGTGACACCCAATCTGTGGGGCGAGCGCTGGTCGAAGCTCGTCGCCAACGTCATGGCGAACGGGCTTTCGGCCGCGACCGGCCTCACCAGCAACGAGATCATCGGCAACGAGCCGATCCGGCGCTTTTCCGCGAGGCTCGGCAGCGAAGCGATTCGCGTCGGCCAGGCGCTCGGTTACACGCTCGAGGAGATCCTGCACCTGCCGCCCGAGACGCTGGCGCGCGCGGGCGAGGGCGATGCCGAGGCGGCCAAGATCTGCGATGCGCAGCGCTTCAAGGATGCCGGGCGCCTTGCCGCCGAGCAGCGCCCCTCGATGGGCCAGGACATGCAGAAGGGCCGGCGCACCGAGATCGAGTTCCTGAACGGCCTCGTCGTGCGCGAAGGCCGCAAGCTCGACATGAGCTGCCGCGCCAACGAGCTGTTGACGGACATCGTCCTGCGGGTCGAGCGCGGCGAGCTCAAGCCCGATCCCGCGCACATCACCAACCTCAAGCTCAACTGAGGATCGCCATGGCCGAGCTCTGGCGCCTGTCCGCGAGCGAACTCGCTCAGCTCATCCGCGCGCGCAAAGTCTCGGCGCGCGAGGCGGCCGAGGCAGCGTTGGCGCGCCTCGACGCCGTCAATCCGCGCATCAACGCGGTCGTCGATCACCGCCCCGCCTTCGTGCGCGAGCAGGCCGATGCGATCGACCGGCGCATCGCTCAGGGCGAGGACCCCGGTCCGCTGGCGGGCGTCCCGGTAACGGTGAAGATCAACGTCGATCAGGCGGGCTTTGCCAACACCAACGGGCTCCGCGTGCAGAAGGATCTGATCGCTGCGGCGAACAGCCCGGTCGTCGACAATTTCATACGCGCCGGCGCGGTGCTCTTGGGCCGCACCAATTCGCCGGCCTTCGCGCTGCGCTGGTTCACCACCAACCTGCTCTACGGCGCGACCAAGAATCCGCGCGATCCGTCGCTCACGCCGGGCGGCTCCTCCGGTGGTGCCGCGGCCGCGACGACCGTCGGGATCGGGCATATCGCGCACGGCACCGATATCGGCGGCTCGGTTCGCTATCCGGCCTATGCCTGCGGCATCCACGGGCTGAGGCCGAGCCTCGGCCGCATTCCGGCGTTCAACGCGTCCGGCCCCGAGCGCGGCATCGGTCCGCAGCTCATGGCCGTGTCCGGCCCGCTCGCGCGCACCATCGCCGATCTGCGCCTCGCCCTTGCCGCCATGGCCGCGCCCGATCCGCGCGATCCGTGGTGGACGCCCGCGCCGCTCGAAGGTCCGCCCGTGCCGCGCGAGGCCGCTCTGTGTCTTCGTCCGGGCGGTTTGAAGATCGTGGCGGAGGTCGAAGCGGCGCTGCGCGAAGCGGCGCGCCGCCTTGCCGATGCCGGCTGGCGCGTCGAGGAGATCGCCGACACGCCGCCGCTCCATGAGGCTGGTGAATTGCAGGCCAGGCTCTGGCTTGGCGACGGGTTCGCCGCTTTCGCCGAAGCTGCCGAGCGCGAAGGCGATCCGGGCGCGCTCGCAGTCATCAACTCGTTTCGCGCCAAGGCCGAAAGCTTCGCGCCCGATGTGGTCGCCCGCGCGCTCGTCAGCCGCGCGACGCTGGCGCGCGAATGGTCACAGTTCTTTGCGCGGCACCCGGTGCTGCTCGTGCCGGTCTCGGCCGAACTGCCGTTCCCCGACGGGCTCGACGTCTCCGGCCGGGACGGCATGCGCCGCGTATGGGAAGCACAGCTTACGCAGCGCGCGCTGCCGGCCCTGAGCCTGCCGGCGCTGACGGTCAGCACCGGCCTCGTCGGCAAAAGCCCGGTCGGCGTTCAGCTCGTCGCCGATCGCTATCGCGAGGATTTGTGCCTCAGCGCCGGCGAAGCGATCGAGGCTGGCGGCGTGCCGCCCGCGCCGATCGATCCCCAATGACGATGGACAAAGGTGAGAACGATGGATGAGGCGCCCTTTCGCGCGGACCAGGTCGGAAGCCTGTTGCGGCCGCCGGAGCTCAAGGATGCGCGCGAGAAATTCGCGCGCGGAGAAATCGCTCGCGCGGCGCTCGAGGAGACCGAGGATCGGCTCATCCGCACCGCGGTCGCGCGTCAGGAAGCGACTGGCATCCAGGCGATCACCGATGGCGATTTCCGCCGTCAATCGTGGTCGTCGGATTTCCTCGGCGCCATCGGCGGCGTGACCGGCAGCGCGCCGTCGAGCACCGCGTCCACACAGCCGCAGCAGCTCGACGTGCCGCCCGGCGCCGTGGTGCGCGACTGGCAGCCACCCGCGCCCAAGATCGTCGGCCGGATGACCTGGCCCACGGGCGGCATCGAGCGCCGCAGCTTCACCTTCCTCAAGGGCCTCACCACGCGCACCGCCAAGGTGATGATGCCATCGCCTAGCATGCTGCATTTCCGCGGCGGGCGCGGCGGCGTCAGCACGTCGGCCTATCCCGACATGGACCAGTTCTTCGCCGACCTTATCGCCGTCTACCGCGCCGAGATCATGGATCTGGCGGCGGCGGGATGCCGCTATGTCCAGCTCGACGACACGAACTTGGCATATCTCTGCGATCCGCGGCTGCGCGACCGCGTCCGCGGCCTCGGCGAGGACCCCGACAAGCTGCCGCAGCTCTATGCGCGCCTCATCAACGGCGCGATCGCGGATCGCCCCAAGGACATGAAGATCACGGTCCATCTCTGTCGCGGCAATTCGCTCTCGCGCGGTCATGCCCAAGGCGGTTACGAGCCGGTGGCCGAGGCGATCTTCAACGAGCTCAAGATCGACGGCTTCTTCCTCGAATATGACGACGCGCGCTCAGGCGACTTCCGCCCGCTCCGCTTCGTGCCGAAGGGGAAGCTGCGCATCGTGCTCGGCATCGTCACGTCGAAGTTCGGCGCGCTCGAGAGCAAGGACATGCTGAAGCGGCGCCTCGAGGAGGCGGCGAAATATATGCCGTTCGAGCAGATGTGCCTGAGCCCGCAATGCGGCTTCGCGAGCCATACCGGCGGCAACATCCTGAGCGAGGACGAGCAGTACGCGAAGCTCCGCCTCGTCGTCGAGCTCGCGCGGGAGCTGTGGCCTTCCTGACTAGGCGGCGCTCCGCAGGAACGCGAGCAAAGCGTCGTTGAAGGCGGCGGGCTGCTCCAGGTTCGAGAGGTGCCCCGCGCGCGGGATGGCGGCATAGCGGGAGTTGGCGATGCGGCGCTGCTGATCGCGCATCACGGGCTCCGGTACCGCGGCGTCTTCGGTGCCGACAAGAAAGAGCGCGGGGAGACGAATTTCCGGCAAGCGCTCGAGCACGGCGGCATGTTTCAGCGCCTCCGAGCAGCCGGTGAACCCGGCAACACTGGTGCCCCGGATCATGCCCTTCACCGGCTCGCGCACAGCGGCAGGCGCGGCTGGCGTGAACCAGCGCTCGATAAAGAGATCGACCACCGCCTCCATGCCCTGCTCGCGCACGAGGCGATTGCGGTCGTCGATCCCCTGGCGGAATTCCGCCGGCATGGCGACACGCGAATCGCAGATGGCGAGGCTCGCGAAGGCATTGGGCTCGCGCAACGCGGCAGCGGCCGCCACGACGCCGCCGAGCGACAGGCCCACGACATGCGCGGGAGCCGCGTTGCACGCGGCCAGGACGGCGAAGAGGTCGTCCGCGAGCGCGTCGATCGAGTAAGGCGGCGGCGGGGCCGAGGAGCGCCCGTGTCCGCGCGTGTCGAAGCGGACAACGCGATAGTGCGCGGCGAGCGCCGCCACTTGCGGCTCCCACATCGAAGGATCGGCCGCGAGCGAGTTGAGCAGCACGACCCACGGGCCATCCTCGCCATCGATCCGCGCGAAAAGCTCGGCCGTGCCGGAGCGGACGATGCGCTCGCTCGCCATCGTCAGGTCCGCTCGAAAAGCGTGCCGAAGCCCGGCACGGGATCGTTGATGCCGCTTTCGCGCAGCGCGTGCCAGGCCGCCGCTTGGTTGCTCGTGACGACGGGCTTGCCGAGATCGCGCTCCAGGAGCGCGATCACCTCGGCGATGCGCATCTGCGCGCAGGAGAGGAAATAGGCTTCGGCCTCGCGGTCGCGCCACTCGATCGTGCGGCGGTACCAGGCGAAGGGCTCGATCGCCCGGAAATCCTTGGCGTAGGTGAGTTCCGCCGCGTAGTCGCGCAGCACCGTGATCCCGTTGGCGCGAAGGTACGCGGCCTCGCGCGCGTTCACGGCCGAGACGTAGGGCGTCACCATCACGATCTTGCGCGCGCCCACGGCCTTGAGCGCGGATGCGACCGCCTCGCCGGTCACCGAGACGGGAAGGCCGGTCGCTGCCACGATCCGCTCGCGGATCTTCTGCGCCATGTCGGGCGAATATGTCGTGACCGCGGTGCAGTGAAACAGGATGCGGTCGACGCCAGCGTCCTTGAGCAGCGCTGCGCCTTCCTCGATGCGCTCGGTCAGGCTCAGGAGTTGGTCAGGCGTATCCTCGATCATGCGCAGCCGTGTCGTGTGCAGCGTCACGCCCTCGGGCAGCATCGCCTCGATCTGCGGCTCGGCCTCGGTGTTGACCGCGGGAATGATCATGCCGAGCCTGAGGCGCCAGCCATAGCGGACCGGCATCGTCGTGCGTTCTTCAGTGTTCGGCATGGACGCCTCCTGCGAAGCCTGTTGACGGTGGCACCTGCGCCGCGGCGCCGCGCGCGACGGCAATGATGCGGGCCGCGTCGGCCGCGCGGTCGCCGCGCCAGGCGACATGCCCGTCCGGCCGGACGAGCACGAGCTTCTTCTCGTAGAGCGCGGCGATTTCGGGCGCGGCGATGTCGTGAACGGCAAGCGGCATGCCTTGCGCGCGGGCCGCGTCTTCGAGCGCGCCGCGATCGGCCGCGCCGAAGCGAAGCAGCGTAAATCCGCGACCGAAAAGATCGAGCGTCGAGCGCCCGTCGGAGAGCCATGCGTGCGGCGCGCGCGAGCCCGGCCGCGCCGTCGGCTCGTAGTGCGACACGTCGTCGGGCGGCGCCGGCGTACCATCGGCGATGCAGATGGGCGAGTTCTCGTAGCGATAGCCCAGCTGGACGCCGAGGCATTGCCACTCGCTTGTCAGAGTCTCCTTGAGCCGCGTGCCGACCGCGCGCCGCGCCCGCGCACCGGCCTCGCCCGTATCGAAGATCATCGAGCAATCGCCCTGTGCCGCGACCCAGGCATTGAAGTTGCGCGTCGAGAAATCGGAATTGCGCTTCGCCACTGGCTGCTGCTCGGGAAAATAGCTGTCGAGAAGATACGGGCCGCCCCAGCCGCGCAACACGGCTTCGAGCTTCCAGCCGAGATTGACGCTGTCGATGACGCCGGTATTCATGCCGAAGCCGCCGGTCGGCGACATCACATGCGCGGCGTCGCCGGCGAGGAGCACGCGGCCCTTGCGATAATCCTTCGCGATGGCCTCGGCGCGCCGCCACGGCCGTACGGCGATAAGCTCGAACGGCACGTCGTCGCGACCCATGGCGCGATGAACGGCGGCGCGCGCGTCGAACGCGTCCATGTCGACGCGGGTGCTCGAGCCGATGACGGTGAGGCGCCATTCCTCTTTGCCGTCGACGACGGTGGCGTTGCCCCAGGTGCCCTCCGTGCCGACGAAGAGGTAGCGCTCGGCTTCGCCCTTGTCGTGCGCGGCGAGGAAGCCGGGGCAGCGGAAGAAGACGTTGACCGAATAACTGAGGACCGGCGTGCCTTCGAGCTCGATGGCGGCTGCTTTCCGCACGGCACTCGCCGAGCCGTCGCAGGCGACGAGATAAGATGATTCGATCTCGATCGGCTCGCCCGTGGCGAGGTCGGTCGCAGTCGCCACGACGCGGTCAGGATGTTGGTTCAAGCCCTCGAAGCGGCAGCGATATCGGAGGCTCACGGCATCGAGTTCGGCGGCGCAACGCGCGATCGTCGGATCGAACAGGAGCTGCGGGCACCAAGTGCGCTTCTCCGGGCTTTCCGGCGGCGGCCTCTGGTCGCGCTCGCACGGATATTCGTCGCGCTCGAGTAGATGTCCTGCGAGGCTCGTGCAGAACACCATGTCAAGCTTGTAATCGTCGGGAAAGCCGGCATGGACGATGCGGTCCTTAATCCCCCAGCGGCGGCAGAACTCCATCGTCCGCGCCGCCACCATCGCGCCGCGCGGCAGGTCGATGCTGCCGTCGCCTTGTTCGATCAGCATGCAGCGGATGCCGCGCCAGCCGAGATCGAGCGCGAGCGTCAGGCCGATCGGGCCGCCGCCGACGATGAGGACGGGGGTTTTGAGCCGACGCGGCACGGCCTCACACCTCGACCACGATGTAGTCTTCCTCGACCGAGACGGGATAGGTCTCGGCGACGTAGGGGCCTTGGAGGATGCGTTCGCCGCTTTCGACGGCGACGGCGTAGCGGCGCAGCGCGATGTTGTCGGCATCGCACCAGGATTGCCCGGTGCGGATGTCGTACTGCCAGCCGTGCCAGGGACAGCGGATCATCTCGCTGCCCTCGACGACGCGGTACTTGCCCGGCTCGTCGGATTCGACCCGGTGCACGATCTTGCCTTTGCACAAGGACGCGCCCTCGTGCGGGCACTTGCTCAGCACCGCGAAATACTCGTCGCGGAGATTGAAGATGCCGATCTCGCGTCCCGCCGCCGTCACGAGCTTGCATGTGCCGGGCGCGATCTCGCCGGCCTTGGCCACCACGTGACGTTGCGCCATCTCAGGCGAGCCCGTACACCCGCTTCGCGTTCTCGCTGAAGATCATGCGCTTCTTGTCGTCGGGGAGGCGCACCTTGAACACGGTTCTGGGATCGTCGAAATCCCAGTGCGGATAATCGGTCGAGAAGAGCAGCCGGTCCCAGCCGATCCATTCCATGATGCGGACGAGATCCTCGGGCCGCTCCGGCTCCTCGATCGGCTGCGTCGTGTACCAGATGTGCTCGCGGATATATTCCGAGGGCGGCCGCTTCAGGTGCGGCACTTCGCTGCGCATGCGCTCCCAATGCTTGTCGAGGCGCCAGCACAGCGCCGGGACCCAGGCGAAGCCGCCCTCGACGAGCACGAGCCGCAGGTTCTTGAAGCGCTCGAACACGCCCTCCAGAACCATGCTCGTGAAGACGCCCATGATGATGTAGGCGAAGGTCTGGTGCTCCTCGAGATAGAAGGAGGGCCAACCCGCGGGCGTCGAGGCATTGCCGCTGCCGAAGCCCGGCACGTGCAGCCCGATCGGCAGGTTGTTGCGCTCGCACGCCTCGAAGATCGGCCAATAGCGGCGCCGGCCGAGCGGCTCGTCGGCGCGCGGGCTCATCGATACCTGGACGAAGCGCTTGTCGCGCGCGCGGCGCTCGATCTCGGCGGCCGCTGCCTCGGGCCACTCCTGGCCCACCTGGATCGCGCCGCGGAGCCGCGGCTCCTTGTCGATCCACTCGGCGATCTGCCACTCGTTGTTGGCGGTCGCGAGCGCCGCGCCGAACTCGAGATTGCGCTCGGCATAGGCCGCCGGTGCCAACGCCTGAAGCATGCCCCATTCGACCCCGTTGGGATCGAGATGGTGGATGCGCATGAAGTCGAGATCGCTGCCCGGCGGCCCGCCATTGGGGGGCACCGCGTCGATGCGGTTCACCTGCATGCGCGGATGGGTGAGCGTGCCGTGGAGGCCCTGGCGCACGTGGCGGCGATATGTCTGCATGTGCTCGCGCCACCGCGCCGGCAGGAACGGCAGCACCTGGCTCTCGGAGCGGAAGATCGGATGGATGTCGCAATCGACGACCGAAAGGCGGGTCTGCGCCTGCTTTTCCCGCTCGAGCAGCTCGAGGCTCATTGCACGGTCTCCTTGAGGCGCGAATACGTGGAAAGCGGATTGTCGACCAGGATCTTTTGCAAGATGGGCTCGGGCAGGCCCGGCGGCAACACCTCGTCGCCGTCGAACTGCCAGTGCGGGAAATCGCTGGCGAACAGCAGAAGCTCGTCCGAGCCCAGAAGCTCGACCGCCTCGGCGACGGTCGCGGCGTCGGCGGGCGCGTCGGTCGGCTGCATGGTGAGGCGGACATGGTCGCGGATGATGTCGAACGGCGGCCGCGTCACCCACGGCACCTCGGTCCGCACGCCGCGCCAAGTCTTGTTGAATTTCCAGGCGAAGGCGGGAAGCCACGTGAAGCCAGATTCGATCAGCACCACCTTGAGCCGCCGGAACTTTGCGAAGACGCCCTCGGACACGAGGCTGCCGAGTTGCGCCGCGAACGCTTGCGTGTTCGAGACATAATCCTCGAGCAGATAAGAGGGCCAGCCGGAGGCGCTCGGCGGATGGCGATACGTCGAGCCGGCATGGATGCCGACGGGCAGATCGTGCTTCTGCGCGGCTGCGAAGATCGGCCAGTACTGGCGGCGGCCTAAAGGCATATCGAGCCCGGCCAAGAGCAGCACCTGCACGAAACGCAGATCGGCGGCGCGGTGTTCGATCTCCTCGGCGGCGAGCTCGGGGCTTTGCGGCGGCACCATGATCGAGGCACGAAGCCGCGGCTCGCGGTCGAGCCACTCGGCGGCAATCCAGTCATTGACGGCACGGCAGAGCGCCGCCGCCATGTCCTCGGCGAAGAGCGCCTGCGCGCCCCAGAGGCAGTTGAGGATGGCGAAGCGCGTCCCGAACGCATCGAGCGCCTTCGCCTGAAGGAGGGCGAGATCGGAGCCGGGCGGGCCTTGCGCCGGGCGCCAGTCGGGCCGGGCCGAGAGCGGCGCCGTCGGCGGATATGACGTCATCGACAGGTCGAGCCGCTCGAGCTGCTGCACGCCGACGCGCTCGCGCCAATAGGCATCGAGATAAGGGACGAGCGTGCCGATCCCCGGCGGAGAGACGTGCACGTCGCAATCGATGGCGCCCCGGAATGGTAAACGCATGCGGAGCTTATTCTAGAGCGCCTGCTCGGGCCGGCAAGCCGCGCCACCATTGCTTTTGCGCCGTGGCTCCATGATCCTTGCGCGGGGAAAAGGGAAAAACGAAAGCGCGGGGGTCGGGCATGGCGCAAACCATCGATGTGAACACAGCGATCGAACGTGTCGGTGTTGGCCGGCTCGCGATCCTCGTGATCGCCTTGGGCTTTTGCATGATGATCTCCGACGGCTACGACTTCACGGCGCTGTCGGTGGCGACGCCGGCCATCCTGCGCGATTGGCACATCCAGCCGAAAGAGATGGGCGCGGTGTTCAGCGTCACTTTCTTCGGTCTCCTGGTCGGTTCGCTCTTCTACGGCTGGATGGCAGACCGGTTCGGCCGCAAGTTCACCATCGTGTTCGGTACCTTCAATTTCGGCCTGCCGGTGCTGCTCACGCTCTGGGCCACGAATGTGCAGGAGCTGATGGTGCTGCGCTTCATCGGCGGCATGGGCATGGGCGGCATCGTGCCGATCGCCTACACGCTCGTCAGCGACTATGCGCCGCGGCGCATGCGCTCGACCGTGACCGTCGTCACGAATGCGGGTTACAGCGTGGGCGGCACGCTCACCGGGCTCGTCGCCGCGTCCGCCATTCCCGCCTATGGTTGGCGCTCGCTCTTCGCCGTGGGCGCGGCGCTGTCACTCGTGATGGCGTTCGTGCTGATCGCGTTCCTGCCGGAATCGCCGCTGTTTCTGGCTCGGCGCGATCCTTCCTCGCCGCGCCTGCGCCGCCTCTTCGCGCGTCTCGCGCCCGGCGAGCGGGTCGATCCCGATGCGACGTTCGTCGCGCGCGACCCGCAGGAGCTGCAGGGCGCCACGGGCGAAGACAGTATTTTCCATCTCTTTCACGGGCCGCGCGCCGCCGCCACGATCCTGTTGTGGCTTCTGTTCGCGTCGGATGCCTTGGGCTTCTTCTTCCTGGCGAGCTGGCTGCCGCTCGTCATGGAAGGGCAGGGCATCGCCCCCAGCACGGCCTCGCTGACGCAATCGCTCTTCGTTTTCGCCGGTATGATCGGCGGCTTCGGCATCATGCGCTTCCTCGACCGCATCGGGCCCATCGCGGTCGTGGTGTTTCCGGTAATCGGCGGGCCGCTCGAGATCATCATGGGCACGCCAGGCCTGTCCGAGCCGATCCTGCTCGCGACCGTGGCCGGGGCCGGCATCTGCCTCTCCGGGATCCATTACGCCGTCTACGCCATCGTCGTGCGCTTCTACCCCGCCAGCATCCGCGGCCGCGGCGTCTCGAGCGCCACGGTATGGGGCCGGGCGGGCGGCATCGTGGCGCCCTATGTCGGCGGCTATCTCTTGTCCGCACACATGCCGCTGCAGGAGCTCATGATGATCGCGGCCGCGCCCTGCGTCGTGACGGCGGTCTTGGGCATCGCCCTCGGCCGGCTCTACCGCCGCCATTTCGACGTGGCCGCGGTGCCGGCATGAGCGCGACTTCCGCCGGCGATTGCGGTACAATTATCGAACCGACGTTCGGAGACTGGCTATGACGTCCCAGCAAGACTACGAGCTTATTACGCGCACCGGCCCGGGCACACCGATGGGCGAGCTGATGCGGCAATATTGGATCCCGGCCGCGCGCTCGTCGGAACTCGTGGCCGACGGCCCGCCGGTACGCATCCTTCTGCTCGGCGAAAAACTCCTCGCCTGGCGCGACAGCTCGGGCCGGGTCGGCGTCATGGATCATCGCTGTCCGCATCGCTGCGCCTCGCTGTTCTACGGGCGCAACGAGGAGGGTGGGCTGCGCTGCGTCTATCACGGCTGGAAATACGATGTCGACGGCAACTGCGTCGACCAGGCGAACCTGCCGCCGCAGCAACAGTTCTGCGACAAGGTCCAGGCCAAGGCCTATCTCGCGCGCGAGCGCAACGACGTCGTGTGGATCTACATGGGCGACCGCAAGCGCGCGCCGGACCTGCCGCCGTTCGAAGCGTGTCTCGCGCCGGCGGATCGCGTCGGAATCCGGTTCGTGCAGCGCCGCTGCAACTGGCTGCAGGCGGTTGAGGGCGATCTCGACACCTCGCATGTCGGGCTCCTTCATTTCGGCGCGGCGCGGCCCTCCGGGAAGCTCGACGACGCGCACAAGGACATCGTCGTCAATCGCGCGCCGGAATACCGCGTGACCGAGACGCCCTATGGACTCACCTATGGCGCCTACCGGCCTTCGGCGACGGTCGACGGCGGGACCTACTGGCGCGTCGCGCATTTCCTCTACCCGTTCTGGATCATGCCGCCAGTGACGAGCCTCGAGCACAATGTCATGGTGCGCGCCTTCATCCCGATGGATGACGAGCACTGCATGTTCGTCGGGTTCGAATCGCTCTCCTACGCGCGCACGGAGGCCCGCACCAACATGGCGGGCGTCCATATCCGCGACAATCTCCATCCCAACGAGACCGGCTGGTACGGCCGCTATCGCATGGTCGAATGCGAGGAGAACGACTATCAGATCGACCGCGAGGCGCAGCGTACGAAGAGCTTCACCGGCATCGATGGCATCCACACGCAGGACCAGACCGTGACCGAAAGCATGGGCGGCATCGTCGACCGCTCGTTCGAGAACTTGGCGTCGTCCGACATTGCGATCGCGCGTCACCGTCGCATGTTGTTCGAAGCGGTGCGCGCCTTCCAAAACGGCGCGCGTCCACCATCGGCGGACGAGCCCCACGTCTATGCCGGCGTGCGCGGCGGCTATTACACCACGACTGCGCCGGGCGATTGGCTCGCCCAGCACCGGGAAGAGGCGGAGAAGCTTCGCCGCCAGGCGGCGCAGGAGCGCGGCATCGCCGCCGAATAGCGGGGCAAAGCGGCGCCCCGCGCGTGAAACGAAATCCGCGCCGCTCCGTTCTCCTCTGAATGTTGCGCGGGAGGATGGATTGACCCAGGGAAAATGGCTCGCGATCGTGCTGCCGGGGTTGCTGCTCGGCGCGTGCGTCGTGCAAGATCGTGGCGGCCCGCCAGCCGCCGAAGTTACAGTTCCGGGCGTGGCCTTCGGTTACACCGACGGCTATTGGGACACGGGCCACCAGTGGCATGCGTGGGGGAATCCCCAAGAAGCCGAGGCATGGCACGCCCATAATCCGGGCCATTATTACGACCGCCCGCACGATCGCGAGGCGAACGGCGGCTGGCACGACGACGATCAGTGGTGGGGGCATCACTAAGCCCCGCACCTGACCCGGTTCGCCACCCCCCGCTACGTGCGCCGCGCGCCCGCGTGATAGCTGAGCGCGCCCGGATCGGTGAGGTCGGGGACCTTCCATCCGTCGAGATCGTATTCCGCCATGCACGCTTCGGCGAAACCCTTGAACTGTGCGGCGTTGCCCGACGCTTCCGCGCCGAAGAGGCAGTAGCGCCTGATCTCCTCGGTCGAGCCGCCGTAATTGATTTCGTAAAGCTCGTGCCGGCCGCCGAACTCGCTGCCAAGCGTGTCCCAGAGCAGCTTCAGGAGCTTCACGCGCTCCTCCGCCTTGTAGCCGTTCGAGCCGCGCAGATAGCGATCGAGATAGGGCCGGATCTCCTCGTTCTTGAAGTCGCGCGCGTGCGAATTGAGGAAGATGAGGCCGGAGGCGACGGTCTGCTCGATGATGTATTTCACCTTGCTGTAGGCCATCGTCGCGATGATGGCGTAGGCGTTGCCCGGCTCCATCTTGGGCAGCACATAGTCGCCGATCCAGGGCTGCGGCTCGCGTACCATCGCGTCCGACAACGCCCAGAACAGATTGCGCCACGCGATCACCTCGCCGATGTTGGCCTGGACGCCGCGATAGTTCTTCGTGCCCGCCGCCTCGGTCGCCTTGAGCAGAAGGCCCGAGATGAAGTCGAGCTTCACGGCGAGCCGCGTGCAGCCATGGACGACGAAGCGCGGCAGGAAGCCCGTCTGCGGGAAGAAATTGTTGGCGCGCTCCATGTCGCGATAAACGAACACGTTCTCCCAGGGCACCAGCACCTTATCCATGATGAAGACGGCGTCGTTTTCGTCGAGCCGGCTCGACAGCGGATGGTCGAATGGGCTCCCCATCACGGTCGAGGTCATCTCGTAGGAGGTGCGGCAGATGAACTTAACACCGGGCGTGTTGGTGGGGATCATGAACACGACGGCAAAGGCCGGATCCTGTACCGGGATGAGCCCGTGATGCGCCACAAACGTGTAGTTGGTGAGGACCGAGCCCGTCGCCACCACCTTGGCGCCCGAGACGATGATGCCCTGGTCGGTCTCGGCCTCGACATGGCAGCACACATCGCCCGCCTCGTTGGGCGGGCGGTCGCGGTCGATCGGCGGATGGATGATGGCGTGGTTGATGAAGGGGACGCGCTCCTGGCTGAAGCGGTACCAGCGCCGCGCGTTCCCCTCATAGGGATGATAGAAGGCGTCGTTGGCGCCGAGCGTCGCGAGGAACGCCGCCTTGTAGTCGGGCGAGCGGCCCATCCAGCCATAAGTGATGCGCGCCCATTCGGCGATGGCGTTGCGGCCGGCGAGAAGATCATCGAGCGTCTTCGGCGCCTTGAAGAAGGCGTGCGTTGAGCCGCCATTGCCGGTGTCGGTCGGCAGCAGGAACTTGTCCTTGCGCTTCGGATCGTGCAGCGCGTCGTAGAGCCGCGCCACCATCCGCGCCGTGTTGCGGAAGGCCGGATGCTCCGTCACCTTCGCGACGCGCTCGCCATAGATATAGACCTCGCGCCCGTCGTCGAGCGAGGCGAGGTACTCCTTGCCCGTCATCGGTGTCGCGTTGGGGATGTTGCCGATCGTCGCGGCGCGTGCGGCGAATTCATTCCGGTCGACCGGTTGTGTGCTCGCCATGGCCTCCTCCCTGACGGTTCATCGGCGTGGCCCGCCGCGATGAGAGCGGGCGTGCGCGGTGCTGTCCTACAGGAATGAGAAGCGTACGGAAAGCCGGCGGCAAGTGCACGGGTGCACGCCCGCCGATGGCCGCTTGGTGCTTGCAATTCCTAACAAACTCGGTCATGGATGGACGCAACGACAGTTGAATGCGACGGTTGGCGAAGGACTCGGGACATTGGTCCGCGCCGGCCCACGGCCTGATACCGATGTGGGAGGGGACCATGAAACAGTTTGGGAAATCCACGCCTTCGCGGCGCTCGGTGATGCAAGCCGGCGGCGCGCTTCTGGCCACGACCGCACTTCCCGCGATCGCGCGGGCGGCCGATACGCATCCACCGTTGGGGACTTGGCCGGATGGCTCGTCGGGCTCCTCGGTTTACATCGGCATCGCGGTGCCCCGCACCGGAACTTACGCCGTTCAGGGCGAAGACGAGCTCAAGGGCTACCAGCTCGCGGTCGAGCACATCAATGCAGGCGACCCGCTGATCAAGCAGATCTCGCCCATGACGAAGAAGGGCGTGCTCGGCAAGGAAGTGAAGTACGGGGTCGCCGACTCCCAGGCCAATCCCAACACCGCGGTGCAAGAGCAATCGCGGTTCATCAGCGAGAACAAGGCCGTCCTGATGACCGGCTCGACCTCGAGCGCGGTCGCGGTCGCGCTCAACAAGCTGGCGCAACGCGAAAAGGTGCTCTACGTCGCCGGCATCTCCGGCTCCAACGACACCACCGGCAAGGATTGCGTCCGCTACGGCTTCCGGCAGTGCTTCTACGGCCAGACCGCGGCCGCCGCGCTCGGCCCGGTTCTGCTCAAGAATTTCGGCAAGAGCAAGAAGGTCGCGTACCTGACGCCTGATTACACCTACGGCCACACCGTTCAGGAGTCGATGCAGGACTATCTCGGCAAGAACGGCGGCTGGACCATGGTGACGAACCAGGTGGCCCCGCTCGGCGCGCCCGACTACAGCTCCTATCTCCTGAACGTCGCCAATTCCGGCGCCGAGGTGCTGCTCAACATCAACTGGGGCCATGACGCCGTGCTGTCGATTCAGCAGGCGCAGCAGTTCGGCATCCTGGCGAAGCAGAAGCTTGTCGTGCCCTACCAGGTGCCATTCATCGCCAAGGAAGTGGGTCCCCAGATCATGGAGGGCGTGTTCTCCGCGACCGATTTCTGGTGGACGCTCGGCGACAATCCGAAATATCCGCTCGCGAAGATGTTCGTCGATGCGTTCTTCAAGAAATACGGCTATCGGCCCGAATGGGGCGCCGAGAATGCCTATATGGAGTTCGCGCTGTGGGCCGATGCGGTCGAGCGCGCGGGCAGCTTCTATCCGCCCGACGTGATCAAGGCGTACGAAGCCGGCAAGAAGACGCAATCGATTGTCGGCGAGGTCTATTTCCGCGGCGCCGATCACCAGCTCGTCCGTCCTGTCCTCATCGTCCGCGGCAAGAAGCCTTCGGACATGAAGAACCCCGAGGACTATTGGGATATCCTGGACGTCCTGCCGGGCGCGCCTCTGATGCAGGCGCCCGATGCCTTCGGTTGCCAGTTGGGCGACTATACCTGAGACTGCGGCAATGACGCGGCCGGCCGCACCTGACGCAGCCGGCCGCGTCTTTCTTGTCCGCCGGCCCCTATGATCACCTGGCCCAATTTCGTCTCGCAATTGTTCAACGGGCTGGCATTGGGGGCGCTGCTGGCACTCATCAGCTCCGGCCTCACCATCATCTACGGCACGCTCGGGGTATTGAACCTCGCGCACGGTGCGATGTTCATGCTCGGCGGCTATGCCGGCTTCGTCGCGTTCCAGCTGACCGGCTCCTTCACCGTGGCCGTCATAGCCGGCACCCTCTTCCTCTTCGTGATGGGCGGGCTCATCGAGTTCGTCATCATCCGCCATTTCTATGCGCGCCCGCCCGAGGATCAGCTCCTCGTCACGTTCGGCCTCGGCATTGTTCTCGTCGAGCTGGTGCGGCTCGCGTTCGGGAGCCTGTCGCTGACGGTCCCGCCGCCGCACTGGGCCGCCGGCATCACGCCGATGGGGTTCATGATCTATCCCACATACCGCATCGTCGTCCTCGGCATCGCGGCCGCGGCGCTGAGCGTGCTCTATGTGGTGCTCTATCGCACGCGGATCGGCATGATCGTGCGCGCGGGCATCGAGGATGCCGGCATGGTCGGCATGCTCGGCATCAACGTTTATCGTGTCTTCATTCTCGTGTTCGGGATCGGCGCGATGGCGGCGGGCTTCGCCGGCATCGTCAACGCGCCCGTGGTGTCGCTGACGCCCGACATGGGCGACGGCATCCTGGTGCAGACCTTCGTCGTCGTCGTGATCGGCGGCGTCGGGTCCTTTCCCGGCGCCATCCTGGGCGGGATCGTCTCCGGCGAAATCCTGAGCCTCACCTCGATGGTCGATCCGGCCTATTCCGGCGTGATGCTGTTTGCCGTGATGACCTTGATTCTGCTGGTGCGCCCGCAAGGGCTGCTCGGCCTGCAAAGCCGCGAATAAGGATGGCTTGCTGATGTTGCGCCGCCGCGGCTGGACGGTCGAGATACTGACTGCGGTGGGGCTTGTCGCCGTGCCCTACGTCCTGCCCATTTTCGGTATGGCACCCGGCACCATGAACGAAATCTTGGTCTGGGGCCTGTTCGGCATCGGCTTCGACATCCTGTTCGGCTACACCGGGCTCCTGTCGTTCGGGCAATCGGCGTTCTTTGGCACCGGCGGCTTCGTCGCCGCCTATCTTGTCGTACACAACGTCATGTCGGACGTGGTGCTCGCGCTCCTCGTCGGCATGGTGGTGGCAGCCGTCGTGGGCTGCCTTGTCGGAATGATCGCTTTGCGCCGCACCGGCATCTATTTCGCCATGATCACCGTGGCGATCGCCGAGACCTTTTTCTTCATCGAGAATTCGCCGCTTTCCGCCTGGACCGGCGGGGAGAACGGCATCCCCGGCGTGCCGACCCCGAGCTTCTCGTTTGCCGGGTTTTCCTATCAGGTCGGCACCGGCTGGTCGATGTATGGATTTCTCGCCGTCTGTTACTTCATCGGCATGGTGATTGCGCTGCGCATCGTGCGCTCGCCGATGGGCGCGGTGTTCAACGCCATCCGCGACAACCCGGTGCGCGCGCGCGCCGTAGGGCACGCAGTCGGCCTCTACAAGCTCGCCGCCTTTGTGATTGCCGCGGCCTATGCCGGCTTCGCGGGCGGACTCCTCGGTGTGCTGCAGGCCTTCATGCCGCCGGAGGCCTTCACCTTCGACACTTCGGGCCAACTCGTGATGCAGACTGCGATCGGCGGCACGGGCACGCTCTTCGGCCCGCTCATCGGCGCAGCGGTGTGGCTCTTCCTGCGCGACTTCCTGCAGGCCGCGCTCGGGCTTGGCAGCGCGTGGAAGCTCGTCCTCGGCCTCGTGTTCGTGTTGCTCGTGTGCTTCTTGCGGCGCGGTCTCGTTGGCGGCTTGCAGGATCTCGTGCGGCTTGTCTCCGCGCGCCGCGCGCCGCCCGCACCGGCCGAGGCGCCGGCCGCGGCTCCCATCGCGAGCGTGGGCCCAACGCGCGTGCGCCACGAGAAATCGTTCTCGGGCCCCGTCCTCGAAGCGCGCGGCCTCACCAAGTCGTTCGGCGGTCTCGTCGCCAACTCCAACATCAACTTCGCCGTCGCAGAGGGCGAGCTGCGCGGCATCATCGGCCCCAACGGCGCCGGCAAGAGCACATTCTTCAAGATGCTGACCTGCGAGCTGCCGCCGAGCTCGGGCCGCATCATCTTCCACGGCAACGACATCACCGGCAAGGATGTGGCCGCCGTTTGCCAGTTGGGATTGACCAAGACGTACCAGATCAACCAGCTCTTCTCGCGCCTGACGTTGCGCGAGAACATCGTCATTGCCGCCTTGGCCGAGCGGCGCGGCATTTTCGCGCTCGATCTTCTGCGCCGCATCGACCGCGTGCCCGGTCTCGCCGCGCAGGTCGACAGCACGCTGTCGCTCGTCGGCCTCGGCGGTCGCGCCGATGTGCCGGTGGCGGAGCTTGCATATGGCGAGAAGCGGCGCCTCGAAATTGGCCTGGCGCTCGCCGCTTCGCCCACGCTGCTGCTGCTCGACGAGCCCTTGGCAGGCATGAGCCCGCTCGAGCGCTCCGAGACGGTGCAGCTTTTGAAGAACATTCGCCGCGGCCGCACCCTCGTCGTGGTCGAGCACGATATGGATGCGGTGTTCGAGCTGGCAGAGCGGATCACGGTCCTGCAC
This sequence comes from Allostellaceae bacterium, assembly GCA_035518375.1. Classification (GTDB taxonomy): domain Bacteria; phylum Pseudomonadota; class Alphaproteobacteria; order ATCC43930; family CGMCC-115725; genus DATJLY01. The sequence goes on along the minus strand of DATIXQ010000089.1, from coordinate 2,833 downwards.
GAAGGCGCGCTTCTCGCCGAGGGCACGCCGGCGGAGATTCAGCGCAACGCGCTCGTACAGGAAGCCTATCTCGGCGGGGTCGCGGCCGCATGAGCGCCATTCTCGAGGTCGACCGCATCAACAGTTATTACGGCGACAGCCATATCCTGTTCGACGTTTCGCTCAACGTGCAGAAGAACGAGGTCGTGGCGCTTCTCGGGCGGAACGGCGCCGGCAAGAGCACGACGCTCAATACTCTGATGGGGCTCTTGCATCCGCGCTCAGGCCGCATTGTGCTCGATGGCACGCCCACTCAGGATCTGCCCTCGCACGCCATCGCCGCGCTCGGGCTTCAGCTCGTGCCCGAGGAGCGCCGCATCTTCGGCAGCCTCAATGTCGAAGAAAATCTTGTGCTCGCCGGCTTCACGGCGAAATCGAGCTGGCCGTTGGAGCGCGTCTGGGAAGTTTTCCCGCGGCTGCGCGAGCGCCGCCGCGCGCGCGGCACCGATCTTTCCGGCGGCGAGCAACAGATGCTGGCGATCGCGCGTGCGCTCATTCGCGATCCCAAGATCGTGATGCTCGACGAGCCGTTCGAGGGGCTGGCGCCCGTGATTGTGCGCGACCTGCTCGCCACCTGCCGTGCGCTCGTCGCTGCCGGCCAGACCATGCTTATCGTCGAACAGAACATTGCGGCGGTGATGACGCTCGCCGACCGTATCTTCATCATCAATAACGGCCACATGGTCACCGAAATGGCGGCGCAGGCGGCGCGCGACGAGCCCGAGCTGCTGCACCGCCATCTCGGCGTCTAGCGCATCCCTTATCGCACTTAATTCGTCTTGCGGCGTGTGCGGGATTATGGCACCACCGCCGCGAGGCATTTCCAATGACGAGCTGCGATCTCTCGGCCGAGGTCTTTTCCGGCGATCACCGTGCCGAGGCCTGGAAAACGGCGCTTACGCCGTTTTTGCTCGCGATCAAGCATCGTGAGGATGACGGACACCTTCGCGCGTGCGCGCGCTCTGTCGTTTCGCCTTCCGGAATATCGTTCGCGCGCATCGCTTCCGGTCCGCAGGAATTGTCGAGCATAGTTCCGCGCAGCGAAATGGGTGTTTGGCTGGCGCTTCATCTCGACGGTCGCGGGCGGCTCGCGGCCGAGGGCGAGATACACGAGCTTGCGCCCGGCGACATCGCGTTTGGCCCGTTCGGCGTTGCGTACCGCTTTGTCTTCGATACCGACTTCCGACAATTCCTGATCAAGGTGCCGCAATCGGTTCTCGCCGCGCGGCTGATGAAGCCCCTGTGGCGGCGGGTCGGACGCATCTCCGGCAAGAGCGGCCTCGGGCAAGTCTTTGCGGCGATGCTCGGCTCGGTCGCGGAGACGATCGACAAGCTTGCGCCCGAACAGCTCAGGCCGATCGAGATCGCGCTCACAGAATTCCTTGCCGCATGCCTCGTGAGCGACGTCCCGGACGGCATGCTGCGCGGCGCGACGAGCACGCAGCGCACGATCCTCAATCGCATCTGCCAACTCATCGAGGCGCGGCTGGGGGAGCAGGATTTTGGCCGCGACACCGTGGCCGCCGAATTAGGTATCTCGACGCGCTATGTGCAAAAGCTGTTCGAGAACGCGGGCGAGACCTTCGCGCGTTATCTGCGCCTGCGGCGGCTCGAACGCTGCCGCGCCGAGCTCGCAAGCCCGCTTTATGCGCATCTCTCGATCACCGACATCTGCTACCGCTGGGGCTTCAACGATTCCGCGCATTTCAGCCGCGTCTTCCGCGAGCAGTACAAGATGTCGCCGCGCGGCTACCGCCGGGATGCGGCTGTCACACGACTTTCCGCTGACCGACCCGAAGCGGCGTGAGGTCAGCCGACCGCGGTCTAGTTGTCTCTCACTGGTCCTGGCCGCCGAGCTGGCGTGAGACCTCACGCGCGGCGCGCAGTACATCCTTGAGTTGTACGGGCGCTGGATCGGCGGGAACGAGGCTCGTCGGCCCCACGATAGCGATTGTACCGCGCCAGTCACCGCGGTGATCGAAGATCGGTGCGGCGAGCGCATTGATGCCGGGGAAGACGCGATTGGGAGCGGTGGCCCAGCCGCGCTGGCGGATGCCAGCGAGCTCGGCCTCGAGCTCCTCCGGATTGGATGGGGGCGGTCCCGTCCAAGCGCGGGTGATGCGCTGCGCCGGACCAAAGGCGAGCGCCACGAGCCCATGCGCCGAATTGAATGGACTGAGCGCGTTGCCGGGAAGGATGTCCGCGTCGATGAGCATTCGCCCGTCGAGCGCCTCTACGATCGTGACGAGATCGGCAATCAGCGTCGATGCCGTCGCCACCAGGCCGCTGGCATCGCGCAGCCGTGCCATCTCCGGGCGCACGAGGCGTGCGATCTCGAAGCGGTCGCGTACCACTTCGCCGAGCGCCAAGAGCTTCGCGGTAATCTCGTAGCGCTCGGTCACGCTTTCCTGTCGCACATAGCCGCGCTGCAGCAGCGCGCGCAGATGGCGATGCGCGCGCGGCTTCGACACGCCGAGCGTGCGCGCGATGTCCGAAAGCGCGCGCGGCCCGTCCGTCTCGGCCAGAAGCTCGATCACGTTCAGGATGAAGTTGACCGACAGCAGCCCTTCGCGGCTGGTTGCTACGGTCTCGGAATGTTCCGCTGAGCGGAATGGTATATCCATGGTATATCCCCGCCAAGTTTAGCCGGGGCGCGCCGCCGCTTCAAGCGATCATAAATCCCCGCGAAATAGCCATTTCGGGGCGGCGCGCGGTCCGGGACGCTGCGCGCATCCGGCTCTCACTTAACCGGCGCCGGGCCTGCTTACTGCGCCAGGCGGGGCTCGCGGTTCTT